>CAXYYB010000010.1:0-118621 GCA_964293225.1 uncultured Symbiopectobacterium sp. | reverse complement strand
TTTTAAGCCATTTTAAATGACTCTGAGATGTCTAACAAACCCGTAGCGATTCAATGGCGACAGCCGTAATTTCATTTGTTGGCGACAGTAAGAATAAGCGTCAATCATCCACCGTAATTCACACTATAACCACTTGGGATCTTGTGTGAAGGTAATGGTCAACCACCGATGGGGCCCCTCTTCACCAATGGATAGAGCAATCTCATCGCGAATTTTATCAAATTTTCGCATGCCGCTATTTTCCATATTCTCTGGAATAACAATCTGGATTTCAACAAACAACCCACGGCCGATGCGGGTTGCATAGTTAGAGTAATCCAAAAAACCATATTCCAACGTCAGTTTCGCCATGATGGATTCTATTTTATCGTCAAGGCTGTCTGGCGTCATTTGTAGAATCTCTCGCACAGCTGACAGGATAGTTTTCACTGGAACAGGAATTAACAATAATGTCAGAACCGCCAGTGCAAAAGGATCGGTATACACATTGAGGTATTCGTAGCGAGTGCCTTCCATCAGCCAGGAAAGTATAAAAGCAAATAATAAAGCGCTACTGATACAGGCGGACATTAACCAGCTTTTCGTATCAAGGGCAATCAGTTCTGATTTGATTTTCTTGTTGAGCCGACGCTGTGTGAAGTAGAGAGCAAAACAAAAGATGCTGATAGTAATTGCATAAGCGATAGCCCAGCCAAGTTCTAATTCGCGTCCACCGTCAATGATCCCTTTAATAGCATTAACAAAGGCATACAAACACAGAATAACCAACAGGCAACCATTAAATGCCAGTACCATCGGTTCAACATGCCAGAAGCCAAACTGAAAGCGGCGGCTATGGGGTTGCCCTAGTAGGCGGGAGACCAATAAAGAGAGCGAACACATTCCGGCATCCAGAATGGAAAACATACCATCAAAAATAATCGAGATTGACCCGCAAATCAGACCAACGATAATCCCTGCACTTGCAATAAAAAAGGTGCACAAAATTGAACGTTTAAGGACTTTTTGCTCTATCGCTGTGTCGGATGGCACAGCATTGTCACCGGGAGGTATCGTTGTCATGATCGTAACCTTATGTGCACGCAGCGCAGTGATGGAAAGTCAGCATGTAACCCACATTCAAGTATACAACAGGGCATTTGTATTGGATGTTGGAATAACCTTCGCAGATTAACCATCGCATTGCTATCTGCGCCTGAAGATGGCTAACATGGTTATTGATGTCACCGTGTGCTGGCAATGCGGCAGTTAGAGTGAGCCGAGGGGCATATCAGCAAAAGCGGGCACGACGCTCTTTAACACCATGCTTTTATCCGTAAAACATCGCAGGAGATATAACGATAATCATGGCAAAAATAACCCTTTCAATGGTCGAAGAGATATTATATCTCATCGGCGGAAGAGAGAATGTCATTCTCTGCGGTAACTGCATGACCCGACTGCGCCTTACGTTAAAGGATCGTCAATTAATCGCACTGGACGCACTGAAAGAAATATCTGGCGTTCTGGGCGTAGTCAATGGCGACGACCAGTTACAGGTCATTCTTGGCCCCGGAAAGGCGCAGACCGCCAGCGAGATGATGAATGCACTACTGACTGCACCTGCACAATCGGCATCGACGGATAAAGAGCCACCCGATTTACGTCAGTTGGCAAGTCAGAACAAGCAGCACATTAAAGCCAAGCAAAAAAGTGCAGTGCATAACTTTCTGACCAAATTCGCCACGATTTTCACACCGCTTATTCCAGGCTTTATTGCTGCGGGTTTATTGTTGGGGATCGCCACCTTATTACAACAAACACTGGTAGTGGAAGGTGTCGCACAGGCCGCCTGGTTGAAAAGCCTGGTTGCTTACATGAAAGTGTTTAGCATTGGTTTGTTTACTTTTCTTAGCATCCTGATTGGTTTTAATACCCAGAAGGCATTCGGTGGAACGGGCGTCAATGGTGCAATAATTGCTTCTCTGTTTATCTTGCGCTACGTGCCGGAAGGCACTACCGGTTATTACGCTGGGATGACGCATTTCTTTGGCCTGGCCATCGATCCACGCGGTAATATTATTGGCGTATTGTTGGCTTGTATGCTGGGTGCCTGGGTCGAAAAGCAGGTGCGCCGCATCATGCCTGACAACCTTGATATGATCCTCACCGCTACCCTGACGTTGCTGATTACTGGCGCGGTGACCTTTGTCGTCATCATGCCCATCGGTGGTGAACTGTTCAAAGGCATGTCATGGCTGTTCCTGCACTTAAACGGCAACCCGTTTGGCAGCGCCATTTTAGCTGGACTGTTTCTGATTGCGGTAGTTTTCGGCATCCACCAAGGCTTTGTGCCAGTTTATTTCGCGTTGATGGACGCACAAGGCTTCAACTCCCTGTTTCCCATTCTTGCTATGGCGGGCGCTGGGCAAGTCGGGGCTGCACTGGCCCTTTTTGTTCGTTCTCCGACAGGCTCTCTGCTACGCACTCAAATCAAAGGGGCCATTTTCCCCGGTCTGTTAGGCATTGGCGAACCGCTGATTTATGGCGTCACGCTGCCACGCCTGAAACCTTTTGTCACCGCCTGTTGCGGTGGTGCCATGGGGGGCTTCTTTGTTGGTACGGTGGCTTGGATGGGATTGCCGATCGGCCTGAATACGGTATTTGGCCCTTCTGGTTTGGTCTCCATCCCGCTGATGACATCGGCACAGGGTATTTTTGTTGGAATGGCGGTCTATATTGCTGGTCTCATCGTCGCTTATATTGCTGGTTTTATTTTAACCTGGCTGTTCGCCAGCAAGAATGTTGATTTAACCTGATACATTATCAACTCCTCTCTTCGCTTGACCTTTACTGTCGGGAGAGGAGTGTTGTACTATCATGAAAGTACAAAAAATAAAAAAAACCGTTATCACCCTACGCTCCTTATTATCTGGTCCTCCTTGAAAACCTGACGCTACCGTTCTTATTTTCACGGAAAAACCAAAAAAACAAAATAATTAGCACTCTAAATTATTAATTTAATTTAATGTTTTCACAAGCTGAATCGATTCATTTTTATTTTCTTGATAGAAAAAACCGATCGAATAAGAAAAATTAAACGGTTTAACGATCGTTTTTTTCGATCGATCTTGTGTTTATAATAGCGTGAGACTATACAACGCTTCGTGCTTCGATTTGATATCTGGATAATATTAACAAGCGTAAAAATCAACATTAAATTAACATAAAGATAAACTCGGTAAGGTGAGAAATGGTTCACAACCGTATTCATCTTAGATGAGAAAAACGTTTTCTGGCTTATAGCCAAACAGATTTCTTATACCAGTGTTTTGGTACATGCATTGATAATGGGGAATTTGCGAACATCCAGGGAACCTATTGTAATTAAATGAAATATTACCTATTCCGCCGAAAATTTCATGGGTAATTTATCAGATAATCATCGTAGGGTAATACGTTGTTAAATAAATAAGAAAGATGGAATTGGCATGAATTTCTTTAAAAATATGAGAATTGGCAATCGGCTTTTTTTAGGATTTGGCGTGTTAATTATATTAACGTTCTCATTATCCTCGCTCAGTTATTACTTCATAAAAAATATTGACATGGAACTTGAGGAAATTACTGAAGATCGTATGGTAAAAGTGAATATGTTACGCGATATTCAGGATATCCTAAACACCAACATACGTACCCTACGCGATATTATTTTACTCCCTGAGAACCAAATAAAAGAAAAACAAAATCTTAAAGAAATCATCGCGAAAACGACCAACGCTGCAAGTGATATATATAAAAAACTTGATGTCATGGTCAATACTAAAGGAGGCAGAGACTTCTTTAATCAACTCTCTGAGATCAGAAAAGAGTACAGCGTGCATATTAATAAAGCCGTTGATTATGCCATGGAAGACAAGGATGACGAGGCAACAGACTTGGTCTTTGGTGAAATAGCCAATGCTCAAGGAATTTATTTTAAAAAACTCACTGAGTTTACCAAATTACAAGAAGCCTATGTGGATAGCGCAAAGCAAATCACCAAGGATTATATTACCAAATCCTTGTACTGGATGTTGCTGCTGTCGATCATCTCAACGCTGGTAGGATGCCTGATTGCCTGGCGCTTAACACACAGCGTCACAACGCCGTTAGCCATTGCGCTTTCTTCTGCGAAGCGCATCAGTGTCGGCGATCTCAGTGGTTCGATAGCGGCAGACAGTCGCGATGAAATCGGTCAACTTCTGGAAGCGATGAAGGAGATGCAGGCAGCCTTGACGCGGATGGTTATCAGCGTCAGAAACAACGCCGAAAGTGTGGCCACCGCCAGTATGCAGATAGCCCAGGGCAATGCCGATCTGTCGTCGCGCACTGAAGAGCAGGCAAGCGCGCTGGAAGAGACGTCATCAACCATGACACAGTTGGGGATGACAGTGAAAAATAATGCAGATAACGCTCGGCAGGCAAATGTGTTGGCGCAAAATGCGAGCTCAGTAGCACAGCAAGGTGGCAATGTCGTGGATGATGTGGTGGAGACCATGAAGTCCATCAACGAGAGCTCACGCAGCATTGCCGATATCATCAACGTTATCGATAGCATCGCTTTCCAGACCAATATATTGGCGCTCAATGCCGCTGTCGAAGCCGCCCGCGCAGGGGAGCAAGGACGCGGATTCGCCGTGGTAGCGGGAGAAGTTCGTAATCTGGCACAGCGAAGTGCAGACGCAGCGAAAGAGATCAAAAGCCTGATTACTGCAAGCGTAGAGCGGATCGGGCAAGGTTCTGCGCTGGTAAACAAGGCAGGGGAAACGATGCAACAGGTTGTCACGTCTATTCGCCAGTTAACCGACACCGTGGCAGAGATAAGCTCTGCCAGTGCAGAGCAATCAACCGGGGTTGAACAGGTCGGGATTGCCGTCAGCCAAATGGATCAGACTACCCAACAGAATGCGGCGCTGGTAGAGGAATCTGCGGCCGCGGCACAGAGTCTTAAAGAACAAGCCGATCAACTCGTCAGAGAAGTGTCCGTCTTCAACGTTGCGGGTTATAGCGTTACGCCGTCATCGCTGAGAGTGGCACAGGCTTCAACGCCCGTCGCCATGTTACCGACGACATCTCGATCAACAGAGAAAAACACGTCCGATTGGACAAGCTTCTGATATACAGCGTACAGCGTCCTGAGAGCCCGGCTTTCGGGACGCTATGGTAAAAACCGATACAACGACAAATATAAGAAAAAGACATGGATAGTCATGGAGAGCGTCAGAAAATATTGACCGATTACGATACGTTCTTATCTGAGCTTGAGCAGATTACGGCACTGCTTTCGCAAATGATGCAGAAAAAATATCACTCGTTGGATGTGTATATCAACAATTGCAATCATTTGAAAATCAGCTACTTGAAAATCAACAGATTGCTGGCTGAAGAACCATTTTCTGACTATCTCAAGACATACCATGACGCGTTATACAACAAATACACCAGCTTGCTTATCGGAATAAGGCTATATGAAAACCTCTTAACCAATTGTGGCCTTCACCAGGGATTTAGCACGCACGCGGACAGAAATTAAGCAATTGGAACATATGCATTTTGCAAAGAGCACAACTCCATTATGGTTCTCTTTGCGCTTTGACCGGCACCGTACCTTGGCCCGGTCTTTTTTTTATCTGTCAGTTTCGCCCCTCGCCACCGGCCTCCTCACGAGATGCGTAATCGATTTGCAAGACAATGCGCAGCAGCGCGGCAACGGGTTCGAAAAGCGCATCAGGAATACGCTCGCCGCATTTCACATCATAAAACAGCGTTCGCGCCAGAGGGATGTTTTCTACCATCGGAATGGCCTCACGCTGCGCCAGCTCGACAATGTGCTGTGCCATCGCATCCCTGCCTTTCTCCAACACGCGCGGCACTGGCATCGTCTCGGGATCGTATCCCAGGCAAACCACCAAATGGGTCGGGTTGCGAACAATCACCGCCGATTGCCTGACGTTTTGTGCCAGACTGCCGCTCTGCACTTCGCGCTGTAGGGCACGACGGCGCTGTTTAATATGTGGATCGCCTTCCCGGTTCTTGTTTTCCTGTTTGATGTCCTCCTTGCTCATGCGCTGCTGTTTCAACGTATGAAAACGTTGATAGCTATAATCCGCCACTGCCAGTACCAAATAAAACCCCAGCATGCCAAGCCACATAAAACGCATGATGGAGGAAAAAGTGGGTAACGCGCAGTGAGGATCACAGTAAGGTAACGCACGAAACGTCGACGCATAGGAATAAAACAGCAACAGAAAAATCACGCACAGCAGCACCACTTTCAGACAGGATTTGAGCAGTTCTATCACGCTGCGCCAGGACACAATCTGTTTAAGATTGTTCACCGGGTTCAGTTTACTCCCCTTGAAACCCACAGCCTTACTGGCAACCACAAAACCGATTTGAATCAGCACGCTGAAAACGGTGGCACCGCTTACCATCGCCCCCAGATAGAGCAGCACCAGACCACACTCCTTTACCAACGCACGTACCATCGTGCCCAAGGCATAGGAGAAAGGGGCATTAATAATGCGCAGAGATTGCTGAATCAGTAACGTGATGTTTTGTATCAGCACATCGGAAAAAAAATGAAAAAAGAGAAATAAGGCAAGCAGTTGTGCGCCAGAGGTCAGCTCAACGCTTTTGATCACCTGCCCCTCTTTTTCACCATCCTGTCGCCTCTTGCGAGTGGGTTGCTCCGTTTTCTCACTCATGTTGGGCAAACCACTCGCCAACATGCTGGTATAGACGTTCACTCTCCACCAGATAATGGTGCAGCGCATAGGGCAGCGACACGATCAGTAGCAACAACACCAACAGACTTTTGATGGGCATAGCCAGAAAGAACACGTTCAACTGCTGCGCCGATCGATTCAACAGCCCCAGCGCCATATCTGCCAATACCATCACCAGCACGGCCGGCAAGCAGAAGCTTAAACACAGGTGGTAGAGCGTCTGCCACTCCACTTTGATAAAATCTAACAGCGGCTGGTTAAACGTCAACGAGTTGCCTGGCGGTAAGTAATGGTAGGAGTCATACAGCACGCTCAGATGCAAATTGATGCCGCCGCTGATAAAAAACAGCGCACAGAGAAACTGGCTGAATAACAAACCAAACAGTGACGACTGGACAGACATCGCAGGGTTAAATACCGCGCTCATGGTTGCACCACGCAGCGAATCAATAATAAACCCCGCCATATCCACAGCCCAAAAAGGAATCGCGCCACAGAACCCCAAGACCAGACCGATAAGCAACTCGCCAGGAATATAGCTCAACCATGTCCACCCCTCGCCGATATCCTCGGGAACAGGCACCACGGCCAGCATTGGCAATGCAAGCGCCATTAACACCGCGTTTCTCACTAACGGGGACCCCAGATTCCCTGCCTGCAACAGCGGAAACAGCAGAGTCATCCCCAGTGGGCGCATCATAAGAAAAGCCAAATGCGCGATCTCTTCGTTAAGCACCAGATTCATGCATGCGCACTTATTTGCAATAACACCTGACGCGTATAGCCCAGCAGGATGCCGCCAAGCCAGTGATAGGTCGCCATCAGCATCAGTGCCACGGCCAGCAGTTTGATCATGAATTGCAGGGTCTGATCCTGTATCTGCGTCAGCGCTTGTAACAAGCTCACTAACACGCCCACCACGCACGCGACAACAATGATCGGCAATGAGGTTAGCAAGACGATCCACAACAGTTGGATCATCAGGTGCGTCAGCGTGGCCTCATTCATACGAAACTCTGCACTAATTGGGAAAGGATCAGGTCCCAGCCACCGGCCAAGAGAAAAATTAACAGCTTGAACGGTAAGGCGATGGTCATGGGAGAGACCATCATCATCCCCATCGCCAGCAGGATATTGGACACCAGCAGGTCAATGGCAAGAAACGGCAAGTAAATTAATAACCCGATACGAAAGGCCTGGGTCAATTGGCTGACCGTGAACGCGGGCAGCAAAATGAGCAGGGAATCGTCCTTCACCGTGCGTCGCGCCTCTTCCGGCCAGGTTTTCGCAATCAGGTTCTGAAAATAATGCACCTGTTTATCTTCAGTGTTTTTTATCAAAAAGTGGCGATAGGGTGTCAGCGCCTGACTGTCCCAGCCGCTCATCCAGGCGGGTTCGCCCTCAACGGCAGCCGGATGCCACTGTGCCTTAACCGCCAGCAACGTCGGCGCCATGATAAACAGCGACAGCACCAGAGCAAGGCCATACAGCGCCATATTTGGCGGCACCTGTTGGATCCCCAGAGCATTGCGTAAGATGGAAAAGACCACCGCCAGTTTGAGAAACGAAGTTCCCATTACGATAATCAGCGGCAGCAGCGAAAGCACAAGCAGCAACGCAATGAGCTGCCAGGGAGAGTCAGGTAGTGACATGTGAGTTCCACGCTATAAGGTTGACGTCCCCTTATACCTCGGCTAAACCAGACGCACCTACCGGGCATTCACCCCATCTTACCCCTGTCGCCGTTCAATCTTGTGCGCTGAGATACCATTGCCGGATTTGCACCAAAAAGCGGTCACCGCAGCCAATCAGCACACCTTTGCCAATGGCACAGCCATTCAACTTCAGTGTGACTTCTGGAGAGAATTCGGCGTTCACCGCTACCGTATCGCCCACCTGTAACGTTCGCAGCGATCCCAGTGTCAGCGTGACCTGCCCGACCTCAACCAACAGTTTTTGCGGCAGTGCTGCAAGATCCACCGGCATATACTCAGCGCCAGTGGATTCATCCGATATTTCAATAGCACTATTTTCAAGTTCAGTGCCTAACGATCGACAGTACATTGTATTATCTCCGTTTATCTGGACGTATGCCGCCTGCCCTAGCAACGGCGACAAGACAAAGTGTCCCGCACGCAAATCGCCATACGGCTGTATTGCGATCCCCTCCCCTAGCGTCAACCGCCGTAAAGCAGAAAACGGAAGCTCACACTCTCCGGCATATAGCGCACACCGAAACGGCAGCAATGGCCCTGTGGGGACATCATCAGGCGCAATCAACGCATGCAGGTGCTCAAACCCAACGTCAGTATTGCCAAACAGCACCGCCTGAAAGGCAACCTGTTCTACCTGCCAGGTAAAAACGACGCCCCATTGCTCAGGCAGCATGCTACAAGGGCACGGTGCTACCCCCTCCCGTACCATGCTGGCCTGACACTGCACCAGCAACGGCGATAGCGCCCACTCAGCAATGTCCTCAAGCACTAACGCATCCACCGTTGCCACCTCCGCCGTCCCCAGCATCTGCTCGCACAGGGCCCTCCACCCGGCGTCTTCCAGCCAAACGTGGCTCACCGATGTGCCCTCATTGAAGGAGAGCGTGATGACTACCCCCGATTGAGCGCGTGTCCACGTTTGTAAACCGATATGCAATTCACCTACGGTCACTCCCTCAGGAGGAAGATGCTGTGCCAGGCTCCACGTTTCTCGAGTCGTCCTCAACATGTTCAACCTCCAATACAACGGCATGTCCAGCCTCGCGCAAACGCGCACAAAGCCAGGATGAAATAAGGCTCAAGGCGTCAAACAGCGCGCGCTGAGACACCTGAATACAAAGGTGAAGCTCAGCGTCTCGCTCGCTGACCTCACACACGATGGCTTCCCCTCGGCGGCTCACCATGTGATAACGCTGTCGGCGATGCGCATTAGATGAAAGTGGAGAAGAGGTGCAATGGGTTGCTTTTTGGGCTATCAGTTGCATAAATTTCTGAGCGTCCAGCGCGGTTTCCGCATCGGCCGCTTCCTGCTCCGGCAGCGTGTGCCACAGACTTCCTTCAACGCGTGTCGTACTCATGAATAACGGCTCATCGTTTACCGCCTGCACCGTTGAGCACACAGTGCAGTTTTTCCTTTTTCTTCATGACAACATTCAGCGCTTGCCTTAGCGCGTCTTGCTGCGCCAATACGGCGCGCTGGGCTTCAGACAATGCAATCTGATTAGCCATCAATTGCTGATCCTTATCGCGCACTGCCAT
The DNA here is from genome assembly GCA_964293225.1 of uncultured Symbiopectobacterium sp. Lineage (GTDB taxonomy): Bacteria > Pseudomonadota > Gammaproteobacteria > Enterobacterales > Enterobacteriaceae > Symbiopectobacterium. Next base: position 108,618 of record CAXYYB010000010.1, on the reverse strand, counting down.
CAGTGTCTGCTTGTGCCCCAGCAGTTCATCACTGACACGCGTGCCGGACCAGGCCAGCCAGGCATTTCGTTTTTCAGCCAGCAACGCACGATGGGCCGAGCAGGTACACATATCCAGTTCCAGTTGCTGGAGCAAGGCGTGTTGCTCTACCAATTGCCGGCGTAAGGCGATTTCCCGACGCTGCTTGATAGCCAGTAACTCACGCAGCATCACGCGGCTACCAGCGCACTTAGCCGTTGCAATAACCGGTCGTGATGACATGGTTCATTCTCCTGCTGTTGTAAAAATGCATTGATCGCCGCGTACTTTTCTACCGCCAGATCAGCGAGCGGGTCCTCACCCTGCTGATATTCCCCCACTCGCACCAGCAGCTCTACATCGCGATAAACACTGAGCAAACGGCGTACCTCATGGGCAAGCGTCAAGTGCAACTGGCTGGTGATGTTAGGCATGAGACGGCTTACGCTGGCGAGCACATCAATCGCAGGGAAATGCGCTGCCTCGGCCAATTGTCGCGACAGCACGATATGGCCGTCGAGCAGCGAGCGCACTTCATCTGCCAATGGCTCATTCATATCGTCCCCCTCAACCAGCACGGTATAGAACGCAGTAATGCTGCCACTGCGCCCTTTACCGGTCCGCTCCAGCAAGCGCGGCAGCGCGGCAAACACGCTGGGGGGATAGCTCCCCGCAACCGCACGCTCTCCCGCCTCGATAGCGATTTCCCGTGCGGCACGGGCGTAGCGCGTTAGTGAATCTGCCATTAACAGTACGCGCTTGCCCCGATCGCGAAACGATTCCGCAATAGTGGTCGCCACATACAGCGCGCGCATGCGCTCAAGTGGCGGCCTGTCTGATGTGGCGACAACCACAACGCAGCGACGTCGCGTCTGGGCATTAAGCGAATGCTCTAAAAATTCCCTCACCTCGCGGCCGCGCTCCCCAATGAGCGCCAGAACGACCACCTCGAAGTCCGCGCCGTGGCACAGCATGGAAAGTAACGTGCTTTTCCCTACGCCCGCCGCCGCGAAAATCCCAATGCGCTGCCCTTCACCACAGGTGAGTAAACTGTCTATCGCCCGCACGCCGGTTAACACTGGGCTGTCGATAATCCCACGGACCAGAGCCGCTGGAGGCGGTGCGTCAAAATCGCGCCACGGTCCCAGCCACACCTCATGGCCATCCAGTATCTGCCCAAGGCCATCAACAACTCGACCGAGCAACGCATCGCCGACCGGAACCTGCTGGCGTCGTTTTAGCGACCGCACCTTCTGGCCGCAAAACAGACCTACCGTACTGGCAAACGGAGATAACAGCGCGTCTTCGCCATCCACCGCAACCACTTCAGCCAAGGTGCCGCCGGGTAAAATCTGACAAAGTTCGCCCATAAACACGCCGGGTAACCGCACTTTCAACAAAGAGGCACTGATATGCAGCACCCGTCCTGTCATGTCGATGCCATCAGGCGGCTCGCCTGACAATGTCAGCCGCCGGCTCACAGCCTCCACCAGAGAGGAAAACTCAGTCTTCATCATCGGATGCGTACTCAGGGTTCAGATCGATACTGTGCACCACCTGGATAAGGCAGTGCTCCCCGACTTCCTGCCACGACAACACCGCAATATCGGCATGTTGTTGCTCTATGACCTTATGCAAGAAACGACGTGTATCCACGGAGCTGACAATCACAAACTCGCCGTGCAGCGCTTGTGCCTCGCCAATCAACTGCAAGATCTGCGCACGCTGTTCATGGCTTAATGCGGTGTAAGTCCCCATTGCCGTCTGCCGAATGGACTCGCGAATCACATTCTCCATTTCCTCCCCGATACGCAGCACGCGCAGCGGTGCCCCTTCAGGCATCAGACGATGCAAGATATGGCGTCGCAAAGCGATGCGAACATATTCCGTCAACATCTGGACATCTTTTTCCCGCGGAGCCCACTCAATCAGCGTGCCGAAAACCAAACGCAAATCGCGAATAGAGACCCGCTCTGAAACCAATCGCTGGAGCACCTCGGCAATTCGGTTGATCGGCATCTGTCGTTGAAGCTCTTTCACCAACTCGGCATAGCGTTTCTCCATAGCATCCATCAGGTAGCGCGCTTCCTGCACACCGATAAACTCTGCCATGTGGTGCACCAACACTTTCTGCAACAGCGCAATAAGGCACTGATCGCCGATAAATACCGTTTGCCCCTCCTGCTGTGCACGTTGTCCCTCAGTGGCAGACAGCCACGCGATCCTCCCCATTCCCTGCGGCAACGCCTGCACCTCTGGTGCGGCATCTGTCGCGCCCACGGTGATGAAAACCATGCAGGAGGCCGCCTCAGGGATCGTCAATGAGAACACCGACTCCTGATAGACAAGCACCGCCATGCTGTTCTCTGTCATTGAAGCATCAACAATGATGGAGACCTCTGGCAGAGGGACCCCCAGGGTGTCGAACAAGGTTTTGCGTAGAGCATCTATCTCTAGTGAAAGAGACTCAGAATGCAGGTTCGGTGCAAGGCGTAACGTCAGAGGCTGTGCGCCCGGCACCATCAGATCGTCATCAACGCTACCCTGCGGCGCAGATGCGGATTGAGGATGCCGTGCGCGATACCACAGCAGAGCACAAGGCAATGCGGTAATCACCGCCATGATAAAGAAGTAGATAAACGGGAAGCCGGGAATGATGGCAAACAGCAACATCACCACCGCCGCGAGGATCAGCGCCTGTGGCTGTTTCCCCAATTGCGTACTCAGTTCACGCCCCAGATTTTGCCGTTTCTCACCCGGCACGCGGGTGACGATAATTCCGGCACTGAGCGAAATCAGCAGAGAGGGGATCTGGCCGCACAGGCCGTCACCGATAGAAAGCACGCTGTAGGTTTGCACCGCATCCCCAAGCGACATCCCGTACTGCACCACGGCAATGGTAATGCCGCCCAGAATATTCACCAGCACAACAATGATACCGGCGATAGCATCCCCTTTCACAAACTTCATGGCACCGTCCATCGCACCAAGAAAACGACTTTCATGCTGCACGTGCAGACGCAATTGCCGCGCCTGATCGGCATCGATCACCCCGGCACGCAGATCGCCATCGATGCTCATCTGCTTGCCCGGCATACCATCGAGAGAAAACCGGGCGCTCACCTCGGCTACCCGCTCTGTCCCCTTAGTGATAACGATAAACTGCACGATGGTGATGATGGCAAAAATCACCAGCCCCACCGTCAAGTTCCCCCCCACCATAAAACGGCCAAACGCATCGATGATATCGCCAGCATTGTGCTGCAACAGCACCAAACGCGAGGTGCTAATGGTCAGTGACAACCGATAAAGCGTGGTGATCAGCAACAGAGAAGGAAACACCGACAGATCCAGTGGATCGTTGATGTAAATGGCAAACAGCAGCAGGATGATGGAAAAAGCCAGATTAATGGCGATCAGAATATCCACCACAAACGTAGGCAACGGCAGGGTGATCATGACAATCGCCATGAGCATCACCACGGCGAGAATAATATCTTGCCTCCCGGCGCACATGTGCAACCAGCGCTGAACGTTATCTTTTATCATCACGTCGGTTTGCATAATTTTTCCAGAAAGGTTCGCTGGCGGCGGTGCAGCCATAGCCACTGTTCCGCCACGCTGTCTGCCATCGGGGCACAACTGATTACCATGCCTTGACGTAATGTGAAGACACGCTGAGGAATACCCGCAAACCAGGCAGGATGGGCGCGTTGCAGTGCAAGAAGCAGTAACGCATTATCCCGCCAGGGGTCCAGCAAACATTGGCTGATATGCATGCGCCCCTGACGAAAGGTGAGGAAAGTTTGAAATCCCCTATCGATCCATTGCATTTCGGCAGAGGGAGGTTGCTCCGCCAGATCGGCCAACTGCATAAAACGCTGGATGTTTCTTTCGATGAACAGATCTAATGTCATGATATCTTTCCTCTCTTCTCCGGTAACAGAATCCCAGAGAAGACGAGGAGGAGAAATCAAGACAACACCTGATTACCCTTCAATTTTTGCAGCACGGCAAGAATACTTTCACGCTGATCTTCATCGCTAAAACACGCATCGGGCATCACTCTGAATTGCACATCCAGATAACGAACGATGTGCTTGGATACCGTTACGCTAGGCGTCAATGAAGAAATTCGCGCGATAAGCCACTCCTCGAACAGCCAACTTTCCTGTGTAATATCAATCAGCAAGGTCAAAAGTGAATCGGCAGGTAGGGGATAACGTTTTTCCTGTTCCTGACACTCCTGTTCCAGCCCCAAAAACAGCAACAGGCGGCGCAGGCGAACCAGTACCGTCGCCAACCTGGCTTGCTGAGCACCACCGACAGACAGTGAGAGTTCAAACGCGGCCATGCGTAACACGACGCGGAGCCGACGCTGGCGATCGGACCAGTTCACGATGCGTTTAAACCATTCCGATAACGATGTATCTTGCTCATCCATCGCGCGCTGAAATAAACGGCCAATGGGTGCGAGTACTGCCTTGCTGGCGGTACCAAGCTCCATCAAACCAAAGAGTGCGGTTTCATACGCGTTTTCTTCGATAAGCTGGGCCAATTGCGCATTCAGCGCCTTTTTCCGTTTTTTATCCAACGCCGTTGATGACAGGTGTTGAGCGATCGTAAAAACACGTCGCAACCCCTCCAGCGCCTCACTATTCTCTTCAGATGAAGCGCTGAGAAATGTCGGAAAGCCGCCGTCTTGCTCGCGCAAGCGTTGTATCAGTGCAATAAGCTCTTGCTGTCTGCGTAGCTGCCTCTCTGACGATGCCAGCCGCTTTTCATCGCGCATTCGGCCAGAAAGTACCAGACTCATCTCTTCCAGCGTTGAATCCAGCGATTCGCCTGTCGCCTCCTCCAGCTCCAGCAACGCCATATCCATCGGCGGCAAGCTGAATTCGACATTGCGCACTGGCAGCACCCGATGCGATTCGTAGTGTGGTGATAGCACCGGACTGACGGGATGGTGATCCTCAGGCATTTTCATCATCAATCCTTGCCTCACGTTCCTGGATACCAAGATCGTTCTCGGTGTCTATCCACGCCAGCACTTGCTGAAAATGCCGACTGAGCGAAAAAGAGACGCTGAGCTGTGATGATGTCAGAACGGCTTCATCCATAGCCAGTTGCGGGTCGCAGACGATGGCTAGCCGCTCCCCGAAGGCATCGCGCATTCTGGCCTCTCTTTCGGGGTGAATCTGCAAGGAGGCTCCCCCTAACACAGCCAGTTGCTCCACCTGCTGTGACAAACGCGCGCACAGCAGGTCATCAACGGGCTGTTGAGAAAACCAGGCGCTCAATACGTTCCCCATAGCAAGACGGATACGTGACGTGACTGCCTGCACCACACACTGCTCCACCGATGCCGCCTCACACACTGACACCACGTGGCGCGCCAACCACTGTTCTTCACAGCGGGTAAGGATCTCCTGCTGGCGGCGAGAGAACTCGGCATAAGCTTCATGTTGTATCTGGCGCTGTGCTTTGCGCGCCTGACGTATCATTTGCTCTGCCTTACGGCTCGCTGCTTTTACGATAATAGCAGCGTCTTGATGTGCATTGAGCAAGGTGTGGGTAGCAGCCAGTTGAGTGTTTAGCCTTTCAGCAGGGATCACAGGGAAACAGGGGAGTTGCCCATCAAGTTCAATCAACGGGAGTCGGCACAGCGGCATAGCATATGTTCCAGTAAAGTCATGGTGGCCCGAGGCATCACGGGGTACAACGCGTGCTTCAGCGGCGGTAACTGTATCAAAAGTGCCTGAAGCACGGGTTCACGCGTTGCAACACGATAAAGCAGGGCAATACCGATGCGATTCGCCGCATCGATCACCTGTTCCGGTGAATAAAAGGCAGGGTGTTTATTGTCGCACATACCAAACAGCTGCCAGATCAGATTGTTATCCAGCCAATGGCGGAGCACCTGACGATAATTAGGCAACAGAAAGTAATCACCGCACGCCAGCGTCAGTAACCCAAGCGCCAGCGCATATTTCGAGATATTCGGTGCCAGCGTGGCCAAACGGCGCTGACGTTCATCAAGTCGTCCCGGTAGATAAATCGGACCACGCCGTGCCCGTAATGCGCGGTTCAATGCGCTGTCTAACACCGGGGATTCACCATAACGCCATCCGTCGTACCGATGAAACCCTAACGATACCAGCCAATCAGGGTGCGCATAACGGGCGGGCTGCCAGACCGCACGGTGCAGCAGCAAAATCAACGCATCCGGTCTGCTGGATTCGTTCGCTGAAACACGCGCCACACTGCCAGTATCAACAGGGCAGATGCCAGTAAAATCAGCGTTAACATCACATGCTGTCGATAACGGGATAACCATTTCAGAAACGCTCCCTGTTCAACGGATTTCGGCGGCGGAGCCACCCGAGCGCGATACCCGGCAGGTTGCATCAAAATACTGATTTGATCGTACTGGACACCGGGTATCGCTTTTTCAATCAGACTCTTGATTTGTACGCGAAACGCTTCTAGGTTCACTCGTGGGGAAAATTTAAGGTACACCGCGACCGAAGTACTATCACCAGAATGAGTGCCAACATCGTCACTGGGAGGGTGGGAGGCTATCGCGACAGAAGCATGCACAACGCCATCCATTTGACTGAGCATCTCCTCAATGTGCTGCTCTGTGAGATACAGAATCTTCTGTTGCTCTTCCCGTGGAGAAACCACCAGTTGGTTAGGCGGAAACATGGTTTCTACCGTGGTGTAGCGCTTACGCGGAAAGCCATCCATGCGCAACACTTCAACGGCATCAATAAACCGGGATTGCTCGACGCGCAGCGTTACCCCGCCGTCCGGCGAAGGTTGCTTATCGGCATCAATGTTGTTGTTCATCAAAATCGCCAACATCTGGTTCGCATCCCCCTCAGACAGACCGTTGTAGAGTTCAACACGACAGCCAGCCAGCATGATAGCCAGTATTGCCATGACCAAACAGCGGAAGGCATTCATGTCATATTGGCCAGTTTATTGACCGTCTGTGCCGCAGAACCAGCAATCTTTGCGCCAAGATCGACGCCGACGCTCAACGTCAAGATCTTCGCTTGCTGCTGCAACATTTGTTCCGGTGACAAGGTTTCTACCGCACCGGATGCCGTTCCGGCATACAGCATGTTCTTAAAGGTCTGCGCCGCCTGACCGTCCGGTGCATCCATATCGGACACCGTATCGATGCTGTCGCAACGACCATCTGTCGATATCTTCTGAGAAATAGTCATGGGTGTGTCCATGGTGTACCCCGTAATCACGGTGAAAAACTCATAATGAAAAACACTGCTTGACCACGTTGGCGTCCGACGTATTCACGTGTTCCAAGGCGAGCATCGCCTCTTCAGGCTCATTCAGCCCTAACAGCAGGACGGCCATACACACAGCGCAAGCGTCGCTATCGCTGACCAGATTCGGCACCACCGGCACAATCGCTCGCACCTGACGCAAGAGGCCGTGATTCACCCCAGCAAAAGCGGTTTCAAGCAGTAGCCGTCGTTCAGCAGATGTCAGCACGCTCATATCTTTGAGATAATCCCGCTCAGCAAATTTTTGATGGTATTGATCATCGCGCTTTCGTAGTTGATAAAAGTGGAATACTGCTGCACGGCAAACTGCGCCTTGAGCATAGCGTCTGGATTGGTCAAATCTTCGCCATTCATTTTGTCTTTGACGGCTTGCCCGGCATGGTTTGCCAGGCGAGACAGCGTATCAATGAGCTGTTGAACATCCATCGTTGATCTCCATAACGTGCCACTTTATTGCGTGGGATATCGGGTTAACGGGCAATGTGTTTGTTGATATCCACTATCGTTTTAACCGCTCACCTCGCCTATCCGGTGTTTAACCTAACTGCGGGCTTTTCCGCGAAATATTCGACCGGTTTCTATTTCTAACCAACGCTCGCCGTCGAGCAGACGCGTTACCGCGCCTTGTTGATACAGTCGCCGTACACGTTTTTGGCGCTGGAGCGCTAAACGTCGGGGCAATACATCGGTTATGACTAACATACGGATACAGCTCAACGCAGAAACCGACAGTAACGCGTCTTGCAACAGCCGCCATAGTCGCAGTAATGAGGAGGCGTGTGATTCGCAGTCAGATAGCCGGGTTAAACTACAGATAAGCAGCGCATTATTCTGAACACGAAAAACAAGGTGATAGGGAGGCAGCGTGATGTGCTGTCCGAGGCATAATCCGCACCCCGATAAAAACAGGGGTTGCGGCGCTAATCCAGCAGTTTGCAACTGCCGGCAAAAAAGGGCTTCCCATCGTTCCATTATGACTTCGCAAGGGCATGCAGCGTCTGACTAAATACCTCAACCATCTTGCGGCCCATTTCCATCATCTGCTGCATGACGTCGATTGCTTTTTGCACAATGTCGTCGAGATTTCGGATATAGGATTGCGCATTTTTGCTTTGAAAATCCGCCAGTGACCGCTCTATTTCTGCTTCACGGTTTTCCGATGCCGTGGAAAAGGAACAGAGGCCATTAGATATCGATCCCGAACCGTTAAATCCCATCGTGGTGAGTTCTCTGGTGCCCGCGCTGCTGATTTCGCCCATTATTCCGCCAGTCAACGCGCCCGTACACTGCATGAAACCACTTAAACAGGTGCCTAATGCATTATCCTTTGCCGCGCTAAAACTATGCTCTATCGCGTTTAAGCTAGTGGAAAGCGCATTAACTTCAAGTCCCCACCCTAATATCTGTTTCTTTTCGTTATACATGCGCATTACGTCACGCAAACGCCGGGCAAGGTTTAAGAGAGTTCCCCACAGTTGATCAAACATCGCAAAAAAGTCATCCAATTCTGCATCACTACCGGTTTTTCCCTTGATTGCCACTGCGGCATCCATCTTTTGAGATAAGACAGAAGAGAGGTGGTCTGGAGTACCATTGACGGGGAATAAGTCTATCGACAACGTATTTTGATTCACAAGCGTATTTTGGCTCATAACATATCCTCAGGCACGGCTACAGGCAATTTTTGCCAATACCGAACCGTAATCTTCCATTATTAATGTCGCGTTACTTACAGCGATACTACCTTGTTGCAAATAATCGCCAAGTTGCTTTTCCTGGCTTTTTTTGCGTTCCTGCGTCCAATTATCTTTGATGTCGTTAATACGTTGCATAACGATTAACCCTTCAATTTCCTTGCGCAAATCTGCCGCTTTCCATTGAGTAACACCCGATATTATTTTTTGCCCACCGCTCAGCGCCATGCGCATCGTGGTTAACCCGGGAAAGGTGACATCTTTAATAATGGAGGAGGCAAGCGCTTTGCCTAACGATATAATAACGCGTTTACGCAACACTTTTTCCGCAGTAGCAACGCTTTTTTCCGAAATCTCTTGCGCCACATTTTTGAGAGCGCTTTCCAGCGTTTTTTCGACAAGCTGTTCTATTCCCTGAACAGTGGTGCTGCGGCCCATGGTGCGTGCCAAATATTGGCTGACATTCCCCTCAATCGTGGCTTCGAGTTCAGTGACAAAGCCTTTAGCCGTATTTTCAGCAATCTGTTTAATCTGCTGCCCAACTTCACCACTATTTTGGCTTGCTGCCTCAACCAGCGTTTTACCCGCACTGCTGCTCATTTCCTTTTCTGCCCCGGCGATCAAACCTCGAGCCACATAAATACCACGACAGATTTGCAAAATATCCAATCCCATCGCGACGTATTCACACGTGCTTTGTATCGAACCTGTCGCATGAATAATGGCTTCACAGTCGGCTTTATTCGCCCCTAGCCCCAAAGCAAACTCAGCGCCCCCTTTTACGATTCCGGCTACCCCTGCCGAGCAGTAAGAGATGCCAGCAGCAAAGGAGAGCGGATCTGCCGTTGCCACGGCTTCGAGCAGTTTAAATACACCTATCCCTATCTCAATGGCACTGGTTATCCAATCAAACACGGCGCTACACAGCGCGGATTTACGCACCTGATCCGCCTGTTCAATCGCCTTGTTGATCTGCTCCTGATATTTTTCCACCTGCTTATCGCGCAAGAAAGTTTGCAACTCTGTGGATCGGTTCAACTGCTCACAAAGCGCCCGGACATTGCTGCTGGATACCCCCATCATCTGCTGCGTTACCAACATGGATAACAGCAATGGATCCATGCTCATGACGTCTTGTAACGAGGACGTGGTGGAACCGCTATACCCGGCCGCCAGTAGCCGTTGCCAGGCAACCTCCGCCTGCTGCACGCTCACCGACTGTGCCACATCCGCCGGTTGGTTTTTCGTTTCCTCATACTTTGCTTGGTTTTGCCGATAATCCAGACCAACAACGGCACCTATTGGGTGTGTTATTTGCTTGGTTGAAGAAGAGACAGGCATCTCCCCACCCTCATCATAGGGCAGCGGATAATGCATTCCCGCTCTGACTTGTACACTATCCATCAGACTCTCCTGTTCGAGATAGTCCTTGTTCCGCTTGACGGCGTATCGCCTGTAATGACCGATTCTCACCGCAAATCAGCAATGCTGCTTTAAAGGCTTTGCGTGCCAATGTTTTCTCGCCGCAGGCCAGAAAACACGCCCCCGCAGCACAAGGGACCTGCGCGGCTGACACGTTAATTTTCGCTGCCCGGCCATAAGCATAGAGCGCATCTGACCAGGCGTGCGCTGCATGGCACGTCGCCCCAAGTTGATACCAGTAGTCAAAAGACCAATCGTCATAGGCGGTCAATATCCGTAAAATGTTGGCCGCTGCGCCATAATCTCCGGCGTTCGATAACTGCCTGGCATAGCGAAAAAGGGTTTCTAACTCGACGCTAACCTCTTTTTTCAGCAACATGCGCACCGCGCCACCGCGACGCAAGAATTGCAGCATGACCAGACTATCGTCTCCCGTCATGAATAGGTCTTTTGGGTGATCATTTGCAGGATTTCGCCCCATTTGCTGACCAGATTCGTCGCCTGTGAAATAGCCGCATTAAGCATCTGTATCGCTTTTTGAATCGTCAGTTGCGCCTGAGAGGAGAGATCGCTGTCGCGACCTGCGCTGTTATCCAATGCCGCTTTAATGGCCTGGAGGCTGCCTTTGTCCAATTTGCCGTCCGCATCCGCGTGCTGCTTTATATATTCCTCTATCGATTTGCCATCCACCTGAATACCGTGCGCCTTCATATACTCGATAACGTCGGTCGGTATCGCCACTGTCGCGTTACCATCGCCTTTTGAGGCCTCGGTAACCGCTTCATCCATCTGGTTGGCCTTTTCCTGGGTATCTCGAGCCCGGTTGGATGCATTTTGAATATCATTGAATTGAGCATAGGCGCGGGATGACTGTACATCCTGCAACAACAGCATTATTTCATAGGCGTAGGCGAAGATATTATCGGATGACGCATAGTGAGACATCTTTTCTTGAGGGATATTTCCTACACGCTTTTCTTTGTCTTCAAATGCAGTAGGATTAATGCTTGGTAATGAAGAAACTGACAGCGTTTCCATCATAAACCTCCTGGAATATAAAATAGTGTAGATATGAACATTATTTATTAATGCTGTGCTTAATATGCGTCTCAATTTTCTTCAAGGAGATACTCAATGCTTTCAAATCTTTTTTGGCATTTTCCGCAATAATGTTCATGTGATGCATACCCAGTGATGTTTCCGCTTGCTTCTCATTGCGAAAAACGGTATGCCCCGTTGAGGCCAGTTTTCCTTTTATCTTTTCAAATTCCGAAAAATATTTTAATAAACGTTCATACTCTACTTCGAACTTTTTAAATTGACTCGCTATATTGCCTGACATGGTACACCTCTCATCGTTCACTCATATGTCAGCCGTTGGTATGCCGATGGTTATTCTCTACTGACTTACCTCAGCCCCTAGCGCTGTATTGTGATAACGAAAGTAAATGGTCTTGATAATATCTTCGCTCTGTATTACCGCCTCCAGCAATAAGGCAAAATGCTGATATTCTTCTGGCGTAATGGGCCTCGCCATGGCGCAGGTTAATCGATGACGGGCCGCATTCATCACCCTCAAGGCCTTTTGGGCATCGTCAGCCGAACCCTGAATACGATCTTCCAATGCTGTCAGCGTCGTCATCGTCGTTCCTCTTAAAAATTGAATGGAAGCGTAATCAGCGTGCGCTGTTGTCTGAACGTCACCGCACTATCGCTGATAGCCACAACTTCACTGCCATCGGCCAGTCGACTGCCGATGGACAACGTATCGCCATTTCCCAGCACCAGATAATCGCCACGACGGCTATGAACAATGCCGGTGACAGGGGCTGGTAGTTGTCTGGAAAACTCACTGGATAGAGGAACATCCTGATAGCTCAGCACCACGGCAGGATAGCGCGATCGCGTATCCTGCATCAGTTGCGTCAAGGTCTGCTTATCCTGCTCGTTCAACACACCGCTCAAGATGAAATGCGATCCCGTACTCGTCAGATTCACCTTGCCCGCTAATCGTTGCTCTAGCAGTTCGCTAATCAGCACGTTGCCGAGCTCGTCGTAGGGGTTTTCTATCTGCCAATGCCGTAATCCCGGAATGTCGGCCAACAGAGGTTGAACCGCCGCCCACTGTTCTCCCATGCGAATATCGGCATCGATCGCAACGTTACCCAGCCCTCGGCTGACAACCCGAGCCTGGGCGTATCCAGCCTGAGTCAGCACATCCTTCACGTTTAGAACCAGTTGATCGGTGCAAATAACCTCATCCTGGTAGCGAATACCGTGGGATTGCAGCGCAAGCCTCAATGGCGTCAACGTATCGCTCGATTCGCAATCCCCAGACACATGCAGCACGCCATCCTGCTGCCATTTTGCTACGAGCTGCGTCAACCCGGTCTGCTGCAACAGCGCCCCCACGTCTACGGAGGCCTCCGTCGATGGCGACGGGGTCCATTCCAGGGAAAAAAAGATCAAGGTTAAGATCAGGATGAGCATGCCAGGCGCCAGTACCCAGCCGCTTGAAAACCGGCGAGCTGGCAAGCAATAACCGGTAAGTTCTGCCTGCTGCGGCCCAAACGCCATTGCCAACCCTGCCGCTTCCAATACGCCCTGGGACGGCAATGGATGATGCTGTACATGGCGGCGACCATTTACCCGTATCGACACCTTTTCTGCATTGACATAGAGTTGCCCGTCAGCGATCGCCAGCTCGATGCGGCTTGCAGCCAACAAAGGGATGCACAGATCGCATTCCCGCTCACCAATAGAGAGACGACCTTCCGATAACCACACTTCCCGTCCATGCAATACGCCGCCTAACAGGCGAATCTTCCACGTGTTTTCCATACGCCTTTCACTGTTGTCTATTGGCAACGGATGCCTTGATCAGGAACAAGCGAATAACGCTATGCATTTGGTTGGTTTTGGTGCTGAAAAGGTGCCCAAGCACAGGGATGCTGCCTAACAAAGGGATTTTCTTTTCCGACTGTATCTGCTTATCCTGTTTAAACCCGCCCAACAGCAAGCTCTGCCCCGCTTGCAACATGGCTTGCGAAGCGATTTCCGCATTTTGAACACCGGGAAGCGGCTCTTCCTGGCTGATGGGTTCGCTTTGTTGACCATCCTGAATGTTCAGGTTCAACATGATATTTTGCTTGCCATTCTGTTCTAACAACCGTGGTGTAACGCGCAGTAACGAGCCGGTCGTTACGGACTCCAGTTTGGCGACCTTGTCGCCCTCAAGCTTGGTGTAGAACGTGACGTTTTTGTCCAACACGGCCTGAATATTGTTGAGCGTCACCACCGAGGGTTGCGATAACACATAGGCACGCGAGTTCTTTTCCAGTGCGCTCAGACGCACCATAAAGTGCGGTGTGTCTTTGATTACGCTGGAGAATCCGCTGTCCAGATTCCCCCCGTTATTATTGAAGCTGAGCATGCCGCCACCGATCGATGTCGCCGCACTCCAGTCAATGCCCAACTGGCTGATATCCCCAGCATCCACATCAATGATGGTCACAGAGATTTCGATCATTTCAGGCCGTTGATCCAACTGGGTAATCAGCTGGCGATACCCCGCCATGTTGGCGCTGCGATCGCGCACGATGACCGCATTCTGACGTGGGTCCGCAGAAAACATCGGTAGCCCCTGAGTCGCTGGCGTATTACCGGCTGGCGCGGGAGCGCCGCCGCGCGTCATATCACGCAGCACGCTGACAATGCCAGGCACCACAACGGTCTGATCGCGGTATTGATAATGATCATCCAAGGCTGTGGCATATTTCAAGGGATATACCACGACGCTTACTGCATCATCCTGACGTTTACTGATATCTGCATCCAAACTGGTTGCCAGTTGCGTAACGCGTTCCAGGCACGCAGGTACGCCGCTGATTTCCAGCGCATGCTCATTCAACACGGGGTAAATGACACAACTTCGTGCTTCAGGCACATTCAGTTTGCGTAGATTTGCTGCAAAACGCGTGGCAGAGAGCATATTCAGTGTTACAAGATGGCGTGACAGACGCTGTGCGGGATAAATAAACAGCGTATTGCCATCGTAATAAGAAACCAAATTATATTGGCTCATCAACTTGCACAAAATATTCACCGGCGGTTCCGGCAAGATGACACCGCTGAAATTTTGTACAATCGAAGAATCAATATTCGTTGATGTGTAATAGTTTTCCGCGAGATTCTTCAGCAGAGAAGACAGTGACATATTTTGTGCCCGCAATGAAAAATCATTACCCTTCCACGGTAAGTCCTCAGCATAAGAAAACGAACAGAAAAAAAACAAAAGCAAATGGGCGATTTTATATAGCTTCATATTCTTTTACCTGGCATGGGTGTTGTTTACTCAAAATGAGGTATCTAAAATAACGTGTTAGCGCCACATGTATCTCTATTTCCTTTGCCATTACTTCGGCAGAGATTTTCTTATCGTAAACACAGCACAGCCAACTTTTCTCCTCGGAGAAGTAGCAGGAAAAGTCGTGAATGTCATGATGAGCCCCCAACAAACAAGAAATATAACACAATGTTTCTAATGATAAATCACAAGAATCAACGAGATGTATTGCCAGAATCCAAGAGAGATTGCATGAATAGCCTTTCGCTGGAAGATCCGCTATTTTCATCGCGATTTCTCCTTTACTATTAGGCATGGATATATCCTCAACCAAAGGGATGGTTTTTAATAAATCAAGCATGTAGAACAACCTCCATGGGATAATCTCATTCTTAAATGCAATGAGAATCTTAGACATCAACCCTATACCTGATTTTTACTTATGGAGACGTTATATATATTTACAAATTAAAACAATTGCGGTGCCAAAGCCTATTATAGTTTTAGTGAAAATTACCGCATTAGAGAAAACCGACAGACGTAAATTAATTCGCCCACTGGGGCAATTTCATTTAGACACCATTTTGGGTATGACAATGAAAAGAAAACGCTCATTGGTGAGCAAACCGACATTATTTATATCACTGTGCTTATTTATTATCTGGCTAGTTTCTGTTTTTGCTGCAACCTACGCCTCACTTAACCAGGAAAAACATTATCTAATTGAGAATCTAACGCACTTTTCCACCCTGCGAGCAACGTTAACCAATCACCGTTTTGAAGGTGCAGAACGGGATGCACAGATATTGGCACACCGTTACCACCTGTATCACAGCGAAGCCGCAGACAAGGCCGTAGTCGGCAAAAGTGAAAGCTGTTACTTGCCCATTGATACCAGCGCATGTATCCCCAAAACGGTTCAAGAGCAGGATCGCAGCTTTATCCAGGTTTACGGCACAGCCGGGCAAACCTATTATCTCGACAGTTTTGTGCTCGATAGCCGCTATGGCATCTCACTGTTGCCCCCTCGCGAGCACGCCGCTGACTATTTTTCGCGTCGACGCACCGAGTTAACGGAATTGCTTGGCAGCCCCGTTAACCACAATATGCACTGGGGCGAACCCAAGTTCACAGAGGGCGTAGGCTGGAGCATCTCCGTTGCAGCCACCAGTTCACAGGGTACGCTCGCCGGGCTTGCCGTCAAATTAAGCGATGTACTCTCCTACGGCCAGCTGTTCTCCGGCAGCGATATCAGCCTCTGGCTGGATAAGCAAAATCACATCCTGCCTTTTTCTCTGTTCGACGAGAAGCAAGGTCAAGCATTACAAGCGCTGTTCAACGACGTCACGCTGCATGACGGCTGGCAGGAAATTCCCGGCTATCTGGTGCTGCGCACCCAGTTGAAAGGGCCTGGCTGGCAACAGGTTATCCTGTATCCAACGCGCGATATTATCCACCGCGCGCTGTCTATCGTCATCAGCCAGTTACCCTTCGCATTAGCGACGTTAGTCCTTCTTGCACTGATGCTGTTGGGATTGCTCCACCGTCATCTGGCCCGCCCGTTGCAGGATTTTGTCGATATCATCAATAAGACGAAACGGGCACCACAGTCCCTACGTTTGCCGGAAAACCGTCAGGATGAACTGGGCAGTATTGCTCAGGCTTACAATCGGCTGTTGAACGATCTGCGCGCACAACATGACAATTTGGAAAATACCGTGGTTGAACGCACACGCGAGTTGATTATCGCCAAACAGCAGGCGGAACAGGCCAACAAACGCAAAAGCAGCCACCTGACCACTATCAGCCATGAACTGCGCACACCGCTCAGCGGTTCACTGGGTGCGTTGGAGTTACTCCAACTCACCCCACTGTGCGCCAAGCAAAGTCATCTGGCGGAAACGGCACGGCTTTGCACCCTCTCCTTGCTGGATATCATCAACAACCTACTGGATTTCTCGCGTATAGAGTCAGGACAAATCTCGCTGCACGTTGAGCAAACAGCGCTGCTCCCACTGATCGATCGCGCGATGTACACCATTCAGGGACCGGGAAAAAGTAAAGGATTAATGCTGCGCACCACCGTCAGCGGTGATGTGCCCTTGCTTATCGATATGGATGCGACTCGCGTGCGGCAAATTCTGGTCAATCTGTTGGGAAATGCGGTCAAATTTACGGATAACGGAGGGATCACGCTCAGCGTCACGCGCAACGATAACACGCTGATGTTTGCCGTTTGTGACAGCGGTAAAGGCATTGCTTCTGCCGATCGCGATGCGGTATTCACCCCCTTCTTTCAGAGCCAGGGGAACATTCAGGGGACCGGACTTGGGCTGACGATTGCCTCGAACCTGGCTCGAATGATGGGGGGCTGGTTGGATCTCAACAGTTCGGTAGGGCTCGGCACCTGCATCACGTTTATGCTGCCACTCGGCAAACACGTCACGCCCACGCCGCTAAGCGGCGATATCACTGCGCCAGTGGCGCTACACCGACAACTGAGCGAATGGGGACTGACATGCCATGACGCAACGCATGACAATGCCCTGTGTGCCGACGAGCTTGGTTTTCTGCCGGGCAAACTCTATACGCTGGCCGCTCAGATAACGTCAGGCATCACCGACACCGATAAAGCGGTGATCCCGGTTCAACCCTGGCGATTGCATATTCTACTCGTGGACGATGCGACCATAAACCGCGACATCATTGGTGCCATGCTGACACTGCTCGGGCAAAACGTCACTACCGCCTGCAACGGACGAGAAGCGCTGGCATATGGGCGACAGCAACGTTTTGATCTGGTGTTGATGGATGTCTGTATGCCGGAAATGGATGGCTTGACCTGCACCCAGCAGTGGCGTCAAGACAGCAATAATCAGGATCCTGAATGCGCCATTATGGCCTTGTCAGCCAACACCGCATCGGAAGAAATTGTCCGTTGCAAGCAAGCCGGTATGCACCACTACCTGACCAAGCCCGTCACGCTGGCGCATTTGGCCGATGGCATCAGCATCGCCGCCGAATATCAACTTCAGCGAGCTATCGATCTGCAAGAACAAGATAGCCTGACGGACAAGGCCATCATCGACATCACTCACCCCACTATGCGACGAAAAATCCGTCGTTCACTGCGGGAATTGCTGTCAAGCATTGAACAAAATTCAAGCGATCAGAAAAAAACTATCACGCTGTTGCATACCCTAAAAGGATGCATCGGGCAGGCTGGTCTCGGTCCATTGCTATGCGATGTGATCGATATGGAGAACCGCGTTAAACGTGGACTGCCATTATCCAAAGTGGAAATTGCAGAACTGCGTCTTACGCTGGATGTCGCTTTACGTTTGAAATGCTCACCGTAAAGGGCAACGTTTTGTTGAGAGGAATGGAATATGAACGATCATAAAATTTTGCTGGTGGACGATCATGAGTTGATCATAAACGGCATTATCAATTTGCTGGTGCCTTATCCGCGCTTTCGTATCATTGCGCACACTGAAAACGGCCTTGAGGTCTATAACGCCTGCCGCCTGCATGAGCCTGATATTGTGATCCTCGATCTGGGATTACCGGGTATCAATGGGCTGGATCTTATCCCACAGCTCTGTTCGCGCTGGCCTAAAATGGCAATCCTCGCTTACACCGCACATAACGAGGAGTTTATGGCAATACGCACCCTGTCAGCGGGTGCCATGGGATACGTATTAAAAAACAGTAGCCAAAAAACACTATTGGCCGCCATACAGACCATGGCCGTGCGAAAAAGGTATATCGATCCGGCTCTCAACCGAGATGCCATCAACTCCGCCCTGAACACGGAAGGGGACAGTCCGGAGTTGCTGACACCGCGTGAACGGCAAATACTGAGACTTATCGCCAACAGCTACACCAACCGCCTTATTGGTGAACAACTGTGCATCAGCGTTAAAACGGTCGAAACCCACCGACTGAACATTATGAAAAAGCTCAATGTACATAAAGTCACAGAGTTGCTTAATTGCTCGAGGCGCTTAGGGCTAACTGATTGAGTTTTTTATACCAGGCCACACTTTATAGCGCCTGTTAACAGGCGCTGATAGCCAGACGTTCTACACGGCGGATCGCCTCGTGTAACGTCTCACGGGTAACGACATGGGGCATATTGCCCATATCCGGTGCCGTCACGGCCGCATTCAATATGGCAATCTGATCCTCAGCAGTCAGGGTGGGTGCGATCGCTGCCAACGATGTCGGAATGGCACACGCCTTCGCCAACGCAATGGCTTCAAGCAACTCCTCATCACTACGCCCTTCCTGCGCCAGTAAACAGAGATTGCCAAACCCCACCAGCAGACCATGCCCGTAAGCACGCGTCTTATCGCACACGGTAAAGCCTTCGTAGAGGGCATGGGCTGCCGCCGCATGGGCACCATTGCTCATCAGTGAGGTCAATCCGGCAAACAAAAAGATGGCATCAAGCACGTGATCCAACGCCGGTGTTGCCTGCCGTTGCCGGACGGCTTCACAGGCGGCGGCACCAAACCGGGCAATTTGTTGATAGCAGAGCTGGCTGTTTGCCATAGAGGACGCACCAAAACCGGTGACATCCTTATTACCGCTAATCGCTCGTAGTTCATACCATTTTGCCAGCGTATCGCCCAGCCCCGCCGCTAACCAGCGCAGCGGGGCGTTAGCCAGAATAGCGGAGTCAATAATCACCGCAGCAGGAGCGACTGGCAGATGATACAGATCGCGAAAATGACCATCGTCATGGTAGCGAATCGTCAGCGGCGTCACCGCGGCACAGGTTGCAGCAATCGTCGGCAAGGTGATAACCGGACAGGCGGTTTCCAGCCCGACGGCTTTGCCTGTATCCAATGCCTTCCCGCCGCCCACCGCGATAATCACATCGGCAGCCTGAGTGCGCACCTCTTGTGCCAGACGTAGAATCTGCGTTTCGCTGCACTCGCCGCCGTACCAGATGTCGGCACATTTGCTCACACCGAATGCTGCCAACTGCGTATCAATCAAGGCTGACACCGCCTCCAGCGCATGTTTGCCCCCCAAAACCAAAACACGTTTACCCAACGCTGAAGCGAGGGTGCCTAACTGGTTAATCGCGCCTGCGCCGCGCACTACGCGCGCGGGAAAATAGACCTGTTGCATGTCTTCTCCGTAAGTATTCAGTCTATGGGCCGAAACGGAATTACTGCGTACATTGGCGCAACGCCGCAATACACTGTTGGTTGGCGGCCTCAGCTCCCACCGAGATCCGCAGCCATTGGGTGTATCCGACTTCCAGCCAGGGCTTCACAATCACCCCAAAATGTAATAAACGCTCAGCCAATGCGGCGCTATCCTGCGCGACATGCACAAACAGGAAATTGGCCTGCGACGGAGCCACAAACCATCCCATGGTATGCAGTTGATCTCTGAGCCAGGCCCGCTGCTGCGTGACATGGGTGACACTGCGTGCCACGTGCGCCACATCCAATAGCGCCGCTTGTGCTGCCGCCTGCGCCATACGGTTGATATTGAACGGCGTGCGCACGCGATCGAGCAATTCCACCATCTCAGCATGACATGCCAAGCCATACCCCACTCGCAACCCTGCCAGGCCGTATGCTTTGGAAAAAGTGCGCAACACAATCCACGGTCGCGACTGCTGACGCAATACGCAGAGGCTATCGGGATAATCAGGGTGCGCGGCGCAGTATTCATAATACGCTTCGTCAATCACCAACACGCAGTCCGGCGGCGTCATGGCAATCAGGCGCTCGAATCCCTCACGCCCCAGCATGCAGCCCACCGGGTTGGAAGGATTACTGAACACCACCATTTTGGCCGGTTGTGCCAGCGCCTGCGCCCAGGCATCCAGGTCATACTCCATCTGTGCGTTCACCGGCACCAGCGTCACCTCTGCCCCTAACATTTTGGGATACAGGTGATGCAGACCAAAAGAGGGCACCAGCGTGACAACCCGATCGCCCGGATTGAGAAAAGCCAGACACAGCATTTCCAACAGGTTTTCCGATCCGTTGCCCATTACCACCCGCTCCGGCGTCATCCCAGTGCGCGCGGCAATCACTGCGCGCAATTGGAGACTCGCCGGATCGGGATAACAGGCTGTGTGTGTCACCTCAGCCCGCAGCGCCGCATCGGCCAACGGACTCATGCCCAGAGGATTTTCATTGCTGGCAAGGCGGGCAATATCCGTCACAGCAAAACGCTGGCGCACCGCATCATCAGACAAGCCGGAGTTATAGCGCCCCAGTTGGCGGGCTTCGCGCCGCGCCAGCCGTTCAATCGTTTCTTTCATGATGACCTCAGCGGCGCGCTCCGTTAACCCTTCACCATCGGTAAATTCAACCCATGCTGTGCGGCGCACGCGATAGCGCTCTCATACCCCGCATCCGCATGGCGCATTACACCCGTAGCCGGATCGTTCCACAGCACGCGCGCCAAACGCTCATCGGCCTGTTCACTGCCGTCACACACGATCACCGTGCCCGCATGCTGAGAGAAGCCCATGCCCACACCGCCGCCGTGATGCAGGCTGACCCAGGTTGCACCACCCGCTGTGTTTAACAACGCATTGAGCAGCGGCCAGTCGGAAACCGCATCCGAGCCATCGCGCATCGCTTCAGTTTCCCGATTCGGTGAGGCAACCGATCCGCAGTCCAGATGATCGCGACCAATCACAATCGGCGCTTTCAACTCGCCATTGCGTACCATCTCATTGAACGCCAGCCCTGCCAGATGGCGCTCGCCCAATCCTAACCAGCAAATGCGTGCGGGTAACCCTTGGAAAGCGATGCGCTCTTGCGCCATATCCAGCCAGCGGAGTAACGACGTGTTCTCAGGAAACAGTTCTTTGAGCTTGGCATCGGTACGCGCGATATCCTCCGGATCACCCGACAGCGCCACCCAGCGGAACGGGCCTTTGCCCTGACAGAACAACGGGCGAATATAGGCAGGCACAAAGCCGGGGAAATCGAACGCGTTAGCCACGCCTTCTTCCAGTGCCATCTGGCGGATATTGTTACCGTAATCCACCGTCGGGATACCCATATGATGAAATTCCAGCATCGCCTGCACATGCACCGCCATCGAGGCTTTGGCCGCCTTCTCTACCGCTTTCGGATCGCGAGTGCGCATTTCTGCCCAGTGCGCCACGTCCCACCCTTGCGGCAGATAACCGTTAATCGGATCGTGCGCCGAGGTTTGATCGGTCACGATATCCGGGCGCATACCACCGGCCTTGGCACGTTTCACTAACTCTGGCACCACGTCCGCCGCGTTACCCAGCAGGCCCACAGAAATAGCGCGTCCCGCTTTGCACGCTTCATCGATCATTGCCAGCGCTTCGTCCAGATCGGTGGCTTTGTAATCGAGATAACGTGTGCGCAGGCGAAAATCAATACGTGACTCCTGGCACTCGATCGCCAGCACGCTGGCACCGGCCAGCACGCCGGCCAACGGCTGAGCGCCCCCCATACCGCCCAAACCAGCAGTCAGGATCCAACGCCCGCGCAAATCGCCGTTGTAGTGCTGCTGCCCTGCCTCGGCAAAGGTTTCGTAGGTTCCCTGCACAATGCCCTGCGCACCGATGTAGATCCATGAACCCGCCGTCATCTGGCCGTACATCATCAGCCCATCGCGATCCAGCTTATTGAAGTGATCCCAATTGGCCCAATGCGGCACCAGATTCGAGTTGGCGATCAGCACGCGCGGCGCGTTTTCATGGGTACGGAAAACCCCCACCGGTTTGCCAGACTGCACCAACAGCGTTTCATCCCCTTTGAGGGCACGCAGAGAGGCGAGTATCGCGTCAAAACAGGCCCAGTTGCGTGCCGCCTTGCCAATCCCGCCGTATACCACCAGATCTTCGGGCCGTTCAGCGACGTCCGGATCCAGGTTATTCTGGATCATGCGGTATGCCGCTTCGATCAGCCAGTTTTCGCAATGCAGTTCACTGCCATGGGGTGCTCTCACTTCACGCGCACCCGACAGCTCCACAGATGAGGTCATAATGCTGTTCCTTTAATATTCGGTTAATGTCCGTAGCCTGCCGAGTTATTGCGCATAAGTGGGCAGCAACGCAGCCACTTGTTCCGGCCAATCGGCCTGGCTTGCCCAACGACACATGGCGGCGATATCCGGTGCCAGATAGCGGTCTTTATCGAGGAAAGGCACCGCCTGACGAATGCGCGTTAACTCTTGTTCCAGCAAGGTGGAACTGCGTAACGGGCGGTGAAATTCGATGCCCTGAGCTGCCGCCATTGCTTCTATCCCCACCACGGCTGCTGTGTTGTCGCACATTGCGCCTAAACGACGGGCCGCGTAAGTGGCCATAGAGACATGGTCTTCCTGATTGGCAGAAGTAGGCAGGCTGTCAACGCTGCCGGGATGCGCCAGCGATTTGTTTTCCGACGCCAAGGCGGCAGCGGTCACCTGGGCTATCATGAAGCCGGAGTTCACGCCGCCATCGGCCACCAGAAAAGGCGGCAGTGCCGACAGGCCGGTATCGAGCAGCAGCGCCAAACGGCGTTCAGAAATCGCACCAATTTCCGCGACAGCAAGGGCGATAATGTCAGCGGCGAATGCCACCGGTTCAGCATGGAAGTTACCACCAGAAATCACATCACCGTTGTCGGTAAACACCAGTGGGTTGTCAGACGCCGCATTGGCTTCAATTTGCAGAATGCGCGCCGCATGCGTCAAGTTATCCAGACAGGCCCCCATCACTTGCGGAATACAGCGGATGGAATAGGGATCTTGTACCCGGCCACAGTGCATGTGCGAATCCATAATGCCGCTGCCGTTGAGCAGCGCATCCATCGCCGCCGCCACCGCAATCTGACCGAGCTGGCCGCGCGCTTTGTGAATACGCGCATCGAACGGTTTGGCCGAACCGCGAATGGCCTCCAGCGAAAGCGCACCGGCAACCAGACCCGCCCCCAGCACTTGCTCTGCACCAAACAGGCCGCGCAGGGCAAGCGAGGTGGAAACCTGCGTACCGTTAAGCAGCGCCAAGCCTTCTTTTGGCCCCAACACCAGCGGCTCGACGCCAGCCAGTGCCAGCCCTTCTCGTGCTGGCAGCAGTGCGCCATTGATTTTGACCTGCCCTTCCCCCAGCAGCATCAGTGACATATGGGCCAACGGTGCCAAATCACCCGATGCCCCTACCGATCCCTTTTCCGGCACGCACGGCATGACGCCCGCATTGAACAGCGCCAGCAAGGTTTCAATCACCAGACGGCGCACGCCGGAATGGCCGCGTGCCAGACTGACCACTTTGGTCGCCATCACCAAACGCAGCACGTTATCAGGCAGCAGTTCACCGACACCGACGCTGTGCGACAGCACCAGATTGCGTTGTAACTCCGCCAGACGATCGGCAGGAATGGAGGTGCTCACCAACTTGCCAAACCCGGTATTGATGCCGTAGACCACCCGATTTTGTCGCACGATATCCGCCACCTGCTGGCACGCGGCATCCACATCAGCCCAGGCCTCTTCAGCGAGCGTCAGCGTGACGCCACCGTGATAAATCGCCCGCAGCGTCGCCAGATCGACTGCACCGGGAGTGAGGCAAATCGACGGGGGTGTTGTCGTCATAATCTATTCCTGTATATACAAGTTGATCTGTAGTAAAAACGCCATAGGCGTTTTTATGTCTTGTTCTGTGTCGGTGTGCCTGACTAATGCGCCAGCGCCTGAAGCGTTTCGGCGCGTATTTCTTCGGTCACCCTGGCTTTGAGCGCCATAAACTCCGGCGAGGTTTTCAGGGTGTAATCACGATGCCCTTCAAAAGCAACCGCCACTTCGGTTTTGATGCGTCCCGGGCGAGCACTAAAAATCGCTACTCGGTTACCCATAAAGATAGCTTCATCAATATCGTGCGTGACAAACATCACCGTCTTTCGTGACGCTTCCCACACCGAAAGTAAAAGTTCCTGCATCATGACGCGCGTCTGGTTATCCAGCGCGCCAAAAGGTTCATCCATCAGCAGCACTTTGGGATCGTTTGCCAGTGCGCGCGCAATCGCGGTGCGTTGCTGCATACCGCCAGAAAGCTGGCGCGGATAGTGATGCTCAAAGCCTTTCAGGCCAACCTGATGAATGTAGTAGTCGCAGCGCTCCTGCTGCTGCGCCTTGCTGATGCCGCGCTCCTGCAAACCGAAGCAGATGTTCTGCGCCACCGTCAGCCAGGGGAACAGCGTATAGCTTTGAAACACCATACCGCGATCCGCCCCCGGTCCTTCCACCAGTGCGCCATCGAGCCACACTTCACCGCTGGTCGGCGAATCCAACCCAGCGATAATGCGCAACAACGTGGATTTACCGCACCCGGATGGCCCGAGAATAGTGATGAAGTCGTTTTCCTGCACCTGATAATCGACGGGCAACAGCGCCTGAGTCTGTTCGCCGCGCGGGCCGGTAAAGATGCGCTCGACCTGGCGTACCGCTAATTTGCTGTAGGACATTACAATAAGCTCCAGGAAAACAGGCGTCGGTTCATCGCCTTGAACAGAAAATCTGACAACAGGCCAATCACCCCAATCACGATAATGCCGAAGATGATCTGTCCGGTATTCAGCAGTGCCTGACTGTCCACAATCATGTGACCAATACCGCTCGACGAGCCAATCAGCTCAGCAACAATCACGTAAGTCCACGCCCACCCGAGCACCAACCGTAACAGTTCGGCAATTTCCGGTGCCGCGCCGGGGATCAGCACGCGACGCACCACGCTGCCGTTGCTGCATCCCAACGTGTAGGCCGCCTCCACCAGATCGCGACGCGCTGCCCCTACGGCCACCGCCACCATCAACACGATTTGAAAGAATGATCCAATAAAGATCACCAGAATCTTCTGCATCTCACCGATGCCCGCCCACAGGATCAGCAGCGGAATAAACGCGGATGCCGGTAAATAACGGCAAAACGACACAAAGGGTTCAAAAAACGCCTCGCACAGTTTGTACGCGCCCATCAGAATGCCGAGGGGAACACCGATGATCGCAGCCAGCAGGAACCCCGCCAGCACGCGCATCACCGTCATGGCGATATCCTCAGAGAAGTTATACTGGGTGAAGAGGATCGCCCCTTCACGCAGCATGGTCAGCGGATCGGCCAAAAAGGTCGGTGATACCGAACCGCTGAACGTCACCATTCCCCACAGGGCAAAAAACAGGACAAAAAAGGCTACCCCAAGTGCCACGCGCAACCGCACGGCAACAGGCCGCAACGGCACCATCAACGGATTGTGCCAGCGCGGTGCAGCGTCCGGTAACGCCGAAGGCGGCAAAGGCAGTTTGTCAGTCGCGCGAGAATCACTCATCATGCCAATATCCTTATTTCACGTAGCTGGCGTCATACAGGGTACTGATGTCTGGGATCTTGCGAATCACGCCCATTTCCAGCAGCAGTTTGGCCGCTTCGTTGCTAAAGGTTTCAATCTCACCGCTAAAGAATTTGCGGTTCTGCTCTCTGTCCTGCCAGCGCAGATAGTTGGCTGATTTAGCAAAATCAGCTCCGCTTGATTTCACCGCGGCCCCCATGATCTCGTAGGATTTGTCCGGCTCGGCCTTGATCATGTCCAGCGCATCGAAATAGCTTTCTACCAATGCTTTGGCGGCCTGTGGATTTTTTGCGAGGAAATCCGGCGTACAGCCAAGCGTGTCCATTACCATCGGGTAATCGAGCGTGGTGGCAATGATCTTGCCGCTTTCAGGTTTGTCGCGCACGCTGGAGAGATAGGGTTCATAGGTCATGGCGGCATCATTTTGCCCGGCGAGCAGCGCCTGCGCGGCAGCCTGTGGTGAGAGCGTTGCCGTCTTCACGTCTTTGAGCGTCATGCCGTTTTTATCCAGGATCCACGCCAGCGCAAAGTAGGGGGACGTTCCCGGTGCATCGACACCAATGGTTTTCCCTTTCAATGATTTGATATCACCGATCGGGCCACGTACCGCCAGACCGTCAGCGCCGTAGGATTTGTCCAACTGCACAATTTGTTTAATCGGCACGCCGTTAGCGTTCCAGGCGACATAGGTTTCTACCGTGGTAGCGGCACATTGAATCGCGCCAGAGGCCACGGCCAGATGGCGATCTTTTTGTGGGATCATTTTGATCGACACATCCAGCCCGTGCTTCTTGAAGATGCCGGCTTTATCGGCCAGCGTCAGCGGCGCAAAGCCGGTCCAGCCAGAAATACCAATTGCTACCGGCGTATCTGCCGCCTGCGCCACGCCTGCCGATACCATGCAAAGCGCCATCAGGGTCGCTTTCCAGCCCATGTTACCTCGTGCTTTGTTCATTCGTTCCGCTCCTGTGAGAGAAGTCATTACCCATGCGGCAAACTGTGCCAACGTTATTGTCTGTACCCTAAATGGGTATAAACTTGTATAGACAACCTAAGCAAGCAGTGTGCCAATGCCACAGAAACAGCGTTTAGCCCTTTATTGACGGGAATAGTGTAAAAGTCCCCTGCGGAAAAACAGGTTCCAGAATAGTGCATTGCTCCCGTTTGGCGCACCATGATGACTCGCCATTAACGAGGCAGCGCACAAAGCACGCTGCCTGACCTGAACAATCAGCGGTCAGCAGCACGGTGCCGTTTTTTCTCCATTGTCTATACATATACATACGCGCATAAAATTCGCTACACTGCACAAAAGCGTAGGGTCAAGGAGAACACCGTGGTGACACAGCAGCGCGCATCGCAACTTGCAGGCGCCATGAGCGATATACCCGCCCCCATCTATCAACGGGTCAAGCAGGCAATTATCAGCCAGATTCGCACCGGTGCCTGGCAACCGCACCAGCGTATTCCGTCAGAGAGCGAGTTGGTCAACGAACTCGGCGTTAGCCGTATGACGATTAACCGCGCGCTGCGTGAACTGACCAGTGAAGGCTTTTTGCTGCGTATGCAAGGGGTTGGTACCTTTGTCGCGGAGATCAAGGCCTACGCGGCTATGCTGGAAGTGCGCAATATCGCCGAAGAGATTGCCGAACGTGGACATCGCCACAGCAGCCGCGTGCTAGCGCTACAAAGTCTGAAAGCAGAAGGAGAACTGGCAGAGCAGTTTGATATCTCACCAGGGCAGACGCTGTTCCACTCGCAGATCGTCCATTACGAAAACGATCTTCCGGTCCAGTTGGAAGATCGCTACGTCAATCCCGTGGAAGCGCCGGACTATCTGCAACAGGATTTCACCCACCGCACGCCTTACACCTATCTCAGTCAGGTGGCCCCCCTCACCGCCGGTGAACACATCGTGGAAGCCTTTATTCCAGACGATCACCAGCGTCAGGTGTTGGCACTCGATCCGCAGGAGCCGTGCCTGATGATCCGCCGTCGCACCTGGCACGACGCGCGCATTGTTACTGTCGCTCGCCTGATCTATCCCGGTTCACGCTATCGCTTGTTGGGCCGTTTCAAGACCCACGGCTGATGGCTGTCAGGGTTTGCTCTCGCGGCGAAATACTGCGGTGTAGAGCAACCAGGCATCCTCGGTCAGTGGCGTGAGGCAGCGCTCGGGTTGTTGACTTGTCCACCACACACCTTGTCCCGCCTGACAGGTTTCCTCACCAATGCGCCAGCGGCCGTCCATCACATAGAGCACGCCCGCGTCCTGCGCGCCCAACTGCATCGCGTCACGCACTGCCATCACGGTGGCATAATGGCTGTCGCGCCGGGTCATGATATTAAAATCCCGGTTGGCAGCATCCCCGCCATCCGTCACGATCGGCGTGGCGGAAAGCGGCGTTTCGCCGGCAAAAAACAGCGGCTCGCCACGCCGCAAACGGTGTGAGAACGTCGGAAAAACCAGAGCAACACCGGAGCCTTCCAGCAAGGTAATAATGCGATCAACGCCCGGAAAAGCAGAAAAGTCACCGGCCTGCGCAATGGTGGCAATGCTGGCACGCCAGGCAAACCCTTCCCCCTCAAGCGCAGGCGCGCTGATGATTTCCCGTGTTTCTCCACCGCCGTTGCGCCAACGGCTGACCGGTAAGGTATTCACATCAAAAAAGGGCATCAGAGGCTCGCCAACGTATCCATAACCAGGGCGAACTGGCGGTCAGATTCATCATCCAGCGCATGCTGCCCCTGACAAATCACCTGTTTCCCGGCAACCCACACATCGCGGATCTGCTGGCGCTCACCGGCAAACAGCCAGCGATTAAGCAGCGCGCGGTCCGGCAAACCGTGTAACCAGGCATTGTCCTCCAGCACCAGCCAATCGGCGCGATACCCCGGAGCCAGTGCGCCGATGGCAACCCCACAGGCTGCCGCTCCGCCTGCCAGCGCCTGCCGAAAAAGCACGTCACCGACCGCAGGTTGCTCAGGCGTCACTACGCGGTTACGCCGTCTGTCGCGCAAGCGTTGCGCATATTCCAACCAGCGCAGCTCTTCCAGCAGGTTCAATGAGACGTGGCTGTCTGAACCGATGCCCCAGCGGCCGCCCAGTGCGACATACTGGTCCAGCGCAAAGATGCCATCGCCAAGGTTGGCTTCCGTGGTCGGACACAAGCCCGCAACGGCTCCGCTGGCCGCTACGCGCTGTAGCTCACGTTCATCCAGATGTGTGGCATGAATCAACGTCCAGCGTTCATCCACCGCGAAGCGATCGTACAGCCAGTTGACGGGCCGTTCGCCGCTCCATGCCACGCAGTCCTCCACCTCTTTTACCTGCTCAGCAATGTGAATGTGCACCGGCAACGTTGTCGGCATGGCTGCCAGTACGTCGTTGATTTGGCCCTCGCTGACGGCTCGCAAGGAGTGAAAGCAAATTCCTGCCGTGTGTAACGGCTTATCCCGTAACAGCGTTGCCAGCCGTTGCTGCTGTGCCAGATAGTGTTCGGTCTGCTGGATGAAACGCCGTTGCCCCGGCAGCGCAGGCTGGGCGCCAAAACCGGCGTAGCTGTAGAGCACCGGCAGCAGCGTTTGGCCGATACCTGCGCGCTCTGCCGCCGTGATCAGTTGCAGCAGCATGTCATCCTGTGCGTAAGGCTGCCCGGTCAGATCGTGATGCAGGTAGTGAAACTCAGCAACCTGGGTATAGCCCCCTTTCAACATCTCGATATAGAGTCGGCTGGCGATGGCACCGACCTGCTCCGGCGTCAGATGGCCCACCAAGCGGTACATCAGATCGCGCCAGGTCCAGAAACTGTCTTGCGGATCGCCCGCCACCTCTGCCAACCCGGCCATCGCGCGCTGAAAAGCATGCGAATGCAGGTTCGCCATCGCGGGCAGTACTATGCCTGACAGTAACTGAATACCCGGCAAAGACTGCGTTTCTTCTGGCGTGGCGTTTTGCACGACGTCAGTAATCACGCCATCAGCGGAAACGGCAATGCGGACATCCCGCGCCCATCCCTGCGGTAACAGAGCGCGCGGAGCGAAGAAGCTCGGCATGGTTGATCCTTTACGGTTGTGGTTTGCGTTGTCTTTCTGGTTGTCTATACCTATACATACACCAGCTTAATCCAGTGCGACCATAGTGAATTATTATGGTCACAATAAGAAAAAGCTATCCTGCGCCCCTTGTCGTCCCAGCGTGGGTAGGTTAGCTTGTCTTTGGTTGTATATACAAGAAGAGTGACATCATGACTCAACGATTATCCTGCGACAGCCTGTGGCTCGGCGCAGATCTCGTCACCCTGCGCGATGGACGCTACCAGATCATTCATGATGGCGCGCTGGCCGTAGCAGAGGGCAAGATCGCCTGGGCTGGGCCGCAGGCGCAGCTACCGGCCTACGACGCCGCGACCACCACCCATTTCGACGGCGGTATCATCACGCCCGGCTTTATTGATTGCCACACCCACCTGATGTTTGGTGGCGATCGCAGCGACGAATTCGAACAGCGACTTAATGGCGTAAGCTATGCCGATATCGCCGCCAACGGTGGCGGGATTCTTTCCACCGTGCGTGCCACGCGTGCCGCAACGGAACAGCAGTTAGTCGAAAGCGCTCGACAACGATTAGCCCTGCTGTTAGCCGAAGGCGTCACCACCGTCGAGATCAAATCCGGCTATGGACTGGATATCGATAACGAAATAAAAATGCTACGCGCCATACGCCAGTTGGCTGCGCAGGTGCCCGCGCAGGTGATTGCTACCTGTTTGGCAGCCCACGCTGTTCCACCGGAATACGCAGGACGTGCCGACGCGTGGATTGCCACACTTTGCGATCGGTTGCTGCCGCAGGTCGCGCAAGAACATTTGGCCGATGCGGTAGATGCGTTCTGCGAGCATCTGGCCTTTTCACCCGCGCAGGTTGAAACGCTGTTTAACACCGCAACGACACTTGGGCTGCCGGTGAAACTGCACGCAGAGCAGCTCTCCGCATTGGGCGGCAGCGCCTTGGCGGCGCGCTACCATGCGCTCTCTGCGGATCATCTGGAATACCTGACGGAACACGATGTGCAGGCCATGGCCGCCAGCAGCACGGTCGCCGTGCTGTTGCCCGGTGCTTTTTACCTGCTGCGCGAAACGCAGCGACCGCCGGTGGAACTGCTGCGCCAGTACGGCGTGCCCATGGCTATCGCCAGTGATGCCAATCCCGGCACCTCACCGGCCCTTTCGCTGCGCCTGATGCTCAATATGGCATGCACCCTGTTTCGACTCACGCCGGAAGAAGCATTGGCCGGTGTCACCTACCACGCGGCGAAAGCGCTGGGGCTGCAAGTAAGCCACGGATCGCTGGAGGCGGGCAAAGTAGCCGATTTTGTACACTGGCCGGTAGCGCGTCCGGCAGAATTAACCTATTGGCTGGGTGGGCAGTTGCCCTGCACCACCGTTTATCGAGGGAGTGTTCGTCATGGAACCGTTTGATTTTCAAAGCGGCACGCTGCCGTTACTGGTCAGTATTCCCCACGCCGGAACCCGGCTTACGCCCGAAGTCGAAGACGGACTGAGTGATGCCGCACGTCCCCAGCCGGATACCGATTGGCATATTCCGCATCTGTACGATTTTGTGCGCGAGATGGGGGCCAGCGTGTTGGTGGGCCACTATTCGCGCATGGTGGTCGATCTCAACCGCCCTGCTGACGATACGCCGCTCTACGCCAGCGCCACCACCGGGCTGTTTCCCAGCACCTTGTTTGACGGCACGCCGACCTTTGTCGCGGGTAAAGCACCGACGCCTGAGCAACGTAACGGCTACCTGCAACATATCTGGCAGCCCTATCACCAGCAAATCCAGCAAGAACTTGCTCGCCTCAAAGCACGTTACGGCTACGCGCTGCTGTTCGATGCCCACTCTATTGCGTCACACATTCCGCGCCTGTTTGACGGCAAGCTGCCCGATTTGAACATCGGCACCAACGGTGGCGAAAGCTGTTCCCGCGAGGTAGAAGCGACAATACGCGCATGCTGTGAAGCGCAGGATCAATACAGTTGGGTGATTAACGGGCGTTTCAAAGGCGGTTACATCACCCGCGCCTACGGGCAACCCGCGCAACAGCAACATGCGGTGCAGTTGGAACTGGCACAGTGTAACTACATGGAAGAGCAAGCGCCCTTTGCCTGGCACGCAGAGAAAGCCGCCACCTTGCAGGTTCAGTTGAAAAAACTGCTGGAAAACTATCTGGCTTGTTTCTGACTGTTTAAGGCTGGCGCAACACGCCAGCCTGAACACACCGTTTATTCCGCCAGCGCGCGCATTTCGGCAATTAAATCGTTTTTGCCTTCAAAGCCAATGCCCGGCCGTTCCGGCATCACAATGTGCCCTTGTTCCACCCGAACGGCATCGGGGAATCCGCCGTAAGGCTGGAACAGATCCGGGTAGCTTTCATTTCCACCCAACCCCAACCCGGCAGCGATATTCAGTGACATTTGATGCCCACCGTGTGGAATGCAGCGCACAGGCGACCAGCCAAACTGCTCCAGCACCTCGAGCGTGCGCAGGTATTCACACAAACCGTAGGACAGCGCGCAATCAAATTGCAGATAGTCTCTGTCCGGGCGCATACCGCCATAACGCAACAGATTACGCGCATCCTGATGCGAGAACAGATTTTCGCCCGTGGCCATCGGCCCCGGATAGAATTCACTCAACGCCGCCTGAAGGGCATAATCCAGCGGATCGCCCACCTCTTCATACCAAAACAGCGGGTAATCACGCAGCATCTTGGCATAAGCGATGCCGGTTTCCAGGTTGAAACGCCCATTAGCATCCACAGCAAGCTGGGCCTCGCTGCCAATCTCTGAGAGCACCGCCTCAATACGCCGACGGTCTTCTTCTATTGACGCGCCGCCAATCTTCATTTTCACCACGGTGTAACCACGACGCAGATAGCCACGCATCTCCTGCTTTAATGCATCCAGTGCTTTGCCCGGATAGTAGTAGCCGCCCGCGGCATAAACGAACACACGCGGATTGGCGCGCACGCCTTTCATGTCCGCCAGCAGATGAAACAGCGGCATACCGGCAATTTTGGCGGTCGCATCCCAAATCGCCATGTCCAGCGTTCCTACTGCGACCGAGCGCTCACCGTGCCCGCCCGGCTTTTCGTTTTTCATCATGGTGTTCCACACCCGATCGGGATCGAGATTATCACCACGCGCATTAAGCAGCTTTTGCGGGTCTGCTTCCAGAATCCGTGGACGAAAGCGCTCGCGAATCAAACCGCCCTGCCCGTAGCGCCCGTTGGAGTTAAACCCGTACCCGACGACCCGTCGACCATCGCGCACCACATCGGTCACGACGGCGACCAGGCTGGTCGTCATGTGCGAAAAATCGATGTAAGCATTTCTGATCGGGGAGGCGATGGGTTTGGTGACTTCACACACATCGATAATACGCATAGCCAACTCTCCTGATGGTCGCTAAGCCAGCGGCAAAAACGACCCCGTGTCATACACGCTGTTATGCCGTTTTCTTCACATGGAAAATGTCATACTCTGAGAGAGCGATGCCCTAAAGCACGCCATAGCCTCTATAGTAGGGGTATTGTTTGACGGATGACCAATGCGAAAAAGGAGCGCTGTAATGCCAAATCGGCATCACTTAGAGCTGGCATGGTTAGAGGACGGGATAGCGCTGGCCGAGTCGCTCAACTTTTCAAAAGCGGCGGCTGCGCGTTATGTGACTCAACCCGCATTCAGTCGACGTATTCAGGCGTTGGAAGCCTGGGTCGGCGTAGCGCTGTTTGAACGTAACCGGCGCGGTGCACGGCTGACACGGGCGGGAGAGGTGTTTTTTCATCAGGCACCAGATCTGATTCGAGCACTCTACGCCCTGCGCAGCGAAACGCGTGACAGCGTCGAACAGCGCGCCCCTGAGGTCATTATGTGCGCCACTCATGCGCTCTCGTTCACCTTTATTCCCGATTGGCTGAGAAACAACAACGATATCTCGTGTGATAGCGCCTTTCAGTTGGTTTCCGCCACCCTGCACGCCTGCGAACGCATGCTGACGCAGGGAGGCGCACAATTTTTGCTGTGCCACCACCATCCGCATATGCAGTTACACCTGCCAACGCAGAAGTTTATGAGCATTTCGCTCGGTCAGGATCGGCTCATTCCCTATAGCATTCCCGCCACGGACACCCATAGCACCAAGTGGCGGGTTGACGCTCAGGAAAGGTTTCCCTTTCTCGCTTACAGTGAGGATTCTGGATTGGGGCGCATTATCAGCAATACTGCGCCGCTGCATCGCCTGACGCGCACCATGGAGACGGTATTCACGTCCGATTTGGCCGCCACGCTGCTGGCGCTGGTGAAAGCCGGTGAAGGCGTGGCCTGGCTGCCGCACGCGCTGGCCGCTGAGAGTGAGAAAAGTGGAGCCATTTGTCGGGCTACCCACCACGAAGAGAAATGGACGATCCCGCTGGATATCCGGCTCTATCGTCCGGCAGCGCGGCTCGCGACAGGAGCAGAGAAGCTATGGGATAGCGTACTCGCCGGACATCAGGCATCACCGCCCTGATAGCGCCCCGGTTTGTGCCAGTTCATCAGCATGGCATTCATCGCCAACGCACTGAGCGCAGACCACAGCAATAGCAGCAACGGCATTTTGATCAGAGAGAGAAGAAACACCAGCGCATCCAACGCCATCTGACTTTTACCTGCATTGATGCCAAAGCGACGATACATCCACAGCGTCACCACGCCCGTACCGCCAACAGACGCATTATGGCGCGCGAGGGACAGTATCCCCATGCCGATAAAGGTGCCACCCACCAGGGCGGCAAACAGCGGATGCAGATAGCTGATGGTGATTAACATCGGTACCGCCTGGGTCGCCAAGCCCAGTGTGATACTGACAATCAGCGTTTTTATCGTGAAAGCGCGACCCATGCTGAAATAGCAAAACACCAGAAACGGGATGTTGACCAGAGTGAACAGTAATCCGATAGGCAGCGGTAAATAGTAAGAGATAAGCAGTGCGATACCGGCAATACCCCCCGTCACCATGCCGGAAAATTTAAGCAGGTTCAGGCCAACGGCGATAAACATCACGCCCAGCGCCAGTCCGTAAATATCATCCTTTAAGGTATGTGCCGTTACCAGCGAGTTGGTTTTTGTTGGCACTGCCGCTGACCTCATGATCGACTCACATTAGCCATAAGAAAAGCATATAATTCCACATAAATTAATTATACATGTGTTATATGCCATTAACAGCCATAATCTGTGCGCCTGTTACTTACTGCGTGGGGAAAGGATGCACAGGCACATTTGTCGCACCTCTTCCAACGCTTGCTGAATAGCCGGAAGGCGAGCAGCAAAACGATAGGAAGGCAGCACGACGGACAATGCATGCGCCGGTCTTCCCGGTACCGGCAAGGCAATTCCAACGGCACACACGCCTTCTGCATGCTCTTCCCGGTCATAAGAAAAGCCGTCGGCGCGCACTGCTGCTATCTGTTGCAGCAGCACTGGCAGTGAAACCAGCGTCTGGGGGGTTAACGCGGGCATCTGATCGTGTAGCAGTGCCGTAATCTGCGCATCGGTTAATAGCGAGAGCATCGCCTTTCCGTTCGCCATGGCATAAACCGGCTTGGGACGATCGTGTATTGGCACCACACGCACCGCCTGATCGCTGATGATACGATCGAGGAAGATCACTTCCCGACCATGAAAGGTCGAAATATCGACCGTTTCACGCGTCTTTTCAAACAGCAACTCGAGCGGATGGCGCAACTGTGCTGCCACGTCAGAATAGGCATTTCTCGCCAGCTCATTGATGCCCCACCCCAGCCGCACTCCGCCTTCGCCGCACTCCACCAGGTGTTCCGCCGCCAGGGTATCGACAATACGCTGCACGGTAGAGCGAGGGAGATCCGTCAAACGCGCCAGTTCTCCCAGGCTGGTGCCTCGTTCATGCAGCAGCCGTAATATTTTGATTGCTCTGGAGATAACCTGTATCCCCGCCGTTTTATTCATCACTCGCCCCAAAACTGTATCGCAATGCGGTTAATATTGTATTGTTTTTAGCTAAGCGTATTATAGCTTGATGGCGCCGGGATAGCATCGCTTCACCATCACGGCGTCAGAGGTGACTCCACAGCCTCCTCGCCATCGCTATGCAAGCAGGAGCCGAATGTTCACTGTGGAGCAACCTGAAACGGTGTGAATTATCCGTTGATACCTTACTAAGCAACATATGAGATCGCGGGTATCTTGAACAGTTTGTTTTCAGGAGGTTTACCGTGGGATATGCCACTATCAACCCGTATACGGGTGAAGTCATTAAAACGTTCCCCGACGCCACTGACGCAGAAGTCACTGACGCCATCAGTCAAGCACATAACGCTTTCCTGGCATGGAAAGAAACTCCCTTCTCCACCCGAGGGGCCATTCTACAAAAGGCCGCCACCCTGCTGCGTCAACATAAAGAAGAAATGGCACGCCTACTGACGCTGGAAATGGGCAAGCTGGTTGCTGAAGCACGGGCAGAAGTCGAGTTATCCGCTCAAATTTTCGAGTACTATGTTAAACACGCGGAAGGCTTGCTGGCCCCCGAAACGCTGCCGGTCGCCAACCCGAAAGAAGCGACCGCGCAGATCGTGCACGAACCGCTGGGCGTGCTGCTCGCTATCGAACCGTGGAATTTCCCTTACTATCAGATCGCGCGCATCATCGCACCGCAGCTTTCTGCCGGTAACACCATTCTGTTGAAACATGCTTCCAACGTGCCGCAAAGTGCCGCCCGGTTTGAAAAACTGATGCACGATGCAGGTTTGCCTAAAGGGGCGTTTACCAACCTGTATGCCACCCGCAAGCACATCGAAATGATCCTTAACGATCCGCGCGTACAGGGCGTAGCCTTAACCGGTTCGGAAGGCGCGGGTGCCACCGTTGCCCAGCAGGCCGCACTTGCCCTGAAGAAATCCACGCTGGAATTGGGCGGTGCCGACGCATTCGTGGTGTTGAAAGACGCTGATTTGGAAAAAACCGTCAAGTGGGCCGTGTTTGGTCGCCACTGGAACGGTGGGCAGGTGTGCGTTTCTTCCAAACGCATGATCATTGAAGATGCCGTGTATGACGCGTTTCTCGACCGCTACACCCAGGGCGTTGCCGCATTGCGCACCGGCGATCCGTTGGATGAAAGCACCACGCTGGCCCCGCTCTCTTCCCAACAGGCGGCTGATGAAGTCAGGCAGAAGATCCAACTGGCGGTGTCACACGGCGCAACGGCGCTGGAAGTGGGCCCGAAAGTGCCGACGCAAGGGGCCTTCGTACAACCGACTATACTTACCGACGTTACGCCGGATAATCCTGCCTATCATACGGAATTTTTTGGCCCAGTCTCGATGCTGTTTCGTGCTAAAGATGAAGATGATGCGGTACGTATTGCCAACGATTCACCGTTCGGTCTCGGAGGTTCGGTGTTCACCCGTAACGGCAAACACGGGGCTGATGTTGCTGCTCGCCTCTCCACCGGGATGGTGTACGTTAACCATCCAACCCGAGTGAAAGCCGATCTGCCGTTTGGCGGCATCCGTCGTTCTGGTTATGGACGCGAACTGACCGGGCTGGGCATTAAAGAGTTTGTGAACCACAAACTGATTTCAGTTGTTGATATTGATGCTGAATTTTAAGGAAATACCATGAGCACCCTACGACTATTAGGCATTGCGGGCAGCCTGCGCCGCGCCTCTGCGAATAAAGGGCTGTTGCGCGCAGCGCAAGCCGCTCTGCCAGCGGATACCACCCTTGAGATCGCCGATCTGCTGGATGTGCCGTTCTACAATGCCGATCTGACCGAGATCCCCGCTGCCGTGCAGCGCATCGCGCGTCAGGCGCAACAAGCTGATGGATTTGTCTTTGCCTGCACCGAATACAATTACTCCATGGCACCAGCATTGAAGAACATCCTCGACTGGCTTTCACGGCTGCCAGACAGCCAGCCGCTGAGCGGCAAACCGGTGGCGCTGATGGGGGCGGGCGGCGGTATGGGAACGTCACGTGCGCAGTATCACCTGCGCCAAAGCGCCGTGTTCCTGAATCTGCAACCGCTTAACAAGCCGGAAGTGTTCGCCAACGCGTTTGCTGGCGGTTTTGACGATCAGGGCAATTTGCATGACGAAAAAATTGCGGCACTGATCGGCGAACAGATGAATACGTTGGTCGCGGCAATCAAAGCCACCCGCTAATCAACGCACCACTGCCTGTATCGTCCGGCTAAAAGACGACGGTACAGGCCTATTCCCGCCCTTCGAGACATCATGCTGGTTGCTAACGCTGATATAAATACAGCATTTCGTTCGCCAACTCTCGCACCAATAATGACGTCATCAAGTGGTCTTGGGCATGCGCCATAATAGACGTCATCGGCACAACCGTTTCGCGTGCAACCCACTGCGTTTGCACTTGATGCGCCACTCTTGCAAACCTGTCTGCGCGGGTCATTAACGCATTGGCTTGTTCAACCTGACCGTGACGTGCTGCCTGCAACGCCTCCAGGCACAGGCTGCGTGATTCATCCGCATTGACAAGAATTGTCATTGCCGCTTCTTCTGCTTTAACCATCGTCATACCACCCCTATTAGGCATTGAATCAAAACCGTGCTGTTTCACCCTCCTGGTCGCACTTACAGTACGCCTCCATCGCGCTGTGGTACTGCCAGACTCTGTGCACAAGGTTGTAGGTTTCTTTTACCCTTTCCTTTTAACAATATTGTACCTGTGCGCAGGCATCGATAAATGTCCCAAATGACACAAGACAGGTCATCACCGTATTGACGACAACATCAGCCAAGCGTAAGGGATTAAAATTGATACCATAGCGTTCGACGATTTGAGCGTCTTCAATAAAACGAGACTGTGCTTCAACTTAGAGAAGCATTTCTGCCTGAAGATAGCGGACAAAGGTAGTGATTCTGGCGGGAACATGACGCCGTTGCTGATAGACAGCGTGGATGCCAGCATCCTGCGTCGTGAAATCAGGCAATAATGCCACTAATGCGCCCTGTTTCAGATAAGGTTCAACATCCCAGGCTGAACGCAACAGCAGGCCGCGTCCATCCAGCGCATAGCGCATCACCACCTCACCGTCGTTACTCGACAGGTTGCCTTCAGCTTTATGGCTAAACTCCTGACCGTCGCGGTAAAAGCGCCACATCGCATAATCACTTTCATACTGACGCAACACCAGACAATTATGTCCGGCTAAATCCGCCACCGTCAGCGGGCGGCCTCTCTTGGCCAGATAGTCGGGTGAAGCACACAGAATACGATGGTTGGTACGCAGCGTGTGAGCAATCAAGCGTGAATCAGGCGGCGTACCGACGCGAATATCAATATCGATACCGGCATCGAGCATATTGATGGGTTGGCTCGACAGTTGCAGTTGTATCTCCAGTTCAGGATGCAGCAAGGAGAACGCAGACACCAGCGGGGCAATATGACGGCGGCCAAAGCCAAACGAGGCGTTTACCGTCAGCTTGCCGCGTAACGTCATTTGGCTACGGCTGACCACATTCTCCAACTCAGCGATGTCATTGAGAATGGGCAGCGCGCCTTCGCTGTAGAGTTGCCCTTCCAGCGTCAACTCTAACCGCCGGGTGGTGCGCTGAATCAGTTGCACGCCGAGCCGGTGTTCCAGCGCGCTTAACCGTTTACTGATGGCGGGAAGAGACAACCCCCTTTCTCTGGCGACCGCCGTTAGGCTGCCCAGCGCGACAATGCGACTGAAAAACAGCAGATCGTTCACTTCCCGCATAGATTGTTACCTTTAATTCAATAATAGCTTTCCCGTTAGGCTTATTGTTCATCATTTTGACAAGAAATACACTCGTCAGGGTCCGCTAATAGAAAAACAGGAATACCCTTATGTCTGTACCGCGCTACAAGATTGCTGTCATCCCAGGAGATGGCATCGGAAAAGAAGTCATGCCAGAAGGCGTTCGCGTTGTTACCCGCGCAGCTTCGCAGTTTGGCATTGAATTACAGTGGGAATGGTTTGATTTTGCCAGCGCCGACTACTACCTCAAGCACGGCAAAATGTTGCCGGATAATTGGTTTGAGCTGTTGAAAGGCTTCGATGCCATCTATTTTGGTGCCGTTGGCTGGCCAGATGTGGTACCCGACCATGTGTCGCTCTGGGGATCGCTGCTTAAATTCCGCCGCGACTTCGATCAATACGTCAACTTACGCCCGTGCCGCTTAATGCCCGGCGTTAAAGCGCCACTCGCCAACCGCAATCCCGGTGATATTGATTTCTACGTGGTGCGCGAAAATACCGAAGGGGAATACTCCAGCGTCGGCGGCATGATGTTTGAAGGCACGGAACGTGAGATCGTGATGCAGGAAACCGTGATGACGCGCGTCGGCGTCGATCGCATCCTGAAATTCGCCTATGAACTGGCACAGAAGCGACCGCGCAAGCACCTGACGTCTGCCACCAAATCCAACGGTATTGCCATCACCATGCCGTACTGGGACACCCGCGTTGCCGCGATGGGGCAACAGTATCCAGAGGTGAAAGTCGATAAGTTCCATATCGATATTCTCACTGCCAATTTTGTGCTGCATCCCGACTGGTTTGACGTGGTGGTTGCCAGCAACCTGTTTGGCGATATCCTGTCCGATCTTGGCCCCGCCTGTACCGGTACCATCGGTATCGCGCCTTCGGCCAACATCAACCCCGAGCGCAATTTCCCCAGCCTGTTTGAGCCGGTGCACGGTTCCGCCCCTGATATCGCAGGGAAAGGTCTTGCCAATCCGATTGGTCAAATATGGTGCGGTGCCATGATGCTGGAGCATCTGGGTCACGCAGAAGCAGGAGCCGCTATTTTACAGGCTATCGAAACCGTGCTGGCACAAGGCCCAACGCAGGCACCGTTAACCCGAGATTTGGGCGGCAGCGGTAATACGGAAACGTTAGGGCGTGCCATTGCTGATGCGCTTTGAGGTCAGCATATAACGCTGTTTTTAGCTGTCTGGGATCCAGCCGCAGGCTGGGTTCCCGTAAAATAACACCGCAATATTTGGTTTAATTATTTCCCTGTTTGTCGATGTTGAGCCGACACATTCTATAAATGTTAAACGTCGAGCTGTTGTGCGAGGCCACTTCCAGAATAAACATCCTCAACGCTTATCGCCGCAGATCCCTTGCCGTACCCCTGCAATAACGGTATCTTTTACCCGCACCTGCAAAATCAGGTGCCGGGATTGACCTCCTGAACCACACTTCACTGACGACATTCGGCGCGTTTGCGCTTTTTTTGTGTCGTGCGCACAGCTACACCTCAATG
This sequence comes from uncultured Symbiopectobacterium sp., assembly GCA_964293225.1. GTDB lineage: Bacteria > Pseudomonadota > Gammaproteobacteria > Enterobacterales > Enterobacteriaceae > Symbiopectobacterium. Next base: position 67,133 of record CAXYYB010000010.1, on the reverse strand, counting down.
GTGGGCCGGGCGAGGGCGTCGTAAGACGCGCCGGTGTCAGTGAGGCCGGTAAGGTCAACCTCGTCCGGCTCCACCACCCGTGAGATTGACCTCTCCAGTGGTGGAGAAAGTTCGTTACTCACTGGAGGCTGCCTTATGGCTACAACCCTCACCCAAATGCACCCGTTACTTGTCGTCCCTTTCTGCTCTACCACGGATTTCACCGTTCTTGCCACTCACAGTGAACGTTTCGCCGAAGCACTGATTGAAAGCGACGAACCAGCGTTAAAGCAGGCACTGTGTGGCCGACTGATGACATGCCTTGCCTTGTTGCGCACGACCCTGAATGACCCCGTTGCCCCACATCTGGTGGAAAGCCTCACTGCCGATACGCTTCCTGCAACCCCTGTTTGCTTTGAGCCCGATGCCGATCTGCTCTGTGATTACTGCCTTGCCTTGGGGAAATTACTCACGGAGCGCACGTTATCGCCAGAATCTGAAGCGCTCATAACCGGGTTGCTGGCTGAGTTAGTTTGGCATTTTGCTGCCGATCTCAAAGGGCCACGCTGGGCGAGAACAGGAAGGGAAAACGGAATGTATTAGCCCTACTTGTCATCCTCCGCGCAGGCGGAGGATATCCAGGTGCCAGCGAGACCCCCTTGCTCTGCGCGGTAACATCATTGCCGTTTACCAACGCCGAATACACGGCACGGCTATCAGGTGTTTCGTTCAGATGAGCGAAGACCTCGGTTACTCTGGCCGGGTTCAGCAATTGTTGTAGCATGGAGCCCTCACGGTGTAACTTTTTGACGTTCAGACAGAATAATGTTGGCGAGTAATTCAAGAAAATATCGAATTACCTGTAGGGTGACTCTTGCTTAATGCTGAGCGAAAATCAATCACTCATTGCTACGAGATGTGTAAACAACGTCAAGGGCGGAGCAATAAAAAAAGCCGTTTTCACGGCTTTTTTCAATTTGCGATGGCTATCAGTACATCGCGCCCGGCGGAACATCTTTGTGGGCAAGAACATAAGCAGCCAGGATTCTTTTCAGTAATTTACGCACGATTTTTGGCCTTTTTAACGTTACCGATAATGAAGTTGCAGGTGATGTTGTCTTCTGTTAACAGAGTGTACGCTCGTCATATTCTGGACGCAAGTTTTTGTGATGCGCATCACAAAAAATTTTGTATGCACACTGTTGCGTTCATGAACTGGCGATATTCACACATGCAGATAGCTCGTCTCGGCGTGCGTTATGTTATCGTATTAAACTATGAAGAACTTTTAATCACCTAGCGTGATAGTTTTCCGGCTGTCGCCGTGAAGGCAAGTTCGTTCAGCGGCCAATATCGCGCCGATCTCGCTGTTTTACCCGTAACGCTGCCGCGCTGCGACGGCATGCAGGACGCCATGGAAACCTGGAAACTCAACTTATACGCCGCCTGGGTGGGATGCTTTTTTACTGGCCTTGCCATGAGCCAGATTCTGCCGTTCCTGCCACTCTATATTGAACAACTCGGCGTCACCGACCACGCCTCACTCAGTTTGTGGTCAGGGCTGATTTTCAGCTCTTCGTTTCTGGTTTCAGCCATCGTCGCGCCGCTGTGGGGCAGTCTGGCCGATCGTAAAGGGCGCAAGCTGATGCTGCTGCGCGCCGCACTGGGCATGGCCATCGTCATGGCGCTACAGGGCATGGCCAGTAACGTCTGGCACCTGTTTATTCTGCGCACCTTGATGGGGCTAACCTCCGGCTATATTCCCAATGCCATGGCCTTGATCGCCTCGCAAGTGCCGCGTGAAAAAAGCGGTTGGGCACTGGGCGCGCTTTCAACCGGTCAGGTGGCTGGCGTGATTATCGGCCCGCTGATCGGTGGCTTTCTCGCCGACCACGTCGGGCTGCGCGTGGTGTTCTTTATCACTGCCACCCTGCTGTTTATCTGCTTTTTGATCACCCTGTTCACCATCAAAGAAGGGGTGATCAAAGTGGCTAAAGCGAATCGCCTCAGTGGCAAAGCGGTGTTCTCTTCTCTGCCCTACCCGGCGCTGATCGTCAGCCTGTTTGTCACCACCATGATGATTCAGCTCGCTAATGGCTCCATCAGTCCAATACTGACGCTGTTTATCCGCGAACTCACGCCAGACACCACTAACCTCGCCTTTCTCAGCGGCGTCATCGCTGCCGTCCCCGGTGTTTCAGCGCTGCTGTCAGCGCCGCGGTTGGGGCGTCTGGGCGACAAGATCGGCGCACATCGTGTCCTGATCGCTGCACTGGGAGCCTGCGTGCTGCTGTTTTGTTTGATGTCCACCATCAGCGATTCGCTACAGTTGGGAATACTGCGTTTCCTGTTGGGCTTCGCCGATGGCGCACTGATGCCCGCCACACAGGCGCTACTGCTGAAATACAGCAGCCAACAGGTGACCGGGCGGATTTTTGGCTACAACCAGTCTTTTATGTATCTGGGCAACGTGGCAGGTCCGTTACTCGGCTCCGGCGTGTCCGCCATGATGGGATTTCGCTGGGTGTTCATCATCACTGCACTGCTGGTGTTGATGAATACGCTGCATATCGCCTGGCGTTTCCGACAGATTCCCACCAACCCCTGATCGCGCCGTGGTTATCTCCTGGCGTTATTTACCTCAGGATATAACACCAAGATTTATATACAAATTATGCATAAAACGCCCCTTTACCTTGGCGATGGCCACCGTTCGGCAGTAGGATCGGTAGCGGTTTTTTGTGGTCAACGAAGGAGGTTATTATGTACACAGCGTATGACAGATACAGAAACCCGCTTGAAGCGGGCTGTCGTGTAATGCAAAACGGTTCTCGTCTGGTGGGTACCATTGCCGCCATTCATGCTGATAAGCTGAAACGAGAAGACGTTCGTAAAGCCAAATGCGTGCAACTCAACGGGATCAGTGAATATTTCTCCCCTGATGAACTGATGCGTTTGGGCCGCGCATAACACGGCAACCCTTTCCGTTCGGGCGTGTTACCGCGCCCGATGCACGAATTTCCCCGCCCTCTAACCCGCTATGGGTGATCAAACCAATCGCGATTTTGCTCAGCTATCGGCGTTATTGAGTAGATCATCTCTTGCAGGTGCTCACGGATTGCCGCTTCTGCCGCATCGGGATCGTGTGCTTTCAGGCTGTTAAAAATCAGGTAGTGCTGCTTGATCAGATTCAGCGGTGGCGAAACCTGACTCAGGCTGAGAAAGCGTACCCGGTCCATGGTCGCTTTGATTGACTCGATGGTTTCCCACGCCAGTGGACATCGCGCTACCTGCGTCAGCAGTTGGTGAAAATCGTCATCCAGGCTGAGAAATTCACGAATCTGCTCATTCTGTGCCGCCAACTCCTGCCGGTGCAGATTGTGCTCCAGCACCAGCAATTGCTCATCGGTCACGAACTCTGCGGCCCGGCGCGCAATGGCGCACTCTAACGCCTGGCGAATAAAACGCGCGTCAGCCACCCGTTGTTCCGAAATTTTCATGACGAAAGTACCGCGCTGCGGCAATACCTGCACCAGCCCCGCTTCTGCCAGTTTGATAAACGCCTCGCGCACCGGCTGGCGCGAAACGGAAAAACGGGTTGATATCTCTTTTTCTGACAGTAACTTGCCCGGTGGAATCGCGCACTCCACGATATCCTTACGCAGGATACGATAGATTTGCTGGTTTACCGGTTCATTGCTGTTGATCTGAAAGGAAGTTTCCATACATCGCTTTTAACTATTCGAAAGTATTACTCGTCATGATACATGCTAATGCTTTGCCTACCCTCCTTTTCCATCATATTTTTCTCGGCGCTAAACGTAAAAAACGTTATCCGCAGTGCGGATAACGTTAGAAGTTGCTGAAAAACAGCCTGGCTCCGAGCATCATTCCCGCGAAGTCGGGGATCTCTTGCGGAAGAAACACATTTATTCTCACAGAGATCCCCGGCTTTCGCCGAGGATGACGAGGGGGAAAGTGACTTTATCATCAGACTGAAACAGGAATCACCAGACCAGCGTGCGCAGCGTCTGTTTTACTCCATGCTGAAGCAAAGACTGATAGTAGCGCGTCACCGTCGCTACAAACTCACGTTGTTGCGGCAGGTCTTGCCCAAAGATAGCTTCCAGACCCAACAATGCCTGAACGCGGGCTTCTCCCTGCGCGCTGTTACGTACCACGTCAGCCAGCACATCACGCAACGGATCGCTGATATCAATCGCGTTCCCTTGCTCATCTACGCCGCCGACATAGCGCATCCACCCGGCTACACCGAGCGCCAGCATGTCAAAACGGCTGCCGTGCGCCAGATGCCAGCGAATGGAATCCAGCATACGCTGTGGCAGCTTCTGCGAGCCGTCCATGGCGATTTGCCAGGTACGGTGCTTCAACGCATGGTTGCGGTAACGCTGTAACAGCGCGTCGGCGTAAGCCGCCAGATTGACACCCTGTGTGCGCAGCGTGGGCGCCTGCTCTTGCAGCATCAGGTGATGTGCCGCGCTCACTAGTGCCTCATCCTGCATACAGTCGCTAATGTGCGCATAACCCGCCAGATAACCGAGATACGCCAGGAAGGAGTGGCTGCCGTTCAACATGCGCAGTTTCATCTCTTCATACGGCAGTACGTCCTGTACCAGCTCCGCCCCCGTCTTTTCCCAGGCGGGACGTCCGTTGACGAAGTTGTCTTCAATCACCCACTGAAAGAACGGCTCACAGGCAATGCCCGCCGGGTCGTTCACGCCCAGCAGTTCAGTGATTTGCGCCAGCGTTTCTGGCGTCATCGCCGGTACGATACGATCCACCATGGTGGAAGGGAACGTCACGTGCTGCGCCACCCACTGTGCCAGCGCAGGGTCCTGACGCTGTGCCAGTTGGGTTATCACGTTGCGTGTCACATGCCCATTTTCCGGCATGTTGTCGCACGACATCACGCTAAACGGCGGCACACCGCGCGCTTTACGGCGTTTGATCGCCGCCAGAATCACCCCCGGCAAAGAACGCGGCTGATCGGGATGCTGGAGATCGTGTGCAATCAGTGGATGTTCTGCATTGAGCTGCCCGGTCGCCGGATGGTGGCAGTAGCCTTTTTCCGTGACCGTGATGGACACGATAGCAATATCCGGTGCACTTAATGCCTCCAGCACCGCCTCGATGCCATCCAACTCGGCGTGCAGGGCGGTTTTGGCAACACCGACAATGCGGCTGGTCCAGCCATCGTCCGCCATTTCCGATACGGACCACAGCAGATCCTGCTCGCGAATATCCTTAATCTGTTGCTCACCACCAATCAGATTGATTTCGCAATAGCCCCAATCGCTGCCGAACTGTGCAGCCAACTTGTCGGCACACACCGCCTGGTGGGCGCGATGAAACGCGCCGAAACCAATGTGGGCGATACGCGCGACCAGTTTACTGCGGTCATATTCAGGCACCGCAGCTTTTGCCTGTAAGAGAGACGTTGTCATAACAGTTTTTCCCTACATGGGTGCTTGCGCACCCGATTACATTTACTCACCTACCGTCGACGCTGCCCGAGTGCCTTTCACCGATGACACGTCCTTTTGTTGCCACAGGGTGTCATAAGGATGGCCGGTTAAATCCTCGACGATACAACGCGCTTCAGGCGATACATCTTGTTTTCTGCCATTGGCTTTCAGGCGTTCCACTTCATCGACAAACACCTTGTGCGTGGTCTTGTTCAATCGGAAGGTCAATGCCTGCCACAGGGCAATCAGCAACAGGCTGGCAGTACCAATAAACATCAGACCGGCAATGGTTTGAATCGCTTCCTGCGGTTGTGCCTGGCTGCCTTTGACAAATCCGCCCCACTGCAACAGCAGGCCAACAATAAAGGTGGCAATCGCGACCGTGGTTTTACGCGAGAAAGTCATCACCGCAGCAAACAGCCCTTCACGACGCTGACGGGTGATCATCTCGTCAATATCGGGAATGAACGGGAACACGTTCCACGGCGTGAACTCCAGCACGCAGCGACCCACTTGGTAGAAACCGGCCAGCGCCACCAGCATCACCATCTTGTTGTCCACCGGGAAACGGTAGACGTAGAAGAACCCGGCCAGACACAGCATCATCAGCGTGTAGGCGAAGATATACAGGCGTGACGGGCCATATTTGATGATCGCCAACCCGGATAACAACGTCACTGGCAGCCCGACAATACTCATGGAGAGCAGGCTTCCGGCAAACGCCGAGGAGACGTTCAGACAGTAGACGCAGAAGAACACAAACACCGTGTTGTAGACATCTTTCGCCGTGAAGGAGAACAGATAAATCGCCAGGTGTTTTCTAAAGGCGCGCACACGCAAGGTTGAGGCATAATCCTTGAACAATCCGCCCAGCATACGGAGCTTTTCACCCAGGGTACGCGGCGGTGATTCCGCTTCCAGTTCTGCCAGCATTTCCGGCGTCAGTTCACGTTCCCAGGTCACTTTCCATGAGATGAACACGCACACCATAAAGATGACCGAGAACATCACACCGTTGATCAGGTAAGCGTTAGCATCATGCTCACCGTAGTGCTTGATCAGCAAGCCAGGGATAAAGGTCGCGAGAAACGTCCCCAGCGCCGAGAGGAACATACGGCAGGTAGAGAGTTTGGTGCGCGAGTTGAACCCTTTGGTCATTTCGGACGGCAGCGTCTCCCACGGGATCAGCACCATCGCGGCAATGATTTCAAACGCCAGATACACCGCCAGATAGAACCAGTAATTCATACCGTTGAGCCACAGCAGAGAATACACCAGCATCAGCGGCGAACCGACGAGCAGGAAGAATCTGCGGCGACCAAATTTCTTACCGAAATAGTTTTTATAAAAGTGGTCAGTAAAACTGCCCATAAACAGGCTGACAATGGCATCGACAATACGCGCAATGGCGACAATCGAGGCAGCTTCTACCGGCGTCAAACCCACAAAAGTGGTATAGAAAAAGAGTAACCAGGCTCCGATAACGGTAAAGGCACCGCCACCCATAATATCCGTCAAACCATAACCGATACTGACCGGTATAGTCACTTTCTTAGAAGCAGACATATTCTATCCTCATTAAAATGAGAGTAATAATCAGAATTTAAAATAGTGTAGGGCGTTATCGTGACAAATATTTCTTACCATACGTTGCAGGATAATGTCATCCGCGGGAAATTCCCCGGCATCGATCCATTGTCCAATTAATCCACATAATATCCGGCGGAAATAATCATGACGCGGGTAAGAAACAAAGCTGCGCGAGTCAGTCAGCATACCGACAAAATTCATCAGAAGCCCTTGATCCGCCAGCGCGTTAAGCTGGCTCAACATGCCACGGCGCGTATCGTTGAACCACCAGCCTGACCCGAACTGAAGCGGTGATTTGACCCCCTCTTCACCGGACTGGAAGTTGGCAATCGTCGAGGCCACAATGTCATTGTAGGCCGCGTATAAGTTATAAATGATTGTCCTGGGTAAATGATTCTCCTCGGCCATTGCATTGAGAAAGGCATTGAGATTGGCGGCCAACCGGGGTTGATCGGCAATAGCGTCAAACCCGCTATTTATCCCCACTTTTTCCAACATACGTTGGTTATTATTGCGGATCGCGCCGAAATGAATTTGCATAGCCCAATCATATTTTTTATATAACCGAGCCAGCGTAATAAATAATACGCTTTGCCAAATACTTTCTTCCGCAGCGGTGATTATTTCACCCTGCATTTTTTTCAGGAATACCGTATCACCCTGTACCGTGGTGAACGGCGTAAAGGTTAAATCGCCCAGACCGTGATCGGAAATACGGCAGCCGACCTCATGGAAAAACTGCACCCGCGCTTCCAGCGCACGCTCAAAATCCGTGAACCGGGTAATGGTTTCGCCGGTCAATTCCGCCAAACGCACCAAGGCCGCCGAGAACTGGTGTCTGTCGTTCGAGAAAAACTCATCCGGTCTAAAGGTCGGCAACACTTTAGGGGTGAAACTGGCATCCTGCTTCAACAACTGATGATAATGCAGAGAGTCCAGCGGCGAATCCGTGGTGCAGATAACCTCAACCCGAGAGCGCGTCATTAACGCACGCGGAGTGAAAGCATCATCCTGCAACTGGCGGTTGCAGGCATCCATGATGTCACGCCAGTTGCGGCTGCTCAGCATCTCATCAATGCCAAAGTACTGTTTCAGTTCCAGGTGCGTCCAGTGATAAAGCGGGTTACCGAACGCTGCTTCAACGGTTTCAGCCCACGCCTGAAATTTCTCTTCGGGCGTGGCATTACCGGTGATCTTCGCTTCTGGGATGCCGTTGGCGCGCATCGCGCGCCATTTATAGTGATCGCCCGCCAACCACAGCTCCGTGATACTGCTGAAACGGCGGTTTTCATAAATGTCTTTGGCTTCCAGATGGCAGTGGTAGTCGATAATCGGTAAATCCCGCGCCACCTGCTGATAGAGTTTGACCCCGGTCGGGCTGCCTATCATAAAGTTGTCGTTAATCAAGCTCATTGCTTTTCTCCTGCATCATCACAGTCGATGACCACTTACCAGTTCCACAGTGTGCCATCTTCCAAACGCGCTACCGGCAGGTAGGCCGGTTCGTAGGGATATTTCGCCGCCAGCTTTTCGTCAAACTCGATGCCCAGCCCCGGTTTTTCACCCGGATGCATGTAGCCATCTTCAAACGTCCAACTGTGCGGGAACACCTCCAGCATCTGCTCGGAGTAACCCATGTATTCCTGTACGCCAAAATTTGGCACCCAGAGATCGAAGTGCAGCGCGGCGGCCATGCAGATCGGTGACAAGTCGGATGGGCCGTGTGAACCGGTACGAACCTGGTACAGCGACGCAAAATCGGCAATGCGGCGCATGCCCGAGATACCGCCCGCATGCGTAATGGTGGTACGGATATAGTCGATAAGCTGTTCTTCGATAAGCTGCTTACAATCCCAAATGCTGTTGAACACTTCCCCGACGGCAATCGGTGTTACCGTGTGCTGACGAATCAAGCGGAAGCATTCCTGATTTTCTGCGGGCGTCGGATCTTCCATCCAGAACAGGCGGTAGGGTTCGACACTTTTACCAAAGCGGGCGGCTTCAATCGGCGTCAGGCGGTGGTGCATGTCATGCAGCAAGTGTTCGTTAAAGCCATATTTATCACGTACGGCCTCAAACAGTTTCGGTGCGAAATCCAGGTACTTTTCTGTTGACCACAGTTGTTCTTCGGGCCAGTTACCTTTGGTCGCGGGTTCATACGCCAGGCCTTTGCCTTTAGCCATACCGTAGGTGGTTTTCATTCCCGGCACGCCGCACTGCACGCGAATCGCTTTGAAGCCCATTTCGCGGTGTTTGGCGTAATCATCCAGCGCTTCATCAATGCTGTGCCCGGTGGTGTGGCAATACACCATTACGCCTGTGCGCGACGCACCGCCCAGCAGTTGATACAGCGGCATGTTGGCCACCTTGCCTTTAATGTCCCACAGCGCCATATCCACCGCCGAAATGGCTGACATGGTTACCGGACCGCGACGCCAGTAGGCACCTTTATAGAAAAACTGCCAAATGTCCTCAATCTGCTGCGCATCGCGCCCAATGAGCTGCGGGCAAACATGGTCTTTCAGGTAGGAAGCCACCGGCAGCTCACGCCCGTTCAGTGTGGCATCGCCGATGCCGGTCACGCCGTCTTCGGTAGTGATTTTCAGGGTGACAAAATTACGCCCCGGACAGGTAACAAATACTTCAGCACTGATAATTTTCACGTCGATATCCTTGTACATCACGATTTAATGCTTACTACCATACAAGTAGATCTAGTATTAAAACATGACCAAATTCACATTTACGCACGATGGGGAAAATTGTTCGAAAGAAAATCAGTCAGTGCTGCCCGGCCAATACCGGGCGTTATTAGCAGGCAGGACGAAGAGAGAGTCGGTTTTCTTCAATAAAATCAATGAAGAGCTTAACCATAGGGATTTGCGCACTGCGCTTGAGGTAGCTGACAGCGAAAATGCGGGGCAGCGGGGTTTCCAACGGTGTGATGGTAATATCGTAACCTTCGAGGCTTCCGGCAACCTGGGTGCACAAGAACACCACGCCGTTCTGGTTCATGACTAGATCCATGATGATATCGATATTGCTGCATTCACGGAAATAGCTGGGTTTCAATCCCTGCTTGGTATAGGCATCAGACACAATGGCATGCTCACCGGTGCCTTTCTGCGGCACGATCAACCGCGCCTGCGCCAGGGTTTCAAGGCTCAGCGTTTTGTGCTGCGCCAACGGATGGTTGCTCGCCATCACGGCCACCAGTTGATCTTCATACAGCACCTGATGTGCAAACAGCGGATCGTCCTGATAGTCGGCAAACGGCGTAGAATAGGAGAAATGGAGATCGCCATTACGCACCTTTTCTAACAGATCCATGCTAACACCGTCGATAAACGACATCTCAATGTTAGGATAGCGCCGCTGAAACTGGCTAAAGATTTCGTAATGGCGCAGACGATTGAATATCGGAAGAACACCGACTAACAATGCACCATCGTGGCTGTCTTCATAACCACGAATAAATTGCTCAATATCGTAATATTCTCTAATTATGCCTCGTATTTTTTTGGCAAATGCCTTACCAAAAGGAGTCAGAGAAAATTGGCGCGTGGTGCGATTTATCAGTTTCCTTTCTGTTTCCTGCTCCAGACGCGCTATCTCCTGCGAAAGAAACGCCTGGGAAATATTCAGCGTTTTCGCTGCTTTAGTAAAACTGCCAATGCGAATCAGCTCATGATAGTAGACAAGGCGCTTAATATTTATCATTGATGCCTTAATTTATAATTAATCGATATAACTATTATATTAACACACAAAAAAAACAAATGTGACAAGAGACACAAATAGCATGTTGCCGAACGTGCTTAAATGAATTCCGCATGACAAAACAATATATATTATTTATATGTGAATGCCAGGTTGCATAAATGGCATAGGGAACCTGCACCTCAATAAAACGATGTTAGCAGCATAAAGCTATTTTTCATTATTTACGTTATGCACACGTTTGTGGCGCAAAGACACATTGCCGCATTGCTGCATTCATCTGCGAAAAAGATATTCGCCTCTTTACGCGAGTCGCATCAACCTCTTTTTTAGAGGCGCTATTCGCGCACACCCTATTTCTGGGGCTACAGAGGTTGGGAAATAATGCTTGTTAATCACTAAGGAATGATGATGTCTACCAACAATAAATCGATGGCGCTGTGCCTGCTTTGTGCCTTAGGTGGCTTATCCGCGACTGCCGCTATCGCAGATGCGCCGTTACATACGTTGTCCATAAAGAAGAGTGTTCCATCGGTAAAATTGATCTCCAACGTGGTTTTCTCTCAGGTGCCAATGCGCGGCTATTCCAACGTGGCGCTGAAAATGGATATTTTGCAGCCTGAATCGCCGAAAGCCCTGCCTGCCGTGCTGTTTGTCACCGGCGGCGGTTTTATCAACGCCAACAAGGATAACTTCGTCCAGCAACGTCTGGCGATGGCAGAGGCAGGCTATGTGGTTGCCAGCATGGAATACCGTGTAGCACCGACCGTGCTGTTTCCCGCGCCGCTTGAAGATGTGAAATCAGCGGTACGTTATCTGCGAGCACAGTCTGGAAAATTTGGCATTGATGGCGCGCATATTGCGGTATTCGGCGCATCGGCTGGCGGCTATCTGGCGGCCTTTACCGGCACATCGAACGGCGACAAACAGTTTGATAAAGGGGAAAATCTGGATCAAAACAGTCGGGTTCAGGCGGTGATCGATTTCTACGGACTCTCCGATTTGCTACGCGTTGGTGAAGGCTTCCCTGATGATGTGGTACAAAAACACACCTCCGCGTCAGCAACCGAGGCTATCTGGGTAAACGGCACTTCCGTCTTCAACGATGGCGGCCCGATCACACGCTATCCTGAACGCGCTGCCGCCGCTAACCCCATCAATTACATTAACAGCAATACCCCTCCGTTCCTGATTATGCACGGCACCAAGGACACCGTTGTCTCCCCGCGCCAAACGGAAATACTGCATCAGGCATTATTACAAAAGGGCATTGATTCTACATATTACTCGGTGAACAACGCACAGCACGGTGGTGATTACTGGATGCAGCCTGAAATTATGAAAATTGTGATCCAGTTCTTGGATAAACATTTGAAGGGCTAATATTCATACTATTTTAACGCACTTCCCTCCTTCGCGCCTGAATATTCAGGCGCGTTTTACCCCGTAGACATTGATACTCTCACGTCACAGTTTTCATCATTATTTATAAGCCGATCACACTATTTCACGCCAATAAAAATGATTCTCAATCGACTCTATTACATTATTTACTTTTTATTCACAGTTGCTCATGGCATTTAATGACACACTATATTTATCTTCCTGAAATTTATAATAAATCCAGATAACTTTTATATTAACCTTCAAACCTGCAAATGTGATTTACTGCACACTCTAATCACTATGAGGCATGGTCAAATAAAACCCATAGGAAGCTCATGGTTTACGTGCGTCTTATATTTTTTATCGATAAAAAATTTCTGATGCCTGCTGGGTACCGATATAAAAAAGTTTTTGTTCACTGTCTCAGGGGAATTCTTCCACACTGCGTCACAACGAATCAGACATTACAAAAGCCAATCACCCGACGATTTTTCGGTACCGACATCAGCATGACTACATCAACTAGCATTCAATACTGAAGGTGATGTTATGGAAGATCATTCCCGCCGCCGATTTCTTGCCTACATGGGGAGTGCCATTTTTGTGACTGGCAGTTCTTCATTGGCATTAGCAAATGAGGCTGCACCGCAAAACGCGACACCCGCTACCGGCGCTCCGAAAGGGGTACGTTATGGCATGTTGCACAACGAATCACTGTGTATCGGCTGTAAAGCCTGTATCGGTGCCTGCAAAGAAACCAACAATGTCCCCGATGGCGTTACTCGCCTCGAAATCCTGACCTCGGTGAATATTCCGCGCACCTCGACCAGTCGTGCTGTACGCCAATATTTCCGTAAATCCTGCCAGCATTGCGAAAACCCACCGTGCGTTTCCGTGTGTCCGACCGGTGCGTCCTTCAAGGATGCACTAACCGGCATCGTCGACGTTAACGACAAGCGCTGCGTAGGCTGCCGCTATTGCATCGCTGCCTGCCCTTACCACGTGCGCTTTATCAACCCAGTAACCAATACCGCCGATAAGTGCAACTTCTGCCGTGAGACCAATCTGGCCGCAGGCAAAAAACCGGCCTGCGTCGAGATCTGTCCGACCCACGCACTGGTATTCGGTGATTTGAACGATCCGGCCAGCGATATCTCTCAAATGATCCTTGCGAACCCGACCTATCGCTCCAAAGTGTATCTGGGTACCGAACCGAAGCTCTATCGCATTCCTGGTAAACGCGGGGTAATCGACAATGCTTAATGCTTTCCACTTCGACACGCTGGTATGGGATTGGCCCATTGCCATCTATCTGCTTTTGGTGGGCATTTCCGCAGGCATGATCACCCTGACGATGCTGCTGAAATATTACGTGCCCGCAGAGTACAGCGGCAAAAACCCCATCGTTATCGCGACGGCTGTCGTGGCACCGTTGTCGGTGATGGTTGGTCTGATTATTCTGATCTTCCACCTGACTCGCCCAATGACCTTCTGGTATCTGATGGTCTTCTATAACCCTGGCTCCATCATGTCGCTCGGTGTGATGCTGTTTCAGGTCTACTTCGTGTTTATCATCCTGTGGCTGGTCAGCCTGTACCGCAATGAACTGCTGACGCTGGTGAGCAAGTTCAACAACGGTGGCCTGCTCTCTCTGGTGCGTAACCTGAGTGCCATTATCCAGAAGCGTATCAGTTGGTTTGAAAACACGCTGTTGGTGTTAGCCATCCTGTTGGGCTGCTACACCGGTTTCCTGCTGTCAGCGCTCAAATCCTTCCCGATGCTGAACAATCCGGTACTGCCGGTACTGTTTCTCGCCTCGGGCACCACATCAGGCATTGCGGTGGCGCTGTTGGCAGGGGCCTTTAATCGCCGGTTTATTGCAGAACACAAAGGCACACTGCATTTCATTCACAGGATTGAAAACCCGGTGGTGTTCGCAGAGCTCTTCTTGCTGTTCGCTTTTTTTGTCGGGTTGCTGTTGGGCGGCGGTCAGAAGACCCTGTCGGCACATAACGCGCTGACCGGTTTCTGGGGCGCTGTGTTCTGGATTGGGGTTATCGGCGTGGGCATTGCGGTGCCGCTTATCGCCGGGTTCCTGAAGAACCACGACAGTGCGCCAAGCCGCAAACAGATGGCGTTTATGGCCGTTCTAAGCCTGCTCGGTGTGTTCCTGCTGCGTATGTTTGTCCTGTACGCCGGCCAGATGACAGTAGCTTAAATCATGAAGACGTCGTGGACCCTGTTCTGGATTGCATCCATCACTTTTTTTATGCAATCCGTCGACACGACGATGCTGTATATCGCACTGCCAGCCATTGCGGAGGCGCTTCACCAACCGGTGCTACATATGGAGCTGATTGTTATCTCCTATGTGGTCACCGTGGTGGCTTTCACCCCCGTTAATGGCTGGATGGCAGAGCGACTGGGTGAACGCAACACCTACCTTGTCGCCATTGCCATTTTTATGACGGGCTCGCTGCTGTGTGTCACCGCAACGTCTATCGTCAGTCTGAGCGTGTTTCGGTTTATACAAGGGATCGGCGGCGCGTTGATGCTGCCGATAATCAGAACCATCATTTTGAGGACCACGCCAGATACCATGAAACTCCTCTTCCTCAACCGCATTACCCTGCTGGGGTTACTGGGCACCATGATTGGCCCGGTGGTGGGGAGCTTGATGGTCAATATGCTGTCGTGGCGTTTAATTTTTGTACTCAATATTCCTCTGTGTCTGATCTGTCTGTGGCTTGCCAGAACCCATATTCCCGCCAGTATGCAGGTTACACATTTTCGCGGAGACAGCTTCAAGCTGATGCTGCTGGTCGGCATGCTGTTCCTTGGCACCTTTCTGCTGACAGCGGTGCCGAAAAACATCATCAGCCTCCCACTGAGCGCCGCATTGGCCCTCGGCGGGTTCAGCTTGGCATTCCTCTATTTCAAACGGGATATGCTTGCCGTGCGGCCTCAACCGCGTGAAAACCTGTTTACCATTAAAACGTTTTCTATCGGCGTGACCAGCGGCATTGTCACGCGCGTTTTACTCTCTTCGATTCCGGTGGTGATGTCGCTGATGCTGCAAACCCAATTAGCGTATGACCCCGCCACCGTAAGCCTGATTTTGCTGCTGTTTTCCAGCGGTGCCCTGCTCTCTAAACTGGGCTTTGAGCCACTGATCAAACGGATTGGCTACCGCAAACTGCTGCTGCACACCACGGTATTTACCTCACTGTGTATTTTTGCCATGGGTGCCGCAGTGCAGGAGAACGCCACCCTTTTCATCGGTATTATTGCCGTGCTGCTCGGCATGTTGATTTCGACGCTGCATTCCGCAGAGAGCACACTGGCCTTCAGCAATTTGAGTCACCATACCTATAACAACGGCAATAACATTATGACGGTGACGCAGTTGCTCTCCATTATGGTAAGCATGGCATTAACCTTTCCCATGCTGCGTTTTCTTTCCCGCATGGAGAGCGCCATTAATGTAAACAGCTTCAGTTTGTTATTTATTTTACTCGGTATCGGATTACCCATTTGTTGTTTTATATTTATGCATCTCAATGAAGATGATGGCCATCATTTTATTCATGGGAGATAAAGGAGAACTCGAGAAATAACATTCCCGTTCAATATCACATTGAATATTTATACACTTTTTATTGGAACCATTGATATGAAAAAATTTCAGGGTACGGCAGCTTTTTGTCTGCTGATTGCATCAAGCTTCGCGTTTGCAGACGGCGATTTTAAAGCAGGCACCTATTCTTCCGCCAGCACCGGTATCGGTGGTGACGTGACTGTCACACTCGATGTGGATGCACAAGGAAAAATCAATAAAGCCACGGTTGACGCGCCTTCTGAAACGCCAGAAGTGGGTGGAGAAGCGGCAAAAGTGTTGGCTAAAAGCTTCGTTGAAAAACAAAGCGTCAACATTGATGGCGTATCTGGTGCCACATTAACCAGCGAAGCCGCACTCGAAGCCGCAGGCAACGCGTATAATCAAGCGAAAGTCACTAAATAACCATTATTTATTTCTGGCAGCCACGCTGCGTAATAAATAGTTAATTAAACATCTCTGCTGAATAATATCGGCAAGATGGCGACTACGCGCTATTCCTTTTTACCTTAAAAAGAATAACGCGAGCATGGCCCCCTTTTGCCAAAAACAATAGGGGGAATAATAAGAGTACAACCATCGCATCAATATTTTTATTACAACTATTGAGAGTGGAGAGTATATGAAAATAGTCAGGAGAACGCTGATTGCAGCCGCCTGTTTATCGCTGTTGGGTACCGGTGCTGTCAATGCAGAAACTATCGTAAAAACGGCTGACGTGGTGATTATCGGTGCCGGGGCTTCAGGCACATCCGCTACCATGGCCGCAGCCGAAAAAGGCGCGAAAGTGATTCTGTTGGAAAAACAAGGTGTGGTCGGCGGCACCGGGAATTTTGCGGAAGGGATCTTCGCCGCAAACAGTTCCATGCAAAAACGTCAGGGGATTATCGTTACCCCAGACATGGCGTTCAAAACCATCATGGAATACAGCCACTGGCTGGCTAACCCGTTCGTGGTTCGCGCGTTTGTTAACCGTTCTGCCGATACCATCGAATGGGTGAAATCCAAGGGCATCAAGTTTGAATACATCGGTCCTGGGGGGCCAGGCGGGATGTTGACCTGGCACGTTATTGACGGACCGGGCCACGGTCGTTTCCTGATCAAAACCTTCCATGAGCAGTTTAAAAACATGGATGTCACCACCATGGTGAAAACCGCGGGTAAAGATTTGATCGTGAAAGACGGCAAAGTCACTGGCGTGACGGCGCAAGACGAGCAAGGCAACACCATCCAGATCGATGCCAAAGCAGTTATCGTCGCCACCGGTGGTTATGCCAACAACAAAGAGATGCTGCAAAAATACGTCGCCTTCCCAGATACCATTATGGTGGGCAACGTCGGTAAAGACGGCGACGGGATCAAAATGGCCTGGAAAGCCGGTGCCAAAGATGAAGGAATGGGCGTACTGCAAGCATACCGCCCTGGCCTGCCAGACTACGCGCCAAACTCCCACATGCTGGCTGCGGCGCGCCAACCTTATCTGTGGGTAGATACCCATGGCCGTCGTTTTACCGATGAATCCAACGTCATCATTTGGCCTCACTCCGGTAATGCGCTTTCCAAAGCGGGCGGCATCATGTACTCCATCTTTGATGAAACCTCACGTAAACATTACGTGAACGACGGGATCGACGTACCGATCGGTGAATGGGTTATCGCTAACACCAAACTCACCAAGTTTGATGAAGAGTTTGACAAAGAACTCCAGAAAAACCGCGGCTTTGTCTACAAGGCACAAACGCTGGACGCACTGGCTAAAGCCATGGGCGTTGACGCCAGCGTGCTGAAAGAGACTATCGATCAGAACAACGTCTTTGCCGCGCAAAAACGTGATGAAGTGTTCAACAAGAACATGGATTACCTGCGTCCGGTGAAAACCGGGCCGTTCTATGCCGTTAAAATGCAGCCTGCCGCACTCGGCACGCTGGGCGGCGTGAAAATTAACGAGAAGATGCAGGCCATCAACAAAGACGGCAATGCCATCCCAGGCCTGTATGTCACCGGTAATGACGCAGGCGGCATGTACGGCGACACTTACGATCTGCTGTTAGGCGGCGGCACCTTCGGTTTCGCCCTGAACTCAGGCCGTATAGCCGCAGAAAGTGCGCTGGATTACATGCACTTCAAAAAACAATAATCCTGCTCGCCAGCAACCTGCGCCGTTAAGGGCAGGTTGCTCTTTTCCCTACCCCGCCTTACGAAACGTCAGATTAAACCGGTAATCCTCAGCTCCAGCTTTGATGGCCTGCACACCGTGAAAACGCAGACGTGATGGCCCCCCCCACACCAACACATCACCCTGCGTCAGCGGGATACGCTGCACGGCATTACTGCGCTGCATACCGCCAAACTGGAAGATGGCCGGTAACCCAAGCGATACAGAAACAATCGGCTGCGAGAAATCCCGCTCATTCTTATCCTGATGCAATGACATCCGGCTGCCCACCGCATAGCGGTTCATCAGGCAAGCATCGGCAACAAAGTCAGCAAACCCCGCCTCGTGCGCGGCCTGCTGCGCCAGTTGAGCAAACAGCGCTGGCATCGCGGGCCAAGGCGCGTCCGTAAGGGGATCGTGGCGCGAATAACGATAGCCCTGCGCATCCGTCACCCAGCCCAGCGCGCCACAATTGCTCATGGCGGCTGACATGATAAAACCGCCCGGCGTGGTCATTTGACGAAACGGTGCCACGCGCGTCAGTTGGTCAATCATCTGCATCAGCGTTGGCGCACACTCAGCGGCGAACCCGCGCAGCACCACAGCGCCGGGTGCCAGCGTTTGAGTCCAGCGCGGTGTGCCCTCATGCGCGAACAGATCATCCGTCATGGGATTCCTTAGCCTCGCTCTCTAACAGTTGGCGTTTCCGCGCAATACCCCATCGATAGCCCGACAATGCCCCATCGGTGCGAATGACCCGATGGCAAGGGACAATAACCGCCAGGCGGTTGGCGGCGCATGCGCCCGCCACCGCACGCACCGCGCCCGGCTGACCCATTTTTTCTGCAACGTCGCGGTAACTGAGCGTGGTTCCCAGCGGAATGTCTCGCAGAGCCTGCCAGACACGAAGTTGAAAGGCGGTGCCACGAATATCCAGCGGTAACGTTAACGGAGCCCCCGGTGAATCAATAGCGCGGATAACCAGCGCCATGCGTTGCTCAAACGCCGCATCGCCGTCAAGCACCGTCGCATTGGCAAACAGGGAGTGCAGCTCGTTTATCAATGCGGTGGCATCATCCCCCAGTAAAACGGCGCACACCCCGCGCTCGCTCTCCGCCACCAACACCGCCCCCAGCGAACACGACCCAATAGCGAAATGGATCGTCATGCCCTGCCCCTTGTGTTTAAAACGGCGCGGTGCCATGCCCAGCAGTTGGTGAGATTCCTGGTAAAACTGCTCGCTGGAATGAAAACCCGCTGCCAATGCGGCTTGCGTTACCGGCGCAGCATCGCTCAGCAAGGCGCGCACACGCTGACCACGCAATGCGGCAGCATACCGTTTTGGCGTCACGCCAACCTGCGCTTTAAACAACCGGTGAAAATGGTAGGGGCTAATACCCACAGCGTTTGCTACCTGCGTCAATGTCAGCGATGTCTCCGCTTGTCTCATCAGTTGGCAGGCATGCTCAATAGCCGCACATTGCCGTTGCTCACGCGACAGACTTCCCGGGCAGCAGCGTTTACAGGGCCGGAACCCGGCCTGCTGTGCCGCCGCCGCATCCACAAAGAACTGCACGTTTTCCCGCAGCGGTAACCGGGATGCGCAGGAGGGCATGCAAAATATCCCCGTGGTTTTAACGCCATAGACAAAACGACCGTCAGCCTGTTTATCGCGTTGGCACAGGGCATCCCACCATGTATTTTCACGTAAAGCACATTCTTCCTCAGGAGCAGCGCGTACGTTTGTCGACATCACTCACCTCGCAATCTCTGGTCACAACAGAGATCCCACCCTACCGGTTACGTCTGATGAATACCTTACGGATTCTTGCTTTCTCATTCCAGAAATCCATCGCAGGGTGACAACCCTGATTCACTCTTTTATGCTGGAAGCCTACCCTTTTTCCCTCAGGTTCAGGATCAAGTATGTCACACCCGCAGCCGGTATTATGGAACTCGGCGCAGAGCGTGCAGTTGGCATGCGAACATCTGCGCACGCTTGGGCCGCGCTGGCAAGCGCTGCTGAACCACATCGGCGAATGTCAGCACCAAACGCACCCGCACCGTGAACCCTATGAAGCGCTGATGCGTGCCGTGGCTTACCAACAGCTCACCACCCGCGCGGGAGATGCCATGATCCGCCGCCTGTTGGAGGCCTTTAGCCCTGACGGGCAGGCATTCCCTTGCGCTGAACAGATTGCCGCCAGTGAGAAAGACGCGCTGCGCCAATGCGGCTTCTCAACGCGCAAGGCAGAAACGCTGCACGCGATTGCGCACGGTACCCGAGACGGTGTGGTGCCCTCGCGAGAACAGGCGCTAACCATGGATGACGACACGCTTATCGAGCGGCTATCGAGGTTGAAAGGGATTGGCCGCTGGACGGTCGAAATGTACCTGATTTATGGATTGGAACGGATGGACATTATGCCGTTGGACGATCTCGGCATCCGCTTAGGGTTGTGCTATTTGCATCAGCGCGATGCGATACCTTCGCGCCGTGAATTGGCGGAACTCAGCCTGCCGTGTCAGCCTTTTCGTACCGTCGCCGCCTGGTATTTGTGGCGTAGCCCGATGATGCCAGACTACGCCGATTTCAAAAGCCGCCTGAAAACCAACAACCAAAAAGGCTGATAGTATTAGTGGAAGCGTGATGCGGCGGGCGACCTCCCGCGTTCACCGTCTCGGCGTGCCATAAACCGGGCGCGCAGTTTGTCGTATACCCAGTTATACACCACAGTATACGGCAGGAAAAACAGGAAAAAGCCGATCTCGACCATCAATGCCTGCCACAGCGTGATCTCCAGCATCCAGGCTGCGGCTGGCAACCCGAACAGGATAAAACCGCCCTCAAAACCTAATCCGTGCAGGATACGTACTTTGGCACCGCGCGCCACGCGCGATACCGGCCACAAACGATCGAACAGGGCGTTGTAGATGATATTCCATACCATGGCGATGCTGGAGAGCATAATCGCCAATGCGCCCATGGAAAACAGCGGCTTGTTAAACAGCCAGGCACCAATGGGCGCCGTGATCAATAGGGCAACCACCTCATAGCCGACAGCATGAAACACACGCTCACCCACGCTTCGGCGCTGTAACGCGGTTGTTTGTCTCTTTGCTGCGTTAGATTGCATACATCACCACACTTTTATTCATCAATTTGGTATTGGGTCAATTAACAAAACAGGCGGTGGAGAAAACCTCTCACCGCTTGACGATGGCAGGTTATATCGTTATTACTGGAAGAGTGAAATTAATATCCATCGATAAAAACGATGGACATGAGAAGAGAGCGGCGATGCGCTATTCCCCCGAATCCCTGATTGCCTTTGTGACCGCCGCGCAAACCGGCTCTTTTTCAGCCGCCGCGCGTCAGCTACGCAAAAGCCAGTCCACCGTGAGCGCGGCCATCGCCAACCTCGAAGCCGATCTCGGGCTGGTGCTGTTCGATCGCGCCGGGCACCAACCGCGACTGACGGATGATGGTCATAAGGTACGCGTGCACGTAGAGGCCATTCTTGCTGCCAGCGACACGCTGGATGCGCTGGCGGTGCGTCTGGCTAACCGTATTGAACCGCGCCTGACCTTTGTGTTGTCGGATATGTGGAAAGCGGCACATTACGATCCACTGTTGCACGCATTTTCTGCCCGTTTTCCTGATATCGAGTTCGAGTGTCTGATCGCCGAGGATGAGGATGCCATCGACCTGCTTCAAGTGCAGCGCGCACACATGGGCGTGATCCGCACTCAGCCACACTATCCGACAGAAATCAGCGCCTCACGGCTACACGTGAAAACCGAAATGGCCATCTTTGTTGCCGCACAGCATGCATTGGCGCAGCAACAGCCAGTTTCACCACAGCAATTAGCGACGGTACGCCAACTTTATCTGAATACCTATACGCGCACAGAACGCCAGCCAAAAGAAGGCATTATCTGGTCTGCCCCCTCTTACCTTATGCTGCTGGAAATGGCAGAACAGGGGTTTGGCTGGAGCATCCTGCCACGTTGGTTGGTCGATCAGTTTGGTCATCAGATATTAGTGGAACTCTCGGTCACGGGTTGGCCGCAACTGATTGAAATGGATGTCGTGTGGTCAAAACAGCATCCACCAGGACCGGCAGGGTTTTGGATGATCGATAATTTACTGATGCAAAAAGATCCGACATTACCGTGAAATAAATAAGACCTTGATAGACCAACACAGACCGCCTATTTTCATATCGGCCCCCAAAAACCACATTATTTACGCGGGAAATAACCCAATAAATTTACTTACTTTTATTAAACAAGTTACGCAATATAATAGACATCAATGTCAACGCGGCGCTTTATTGCTGTTTCATTATTTTCACTGCGTTTTTTTTATCGCCCAGGGTGTAAAAACCCACAAATTCGATGTAAAAACTGTGATATACCAAAGTGGTACGTCGCACCATAAACCCCTACCATGGTCAGGATAATTGTGCTAATGCATGACTGAAAAAATGCACATAAAAATGATAACCATATGCAAGACAGAAAGTCTTCTCAAGGATACCGAATCTTTCTTTTAATTTGTTGCAAGTGAGAAAAACATGTCGAATAAACCATTTTATTATCAAGAACCTTTTCCGCTAAGCA
Organism: uncultured Symbiopectobacterium sp.; assembly: GCA_964293225.1. Taxonomy (GTDB): domain Bacteria; phylum Pseudomonadota; class Gammaproteobacteria; order Enterobacterales; family Enterobacteriaceae; genus Symbiopectobacterium. The sequence continues at coordinate 44,575 of CAXYYB010000010.1, read as the reverse complement.
AAGACAACACCCAATATCGCCTGATCAGCAGCGATTATGTTTCCACCGCCCAGTTTGAAGGCGAAGAGATCCTGAAGATCGACCCGCAGGCATTAACCTTACTGGCACAACAGGCCTTCCACGATGCATCGTTTATGCTGCGTCCGGCTCACCAACAGCAAGTGGCGGATATCCTCCACGACCCAGAGGCGAGTGAAAACGACAAATACGTGGCACTGCAATTCCTGCGTAACTCGGAAATTGCCGCCAAGGGCATTTTGCCGACCTGCCAGGATACCGGTACGGCGATTATCGTGGGAAAAAAAGGCCAGCGGGTCTGGACCGGTGGCAATGACGCCGAAGCGTTATCTCGCGGTGTGTATAACACCTTTATTGAAGATAACCTGCGCTATTCGCAGAACGCCGCGCTGGATATGTACAAGGAAGTCAATACCGGCACCAACCTGCCGGCCCAAATCGACCTCTACAGTACGGAAGGGGCAGAATACAAATTCCTGTTTGTCACCAAAGGCGGCGGCTCTGCCAACAAAACCTACCTTTATCAAGAAACCAAAGCGCTGCTGACGCCGGAAAAACTGAAAAACTTCCTGGTGGAAAAAATGCGCTCACTGGGCACCGCAGCCTGCCCGCCGTACCACGTTGCCTTTGTTATCGGCGGGACGTCAGCGGAAAGTACGCTGAAAACCGTGAAGCTGGCGTCCACTAAATACTATGACACGCTGCCGACCAGCGGCAATGAACACGGGCAAGCCTTCCGCGATGTTGAACTGGAAAATGAACTGCTGAAAGCCGCGCAGGATCTCGGGTTAGGCGCGCAGTTCGGCGGTAAATATTTCGCTCACGATATCCGCATTATACGTCTGCCGCGTCACGGTGCATCCTGCCCGGTTGGCATGGGCGTTTCCTGCTCCGCTGACCGCAATATCAAGGCCAAAATCAACCGCGACGGCATCTGGCTGGAGCAGCTAGAACAGAATCCTGGAAAATACATTCCTGAGCATCTGCGTGAGGCGGGAGAAGGTGAAGCAGTCAAGATTGATCTTAACCAACCGATGGAACAGATCCTGAAAACGCTGTCTCAGTATCCGGTTTCCACGCGTCTCTCCCTGTCAGGCACCATCATTGTGGCGCGCGATATTGCTCACGCCAAACTCAAAGAGCGCATCGACAACGGTGAAGGATTGCCGCAGTACGTCAAAGACCACCCGATTTACTACGCAGGTCCGGCCAAAACGCCGGAAGGCTATGCCTCTGGTTCGTTGGGGCCAACCACCGCAGGGCGCATGGACTCCTACGTTGATCTGTTACAAGCCAATGGTGGCAGCAAAATCATGCTGGCGAAGGGCAACCGTAGCCAGCAGGTGACCGACGCTTGCCATAAACACGGCGGTTTCTATCTCGGCAGCATCGGCGGCCCGGCGGCGATTCTGGCGCAGAACAGCATCAAGAGTCTGACCTGCGTTGAATACCCTGAACTGGGTATGGAAGCGATTTGGAAAATCGAAGTGGAAGACTTCCCGGCGTTCATTCTGGTGGATGATAAAGGGAATGATTTTTTCCAGGTGATTCAGTCCAATAAGTGTACTCGCTGCGCGTGATGTCTTTTGAGGTTAACCCGCGTTGAATGACGCTGAGGAAACGGGTAACGCCAGGATGAGCGGATCTTTATGCAGACATAGGCGTCATATTTCGTGCGCGAACCCGTTCGCCTCTATCTGCTAACCGCGTGGCACGCGCCCGACACGGGGTGTGCAGTCGCCCACACCCCGTTCCCCCGCGCTTTTTGCGGAATAACGCCGCTTCGCGGTACCTTCAGAAAAAGCTGCCGCCGGACGGACCGCTCCCGACGCGTTCCCTACGCGGCGGGAGCTTTCGCCGCATCCATGCGGCTCATCCTGGCGCCATCTTCTTCTTCAGCGTTATTCGACGCGGAACGCCAACCCGCACAGAGTACGTCTCATCGCAAAAGATGCATTTTAAATACATTTTTATAGCTATTCTTTGCGGAGCTTTATAAACTACCCGCAACGCGGTAAAACGCGATAAGAATGTATAAGCTCTCCGAGGTGTATGATGCAAAACCTGATCTGTTATAAAACCCTGCCACAGTGGAATGCGCAGACGCTGCCCGCCGCGTTTCAAGAAAAACACAACACGCAAGTGGGCACCTGGGCGAAGTTGACCGTCCTGAAAGGAGAGCTGACGTTCGCCATGCTGCATGAAGATGGCTCAGTGATTGAGACGTATCAGTTTACCGAACAGAATCAGCCACCGTTTGTTGAACCACAAGCCTGGCACCGGATCGTCAGTGCATCACCGGATCTGGAGTGCCAATTAGCGTTTTATTGCACCGCCGAGGATTATTACGCCAAAAAGCACGGCCTGACGGCAACCCACTCCGAAGTGGTGGCCGCGCTGGCGCAAATACCGGCTGGCAAAGCGCTCGATCTTGGCTGCGGTGGCGGCAGAAACGCCCTTTACATGAACCTGCGCGGTTTTGACGTGACGGCGTATGACAAAAATCTCAACAGTATCTCGTCCCTGAAAGATATCATCAGCAGCGAAAGCCTCTCCGGCATTCGCGCCAGCCTGTACGACATCAACAAAGCCGCGCTAGACAAGCAGTATGATCTGATCATCTCCACCGTGGTGCTGATGTTTTTGGAACGCGAGCGTATTCCTTTCATCGTGCGTAACATGCAGGAATGCACCGTAGAGGGTGGCTATAACCTGATCGTGGCAGCAATGTCCACCGAGGATTTCCCCTGCCCGCTGCCTTTCTCCTTCACCTTCCAGCACAATGAATTGCGTGAGTATTATTCTGGGTGGGACATCCTGAAATACAACGAAGAGGTGGGTGAATTGCATAAAACTGACGAGAACGGCAATCGCATCAAACTGCGCTTCGCCACCTTGTTGGCAAGAAAAACGCAGCCGAGCGCGTAAGGCGCACTGGCTGCGTTTTTAGAGGCCGGTATCACCGGCCCGGGAAAAGAGCAATCAGCTCGCTTTGCGTTCTGCTGCCTGACGGTAGGCGACCAAATCTTCGATGGTCAGTACCGGCATACCGTGCTGTTTAGCAAAAGCGATCACTTCCGGCGCACGCGCCATAGAGCCGTCATCATTGGTCAGTTCGCACAGCACAGCGGCCGGTTTGAAACCTGCCAGCGTTGCCAGATCGACAGACGCTTCGGTATGACCACCGCGAGTCAGTACGCCGCCCGGTTGAGCGCGCAGCGGGAAGACGTGACCAGGGCGATTCAGATCGCTTGCGCGAGCGTCATCGGCAATGGCTGCACGAACGGTTGTCATACGGTCAGACGCAGACACGCCAGTGGTTACGCCTTCGGCAGCTTCAATGGTGACGGTAAAACCGGTTTGATAGTGGCTGGTATTATGCTCCACCATCATGGGCAGTTCCAATTGACGGCGGCGCTCTTCGGTCAGGCACAGGCAGACGATACCGCTACCGTAGCGAATGGTCATCGCCATTTGCTCAACGGTCATGTTCTCAGCGGCAAATACCATGTCGCCTTCGTTTTCACGGTCTTCGTCGTCCAACACCATCACACCAACGCCTTGGCGCAGCGCTTCAAGCGCACGTTCAACGCGTTCAGATGGCGTGCCAAATTCAGAAAGTAATGTCTGATTCATGGTAAAAAAACCTCATGTTTATTATGGATTACCAGAACCAGGGCGAGCTTGAGGAGTAACCATTGCGACAGAAGCGCATCAATACGCACCGGGCAATGACTAACAAAATAACGCGAGTGAGCATAAACCCAACAGGATACCGTTACTCTCTCCCATCCGGACTATAACCGTCGGCCCCGGAATTTCACCGGATCTGCTGACCTCGCCACGCGTATCGATAATAAATTATTGATAACGTTACGGCGAGCGCTCGCGGGCTTCCAAACGAAAGCACGGTGTTTTAGCACCTTGCGCTGTCTGGTTTACCGCCGGTGGGGAATTACACCCCGCCCTGAGAAGTAAGCGTGATAACTATAACGCTATTGCCTGAGCGGGGCAATTGGCGCAATGGACAAAATGTGACATCTGCTAGCCTATTGGTAAAAATTTTCTTTAAGAATCCGACACAAAGCATTACAGGGCGAGTTTTGGTTTATCCCTTTTCATTCACGCATTACACTGACAGTACAGATGACAGAAACCAGACAGGAAAACGGCATGATTGACCCGAAAAAGATTGAGCAAATTGCACGCCAAGTGCATGAATCCATGCCTAAAGGCATACGTGAGCTGGGCGAAGACGCTGAGAAAAAAATTCGCCAGGTGCTGCAAGCACAGTTTACCAAGCTGGATCTGGTAAACCGCGAAGAGTTTGATGTACAAACGCAGGTTCTGCTGCGCACCCGTGAAAAACTGGCGCGGCTGGAACAGCGTTTGAGCGAACTGGAAGCCAAGCTGGACGCGGAAAAAGCCGCAACGTCTGAACAGCAGCCCTCGTAGGCAATACGAACCGATCGCGGGCACCGGCCCCTTGGGCCGGTGCAGCGGCGATTATTCTGCCGCCAGTTGCTGTGACTTATGCGGTAACCCCCACCACAGCACGGCCAGCATAATCAGTGCATAGAGCGATTTAGCTCCTACCATCACCAACAGTGCGCAGCACAACACACTGCCAATAACCGCCATCAGGCGGGCCCGACCTTTCAACAACCGGCACCCAGCCAACATGCACAGCAGATAAACCAGAACAAAAATGCCGTTGGCATAAACGATCAACGTCGATAATGGCAGTGACAGCCAGTAAATCAGCAGACAACAGAGCATGCTACAAAGCACCACCGCCGACAGCGCGCTAAGGGGGACTTGGGCACGTGAAAGCATCCCCAAACGACTCCCAGGCGCTGCCTGTGACCACACCAGCCGCGCAAAGCCCTGCGTATAAATGTTCACACTGGCAAAGCACGCCAGATAGCCAATCAGGCAGGCTCCCCAAAAGACCCAGTCGCTGCCAAACAAATCTGCCACAATACTCAAAAGCAGCGCGGTCGGGGCGATATCACTGCCATGAGCGTTTAACTGTAAAATCGCGACGGTACAGCCCCAATAGACGATGCCAGCAATCAGCATGCCGATCATCAAGGCACGCGGGAAATCACGCTCTGGGTTACGAAACTCGGTAGAGAGGTGAGCAAACGCTTCCAGTCCAACAAAACACCAAAACATCACGGCAAGTGAATCAAAGGTGTTCGGCCAGGAAATAGCACTCAGTGCAGGCCAGGCAATATGCGCAGGGTTGATATCACCCGTCCACCAAATGGCGGTAACCAGCAGCACCACCAACACGGCAATGCCCGTTTGAATGGACGCGCTGGAACCCGCACTGCGTGACCCGAGCAGCCAAATGGCGACCAGCGTCAACATTTGCACCAACAATATCCCCACCCTGCTATGGCCGATAAACGGTGCCCAAAACTCAGCGGCAATTTGCAGTGCAGCAGGCAACCCCAGCGGGATCACGGAAAGAAACAGCCAACGGGTCACACGGGCCAAACGCGGACCAAATGCCAGATTGACAAAGTGAGCTGCCCCACCGGCATTAGGAAAATGCTGCCCTAACGCAGCAAAGCCAATAGCAATCGGAAACACCAACACAATCAGCAGCGGCCAGGCCCACAGGCTGTCATTGCCCGACAATTGCGCCACAATGGCTGGCACCGCAAACACGCCAGTGCCCAGCAACGACGTGGAAAGCAGCCCCACGCCCTGAACCACGCCCAGATCCTGCTTTAATCCATTACTACTCGCCACGTCAGCTCACCCTATACCCTGAAAAAACAAAGCCTCCATGTAGGAGGCTTTGCGGTTACAAAATCACGTTTACCCATTAGCCCGCAGCACATCGCGAATACGGCCTTTGTAGGCTTCAACTTTTTGCGGCGTCATCAAACGACGCTCATCATCCAGTACCACACCACCGACGTCGTCAGCAATGCGCTGTGCAGATTGCAGCATCAGTTTGAAATTCTGGCTCGCGTCACCGTAAGAGGGCACCATCATGAAAATCGAGACGCCCGGCGTGGAGAACTCGGCCATATCGTCGATGCTGAAAGAGCCGGGTTTCACCATGTTGGCCAGACTGAACAGCACCGGTCCTGCGCCCGCAGGATTAACATGGCGATGGAAAATATTCATTTCGCCGAACTGGAAGCCTGCCTGCAATACGCTTTGCAGCAGCACTTCACCGCCAATGATACTGCCCTGATGAGCAGCGACGTGCAGTACCAGCACGGTTTCTTGCGGTGTACGACTTGCGCTTTGCGCGTGCGGCTGGTCAGCATCTCGCTCAGGCAAGCCGTGCTCCGCGGCCTGCTCTTCCAGGTGCGGTGCACGTTCAACAGGGGTTTGGAGCACAGGTGCAGCGCTCGCAGCCTGTACGGGGCGAACATCCTGTGCAACGCGATCGACGTGCACCTCAGATGCAGATTGCGGCGCGGTGGTCGCGCCTAACAGCGGATCGTAATCGGTACGAACGTGTTCGGCAGCAGAAGCGAAAGGCGATGAGGATGCAGGCGGCGGCGCAGGCTCATTGAACGAACCCAATGCAGGTTCTTCCTGCGCGCGAGTGCGCGTGACTCTGACTTCGCCGACCCCTTCATCAAGCGCCTCAAGCGGCGCAGTCTCTTCCCGCTTCTGCTTTTGCTTAAGGCGCTTCACCGGACGGTCACGAAAAAGGGACGAGCGCTCTTTACGGCTCGTCCACAAGCCGTGAAGCAGTAGCGCAATTATAGCGATCGCGCCCACAACGATTAATATCAGACGCAAGTCCTGCATCATTGCTATCCCAGTTAATTCAATTTATTGCCACCGCGGCAACTTTTTCATACCCCTAACTCTATTTGCCTGCGTACACAAGTGCAAGCCTGCACAGTATTTTATAGGAATAAAGATATACCGGGCGCACTTTTTTGCTTTTTTTTCGTCCAAAGGGTCACTGGTCAGCAGAAAATCATCCCGATATGATGCAGATCACACAAACTACCCCGATCGCACCAACGATCCGGATAACCCTACAATGAGGAACAGGATGTCATGGTAACCCCGTCCCCCGCTACGCCACCGCGTTCAGGCATTTACTATTTCGCACAAGGTTGGCAACTGATGTCGCTGCCGGGCATACGGCGTTTTGTCATCATTCCCCTACTGCTCAATATCCTGTTGATGGGCGGTGCTTTTTGGTGGCTGTTTTCCCGCATGGGAGAATGGATTGCCCGGCTGATGGGCTATGTGCCAGAGTGGTTGCAATGGTTAAGCTACCTGCTATGGCCGCTCGCCGTCATCTCTATCTTGCTGGTATTCGGCTATTTTTTCAGCACCATCGCCAATTTCATCGCGGCACCGTTTAACGGCCTGCTGGCCGAGCAACTGGAGGCGCGACTGACCGGAAAGGCCCTGCCGGACAGCGGCGTCGTGGGCATGGTCAAAGATATCCCGCGCATCATGAAGCGCGAAGTGCAGAAACTCGCCTATTACCTGCCGCGCGCCATCGTACTGCTGTTGCTGTATCTTATTCCCGGTATCGGACAAACCGTGGCACCGCTGCTGTGGTTCGGGTTTAGCGCCTGGATGCTGGCCATTCAGTATTGCGATTATCCCTTCGACAATCACAAAATCAGCTTTCCCACCATGCGCGAAGCGTTACGGCGTCATAAACTCAATAATTTGCAGTTCGGCGCGCTGGTCAGTGTGTTTACGCTGGTGCCGTTCCTGAATTTGGTGGTCATGCCGGTCGCCGTCTGTGGCGCAACCGCATTATGGGTCGATCGCTATCGTCATCTCTCGGTATCAGCAGGAACGCGGTAGTTTTTCCGACTGTAATGAAAAGATATTTCTTAAGAACATAACGATATAGCAATTCTTTCCTTCCCTGAAAGGACGGAGTGAGTATGCTCTATCTTGTTGGTAAAAATTTCATACAGTTATAAGGACTGGCCATGAGCAAAATCTATGAAGATAACTCCTACACCATCGGCCACTCGCCGCTGGTTCGTCTGAACCGTGTCGGTAATGGACGTATTCTGGCAAAAGTAGAATCACGCAACCCCAGCTTCAGCGTCAAATGCCGTATCGGCGCAAACCTGATTTGGGATGCAGAAAAACGCGGCGTATTAAAACCCGGCGTTGAACTGGTGGAACCGACGAGCGGTAACACCGGGATTGCTCTGGCCTATGTTGCTGCTGCCCGCGGGTATAAATTAACCCTGACCATGCCAGAAACCATGAGCATTGAGCGGCGCAAACTGTTGAAAGCGCTGGGTGCCAAACTGGTTCTGACCGAAGGGGCGAAAGGCATGAAAGGGGCCATCGCGAAGGCAGAAGAGATTGTTGCCAGCGACCCGAACCGCTTCCTGTTACTGCAACAGTTCAGCAACCCGGCTAACCCGGAAATTCACGAAAAAACCACCGGCCCGGAAATTTGGGAAGACACCGATGGTGAAGTAGACGTGTTTATCTCCGGCGTCGGCACCGGCGGTACGCTGACTGGCGTCAGCCGTTTTATCAAGAATACCAAAGGCAAGGCTATCACCACCGTCGCGGTTGAACCCGTTGATTCTCCGGTTATCACCCAAGCGCTGGCAGGCGAAGAGATCAAGCCGGGCCCGCACAAGATCCAAGGGATCGGCGCGGGTTTTATTCCCGGAAACCTCGATCTCTCTCTGGTGGATCGCGTTGAGCGCATTTCTAACGAGGACGCGATTTCAACCGCGCGTCGCCTGATGGAAGAAGAAGGCATTCTGGCCGGGATCTCTTCCGGTGCTGCGGTAGCTGCCGCGCTGAATTTACTGAAGGATCCCGCGTTTGAAGGCAAAACCATCGTGGTGATTCTGCCTTCCTCCGGTGAGCGCTATCTCAGTACGGCGCTGTTTGCCGATCTGTTCACTGAACAAGAATTGCAGCAGTAATCCTTCGTTACATTGACGGCATAAAAGCACCTTCACAGGTGCTTTTTTTGTGGTCGGGTTCAAAGTTTACACCCATCAATGATTGCTTTTTTGGTCAAGGTTTAGTATTTAACCGAACAATTATTTTGATGCGCGAAATTAATAACCGTAACATCGTACTCTGTTCCTGCTGATGGCAATGTCACCGTTTTTACCACAGAGGCAGCAACGCCATCAGACTCTGGGCTGGAATACTGTGCTATTTGGCGTATATATTCAGGGAAGGCGTTTAGTCCTTACCTTGCCGCATCAAAGGCGACCCCGTCACATAAATGGGGCTGACCTAACAGACTAAAGTCCAGTAAATACACTAAACTTTAGTTCCACAACACGAATCCAAACCATAGTTGGGGAAAACAGAATGTTCCAGCAAGAAGTTACTATCACCGCTCCGAATGGCCTGCACACCCGTCCTGCGGCTCAGTTTGTTAAAGAAGCCAAAGGATTTACCAGCGAAATTACCGTCACCTCCAACGGAAAAAGTGCCAGCGCGAAAAGTTTGTTCAAGCTTCAGACTCTTGGTCTGACGCAAGGCACTGTCGTTACCCTTTCCGCTGAGGGTGAAGACGAGCAAAAAGCCGTTGAACATCTGGTTAAGCTGATGGCCGAACTTGAGTAATCGGCAGGCTTTTCGTGTGAACATCAGTTTCGAGTGAAGGTAGGGTTATGATTTCAGGCATATTAGTATCACCCGGTTTTGCTTTCGGTAACGCGCTGTTATTGAAGGAAGACGAAATCGTCATCAGCCGGAAAAAAATTACTGCTGAAGACGTTGAACAAGAAATCGAACGTTTTCTGAGTGGCCGGGCCAAAGCTTCCGCACAGTTGGAAGCCATCAAGACCAAAGCAGGTGCAACCCTGGGCGCTGAGAAAGAAGCCATCTTCGAAGGGCATATCATGCTGCTGGAAGATGAAGAGTTCGAGCAGGAAATCATAGCCCTGATCAAAAAGGACCATCACTCTGCCGATGCGGCAGCCTACTCGGTTATCGAGAATCAGGCGAAAGCATTGGAAGAACTGGACGATGAGTACCTGAAAGAGCGCGCTGCGGACATGCGCGACATCGGTAAGCGCCTGCTGAGAAACATTCTCGGTATGCCGATTATCGATCTTGGCGATATTCAGGAAGAGTCTATCCTGATCGCAACCGATTTGACGCCATCAGAAACCGCACAGTTGAACCTGGACAAGGTACTGGGCTTTATTACCGATCTCGGCGGCCGCACCTCCCACACCTCCATTATGGCGCGTTCTCTGGAGCTGCCCGCGATTGTTGGCACCACGGATGCCACCCAGCAGGTGAAAAACGGCGACTATCTGATTCTGGATGGCGTAAACAACAAAATTTATCAGAACCCGACGCCGGACGTTATCGAACAACTGAAAGCGCTGGAAGCACAGTACTACGCTGAAAAAGATGCGTTGGCAAAACTGAAAGATTTGCCCGCCATCACGCTCGACGGGCATCAGGTAGAAGTGTGCGCCAACATCGGTACCGTGCGTGATGTTGCCGGTGCCGAGCGCAACGGCGCAGAAGGTGTTGGACTCTACCGCACCGAATTCCTGTTTATGGACAGAGAGGCGTTCCCGACAGAAGAAGAGCAGTTCCAGGCTTACAAAGCCGTGGCGGAAGCCGTGGGGGCGCAGGCGGTTATCGTGCGCACCATGGATATCGGTGGCGACAAAGATCTGCCTTACATGAACCTGCCGAAGGAAGAGAACCCGTTCCTGGGCTGGCGTGCAATTCGTATCTGTCTCGATCGTAAAGAAATTCTTCACGCGCAGTTGCGTGCCATTTTGCGCGCATCGGTGTTTGGCAAGCTGCGCATCATGTTCCCGATGATCATTTCCGTAGAGGAAGTGCGTGCGTTGAAAGCCGAGCTGGAGCTGCTGAAATCGCAGTTGAGAGCGGAAGGGAAGGCTTTCGATGAGAGCATCGAGGTGGGCGTAATGGTTGAAACACCGGCTGCGGCCGCCATTGCCAACCATCTGGCGAAAGAAGTGGACTTTTTTAGTATTGGGACAAATGATTTAACCCAGTATACTCTGGCAGTTGATCGCGGTAATGAGCTGATCTCTCATCTCTATAACCCGATGTCGCCAGCGGTATTGCGTTTGATCAAGCAGGTCATTGACGCATCTCATGCCGAAGGCAAATGGACGGGGATGTGCGGCGAGCTTGCTGGTGACGAACGTGCTACACTGCTATTATTGGGTATGGGTCTGGATGAATTCAGCATGAGTGCCATCTCAATTCCTGGCATCAAGAAGATCATTCGTAATGCAAATTACGACGATGCCAAAGCATTGGCAGAACAAGCGCTCTCCCAGCCCACAGCGCAAGAACTGAGCGATGTAGTGAGCCGATTCATCAAAGAAAAAACGCTCTGCTGATTCTGCTATGCTGACCCAATATTAATGATTAGGAGAAGATCATGGGTTTGTTCGATAAACTGAAATCTCTGGTATCTGATGATAAAAAAGATACTGGCAGCATTGAAATCATTGCACCGCTGTCGGGTGAAATCGTCAATATCGAAGACGTTCCTGATGTTGTTTTTGCTGAAAAAATTGTCGGGGACGGCATCGCCATCAAACCGACTGGCAACAAGATGGTGGCGCCGGTTGATGGCACTATCGGCAAGATTTTTGAAACTAACCATGCTTTCTCTATCGAATCCGACAGCGGGATTGAACTGTTCGTTCACTTCGGCATCGATACCGTTGAGCTGAAAGGTGAAGGCTTTAAACGCATCGCGGAAGAAGGCCAACACGTGAAAAAAGGCGATCTGGTCATTGAATTCGATCTGGCGCTGTTGGAAGAAAAGGCCAAATCAACGTTGACGCCAGTGGTTATCTCCAATATGGACGAAATCAAAGAGCTCACAAAATTGAGCGGCATCGTTGTGGTCGGCGAAACACCGGTTATCCGTATCAAAAAGTAATGCATCGTTGAGCAAAGCACATTGAATAAACCCTGCAGTTAGCAGGGTCTATTCATGGTTTTCAAAATTCACCACCCTAAACAGGGTCGCTTTCTTTCACTAACAATTTCTTGTTCTAAGCTCCCCAGCCACTTTGCCGAGTATCCACGTGATGTAATCCCAAGCGAATTTATTACTGACCAGCTGGGTTCACCGTTGTAGATACGCTTGGTGCCAGAAGTATTAACTGCAATCGCCTCTAATTCATTTAGCGCTCTAATTGAGCAATCAACGCCATGCTCTCGAGCGACGTTTCTACATGATTCGCCCCGCCGTACCCTTTCTCCGGCAACCGTTCTTACCGCAATATTCGCCAGTGCATTCATAGCCGCAAACGACGGATTGATACCATGCTCTCTTGCAACATACCGGCAGCACAGACCATTACTCACCCGTTCCCCGGCACTCGTGTTGACGGCTACCATCTCTAGCATATCCATCGCCTCATAATGCTCAGAGATGCCATGATCACGCGCTACTTGTAGGCATGACTCGCCACTCTCCACGCGCTGTCCCGCTACCCCCAGCACAGCTTTTTTCTGTAACTCGTTGAAGGCAAAGCTATCGAGCGCTATACCATGATTTTCTGCAACCACTCTACAGTGACCACCAGCATGTACCTGCAACCCCGCCAACGCGTTAACGGCTATTAGATTCAATCGATTGAACAAGGGGTGATCCATAGCGAGGCTATGTGCTCGAACGACATCCTTGCACGACTCCCCTGACCAAACGCGTTCAATAGCAAGGGCACTTGCCAGCCAAGGCTTCTCAACCCACGAAAGAGATTGCCAACGGAGGTAAAATGCACCGTACAAAGCATGCCGTGTTGTAGCGGAAAATTCACTCACGAACTGTTCCACTTGAACAACGTCACTATCATTAGATAATGCCTTGACCGCAGTAATATGGTTTACGCAAGCACTTGCAGCCAATGTTAGCAAGGTAGATGGCGAGTATGTACTGGGGGATAGATTTTTTTCTTCAGAATAATTCTTAGCAGAAACAATATTTTGCAATAACCTGGAGGATGGGTTTTGGGGCATACCGCAACAATTACGGCTTTGGTGAGAGGCATGAGGAACATTAGTGATTGGGCAGATATAATTTAATGGCATAGGACCCATCTTGGATGATAATAAATTTATCAACTCAGGATTATCTGGCAAAAAAGCATCATCATCTTCCAAAAAATGCCATTCAATGTCCTTGAGATTTGGACTTCCGCCAACGAGGAATAAAGATACGTACGGTCAACCCCTCCTGAGGACCGTTATCTGCCTCAATATGCCCCCCGTGCGCCATCACCACTTTACGGGCAATTGCCAGCCCTAATCCATAGCCCTTGCCGGACTGTGGCGATTCGATGCGAATGAAGGGATCAAAGATACTGGAGAGCTTATTTTTCTCTACGCCCGGCCCCTGATCGGTGACACAAAGTAGCCACTCATGCTCCGTGCCGCGCAGGTCTACCAGCACTGTCTGCTCACGTATTGAAAAACGCAGCGCATTCCGCACGATATTATCCAACGCGCGCCGCATCAGCTCCGCATTGCCTTTTACCGTGTGATCTTGTTCGGTGTCCGCTTCCAGCAGAATGGTTACCCCCGGCACTTGCGCCTCATAGCGCGCATCGTTCACCACTGCCTCAACTAATCCGTACAGATCGAAATAAGCCTCATCCACAACCTGATGCTCAGCCCGTGATAGCGTCAGCAGTTCACCAATCATCTTGTCCATGCGTGCCGCTTCACTTTCGATGCGCTGCAACGAGGTGTCGATATTGTCGCGATTCTGATGGGCCAACCCGATAGCCAACTGTAAACGCGCCAGAGGGGAACGTAATTCATGAGACACATCATGCAGCAGTTGTTCACGGGAACTCACCAACACCTCTAACCGCTCGACCATGGCATCAAAATCCCGCGCTACGTCGCTCAACTCATCGTGCCGTCGCTTCATGTCCGGCAACAGCCGAATGGATAAATCTCCCTGTGACACACGATCAAAACTGGCGCGCAGGCGATTGAGCGGCCGGGTCAGGTTCCAGGCCAATACTCCACTGAAGAGCAGCCCGCCTAACCCCGCAATCCACACCAACGGTTCGGGAATATTGAGTATCAGCATCGGACGCGGTGCATAGGTTTCATCACGCAACCGCAGAACATCAAAAGAGACCCAATAGCGCTCGCCATTGGGCCCATTGACTGCGTTGACCAGCGGCATTGGGCGAGCGCCCCGGTGATGTTCCGCATCCACTGGCGGCCTCGGGCCACCGGGAGGCGGGATATCACCGGCTGGCGGTTCACGCCACGGCTCAGGCGGTGGAGCCCATTTCTCGGCATCGATGGCCGTGGTGGACACGCGCAGAAAACCACGCTCCTGTGGCGGCCACTGAGCTTCCAGTGCGTCCAACGCGGGCTGCCCACCCTGTTGCAACGCAGATTGTGCCATCGACAATTGTAACGACATCAAGCGCTGGATCATCGCCTCTTCTGGCGGTGCGCGGTGCCCGCCATCGTACAGCGTGAACCCCAACCACAGCAGTTGCGATATCAATAAAAATGTCAGCCAGAAGCCAAACAGGATTTTCCAGAACAAGCGTCCCTGCATCATCAACGAATCCGATATCCTACGCTACGCACGGTTTCAATGGTCATGGTGCTGCCCGGCAGTTCGGCCAGCTTTTGCCGAATGTTGCTGATATGCACATCGACGCTGCGATCGTAGGCTTCACGCTGCCGCCCCAGGCATTTTTCCGACAGCTCATCTTTGGAGACCACGCGCTCACAGGCACGCACCAGCAGTTCCAGCAAATTGAACTCAGAGGCGGTTAAATCAAAGGGGTGCCCTTGCCATTCGCTGGTGCGCGTAGCGGGGTTCAACACCAGTTCGCCTAACGTCGCTGTCCCTTCGCTTTCCTGCTTTTCCGGGCGCTCATCATAGCGACGCAGCACTGCGCGCAAGCGCGCCACCAGTTCACGGGGGAAACAGGGTTTCGGCATATAATCATCAGCCCCCATTTCCAGGCCAATCACCCGGTCAATGTTGTCACCCTTTGCCGTCAACATGATAATCGGCAACCGGCTCGCCTTGCGTACCTGCCGTAACACATCAATACCGCTCATGTCCGGCAGCATCACGTCCAGAATCATGGCGGTGTAATTTCCTGACAGCGCGCTTTCCACGCCCTCTTTCCCTGTCAACACGCGCGATGCGGCAAATCCCTCAGCGCTGAGATACTCACAGAGCAGGTTTCCCAACTCCACATCATCATCAACCAGCAACAACTTCATACCTTGCTCCCCTTAGCGGTTCTGGCAGCTATTTTCTCGTTTAATGCGTATTTTCGCAGCCATCTTTACTGAATTCTTACCTTCCATAGCACTAAATAGGCGAGAACGGGTCAAAAAGTCAGGGTAAAGTAACGGCGTTGCTCTACGCGGTTAGCATCGCCCAGTCAGACGTCGATCCCTGTTAAGGCGTCAACACGCTATAAGGATATTCAACTGCTCATGCCTGCTCGTTTTTTGTCATTACGTACATCGCTACTGGCACTGGTTACCATTGCGGCCCTTTACGTTGGCTATAAGCATTTTTTCGCTGCCCCACCACCGGTCAACTACATTACCGCGCCTGTGGAAACCCGAGATATTGAGCAGACCGTCCTGGCAGATGGCACCATTGAAGCGCTCAAACAGGTCAGCGTCGGTGCACAGGTGTCAGGGCAAATCAAAGCATTGCATATTGCACTGGGCGATAAGGTGACCAAGGGGCAACTGCTGGCAGAAATTGATGATTTAACACAGCAAAATACGCTGAAAGACAGTGATGCCGCGCTAAAGAACATTCAGGCACAGCGCGCTGCCAAGCAAGCCACGCTGCGCAACAACCAGCTTAGTTGGCAGCGCCAGCAAATGCTAATGCAACGCGGCGTGGGTGCTCAGGCCGATTATGACAGCGCCAAAGCCACGCTGGATGCCACCACGGCAGACATTGCTTCCCTCGATGCACAAATCGCGCAGGCGGAGATCGCCACCAGCACCGCCAAGGTCAATCTGGGCTATACGCAAATTACCGCCCCGATGGATGGCACCATCGTCGCTATTCCCGTGGAAGCGGGGCAGACCGTCAACGCCGCGCAAACCACCCCCACCATCGCCAAAGTGGCGAACCTGAACACCATGACGGTGAAAGCGCAGATTTCCGAAGCCGATGTGGTCAACGTGAAAGTCGGTATGCCAGTCTGGTTCACCATTCTGGGGCAGCCCAACAAGCGCTATCAGGCCACGCTGCGCGCTATCGAACCAGCACCTGACTCTATTAACGACGAAACCACCAGTTCATCGAGCAGTACCAGCAGCAGTAGCAGTTCTTCAACGTCTAAGGCGATTTATTACAACGGCCTGTTTGATGTCGATAACCCGGATGGCACGCTGCGTATCTCGATGACGGCGCAAGTCTATATTCTACGCGCTGCGGTGAGAAACGCCCTGGTGGTGCCCGCCACGGCCGTGCAGCAGCTTAACGGCAAAACCGTGGTGCAAGTGGTTAATGTACAAGGGCAACGCGAATCCCGCGACGTGACCGTTGGTATCAACGACAACGTGCATACTCAACTACTCACCGGCGTCAGCGCGGGTGAACAGGTGATCATCAGCCAGCAACCGGGTTCTTCATCATCAACGGCGCGCCACCCCGGCCCGCCGCCGATGTAAGGAGAGCTAACGTATGATGCAACCGCTATTAACACTAACGGACATTTCACGCCGTTTTACCAACGGTGACCAAACGGTCAACGTGCTCAACGCGATAAACCTGACGATTCATGCGGGCGAGATGGTCGCTATCGTTGGGGCTTCGGGTTCCGGCAAGTCGACATTGATGAATATTCTCGGCTGTCTGGATAAAGCCTCGGAAGGGGAATACCGGGTTAACGGCCAAGCGGTAGCGACGCTCGACAGCGACAGCCTGGCTGCGCTGCGACGGGAGTATTTCGGGTTTATCTTTCAACGCTATCACCTGTTGGGCGATCTTTCCGCACAGGGCAATGTCGAAGTCCCCGCCATTTATGCCGGGCGTGACCGCACTTCGCGCCAGCAGCGCGCAGCGGCACTGCTGCACCGCCTCGGATTAGGTGAACGCCTGAACTATCGCCCCAGCCAACTTTCCGGGGGACAACAACAGCGCGTTAGTATCGCCCGGGCGCTGATGAACGGCGGCCAAGTGATTCTGGCAGATGAACCTACTGGGGCGCTGGACACGCACAGCGGTAACGAAGTACTGGCCATTTTAAAAGATCTGAACGCGCAGGGGCACACCATCATTATCGTGACCCACGACATGCAGATCGCGCGCCATGCCGGGCGTATCATCGAGTTGCGCGATGGCGAAGTGATCGCCGATTCAGCCAGTACAACGGCACCTGCCGAGGCTGCGCCGCAAGAAAACGTCAATACCAAGCCCGCCTCACGGCTGCTACAAGCGCGCGATCGTTTTATCGATGCCTTCAAAATGGCGCTGCTGGCGATGAACGCTCAGCGCATGCGCACCTTTCTGACCATGCTTGGCATCATCATCGGTATCGCCTCGGTAGTCTCTGTGGTTGCGCTGGGCAAAGGCTCGCAACAGCAAGTGCTGGCCGACATCAGTGCCATGGGTACCAGCACGCTGGAGATCTATCCCGGTGAGGATTTCGGTGACCGACGTTCGAGCGCCATTCAAACGCTGCGTGCAACCGATATCGAACCGTTGGCGCAACAACCCTACGTGCACAGCGTGACCCCGTCCGTCGCCACCAGCGTCACGCTGCGCTATGGCAATATTGCCGTCACGGCCAATGCCAACGGCGTAGGAGAGCAGTTTTTCACCGTGCGTGGCTACAGCGTGGCGCAAGGGATGATTTTTCCGCGCGCCAGCGTGGATAATCTGGCGCAGGAAGCGGTTATCGACCAAAACACACTGCAAAAACTGTTTCCCAACGGGGAGAACCCTATCGGCGAAGTGATCCTGCTGGGCTCGCTCCCCGTACGAATTATTGGCGTGGTGGAAAAAAACAGCAGCGGTTTTGGCAGTGATGAAAACCTTAACGTCTGGGTACCCTACACCACGGCGATGAAACGCATGATCGGGCAGTCCTACCTGAGAAGCATCACCGTCAGGGTCAAAGACAACGTGGGTTTGAGCGTGGCAGAACAGGGCATTACTCAGATTTTGATTCAACGCCACGGCAGCAAGGATTTCTTTGTTTTCAATACCGACAGCATTCGTCAAACCATCGAAAAAGCCACCACCACGTTGGCGCTGCTGGTCTCGGCGATTGCCTTTATTTCACTGCTGGTCGGCGGTATCGGCGTGATGAACATCATGCTGGTGTCGGTGACCGAGCGCACGCGTGAAATTGGCGTGCGCATGGCGGTTGGCGCGCGCGCCAGCGATATCATGCAACAGTTTTTGATTGAAGCAGTGCTGGTGTGCTTGCTAGGCGGCGTGTTAGGGGTTTCGCTGTCGCTGCTGGCAGGTGCGGTATTCAGCCACTTCTTCAGCAGCTTCTCGTTAATCTACTCGCCAGCCTCTATTGTTGCCGCGTTCCTGTGCGCCAGCTTGATTGGGGTGATTTTTGGCTTCTTCCCCGCCCGGCGCGCCGCCTACATGGAGCCAATACACGCGCTGGAACGGGAATAGCGCTAGCCAAATACGCCGGTGGACAGATAGCGATCGCCGCGATCGCAGACAATCGCGACGATCGTGCTGCCGGGGTTTTCCTGCGCCACGCGCAGTGCTCCCGCCACCGCACCGCCGGAACTGATGCCGCAGAAAATACCTTCTTCCTGCGCCAAGCGCCGCAGCGTGGTTTCTGCCTCTTGTTGGGTAATGTCCATCACACGGTCAACGTACTGGGGCTGGAAAATCCCCGGCTCATACCCCGGATTCCAACGACGAATGCCGGGAATATGACTGCCTGACGCAGGTTGTAAACCGACAGTGCAGAGGGATGCACGCTGTTGCTTAAGGAAGCGGCTGACGCCGGAGAGCGTGCCGGTGGTGCCCATCGCGGACACAAAATGGGTGAGTGCGCCTTGCGTTTGCTGCCAGATTTCCGGCCCCGTGGTCATAAAATGCGCCAACGCGTTATCCGGGTTATTGAACTGGTCGAGTACCTTACCCTCCCCGGAATCTGCCATCTGGCGCGCCAGATCGCGCGCACCTTCCATGCCACACTCAGGGCTGACCAGCACCAGCTCCGCACCGTAGGCGCGCATCGCCAGCTGCCGCTCCCGGCTCATGTTTCCCGGCATCAACAGCCGCAAGCGATACCCTTTCACCGCTGCAATCATCGCCAGCGCAATACCGGTATTACCACTGGTGGCCTCAATCAGCCGATCGCCAGGCGTTATTTCTCCGCGCCATTCAGCCTGTTCCACCATAAAGCGGACCGGGCGATCTTTTACCGAGCCCGCGGGGTTATTCCCTTCCAGCTTAAGCCAGACCTCACTGCCGGTATCCTGCGCCAACCTTTGCAGCTTGATGAGCGGCGTATTGCCAATTGTAT
Source organism: uncultured Symbiopectobacterium sp. (assembly GCA_964293225.1). Taxonomy (GTDB): domain Bacteria; phylum Pseudomonadota; class Gammaproteobacteria; order Enterobacterales; family Enterobacteriaceae; genus Symbiopectobacterium. The sequence continues at coordinate 25,067 of CAXYYB010000010.1, read as the reverse complement.
TATCCAGCGTACTCAACGCGTCTCCCCTACCGACTCAACGTGAAAATGTTACAACGCGAGCAGTTTTTCCAGCGAAGGGGCGAAGAAATAGCTGCCGCTAACGGCGCGCGTGAAGCGCAGCATATCGTCACGCTTGCCGTCACGATCGCCAAACATGCTCAGTAATTGCTGCTCAATATTATGCAAACGTGCGCAATAGGCAATAAAGTAAAGGCCATGCTTGCCGCTAGCGGTGCCATAAGGCATGCTCTGGCGCAAAATTTTCAGCCCTTTGCCCTCTTCCTTAAGATCAACCCGACTCAGGTGCGAGGTTGCCGGGCGCTGTTCTGCCGGAATCTCGTCATTGTCCTGTTTGGTGCGACCGATCATCTGCTCTTGTTGCTCCACGCTAATGCGCTGCAACTGCTTGAGATTATGCTCCCAGCGCTGCACAAACACATAGCTGCCGCCCGCATCCGGCCGATCGTCGGCGATAATCGCCACGTCGCGTCGTGCATCGCCCTGCGGGTTCTCTGTGCCGTCGACAAACCCACTCAGATCGCGATCCTCGACCCAACGAAAGCCGTGCGTCTCTTCTTCAACGTGGATCGCGGAACCAAACGCGGCCAATGCCGCCTGAGCCAGACTGAAATTAACATCGTGGCGCAAAGATTGGATATGCAGCAGCAGATCGCGCTGCGTCGCGGGTGCCAATCCCTTACCCAGCGGTGCAAAAGGCTTCAGTTCAGTAGCCCCTTGTTCACAATCGAGATCGCGCCACACATCATGACCAAACGCCAGTGTCGCTCCCAGCCCCGCATCGGGAAAGCGCACCTGCAACTCCTGCAATGACTGGCAAAACTTTTTGCATCCTTGGCGAATAGCGTCGAATTCGCCCTGAATCATGGCTTCAATAAAAATGGCAAAACGACGGTGCTCAAGCAAAATTCCGCTCTGTATCTGCGTCATTTCAAGCTTCCTCATGTTTTCATTATCTGCTTTTATCATTTTTTGGCACTACGTGGCCTACGGCGTTCATCATACCGCATTCACGGCAATGTGCTTTGTTCAAAAACAAAGGATAAAAATAAACGATGAGAGGGTGGAAACGTTAAAACGTTGGCGCGTTACCGCGCCAAGCTTATAGAGGTGGTTTAAAAAAGATAGAAACGATGAATCAGTCACGCGCCTGCGCGTGCCAGATGATTTTGCTGACATGCCAGGATTGCAGAATATCGTCAGAGGGCATTAAGCCTTCCGGGCCGTTCCAGTCGCCAGAGTAAAGATAACTGACATGCTTGCTCTGCGATTCAATACACTCTACGCTGCGGGCATCATCCCCTTGAGCCAATTGGCAGACCTCAAAGGCTTTGCTGTAATGAGCGCTGAATGCATCCCCGATTTTCACGCCCCATACGCTGGCAATTTTCGCCTCCATCACCTCGACGCGATTGACCTGCGCTTTGGGCTTACCACTGATTAACAGTTTGATCTCATTGCCTTCCAGCGCCTGATAGAACGCCGTGATTTGGCCGTTAGTGGTGCCCATGCCGCTGCGCAAACGATAATTACCGTTCAACGCCTGGTTTATCGGCTCTTGTGCCAATGGCGTGCCGCCGTTAAGCCCGCCGACGCCGGCATCAGACACGTCAATTTTGCTGCCAAACCAGTTGAACGGCGATAGGCTGGACCAGGAGAAGTTGGAGAGCGCGCTACATCCCGTCAACAAAAAGGCGGCCAGCACACAGGGAACTACCAACTGAACGGAGCGAAACCTCATAACATAAATTCCTTTAACAGTGAGCGGCACCTGCGCCACCCCACGATCGCATGCGTGAGGGTTTGAGTCTCTGGCCTCGGAAAAGTGCCGTACAAGAGGGCAAGATTATCGTTGATTCTCACGGTAAGGGGAAGCGAGCGTTGGCGGCACAAACAGGCTCCCCGTCAGTAGGCATCCTGCCCTGTTACAGAGGCTGTGCCGACTCAACCTCATGTTGAAAAACATAAGGGTCGGACAACAGGCCAAACTGTTCATCGTCAGGATAGGTGACGGCGACATGGTAATCTTCGCCCGCAAACGCTTTTACCGCCTCAATATCATGCCAATAGGTGGCAAGAAAGAAATGCTCCCAATCACCTTGCGTAACCCTTTTGACCGAGGCCCCCACATTGCCCGGTATGCTTCGGGAATGTTGAATCCCCGTGACCTCAAGGTGAGCAGCAAACCCCGCAGCGTGTATAACGGGAACGCATCCATGCCATGTTCTTACGATCATTTTTCTACTCCAGCAAACGTGATTCCGATACCCTAACCGAAGCAACGCACCACAGAAAGGAATAATTGCCATCACATCAGCAATCAGAACAGGATGGGAGAAGGAAGACCACAGTGACCTTCCCTCTGGTTGATGGCGTTATCCCGCGCTCACCGCGCGAAACACGGTGAGGTCATAGTGATGCAGGAACAAATCGTCCAGCTCACTTTGGTGGGTAATGGCGATAACCGTACACGCCGGCAGCGCCTGTTTTAGCTCACTCAGCAACGCACGCGCCGCACCGTGATCGAGGCTGCTGGTGGCCTCATCCAGATAGAGCGTATCCGGTTTAGCGATCAACGCACGTGCAAAAGCCAGCCGCTGTTGCTCACCACCGGAAAAAATGCGATCCCAGTTATGCCGCTCTGCCAAACGATCGCACCACTCACCGAGGCCAACCCGCTCCAGGGTGTGCTGCATTATGCTGACATCCTTAAGCGGTGGATGCGGGTAACACAGCACCTCCGCCAGCGTCCCCTGCCCCAAATAGCTTTTCTGTGGCAACAGTAGCGAGCGGCCCGTTTGCGCTTGCCACTGCCCGCGATAGTAGGGCCACAACCCGTTCAAGGTGCGCAGCAGCGTCGATTTGCCCAATCCACTTGGCCCGGACAGTTTACTCCAGCTTCCCGGCGCACAATGCAGCGCCACGTCGTTTAACAGCGGGGTGCCCTGCGGCGTCGCAAACGAGAGGTTCTCGATACTCAGGCACTCGCCCACCTCCGGTGCCGCCTGCTGCGGCTGATGGCGATCGATTTCCTGCTTGAACTGGATCAAACGCTGGATGCTGGCGGAAAGCATGGTGATCTCCACATACATGTGAATAAACCAGCTAAGCGCGCCGTGCACCTGAGAAAATGCGCTGCGGATCTGCATCAGGCCACCGAGCGTCACCGTTTTGGTTAAAAAGGCCGGCAGTGCGGCAAAAATGGGCACAATCAGGCTGACACGCATATAGCCGGAGGTGAAGAACCCCATATTACGCTTGGTGTCCATCAGTTGACGCCAGCTGTGTGCAACCTCGCTAAAATGGCGCGCCAGGTAGGTTTTCTCCTGCGCCTCACCGCCATAAAGCGCGATCTGTTCCGCATTGTCGTGTTTGCGCAACAGTGCGGCGCGGAAATTCGCTTCTGAACGCTGTCGGGCATAGCTGATGCCGTGCAGTTTTTTCCCCACCACATGCGTAATCAAGGTCCCCACCACGGTGTAGATAATCACCACCCACACCAGGTAGCCGGAGATCGCCCACTCACGGCCAAACAGGGTAAAACGTTGCACGCCAGAGAGTTGCCACAGGATTACCATAAACGACGATAACCGACCCGCATTGATGATAAAGGCAACCGTCATGCTGACCAGCTTGTCGGTGAACAGATTGATATCTTCGGCAATACGCTGGTCCGGGTTATCGATTTTCCCGGTTAACGACATGCGATAAAAGGTGCGTTTTGCCAGCCAGCTATCAACGAATTGTGCGGTCAGGGCGCTACGCCAACGGATCACCAACAAGCTGGTAAACCAGTCCTGATACACAAAAACGCCGATATAGAGCAGGATGTAAATCGTGTACTCTTTCATCAAGCCAAACAGCTTGCTGCTGTCATAGGTGCCGAGCGTGTCGTAAAACACCCGACTCCATTCGTTGATCTGTACGTTGAGATAGACGATGCCGAAACCCATGGAGACAGCAACAGCCAGCAGTGACCAGGCGCGCCAACTGCGCCATCCGCCCCAGAAGGGGCGGCACAGTGCCCATAATGCGCTCATAGGGCAGCGTCTCCTTGCAACGCAACATCAGCGGTACTGTCCTCTGTTTCAGCGCCTTCTCGCGGTAATGACAGTAACAGCACGCGGTTAGTCGGGTTGAGCAGTTTGGCCGCCATCGCACGTACCCCGTCTAACGTCACCGCCTGCGCGAGGTTCGTCACTTCGCTCAGATATCGCGGATCGCCGTAGTGGCGATCGCTCAGTATCAGGCGCCGCTGCTGGGTGGTAAAATCATTGTTACGCCCCTGCTCCGCGCGGATAAATTGTTGACGCTGCTGTTCAACATCATCGGCGGTAATCCGTTGCGGCAAGCTCGCCAGCACCTGTTCGGCGCGCTGCCACAGTTCATGGCCCCGTTCAGGAGAAGCGGTAAAGCTTATCTCTGTCTCGATGCGTTGTGCCTTGTCTGCCAGCGCGCTGTCGAGACGCATACGGTAAATACCCAGCGCCTCATCGCGCAGGCTGTTTTTCAGATATTTGTTTGCCAGATTGCGCGCAATGCTAACCTGCACAGCGGCCTGTGGCGTCCAGGGTTGTTCAGTGTAACTCCAGGCCCGCACTTCTGAGCGCGGTTCGATATTCAACGCCACCGTTGCTTCGCGTGTGCCTGCCAGTGCCCGATGTGACGCGATGGCCGGCTGGGTAGCACGCGGCAATGACGCCAGATAACGCTCTACCAGCGGCAAGAACGTCTCTGCCGGTTGGTTCGCCATCAGGTAGTAGGTTACCGGTGCGCTTACGGTCTGTTGCCATTGGGTGAGCAACGCCGTCGCAGTCAGCGCCCGCAATTGTTCCTGAGTCGGTTCCTGATACGCAGGTTGCCCAAAGCGCAAGCGCGTTATTTCTCGCTGGCGCAGATCGCCTGCCGACTGGCTGCGGTTAGCGCGTTGTCGCATCAGGGACGCCAGACTGTCTTTCATGACACTGGCGTCTACGCCCGCCTGCGTGTTCATTGCATGATAAAGCTGGAACAGCGACTGCGCCTGTTTCAGCGAGGCCATGCCGGTCATCTGCAACTCATCCGCGCTTTGGCTGACGTTGAACGACACCGACTGCGCTTGTTTCCAGTCACGCAAATTCTCAGCACGCCAGCCCTGAGGGCCGCTCTGCGCCACAATCTGGCTGGCAATTTGTGCTTGCCACGGGTTGAGCGTTTTTGCCATAAACCCGGCATTGCTGTAGGCCGACAGGTAAAATTTGTCGTGGGCCAGCGGGGTACGCAAGTACACCACGCGATCGCCGTTAGCAAGCTGCCATTGCTCCACCTGCTGCTGCGGGAAGTGCTGCACCGCCGTGCGTTTACCTGCGGCGGTGACATCAGGCAATTCCGGCACTATTTTCGCTGAAGGCAGCGGTGCGGGCGCAAGATTAACGGCATCGGCTTTTTGTAACTCAGTGGTTATCGCCGTTACCGTCGGTAGGGTAAACGGCGCATCGCCTGGCACGCTGAATTGCACCAGCGTATCCGACGCAGCCAGCCAACGTTGCAAATGATGATTCACGTCTTGCGGCGTGATGGTCGGCAGCAGCGTCAGCGCATCACGACCAATCTGTTGCGTGCTGACGTAGGGTTTGTTTTGCAGCCAAGTCACCGAGAGTTGCTGAACCCAATCGGAAAACTCGCGTGATTCTGCACTGGCAACCATCCGATTGGCGGCCTGCCGAATATCGTTTTTCAGCTCGACAATGTCGCGTTCGCTCAGCGGATAACGCTTCACGCGCTCGATCTCTTGCAGCAGCACTGGCAACGCCGCCTGATGCTCGCCCGGGATCACGTCGGCAAAAAAACCCACCGCAACCGTGGTTTTACCAATGTCCGACTTACGCACCACCAGACTGTTCACGCTGTCCGGCAGATGTTCGCTTTGGCGGCGCAATTGACGCTGCAACGCGTTGGTGGCGAGCTGATCCAGCAAGCGGTGACGCATCCCCTCCAGACCGATCTTTTTACTCTGCGGATCGTTGAGACGAAACACAAAGGCAATCTGGCTGGCACCGCTTTCGCTGTCCTGCAAGCGCACCACGTTCAGCTGTTTTTTCAGGTGCGGTTCATAGTAGTGACGGGCAGGAAGCCTCGCGTTAGGCAACGCGCCAAACTGGCGGGTAATCTCTGCGGCCACCTCTTGTGAAACGATATCGCCAATCACCATCAGGCGCATGTTGGACGGGTGATACCAGCGCTGATAAAAGTCCTGTAACTGGGTGGCAGGCATGCGAGTAATGCTGGATTCCGTACCGATCACCGGGCGATCGGGATAGCGTGACCCTTGGCGTATCGCTTGCACCCGCTGCTGATTCATGCGCTCGGCAACACCCAGCTTGCCACGCCACTCCTCCAGAATAATTTTTCGCTCATCGTCCAGATCGCTTTGCCGCAGGCTGGCATGGCCGACCATTTGGCTCAGCGCCGCCAGCGCCAGCGGCAGATCGCGCTTACCCGCAGGCGGACTCATCATGTATTGGGTGCGCTCATAGTTGGTCATGGCGTTGTAATGCTGCGCACGAATCCAGCCCTTTTGATGCAGCATGTTCGCCACGCCGCTCGGGTACGCTTCACTGGCGCGGAACACCATGTGCTCAACCATATGCGCTACGCCGGATTGCGCATCGGTTTCATCCACGGAACCGGCCTCCACGGCCAGTCGAATGTCTACACGCTGTTTCTGACCTTCCAGCGGCACCAACGTGTAGTGCAGGCCGTTAGGCAAGGTGCCGGTGGTAATGTGCGGCAGCGGACTTTTTATCTCCGCAGCAGAAAGGGGGGCGCTTAAAAAAAATGCGCCCGCCAGCCAATAGCTCGCTCTATTTTTCATTGTTTTTCTTCTTACCAGGAATAGGTCACATCAAGCCAGAACTGACGGCCCAGACCGTAGTTGGATTCTGTTTTGTTGGTTCTGTCCAAGACGTTCAACACATCTACGCCCACTTTCAGTTTCTGTTTACCCAGCGGCTGGGTATAAGAGATTCGCCAATCAAGTATCATGTTGTTGCCGTACTGTTCTTCTTCATAAACATCCCCGGAACCGATCATACCGCCACAGCGATCGTCACCCGGGCACACCACGGTAGTTTGGTACACGACAGCTTTATAGCCGCCGACATAGTTGACGCGCTGCGTCCAGTCGAGCCGCCAGTCGGGGATTTCCGTATTCAATTCAACAAACGCCGCCCAAGGACGGTTAAAATCCTCAGCGGGCATATCAATGGCGCGCATAGGCTTGCCTTTGTAGATGATGTAGCCATCGACATCCACGTCGGCATCGTAGGTTTTATTCGAGGATTTGCTGTCGAACAGATTCCCACCGGCTCGCCATTTAAAAATCGCCGGTCCCCATTCAATCGGCGCGACCGGTTCAATTTCCAGGCTGTAGGTGTTGGATTCAGACTGACCATTATTGGTCAGCTCATAGGCACCGTTGATCTTTTCTTCGCTGCGGGCAAATTCATCTTTGTCTTTGCGGTGTACCCATTTCAGCGTCCAGAACGTATTTGCAATACGTTGTTTTACGCCCAGCGTCCTTTCATCGCTGTACGGGGTATTGAGCGAGGTGTAACGGTAATTCACCGCAGAAAGCGGTTTTTCATACACCCAGTCAGCCGGTGTGCTGCTGGTCGTCAACGCGGCGGTACACGCCCCTTTGCTATTCACATGATCCGCTCGGCATTCCGTATAAGGCTGGACCCGCGCTTCGCGCAGCTTATAGGCCAACACGTTACCGGCATAATAACGGCTCATACCACCGAATAACTCGGTTGAACGGTCTCCCCATACGTCATAGCTGGAACTGAAGCGGGGAGAAACATTCAGGTTCTGCATATAATCGTCAAAATCGACGCGAATACCCGGTACCGCCGTCAAACGGTATAACTTGAGCGTGTCTTGTACATAAGCGCTGTAGGTACCCGCATCGACCGTAACGTCAGAAACGCCATACACCGTACGCTTGTTGTGATATTGCTCTCCATCAATGCAGGCACTGTCTCCGCCACACACAATGGTGCTGGAACGTCTGGGACTGGTGTAGGAATAGGACGCCTCTTTTCGGCGATAGCTCGCTTGAGAGAGCGAGACGTCATAGCCGATATCCCACTGGTGCTCAAGGGAATAGGTTGAAAATGGCGTGAATTGAAAACCCTGTTTCAGGTTGATACTGCGCTGTGCCGTTTCTACCTTGCCAAACCCACCTTCCTGCGCAGTGGCGACGGCGGAGGCCCAACCAATGCTCTCGGTTCTCAGCCAGTTGTAATAATCACGCTTCTGATTGTTGATGGTATTTTCATTCTGCTTATAGGCCAGATTGGACGTCATCATGCCAAGGGCGTTTCTATTATCCCACTTAAGATTGACGCTATAACCGCCCCCTTCATTGGTGTACTCGCCATTTTTGGTGTTTGCTCTGACGTAAGTGGATGTATGAGGCGCATACAACAATTGCAGATCAACCTGGTTATTGGCATCAGGATCCCAGGCACCACGCAGCATATAGTTTTCGGACAGGCGATCCTGGTTTTGCCATGTTCCCATGTATTTGTGCCAATAAGGGATCACCGAATTTTTACGACCATAGACAAACATCACACCCGCGTTGTCACTGAGTGGCTGGCTGGAATAAAAATTATAAAAATTCTTGGTAAAACGCGGCTGCTTGTTCAACGTCGTGGCCGTGGAAAACGTTTTTTCCTCGGTCGACGTTAAATGGTATTTGGTCCAGGCATCACGCGAAGTTCGGTAACCGACAGCCCCGGATGCCTCGGTGAAAGAGGGACGTTTTAATTCTATATCAATCACCCCTCCCGTGAACTGGCCGTACTTGGCAGAAATATTACTGTCAAATACCGACATACTTTCAATCAGGTTAGTATCTATCCAAAACGATTCTGGATGTCCGGAAGGAAAATCGTTAGCTGAATTACCGTTGGGTGCTGCACTGATAGCGCCGACATTGTCACCGGGATTAAGGCGATCGTTATTCGACATACCATCAATGATAAAATTATTGTTGTAGAATTTCCCGCCGTGAAATGACACCACATCAGGGGCAATCTCCCCCGGCGAGGCGCTGCTACGCGAGGTTTCAGCAAACTGCACATTTGGATTAGTGCGCAACAGATCGGTGACATTACCGTTCGCCTGCGGCTTTTTTGCGATGTCCTCCGCCGTTAACTGTTGGCTACCAATCTCCATGGGCCCCGGCAATACACGCGCTTGAACGGTAATGACATCCCCCCGGTTGCGTCCCTCAGCAGCAGAAGGTTCGGCGTTCTGATCCTGTGACGTCGTGGGGTTGGCACTGATTTGTGCCAACGGACGAATGATAAAGCCCTTACCATCGTCGGTCGGTTCCGCGTACAGGTTGGTGCTGCGTAGCAGCGCTTCCAGCGCCTGTTCCACACTGTAGCTTCCGCTCAGTGCCGGTGCCTGTTTGCCCGCCACCAGTTGACTGTCTGCACCAAAGTTAACGCCGGTTTGCCGTGCTAACTGCATCAGCGATTTTTCCAAGGACTGCGCGGGCAACTGAACCGTGCTGACCGGAGCGGCTTGCGCCATCCCGGCGCTTAATGCCACAGCCAGCACTGCCTGCGGCCAACACTTCCCCTGCTGCGTGATAAAAATGGACATGAATACGAGTTCCCTGCCTGCTGCTATTTTTGATTTCTACTGACGATGACGGCAGGCAGCAAAAATCGGGCAGAACAAAACGAAAATAATTTTAATAATCATTCTCAACATTTAATAACAAATTGATTTTATGAGAGTTATTTTTTACTGCCGATCAACACCACGGCATCGACAGGTTGCCGATAGGAGAGTGGAAGAGACTGACTGAGTAACGAGAGGGCGCGGCCGGTATCATCCAGCGGCAGGACGCCGGTAAAACGCAGTTTATCCAGCATGCGCCGATCGCGCGGGTCCTGATAGATTACGCCACGGTGATAACGACGCAGTTCATCAAGCACCTCGTTCAAGGGCGCATTTTCAAACACCAATTGGTTGTGCAACCAGCCCGCTTCTGCCACGCCGTCTTGCACGTCATCCAGCAACGCATACTGTGTGAGGCTGACCTGCTGACCGGCTTTCAGATCAACGCTGACCGCGGGATCGCCCTGCGCAGTGACGCGAACGCGAGACTCTCCCACATGCACTCGGGTTTCATCTCCGATTTCGCGCACGCTATAGCGCGTACCCAACGCTTGGGCAGACGCCTGTAGACTGCGAATCACAAACGGACGCCCAGCCGGATCTTTTGTTACCTGTGCGTAGGCTTCCCCTTGCACCAGTTCCACCGTGCGTTGCCGGGTATCAAAGTGCAGATTAACCGCAGAGTCGGTGTTTAGCGTCAGTACGCTGCCATCATCCAGCGTCAGACGACGGATCTCACCGACTGCCGTGCGCTGATCCGCCAACCAGTAGCGATAAGGCAGTTGACTGGCAAGCACGCCCACCAGCCCCAGCGTCAAGGCCAAAGAGAAGAAACGTTGTGGACGCGTCTTACGCTGCGTGGCGGCAGGTGTTAGCGACGCACTGGACCAAAGTTGCTGCATCTGGCGATAAACTCGCTCGTGGCGCGCATCCTGTTCGCACCAGCGCTGCCATTCAGCAGTACGGGCGGCATCCGCAGTTGGGTCTTCCTCGGGTTCGGAAAAGCGGATGAGCCACTCAGCGGCCTGCTGCTGGATACGCGCTAACTCAGCTTTCTGGTTCATCGCTGTCCAGACTGAAGATGCGGGTGTGGAAATGGATCATGGCTTTTGCCAGATACTGTTTAACGCTGCTTTCACTCACGCCCAACGTAACGGCGATATCGCGATAGGAATGGCCTTCAACGCGCGCCATAACAAACGCGCGCTGCACTTTTTCATCCAACTCTTCATTGAGGATATGCAGCGCTGTAGCCACTAACTGACTGATTGCCACACGCTGCTCGGCAGACTGCTCTTCTTCCCCCTCCGCCAATTGCGCCAGCGCCGCCAACGCATCCTCTTCCAGTTTGCGCTTACGGAACTGGTCGATCATCACGTGGTTGGCGGTGACTATCAGGTAAGCGCGCGGATTACGGATCGCTTCAGGCTCCGCCAGCGTCAGCAGTTTGAGGAAAGTATCGTGGGTGAGATCTTCCGCCAGATGGCGGCAACCGGTTTTTTTACTGAGCCATCCGCGCAGCCATCCCTGATGGGAGTGGTAAAATACGCTCCAGAATGTCGTTAGCTGCGTCATAGTCGGTGACAATAGAAATACCGCAAAGATTAATTGATACTCATTATCATCTAAGCAAATCGAACGACGCAACAGTTTTTAAACAACAAGCAAAAAAACCAACAATATACCCTAAATAATTCGAGTTGCAGGAAGGCGGCGACGCAGCGAATCCCCAGGAGCATACTCAAGTATGTGACTGGGGTGAGCGAGGAAAGCCAACGCACCTGCAACTTGAAGTATGACGGGTATAGCAATTAGTATTCTTGATCTTCGATAAGACGTTTCCCCAGCGTGACAGAATCTACGATATCGTAGTTCAGCTTCTCATACATGCCGATCACCGCATCATTGTCCTGCCGCACCATCAGGTGGATTTTGGGGCAACCGCGTGCGATCAGTTTTTTTTCCAGCCTGCTGATCAATGCGTTAGCGATGCCACGCCCACGAAAATCGGGATGCACACCCAGATAATAGGCCGATCCGCGATGACCGTCATACCCGCCCATCACCGACCCCACGATTTCACCGCCCACTTCGGCCACCAAAAACAGGGAGGCGTCGTGATTCAGTTTGCGCTCAATATCCATTTCTGGATCGTTCCAGGGGCGCAGCAGATCGCAACGTTCCCATAGGGTAATCACTTCTTCAAAGTCATCTTGTCTGAATACGCGGATTTCCATGGGATCCCCCCGTTGATCGCTAAGGAAAATCTGATTATCGCGTGATCTCGCGCAGACGCAATATCAATTTGCTGCCATCCCCCCTCGCAGCCCTCCGGCAGCAGGAAAGCCAACACCTCACGGTTGTGACAGGCTATACTGGTAGCCCCTTTGTTATAATGGATTTGCGAACACCGTCATGAGCCAGCCTGATATTTCCGCCGTAAAATCCTTTTTACTGACGCTGCAAGACACGCTGTGTCAACACCTTGCCGCCGCAGATGGCAAGCACGGCTTTATTGAGGAGCGCTGGCAACACGCCGCTGGCGGCGGCGGACGCAGCCGGGTGCTGACCCAGGGCGCGGTGTTCGAACAAGCAGGCGTCAACTTCTCTCACGTGATGGGCGCTACGTTGCCTCCTTCGGCCAGCGCGCACCGGCCCGAGCTTGCCGGACGCCGCTTTCAGGCCATGGGTGTTTCGCTGGTTATCCATCCGTTAAATCCGTATGTGCCCACCAGCCACGCCAATGTGCGCTTCTTCGTGGCGGAAAAAGAGGGTGAAGCGCCGGTATGGTGGTTTGGCGGTGGGTTCGATCTCACCCCGTTCTACGGCTTTACCGAAGACGCCGTACACTGGCACCAAACCGCGCACGATCTCTGCCAGCCGTTTGGTGACGATGTATATCCGCGTTACAAAAAGTGGTGCGATGATTACTTTTTCCTCAAACACCGTAACGAGGCGCGTGGCGTCGGCGGACTGTTTTTCGATGACTTGAATACGCCGGATTTCACCACCAGCTTTGCATTTATGCGCGCCGTCGGAAACGGTTTTCTCGACGCTTACCTGCCGATCGTCGCGCGCCGTGCCGCATTGCCCTGGGGAGAGCGTGAACGCCAGTTTCAACTCTATCGCCGTGGGCGATACGTTGAGTTTAATCTGGTGTGGGATCGCGGCACACTGTTTGGTCTACAAAGTGGCGGGCGCACCGAATCCATCCTGATGTCGATGCCACCGCTGGCGCGTTGGGAATACCAATACCAACCGGAGCCAGACAGCCCGGAAGCCGCACTTTATCGTGATTTTTTACCGGTAAAAGCGTGGTTAGCCAAGGATCCTACATGAACGAAAATACCCACGCAGAACCGCAAATTTGGGTAGATGCTGATGCCTGCCCTAATGTGATTAAAGAGGTGCTGTATCGCGCGGCCGATCGTACCCAAACCCGTGTCGTTCTGGTCGCCAATCAGTCGCTGCGCACGCCGCCGTCACGTTACATCTCATCAGTGCGCGTTGCCGCCGGGTTTGACGTGGCGGATAACGAAATCGTGAAACGCGTCAACGCTGGGGATTTGGTGATCACCGCCGATATTCCACTGGCAGCAGAAGTGCTGGAAAAAAAGGCCGTGGCGCTCAACCCGCGCGGAGAAACCTACACGCCCGCCACTATCCGCGAGCGGCTGACTATGCGCGATTTTATGGATACGCTGCGCGCCAGCGGTGTGCAAACCGGTGGACCGGATGCCCTCAACCAGAAAGATCGCCAGCGTTTTGCCAACGAGTTGGATAAGTGGCTGCGCCAACGGCGTTAAGGCTCTGATAAAAAAATCAGCCATTCCCCCCCCACCGCTGTCATTCCCGCGAAAGCGGGAATCTCTTACAGAAGAAACGCGTTTATTCTGTAAGAGATCCCCGGCTTGCGCCGAGGATGACGAGAGGGAAGCCGCGGACGACGAAGGAGTAACGCGGTTTTGTCATCAGTCTGAAACAGCCCACGAGTGGGCTGTTTGCTCTACAGCGCACAAATCCCATTTACAGCGGCTGGGTCTGCGCTTCCACCACGGCCAGCGCCACCATGTTGACGATACGCCGTACCGAGGCGATCGGCGTCAGGATGTGCACCGGTTTGGCAACGCCCATTAGCACCGGTCCAACCGTCACCCCTTCAGACGAGGAAACGCGCAGCAGGTTATAGCTGATACGCGCCGCTTCCATGTTCGGCATAATAAGGATATTGGCAGAGCCTTTTAACGGACTGTCCGGCATTTGCTCGCGGCGGATCGCTTCCACCAGCGCGGCATCGCCGTGCATCTCACCGTCCACTTCCAGCTCCGGTGCCAATCTGTTGATCAACGCCAATGCCTCACGCATTTTACGTGCAGTCGGCGAGTTCGAGGTGCCAAAGTTGGAGTGCGACAACAGAGCGACTTTTGGCTCAATACCGAAACGACGCACAGTGTGCGCGGCCATCAGGGTGATTTCTGCCAGTTGCTCAGGCGTTGGGTCAGGGTTGACGTAAGTATCAGCAATAAAGGTGTTGCCGCTCGGCAGCAACAGGGCATTCATGGCCCCCGCCACGTGCGCGCCATCACGATAGCCCAGCACCTTCTCGACCACCTCGAAATGTTCTTCATAGGTGCCGATGGTACCGCAGATCATCGCATCCGCTTCACCGCGTTCCACCATGATGGCGGCAATCACCGTCGGGTTGCGGATCACTTCGCGCTGCGCGGTTTCCTGCGAGACGCCACGGCGTTTCATCAACGCATAATATTCCGACCAGTATTCCTTGAAGCGCGGATCGGATTCGTTGTTCACCACCTCAAAATCTTTACCGATGGTGATTTGCAGGCCGAGTTTTTGCAGGCGTTTCTCGATAACGCCGGGACGCCCGATCAGAATAGGGAAAGCCAGCCCCAGCGTCACCAGCTCTTGCGTGGCGTGCAGCACGCGCGGATCTTCCCCTTCGGCAAACACCACGCGTTTCGGCTGCTGGCGTGCCTGAGAGAATATCGGCTTCATAAACAGGTTGGTTTTATAGACAAACTGCGTCAGTTTTTCGATATAGGCATCAAAGTCGGCGATAGGGCGCGTCGCCACGCCTGAATCCATCGCCGCTTTTGCCACCGCAGGCGCAATCTTGATGATCAAACGCGGGTCGAAAGGTTTCGGGATCAGGTATTCAGGTCCGAACGACAACTCCTGATCGCCATACGCGGAGGCCACCACTTCACTCTGCTCCGCCAATGCCAAATCAGCAATGGCTTTTACGCACGCCAGCTTCATCTCTTCGTTGATGGTGGTTGCGCCCACATCCAGTGCGCCACGGAAAATAAACGGGAAGCACAGTACGTTATTCACCTGATTCGGGTAATCAGAACGTCCGGTACAGATAATGGCGTCCGGGCGCACCGCTTTGGCTAACGGCGGCAGAATCTCCGGTTCCGGGTTCGCCAGCGCCATGATCAGCGGGCGCGGTGCCATGGTTTTCACCATGTCCGGTGTCAATACGCCAGGGCCGGAGCAGCCCAGGAAGATATCGGCATTGGGGATCACGTCACCCAGTTTGCGCGCACCAGTGTCTTCCACGGCGTAAATCGCCTTGTTCTCTTCCATGTTGGCGTCACGACCTTTGTAGATCACGCCGCGTGAGTCACACACCACGATGTTGTGTTTCTTCAGCCCCAACGCCACTAACAAATTCAGACAGGCAATGGAGGCAGCCCCCGCGCCGGAAACCACCAGACGCACGTCAGAGATGTTTTTCTCCACCACGCGCAGGCCGTTCAACACCGCCGCCGTACAGATGATCGCCGTGCCGTGCTGATCGTCATGGAACACCGGAATCTTCATGCGTTCACGCAGTTTCTTCTCGATGTAGAAGCACTCCGGCGCTTTGATATCTTCCAGGTTGATGCCACCAAACGTCGGCTCCAGCGCGGCAATCACGTCGATCAGTTTATCCGGGTCCAGTTCGTCCACTTCGATATCGAACACATCGACGCCGGAGAATTTTTTAAAGAGAACGCCCTTACCTTCCATCACCGGTTTGCCAGCCAATGCGCCAATGTTACCGAGGCCAAGCACCGCCGTTCCGTTGGAGATCACCGCGACCAGGTTGCCGCGTGCGGTGTATTTGTAGGCAGCCAGCGGATCTTCGGCGATTTCAAGACAAGGTGCAGCAACGCCCGGAGAGTAGGCCAACGCCAAATCGCGTTGGGTCGCTAGCGGTTTGGTCGGGGACACCTGAATCTTCCCCGGCACCGGATACTGGTGAAAATCCAATGCGCTCTGTTTGAGTTGTTCATCCATTGTTGCATCCCTTATAGGCTTTTGTTGTCGTGACGTAGGGCGGCGAGTCTATCCCAGGCAGACAAGGAGAGGTGAACGCCGTAAGAAGTTCAATCATTACTGCTTGTATAACCTTGAAGCATGGCAAAAACCGATAGTGAATGCAGGTTAATATAGTTAATTTATCTGCTTGTTTTTTGCGCATACTGTCACGTTATCGCGAACTGGATAACGTCTTGCTAACCTACGGGCAAAAAGCAGACGTAAAAATCAACCAAAAGCGGTGATAAATCATTCGGATACCGGACAGCGCAGCGCTACTGCCCGGCAGAAGAAAGTACCCTATTGGGTCATATTGAGGATGGTGCGGATGTTCGAGGCGCTGGTAGCGATAATATCGATAGCACCGGTGCGTAACGCGCCCAATATTGCCAACGCTTTGGTGTTTTCCGAAGCAATGGCAATCACGCAGGGAATATTGCGCAGCTCCTCAATGCTGACGCCAATCACCCTGTCATGCATCACAGTATCAATGTGCTGCCCCTGCGCGTTAAAAAAGTCATAGCCAGCAATATCGCCAATCACGCCCTGGTTAAGGCTGGCATCAACAATTTCCTGCGGCGAGAACCAGCCCAGTTTTACCATGTAGCTGTTTTCATTCATGTCGCCAATGCCCACCAGCGCGATATCCGCCTTACGGGCGCGATCCAGCGTCTCCTTGATGGTGCCGTTCTGCATGAACGCTTGCTTGAGGGCGCGGTTTTCCACGTAAGCCGGCGCGTAAAGCGTTTCACTGCTACCGCCAAATTTCTTCGCCAGACGACGGCTGATATGATCGGCGTTGATCGCATCGCCGGGGCGGTGCGTGCCACCGATCCCGCAGATAAATTTGCAGTGGCGCTCAGTCACGTTTCCTACGTGGTCCGCTACGCCAGACACATTACGCCCCTGTCCGACCGCAACCACCGTACCATCTTTCAGCGTCACCGCCAGATGGTTGGAAACCAATGCTGCCACCTGACGCCGCTGTTCTTCTTCATCAGGGTGATCGAGCGCGATCAGCGCACGTTTGATAGGAAAACGCTCCAGCAGTTGCTGCTCCAAGCGGGTACTGAACACCGGATGGTAGCGAACGTTGATCTCGACAATGCCCTCTTCTTTAGCACGCTTGAGCAGACGCCCTACTTTGATGCGCGAAATGCCGAATTTCTTCGCGATCTCCTCCTGGGTAATCTCGTCCTGGTAATAGGCCACGGCGATTTCCGTCAGTAGTTCGTTATCCTGAGATCCTGATTGTTTTTCCATTCGGTAATATTGTCCTTACGCAAAGGGTAAGCGTGCCTGGGCAGACGCGGCCCTGCCGGCAACAGCCGATCATCATTAACAATTGTTGCACGCCGCAAGTCAGGGCTCAACTCCGGCAACCAATCTCCTGATAATAGTCACGTCATTGCCTAAAAACAGTGATGCCGCAAACCCGCATAAGCGGGCTTGCGGCGGTTCCACATCATTGATGCGCTTCAGGCATTAGCGCTCAATGGCATCAATTTTCAGCATTCTGGCGATCACCAGATCGAGTTCTTTTTGATCGAAGATCTTTTTCCAGTCCGGCTTGATAATGTTTTCTTTGCCGTACTCGATGGCGATCATGCAAGCATCGGAGAACGGGTTGGTGCTGCGGAACGCCACTGCCAGCGCGATTTGAATGTGACCATAGAGCATCGCTTCCGCCGCCGCTTTCGGCACGCCGATGGTATTAACGGTTTCATCCAGCGCTTCTTTCATCAGCGTGCCTACCATACAGGCCACAGTTTCAACCAGCGTCGGTTCCAGATAAGCCAACTGTTTTACTGTCACCCAGTGCACGTCGATCACCGGGCCATACATGACTTTGACCACTTCGGCTAACGCGGCTTTCTGCCGATCGCTACCGGCTTCATAGGAAGCGGCCACGTGCTGAGGCGCAGCCACGCCGCCAAACGCGTCAGCATGTTCTTCTGGTGTGAAACGATCGAGGAATACCGAAGGGTGACAGGGGTGTGCGACCGCGTAATCGATATCATCACGTTTGGCGATCAAATTGGCATAGGCCGCAGCCGGGTCGAGCGTTAACAGAATCGCGCCGCGTTTCATTTGCGGCACCACCTGCGCGGAAACCACTTTCAGCGCAATGTCAGGGACGGCAAGGATCACCACGTCACTGTCAGGAATAACCTGCTCAGCCACTGCCAACTCGCGCCCTGCGGCAATGACCTGCTCCTGCGCGCGTGGCGAATTCTCACAGTAAAACACCTGATAGGCACTTTTCTGGAAATTGGCAGAGATACGCATGCCCATTTTGCCACCAGCGCCCAGTACCGTAATCGTTTTTAATTCTGTTGTCATGATCGTTACTCCTCGGATTTGGAATGCATTGTCGTTCAATAAAAAAGGTTATCGCTGCCCTGCCTGCGGATTATGGGCAAAAAGAAAGTTCAGGCTTTGTGTGGTCCAGGCGGCTTCCTGGCGGCAGGTGCCTTCCGGTGAGGATTGCCATGGAAGCCAGTGCTCAACCACCTGATTAATGTGTCGCTCATTGGGACGAACCGCGTTTTGCAGGTGGTCGTAGTCGAGCAACCCGGTGCCTAGCGGGCTACCGGAATAGGTAAACCCTACCCAACCGTTCTGGCGCGCAAAGGCAAAATCTTTGATGTGCAGGTTCACCACGCGTCGCGCCGTCATGTCGATGACGTCACAGGGATGCTCCAACGCGGCCACGCAGTTTCCCGGATCGAGACAAATGCCCAACGCCGGGCTGTCGATCGCATCAACCACTTCCAGCAGGGTACGGGTTTTTACCTGCTCGTAAGTTTCCAGCCCGAACTGCACACCCTGCTGCTCTGCCTGCGGCACAATGATCCGCAGCAGTTCGCGCGCTTCATCCGGTGTGGGTTGGTGCGTCACGCTGTTAAACATGGTGCGAATAAAACGGACATCCAGTGCCTGAGCCAGCGTCAGGTAACGCGTTAAATGCGCGGTATCCAGACCACGTGTTCCGAGTTCCAGTTGAAGGGATAAATCCTCGGCGCGCTGACGCAGCTTTTCCAATTCAGCGAATGACAGCGTTTCCACCGTTGGGTAATCACAAATCTGAAACACCGTCGCGCCCGATTCTGCCGTGTGATCCAACATCGCCTCCAGCCCCATCGGGTCTGGAACGCGGGAGGACATGCGCCAGAAAAAAGCGTAAGTGCTTAAACCAATAGCCACGGTAATCTCTCCTTTCTGCGTATTTTTATTGCTGTGGGCACAGCGCCAGCGCTTCATCCATAATGGCGTTGAACGCCGCCGGATCGTGAGCGAAGCGCCCTAAAAACAGCCCATCAACCGCAGGCCCAAGCTGACTCAGTAACCCAGGTCCGGCGCTGCCGCCGTAAATCACTCTGCCGTCGCGCACGCCCATCGCCGTCGAGAGTTGCTGTTTCAGCGCCTCGCAGACAAGGCTGATGTCTCCCGTTGGCGCGGGTTCTGCACTGCCAATCGCCCATTGAGGCTCATAAGCTACAACGACCTGCCCCGTTAACTGCTGTTGCTGTGCACGGTTAAGCGCGCTGGTTAACTGAGCCTGGCAGATGGCTATCGCCTGCTGCACGCTGCCGCGCTGCTCTTCACCAACGCAGAGCACAGGGGTCAGCCCGTTGCGCCAGGCCGCCGCGGTTTTAAGGGCAATATGCTCATCGGTTTCACCAAAATAGCGACGCCGTTCCGCATGCCCGACTTCTACATAGCGGCACCCCATTTCATGCAACAGTGTGCCGCTGACTTCCCCGGTGAAGGCGCCGTTATCCGCCCAGTGCAGGTCTTGCGCCCCGACATCGAGGACAGAATCAGCGAAAAGAGAGACAGCAGGGGCCAACGCAGGAAAGGTTGGCAACACAAACAACCTGACCTGCGCCACCGACGCCAGCGGATGGCGCTGCACAATGGCGTGGATGCGTTGGCACCAGTCCACGGTTTGCTGGTAGCCGAAATACATTTTCAGGCTGACACCCAGCGTGATAACGCGTTCGTGACTCCCCGGTTGGCTCATTGTGCTTGTGTCTCCTGTACCGCAGGGCGCTCGGTCTGGCCCTGATTCAACACGGCCGCTACCACATTCAGGATCATTGCCAGCGAAATCGCGCCCGCATCCGGTGTGCCCAGACTTTTTTCTGCCAAAGGACGCGCACGACCAATTTTGGGACGCAGTTGCGCAGTGGCATCCGCCGCCTGTTGTGCCACCTGAGCGGCGTTCAACCAGGCCTGCGGCAACGCCTCACTGAACGGCAACAGGGCATCGACCAGCGTTTTGTCGCCCGCTTTCGCCTTACCGAAATGCATAATGCCTTCTGCTGCCTGACGAATGCCGAGGGCAACGCGCGCGCCATCCGGTTTTGCACTGTCGCCCAGCGCCGTACCCAGCGCATTGAGCGCCACGCCCCAAATGGCACCGGACGTGCCCCCGGCCCGATCGGCCCAGGCATCCGCCGCACGCTGCAATAAAGTGCCAGCGCCCGCCTGCCTTCCCAGCATGCTGGCGGCCGTTTCCGCCGCGGCTACCACGCCGCGTTCCATGCCAATACCGTGATCGCCATCGCCCGCCACAGCATCAATGCGGCCCAGTTCATCGACATTCGCCACAATGACATCACGCGCCGCCGCCAAGGCAGCGGCAACACACTGTGCCGCCTCGCGCGATGCCGGGGTTGCTTCAGGAATACTGTCCTGCTCGACGTTGAATTCGCACTCCTCGCGCGGTTCAGCGGCCGTCATGCTGCCCTTGCGGAATGCGGGTGTATTAGCAGGCGCACGCCAGAAGCGCTCCAGTTCCTCATCCAGCCAGAACAGGGTGAGTGAAAGTCCAGCCATATCAAAACTGGTCACCAGCTCACCCACCTCGGGTTCAACGATAGTAAGCCCTTGCGCCGTCAGCAGTTGAGCAACGCGGCGATACACCACAAACAGCTCTTCATACTTCACGCCGCCCAGCCCATTGAGCACCACGCTGAGGCGCTGCCCTGACAGTGCGCTCACCGCCTGCGGCACCTCTTTTAACAACGCGTTGACCAACAGTTCAGCCAGTTCATCCGCACTGGAAATCGGCGCATCGTTAATGCCGGGCTCACCGTGGATGCCCATCCCGACACCCATCATGCCCTCCGGCACGGTAAACAGCGGGTGAGCGGCTCCGGGTAAGGTGCAACCCGAAAAAGCGACGCCGAAAGAGCGCGTGCGCTGATTGGCACGCTCAGCCACCGCCAGCACCGCCGCCAGATCGTATCCCGCCTCGGCGGCGGGGGGTGCCGCCCTTGACACCGCCAAAAACGCCCCCACGCCACCACCGTTTTTGCACCCCCCCGGCGGCCGGGCGGGGGTATCATCGGGCACCGCCCGCCAATTACACGGGATCCCTTCAGCGTTCAGGCGTGCTTTTGCCTGACCAAAATGGAGCACATCCCCCGCGTAGTTGCCGAATGTCAGCAGAACACCGCCACCATTGTGCGCCGCACGCGCTACGGAACAGATTTGCTGCGCAGACGGCGAAGCAAACAGGTTGCCCATCGCGGCACCGTGTGCCAAACCTTGCCCAACCAACCCGGCAAACGCCGGGTAGTGTCCTGAGCCACCGCCGACCACGATGGCGACACTGCCTTCAGGACTGCGGGTGCTTCTGACCACGCCCCCCGGCACCTGACGCACCTTGTCGCTGTGCGCCGCAACAAAACCTTCCGTTAATTCACGTGCAAAATCAGACGGCTGGTTAAACAAATAGGTCATGTCAATGCTCCTGTGTGGCTGATGCAGCTTGGGATTCCTGCCCGGAACGGCTCAATAACACCATCAAGATTGCAGAGAGCAGCATCAGGCCGCCGACAATCAACATTGGGAGAACGTAGGTGCCGGTAACCCCGCGCACCGCCCCGGTGATATACCCCGCAGAAAATCCGGCAACGTTACCGATGGTATTGATTAGGGCAATCGCGGCCGCCGCAGAGGCCCCGGTCAGGAACTGCGTAGGCAATGTCCAGAAGTTAGGTAACGCCGAGAAAATGGAACAGGCGGTTACGGTGATCACGGCGATGGTGGCAGCCGGTGACTCCATGTACAGTGCCAGCGGAATACTGATGGCACCGGTCAACGCCGGAATAGCGATGTGCCAGGTACGGCAGCCGCGACGGGTCGCGTCACGTGACCAGAAGTGCATCACAATGGCGGCGGGCAGATACGGTATCGCGGTAATCAACCCTTTTTGCAGCACATTAAAGGTGGTGCCAAACTGCTGTTGGAACCCGCTGATAATGGTCGGCAGGAAGAACGCCAGCGCATACAGGCCATAAATAAAACCGAAGTAGATGAAGCACAGCACCCACACACGCTTGTTAAACATCACGGTTTTCACGCTCAGATGTTTGCTGTGCTGTTTGGCGGCATGTTCGCTTTCAAGCTCACCCACCAACCAGCGTTTCTCTTCCTCGTTGAGCCATTTTGCATCCTGCGGGCGATCGACTAGGTAGAACCAGGTGATGATCCCAACCACAATCGCTGGAATTGATACCCCAAGGAACATCACGCGCCAGCCCGACAAACCAAACAGCCCGTGCTGCTCAATCAGCCACGCGGCCAGCGGTGCACCGATCACGGTGGTCATCGGTTGTGCCAGATAAAACAGCGCCAGAATCTTGCTGCGATAACGCGCTGGCACCCACAGGCTCAGGAACAATATGGCCCCGGGGAAGAAACCTGCCTCGGCAATCCCCAGCAGGAAGCGCAGGATATACAGCTCTTGCACACTGCTTACCCAGGTAAACAGCAGCGACACAATCCCCCAGGAAACCATGATGCGCGCCAGCCACTTGCGTGCGCCAAAACGGTGTAGCGCCAGATTGCTGGGCACTTCCAACAGGATGTAACCAATAAAGAAAATGCCGGACGCCAGCCCAAACTGCGCGACGGTCAGCGCCAGATCGGTATTCATACCGTTCGGGCCAGCAAAAGAAATTGCAGTGCGATCGAGGAAGTTAATAAAGAACATCAGTCCGACGAACGGCACCAGACGCAAGGAGATCTTGCGGATGGCAGACTGCTCTGCGGAGGAGGGTACTGCGGTGCCCTGTTACGCCGCTTGTGTTGCCGATATCTTGCTCATACTGCCCCCCTGCCGTTTGCGATGGAGTACCTGGTGTGACCTTTATGTTCTATCGTCGTTGTTATCGTTTGCGTATCGGTCTGAGACATTGTTATGCCCTCTAAAGAGTCAAATCAATAATACACGCAGTGAACATATGAACGATATGATCGCGCCGATTCTTTGCCTACTACTCTGTTTAAAAATTGTGAGCATGATCCAAATATGTGTACGAAAGGTAAAATACCGCTTAAAAAGCGCAATAAGTGACCTTAATCACCTTTTAAACAAGATCACACACACTAATGAACACAAAACAAATAATCACTAGTTGAACATTTGAAACGGTCGGTATATGTTAACCGAGAAACGCCGGATCTGGCGCTATGTTGACCTTTAGTCAGGCAGGAGATGGGTATGCACGCAATTGCGATTGGCGCAGACAGCGCCGCGATCGATTTGAAAAACATCATTAGTGAATTTTTACAACAGCAGGGGTTGCAGGTTACCGACTACAGCTACGATCCCAGTGGCGAAAATCCGATCTACCCCGATGTTGCACACACCGTTGCCGTCTCCATCAAAGAAGGGAAACACGAGCGCGGGATCTTGATCTGCGGCACCGGTATCGGCATGAGTATTGTCGCGAACAAAGTCACAGGGATTCGGGCTGCCCAATGCCATGACACCTATTCCGCACAGCGCGCCAGAAAAAGTAATAACGCACAAATTATCTCGCTGGGCGCACGGGTTATCGGGCCTGAGCTGGCAAAAGAGATCGTTGCTGCCTGGCTGGCTTCTGAATTTGAAGGCGGGGGATCGGCACCCAAAGTGGATCGCATCGGCTACTACGAGCAGCAAGAAAACGGGCGGTAACATGATGAATCAACTTGATGCCTTGAAGCAATTTACCGTTGTCGTTGCGGACAGCGGCGATATTGACGCGATTCGCCAGTTTGCGCCCGAGGATGCGACCACCAACCCCTCGCTGATTTTGAAAGCGGCCACGCTGCCCCAATATAGCCCGCTGTTCGAAGAGGCCATTACTTATGCCCGCCAACAGGGGGGGACCCGTGCAACCCAACTGATCAACGCAGGCGATCGTCTGGCGGTCAATATCGGTGCCGAGATCCTCAAATCGGTGCCGGGGCGCATCTCCACCGAGGTGGATGCTCGATTGTCATTCGATCGCGGCATGTGCGTCGCCAAGGCGCGCAAGCTGATAGGTTTGTATGAAGAGAAAGACATTCCGCGCTCGCGCATATTGATCAAACTGGCTTCCACCTGGGAAGGCATCCGCGCGGCGGAAGCGCTGGAACGCGAAGGGATCAACTGCAACCTCACGCTGCTGTTTTCCTTTGCCCAAGCGCGCGCCTGTGCCGAAGCGGGCGTGTTTCTTATCTCCCCGTTTGTGGGTCGTATCTACGACTGGTACCAAGCCAAGCAGCCTGCTGAACACTATCAGGCCGAGCAGGATCCCGGCGTGCTTTCAGTGCAAAAGATCTATGACTATTACAAACGCCATCGCTATAACACGGTGATCATGGGGGCCAGCTTCCGTAAAGTGGAACAGATTCTGGCGCTGGCAGGCTGCGATCGCCTGACCATTTCACCGTCACTGCTCGATCAGTTGAAAAACAGCGACGCCCCGGTAACGCGCCAGCTCACGCCGTCGGTAGAAGCGCTACACCGCCCTTCTCCGCTGAGCGAAGCCGAGTTCCGCTGGGAGCATTGTCAGGATGCCATGGCAGTGGACAAGCTGGCGGAAGGCATTCGCCTGTTCGCTATCGATCAGGAAAAGCTGGAAGCGATGCTCGCAGCGCAACTGTGATGTGGAGAACCCGTTATGTCGTTGTCTGATACGCCGCACGCACGTCGCCAACGTGCCAACGCCATCCGTGCACTCAGCATGGACGGCGTGCAAAAAGCCAAATCCGGT
>CAXYYB010000009.1:0-134120 GCA_964293225.1 uncultured Symbiopectobacterium sp. | reverse complement strand
TGAGATGGAGAATATCACCTCTTATCAGGTGGCCAAATTCATTAAACCACTACAGGACTTCATTAAACATCATCTGTGGTTAGCACTTATGGATGTGGAGTCGTTGAGAGAGCCTTCCTCTCGAAGGCCACTTTATCGGCTTTTTATCATTGTCCACTCTGAGTATTCATTTATGGGACCAGCACGTGGCGTCTACTGGTTTGCGGTAACTACGGCTGTTCCGTCTACCATGCACAGGCAGTTATCACTGATAAAATCAGTGAACACCGCCATTCGCGCTGGATACTGTCCGTCAGTGAAAAATTCCCGATACAGATAGCGGAGATGACCAAGCCACGGTTAATACCTAAATAATGACAAAACAGTTTTTGTTTTTTGACAGAAAATAATCCTGTTCCTAAAGTACGAAATATTGCCTATGACATTATTGCACTCGGCGAGCACGATAGCTGAATATCATGCTAAAGAGGTTGGTATCGTGCCATCTGCGCTATTGTTAGGTGGCTCTATTTATGCCACGCCAGTCAGGCGATCTCGGTTTGCAGACCTTCCTTTGCCCTCTCTTTGAGACTTTCTTGCACTTTGTGAGTGATGCGACTCTGGTCTTCAGGTGACATAGCCTCAAACTCTTCTTTGGAGATCCCCATAGAGGCAAGCACCGTAAAAAAGAGTCGCTCTTCAGGCGACATATCAAGCCATTCCTGCAATTCCTGTGCAGCCGCAGATTGGTGTGATGCTTGCTTTGGCTGAGCACTAACCGTATTTTCTTGTTGAGCGGGATGTTCTTTAGCTACCGCTTTTTTTAACTCAATATCAAAAGCATTTCTTTGCGATGCAACCAGACGCGATGCTGATGATGTCGAAGAGGTACACGTCGCCAATGTTTCGATGATGGACATTCGTATTTTCCTAAACATAGTGAGGAAATACGATAATGCTACTTTTTTAGGGATTCCATTCTGAGGGTAACTGCAATAATTGTGGCTAAATTACCGGATAGGTTCACAGAGCTGATGAAATGAGGTTAACGTTGAGGCGGTTAAGCAGAGAGTAATTAACAAGTGATATAGTTAGACGGAAAATTAAAATTTGCCTCCTCTCAGCCATGATGGCACGAGAGGAGTCATCGATTGGGGGGATCAGTGTTCATCAGTCATCCCATTTAGGGCTAAAGAAAGCGATAATAAAACCTACCGCCACGATAACAGCGAGTACGCTGATAAATACATTTTCGTTTGCCAGCATGATAAAACTCCTTGAGTTAAGTAATTCGATAGATAATCCTCTGCGATAGAAACAACCTGACTAGATGTCAACGAGAATTCTAAGATATATACCCTAAACGGGCTTTAAATAATCGCTACTTTTGATCGTAGTGCGGGATAAAGCGCGAAATCTAAAATAGTGGGATCGTTCTTTGATCGCGATCTCAATTCCCTTTCACTACCTCAGGTAATCTTCTCGGCCCTTTTTGTCAAGGAAGCATGAGTGATGAGTAAGATAAGAGCGAAAGCGGTCTGCCTTTTCCGCCACCAAGGGCGAGTGCTGTTAGCGGAAGGGCACGATCCGGTCAAGGATTCACATTATTTGTTACCCATCGGTGGTGGCGTTGATTTCGGTGAAACCTCTGAGGCTGCGGCCATACGTGAAGTTAAAGAAGAGATTGGCGCGGATGCCGTTGATCTGACGTTGTTAGGCGTCTCCGAGAATATTTTTGAATACAACGGAAAACCGGGTCACGAAATCGTTTTTGTTTATGAAGGCCAGTTTGCCGATAAGGCTCTTTATCAGCAAGATGTCGTCCACGGGATGGAGTCCAACGGCATGCCGATTGTGATGCGCTGGATTGATCAGACGGCCGTGCTGAGTGATGCGCTGACCGTGTTTCCTGATGGCATAAAAGGCATGTTATAACCCAGCGTTGCTGATGCGTAAATCGTTGCCAAGGGGGCGTCTCTTTTGGCGGCACATCGCGGTTATCCCTGTGCCGTTGGTTCTCGCTTGGCGATTTCCCGTTTCAGCCATGCCATCACGACGCTCACGATGTAGTCTTGTTCTTGTTGGCTAAGTGCCTGGTGTGCGGTGATGCCATGCCATTTAGCCAAACAGCCTCGGCAGCAGGTTGCCGTAGCATGCTGTGCAATAAAGACTGGATGGCCGCGCATTGGCGTTTGTTTGCCATCATTGCGGGGTTCTGTGGGTGCCAAGCGTTGGGCCACAAAATCAGCAGCATGTTGCTTAATGGCTTCGAAGCCCTTTTGATTCAGATAACTCAGCTCTTTCGTCCCGAGTGCAAAACGTTGTCGAAATGCAGAACGAGACAAACGTAAGAAAAGATCGTCCATAGAAAACCTACCTCACAGATTTATAACGCGTTATTTTACATCATACCGAGGTGGGATATGCTTTTCTTAAGCGGGAATCTGCAATAAGGAGCTGCTATGTATACGATGATATTGGTCCCTATCGATCTGGAAGAAGAGGAATTAACGCAAAACGCTTTGCAACATGCCGTGCAGTTGGCAAAGGCGTCGGATGCCTCACTTCACTTGTTTCATGCCTTGCCCGATGCCTCCGCATTCATGTCTGCTTACTCGTTTGGTATCAAAGAGTTTGAGAATCAAGCTGTGGTCAAAGCAAACGAGGTGCTTAAAGCGCTGGTGGCAACGACGGGGCTTCCGCCCGAGCGTGTGCACTATAGCGTCAGCTTCGGTTCTCCACGCGACGAGACCTTGCAATTAGCGCAAGAGATTGGTGCGGATTTGATCGTGGTCGGCTCACGCAGGCCCAATGTGAAAACTTATCTGCTCGGTTCTAACGCGGCGGCCATTGTTCGTCATGCCACGACGACGGTGCTGGTCGTGAGATAGCCTATCGCTGTTGTGCGGCGTTGTCGGACAGGGCGCGCCGCTACAGCAGCGAAAACAGTAACACCAGTGGAAAGCTGAGTGGCCAGGTTAGCCCGATCAATATCGAGGCCAGAAAACGCATCAGCAGGGATTTATCTCGGCTCAGTAAAAACGTTATCACCATCGCAATGATGGCTCCTAACAAGTAGGCATGCTTGATAAATTCCCAGACGGCGTGGTGTGA
Source organism: uncultured Symbiopectobacterium sp. (assembly GCA_964293225.1). Classification (GTDB taxonomy): domain Bacteria; phylum Pseudomonadota; class Gammaproteobacteria; order Enterobacterales; family Enterobacteriaceae; genus Symbiopectobacterium. Next base: position 131,027 of record CAXYYB010000009.1, on the reverse strand, counting down.
CACAGCAAGTTCCTTTTCGTGGCGGCGCGCTATTCTAATGTGTTAATATATTATGATCAACGCGTTAAGTCTGATGTTGTGGCACCGATCGCAAGTCATTTACCTTCTTTTCATTGTAAGTAAAATAATTGGCTTACCAATAATTCTTATTGTCATCTATTTCCGCCATAATTCAGGTTGCAGACCTGCGATGCAGCCGTGATTGATCTGTGCTTCATGAAAGCTGTACGGCGGTGTCAAAATAGGTAACGGGCTGAGGTTGCATAACGTAGTGTCTTTTTCATGACGGAAATATTAAATTTTTGTGTCATGCTAGACTTTATCATACGACTAACATACCGTGTCCTTTTATCTCTTAAAGAAAGGTAAGAAAATGAGTGAGATATCCAGTTTATCTTTAAAGATCCCCCAAGAGTTGAAAGAGCAAATCAAAGCGGCTGCCTTAGAAAATCAGGTTTCCATTAGCGCAGAAGTGGCAGCGCGTTTGGCCAAAAGTTTCGCTATTGTCGCTAAGGGTAGCGTCGATGCTGAACAAGAGGATGTGGATAGCCAGCACACCGAAGAGGTTGTTGAGCAACCATTGAGCCAAAAAGAATTGAAAAAAATCAGACAGTTGATAAAAGATAAAAGCAAAGGCGCCTCCAAGAAAAAGTGATGTTGCCAGATGAAACCTCACCGTATTGCTGATGACGGTGAGGTTTTTTTGTCAGTAGCGATCGGGGTCGTGTTTTTGATGCCTCGTTGTAAGGTTTTTCCAGCCCAGGCCGATGAGAAAAATTTAGGCACTGGGAGGGGAGAAGATGTTACTGGGGATATTAAAAGAAACACTGCTTTTTCAGCATCAGGATAGCAACCGGTTTTATCGTTACGAGATTTATAAAAATGAGCGCCGTGGTGGCTATTTCACTATTATTTATTTATCTGGCAGCTGTATTAATCAGAATGATAAAATAACAAGTTGGGAAATGATTTCTCCCTTTATGCTATTAAAGTCAAATTATCTTCCTAATGCCAGAGTAGAGTGCGAATTACATTTTAATGAAACGCATAAAACGACTGTCCTGCAATGATGTTAATATTATCTGACGTATTTTGTGATTTATAGAACAATAATATTTCTCCCTTTGCTCAAGGGCAGGGGAGTAATGCGTGCATTAATGACGGTGTGTTTCTGATTATTCTCTCTTCTGTAGATATTCCTTTTCGATTATTTATTCAAAAATGTTTTAAATTTGTTAAGGCACAATAGGCACTGTTAGCGACTGTAATTTACCTTGAATGCAGATAAATATGTGCATAATGATCGATTATGGTGGTATATGGGTTTTTGTAAATAAAAATAGACATATAAATTTCATTCAATCAGTAAACAAATCGTATAATATGCCGTTGAACATAAGTCTCTGGATTTGCGTGAATACAACCATATCCTGAATGAGAGTATGGTTTTTTTCGTAGCTATCAGAAAGGAGGCTTTGGTTTATCTTTATGATTTTTATTGATTTATTTTATTGAAGGGATGCGGTATGTCAATGAGTGACAAGGATTGTTCTAATGAATGGCTTTCGAGCAAGATTTAATGCCGCACTCACGCAGCTAACATATTCGATTATCTCGCATGTGTGTCGCCTGCTATGGTTGATGCTATGTGTTGATGTCAAATCTACAGGGATAAATAGCGCATGTCGCTATTCAGTGAATAGACATTCTGTTGAATGAAACGGCCAGTAATGGTGCCGTAACGTTTATAGTAAAGATGAATAAAGGAATTTATATGAATCTGTCAAATTGGCGTATTGGATATCGTCTAGGGATAGGGTTTTCACTCCTGGTATTAATGCTGTTGGTCGTCGGCGTGATGTCATTGGGACGACTGGCTGACTTTAACGCTCAGATAGACAGGATTGTGGCGAGTGACTATCCGCTTACGGTAAAGGGGAACCAACTGATTGGTGAACTTAATGGCTATGCACTTAGCCAACAACGCGTATTGTTGACGACATCAGAACAGGATATCAAAAAAGAGATGGAGTCGATGAAACAGCGAACGGTCACTGTTTCAGCCCTGATGGAAGAGTTACGTAAATCTGCCAATGACGCGCGCTCACAGGCGATATTGCAGGATATTAATCGGGCACGTGCCGATTTTCATACCTCCAGTACCACGTTCGCGGGATATATCAATAGCGGTGATACTGCGGCTGCGCACAACGAGTTTATGACGGCAACCGAGAAAAGCATTCAGGCTTACAAAGCGGCGATTAGTGCGTTTATTGACCATCGTGATGACCAGATGTCTGTCTCACAGCAGCAGGTGGCGCAAAGCTATACCAACACGCGCTTGCTGCTGGTGGGGATAATCCTGGCCGCCATTTTGCTCAGCGTGATCGTGGCTGCCGCCATCACCCGTAGTGTCACTCATCCGCTTAACGAAGCACTGTCCATTGCTGAGCGCGTGTCGACCGGTGATCTAACTTCAGATATTCTTGCCACGCGCAAAGATGAAACCGGTTTATTGCTGCAAGCGTTGAGGAATATGAATGACAGCTTGCGCCATATTGTCAGCCAGGTGCGGGATGGGGCGGAAAGCATATCCAGTGCCGCAGGGCAGATCGCCGCAGGCAATCAGGACCTATCAGCGCGGACCGAAGAGCAGGCCAGTTCGCTGGAGCAAACGGCCTCCTCTATGGAACAATTGACGGCAACCATTAAAAACACCGCAGATAATACCACGGAGGCAACACAGCTTGCCGCACAGGGGTCTCGACGGTACGCGAGAGCGGTGAACTGATGAATGAGGTCACCAACGAAATGCGCGGCATTCGTGAATCTTCACAGCGGATGGCGGAAATCATCGGCGTGATTGACAGTATTGCCTTTCAAACCAATATTCTGGCGCTCAATGCGGCCGTTGAAGCGGCGCGTGCCGGTGAGCAGGGGCGTGGTTTTGCTGTGGTAGCGAGCGAAGTCCGCGCCTTGGCACAACGCAGCGCGACGGCGGCGAAAGAAATTAAAGAGCTGATTGATGGCTCCGTGGAAAAGGTGCGCCAGGGGATGGTTCTGGTGGAGAAAACCGCCGTTTCCATGCAAACGTTGGTGACTAACGTTGAGGGGGTTAACGGTATCGTCACGGAGATTGCCCAAGCGAGCCGTGAGCAGAGCGATGGTGTGAATCAGATCAACCTGGCCGTGGGGCAGATTGATACCACGACCCAGCAAAATGCGGCGCTGGTTGAAGAATCAGCGGCGGCGGCATTGTCTTTGCAAGAGCAAGCCCTGGCGCTGACCAGTACGGTCAGCATTTTTAAACTGGGAAGCTATCATGAAGACCCCGTAGCGCAGCAGCAGGCTACGTTACGTATGTTGCCTGGCGCATAAGGCCTTCCCGGCTCTGCATCATGGGCAGAGCCGGGGTATTCTCTCCGCGCGCTGTCACTGTGGTGCGTGTGGCAGCGCGTCGGCATCTTGTATTGCTTGCTGACGCCGCCAGCGCGCGATGTCTATCAGCAAGAACACCAGCAGGCTGGCGCCCATGACAGGTAAACACCCTCCCAGTAACAGTGCGATGCAACCGACGAGTATGCGCACCGCAATCGGCAATGCGGTGAAGGCAGCGAAAGGCGTGTTAGCCGGGTGCGGTTGGCCGCCAGGACGCTGTCGACGCAGCCACCACAGGCGGTATCCCCACGCGATCAGTGCGCACAGCCCCAGCCCGAACGCGGCCAGGATCAGCTGATTTGGCAAACCGAACAATACGCCCATGTGGGCATCGATCCCCCAGCGAGTCAGTTTTGCTGCAACCGGATAATCTGCAAACCTGACGTAATCGACGACGACGCCACTGTCAGGATTAATGGCAACCATATCAGCCTGCGTTGGCCAGCGCCGCTCAATTTCAGTCACTGTCCAGGCGTTATTCGCGTTTTTTGCCGGGCGGATCTCCAGCTTATTGGCGCTGATCCCCGCTTGTCGTGCTATCGCCAACACGTTATCGACGTTATCTACTACAACAGACGGTGCGTGGTGATGCGCCATCGCCTCACTGTAGTGTTCAGCATGCGCATCCTGTGCTGTTGTTACAGAATGGGGGATGAGCGCCGTATTCAGTGATGGTGTTTGCCAGCCCAATGCGTTGCGCCCGACGCCGATATTATTGCCCGCCCATTGTGACCAGGTCAGCCCGGTAGCGGAGAAGAATAGCATCCCGATGAGTAGCGTTAGCCCCAACGTGCTGTGTACGGCGCGCAAGCGGGTGGTGGGTGGCAATTTACGGCGGGTGACAACACGTGAAGGTCTACGTGTTCTCCACCACAGATAAACGCCGCCGAGTGCGGCGACCCACAGCCAGGATGCCGCCAGTTCACTATAGAGACGGCCAACAGAACCGAGAAATAGCCCCTGATGCAAACGATCGAGCCAGGTTCGCAAAGGCAATATTCCTGATGTGCCATACACCATGAGTTGGCCCTGTATGGCCAGTGTGCTTGGGTTAACAAACACGGCGAGGTATTCAGAAGGAGCGGAGTCAGGGAGTCGAAATAACACACGACTGGTGTCGCGCGGTGTGGGCGCAGGACGTATGGCCAGCCATTGGGCTGAGGGTTGCTCTGCCAGTACGGACTGAGCGGCAGCTATCTGTGCGGCGAGCGGCTGTGCCGTGCCGGGCACATCAACATGCAACTGATGCGTATAGAGACGTTCTTCAATCTGCGGTGTCAGCACATACAGCGTGCCGGTCAGCGCGGCGACAAAGATAAACGGCCCAACGAACAGACCAATGTAGAAATGCAAGCGTAAGAAAAGTGCCATTACCGCCGCAGAGCGGGACTTTTTGTCAGCGTTTACGGTATCCATAGCATGAGAGCCCTTGTCATCGTAACAAGAAGAAAATAAAGGAAAAAGAGACGCCGTCTTGTGACAGGACGTTATCCAATATCAAATTTTTGTGTTTATGGTTGTGTTATATGACTGTCGGCGGTGCGCGAGGCGATTGGGGGCGATAACACGCAGCAACGATCTTGTGCCGTGGACGTGATTCATTCACCTCGGACTGAGTGACAAACCGCGGATCGCGCAGCGGCGAATTATCAGGAGACAGTGCCGGGTGGTGGGATAACAGCCCGCAGTAACCACAGGCGTCGTGGCCCATGGTGGCGTCGGATGACATCGGTGACGATGTTGCTGATGTGTCGTGAGAATGATGGTGCTGAGTATGCGTGGGCGGAGTATAATCATGCCGCATTAACGCCTGTGAAACGATGGGCGCGATGAAAATCATCAGCAACGCGAAGAAGCTTAGCGTGGTGGCAATTTTGTTGTGGCGAAATGCGTTCATGTAAGAATCAGTCGGCGTCGATGCAAGTAGGTGTAAAAGCATACATATGCCATCCTACTGTACCTGATTTAACGCGATTTTGTTACCTACAGGTGTCATGTATGTTGCGACCGAATTTTTTAATGCATTAGCGTGCAACGGTTCAGATTATTCTTGAAAGTTGCACGTGCGTAAACGTCATGGTAGCGGTGTTAACAAAAGAAGCAGGTATTCTCTGCAACTACAGTATAAATAGGGTGTTTTACTCACAGTGCAACAGGTAGAATTGTCGGTCAGCGCACGCCTCTGGCATAAATAACCGCAAGGGGTTGCCAAAGGCTAACCGGTGACGGAGTATCCTCTCTACTTTTCGATTTTTTACAGAAATTTATCGGGGTTGCAGTTTGCGTTGTTTAAACGCTGACCTATCATGATGAACCGGGCTTTTATCAAGTTGTCGGAAGGTTAACTTATCCATTAATATGGATTTTAGTTGATTTAAGCACACGAACAGGGGGAGCTGTGCTGGTTAATAATTTTGGGGTTAAACGTCGAGTAGCGAATTTGCGCTGGTTGTCCGCAGCGATTGTGTTGTCTTTCACTGCGTTGCCTGCCTGGGCATTCTCGCTGGAGGATGTGGCAGCGCAAGCTGAAAAACTGGCAGCTAAAGGCTATGAAGCGCCGAAGAGTAATCTTCCCGCCCAGTTCCGCGATATGAAATTTGCTGATTACCAGCAGATTCGTTTTAACCAGGAGAAGTCATACTGGAATAACCTGCAAACGCCGTTTCGTATTCAGTTCTATCATCAGGGCATGTATTTCGACACGCCGGTGAGAATCAATGAAGTCACGGCCACTGATGTTAACGAGATCGCCTATTCACCGGAGTATTTTAATTTCGGTACGGTGAATCACGATGCAGAGACCGTGAAGAATCTTGGTTTTGCAGGCTTCAAAATTCTGTATCCCATCAATAAGCTTGGCAAGGATGACGAGATCGTCAGCATGCTGGGTGCCAGCTATTTCCGTGTGATCGGTAAAGGACAGACTTACGGTCTTTCTGCTCGCGGTCTGGCGATTGACACGGCATTGCCCTCTGGCGAAGAGTTCCCGCGCTTCCGCGAGTTTTGGATTGAGCGTCCGAAACCCAATGACAAGCACCTGCTGGTATATGCACTGCTTGATTCACCGCGTGCTACGGGCGCGTACCGTTTCGTCATTTATCCAGGGCGCGACAGCGTTGTTGACGTTCAGGCCAAAGTGTTTCTGCGCGCTCGCGTAGGTAAACTGGGGCTGGCACCGCTGACCAGCATGTTCCTGTTTGGGCCAAACCAGCCTTCTCCTACGTTAAACTACCGTGGGGCGCTGCATGATTCTAACGGCTTATCTATCCACGCGGGCAACGGTGAGTGGATTTGGCGTCCGCTGAATAACCCGAAACACCTGTCTGTCAGTACCTATTCGATTGAAAACCCGAAAGGCTTCGGTTTGCTGCAACGTGGGCGTGACTTCTCCAACTATGAAGATCTGGATGACCGTTACGATTTGCGTCCCAGCGGTTGGGTTGAAACCAAGGGCGAGTGGGGCAAAGGAAAAGTCGAGCTGGTGGAAATTCCTACCGCCGATGAAACCAATGATAACATCGTTGCGTTTTGGACGCCGGAAGCGCTGCCTGAAATTGGCAAGCCGCTGGAAGTGGGCTATCGCCTGCACTTCACGCGTGACGAAGAGCAATTGCATTCACCTGAATTGGCCTACGTTCAGCGCACCATGCGTTCTACCGGGGATGTGAAGCAGTCTAACCTGATCCGCCAACCGGATGGTACCGTTGCATTCCTGGTCGATTTTGCCGGCCCGATGATGAAAGAGATGGAAGAGGCGACGCCTGTGACCTCTCAAGTCAGCATTGGCGACAACGGTGAAATTGTTGAGAACAATGTTCGCTATAATCCGGTAACGCGTGGCTGGCGTCTGACGCTGCGTCTGCGTGTGAAAGATCCTAAACAGCCAACCGAGCTGCGCGCTGCGTTGGTGAACGGTGAGACGCTGTTATCGGAAACCTGGAGCTATCAGCTACCTGCCAATGAATAAGTTAATCTCGAGCCCTGATTATATCGGGAAATTGCCTCTGTCCGCGCAAGCGGCGGAGGCGTTGCAGCATGCATTGCCTGAGGCTGAGCGTGAAAATATCTCTGCTATCCATCGGGCTCTTGCGCAGGGGGAATCCCCTGCGACGCTGCTGACAGAAGACGATTCGCCGCTGCAATCCGTCAAGGCGCGTCTGGATGCCGCTTGGCCCGATACGGTGACGGCGGTGAAACCGGTAGCGGTTGACAAAGAAGGGCGTGCCGCATTACAGGCGATGCCCACCATCAAACGTGCGTCGATGTTTCCTGACATGTGGCGCACCAACCCACTGGTGCGCTGGTGGGAAAGTATGCTGGGGCGTTCCCCGGCGCCGAACCGTCCTCATGCCAGCCCGGAAGAGAAGATTGCCGAGAACCGCTGGAGAATGGTGGGGACATTGCGTCGCTACACCCTGCTTATCCTGACGCTGTTCCAAACGGCAATCGCCACCTGGTACATGAAAACCATTTTGCCTTATCAGGGATGGGCGCTGATCGATCCGTTCGCGATGGTGAATCAGCCTTTCCTGCGCTCCTTTATGCAGGTTCTGCCTTATATCCTGCAAAGTGGCATTCTGGTGCTGTTCGCCGTACTGTTCTGTTGGGTCTCCGCGGGTTTTTGGACCGCGTTGATGGGCTTTTTACAACTGTTGATCGGCAGGGACAAATACAGTATCTCGTCAACGACGGTCGGGGATGAACCACTCAACCCCGCGCACAGAACGGCGTTGATCATGCCGATCTGTAACGAGGACGTAGAGCGTGTATTCGCCGGATTACGGGCGACCTACGAATCGGTAGCGGCCACCGGACAGCTCGATCACTTTGACCTGTATGTGCTGAGTGACAGTAACGACCCGGACAAATGCGTTGCAGAGCAGAAAGCCTGGATGGACCTGTGCCGTGAAGTGGACGGGTTTGGCCGTATCTTTTATCGCCGACGTCGTCGTCGCGTGAAACGTAAGAGCGGTAACATCGACGATTTCTGCCGCCGTTGGGGCAGCCAATACAGCTACATGGTGATATTGGATGCCGACAGCGTGATGAGTGGTGAATGTCTGACGCAATTGGTGCGTCTGATGGAAGCCAACCCCAATGCCGGGATTATCCAGTCTTCCCCCAAAGCCTCCGGGATGGATACGCTGTATGCGCGTTGTCAGCAGTTTGCGACACGCGTGTATGGGCCGTTGTTCACTGCAGGCTTACATTTCTGGCAACTGGGTGAGTCGCACTATTGGGGCCACAATGCCATCATCCGCGTGAAGCCGTTTATCGAGCACTGTGCGCTGGCACCGCTGCCCGGTGAAGGTTCTTTTGCGGGCGCGATTCTGTCTCATGACTTTGTTGAAGCGGCACTGATGCGCCGTGCAGGCTGGGGAGTGTGGATTGCCTACGATCTGCCCGGATCCTATGAGGAACTACCGCCCAACCTGCTCGATGAACTCAAGCGCGATCGGCGCTGGTGTCATGGCAACCTGATGAACTTCCGGTTGTTCCTGGTGAAAGGGATGCACCCGGTACACCGTGCCGTGTTCCTGACTGGGGTGATGTCTTATCTTTCCGCGCCGCTGTGGTTTATGTTCCTGGCGCTGTCAACCGCACTGCAAGTGGTGCATACGCTGATGGAGCCGCAATACTTCCTCCAACCGCGCCAGCTCTTCCCCGTGTGGCCACAGTGGCGTCCTGAATTGGCAATAGCCTTGTTCTCGACCACCTTGGTGCTGCTGTTCCTGCCAAAATTGCTGAGTGTGATTCTGGTGTGGGCAAAGGGGGCGAAGCCCTACGGTGGCACGGTGCGCGTCTTCCTGTCGCTACTGCTGGAAATGCTGTTTTCCGTGTTGTTGGCGCCGGTGCGCATGTTGTTCCATACCGTCTTCGTGGTCAGTGCCTTCCTGGGCTGGTCCGTGCAGTGGAAATCGCCGCAGCGTGATGATGATGCCACGCCGTGGAGTGAAGCCTTCACGCGTCACGGCTCTCAACTGGTGTTGGGACTGGTGTGGGCCATTGGTATGGCTTGGCTGGATTTGCGTTTCCTGTGGTGGTTGTCGCCGATTGTTTTCTCGCTGATCCTGTCGCCATTCGTGTCGGTGATTTCAAGCCGAGCATCAATTGGGCTGGCATGCAAGCGTGCTAATCTCTTGTTGATTCCAGAAGAGTACGAGCCGCCGCGCGAGCTGGTGGCGACGGACACCTATTTCCGTGCCAACCGTGCCCGTAAATTGGAAAACGGTTTCGTGCAGGCAGTCTTCGATCCTTCGCTCAATGCGTTGGCGAGTGCAATGGCAACGGCACGTCATGGCTTTAGCCGTGCGGTTGAGCAGGGTCGGGACCAGCGCGTTACTGATGCGTTGAAACAGGATTTGGATACGCTAAGCGACAATCAGCGTCTTGTGTTGCTGAGCGATCCGGTGACGATTTCCCGTTTACACTATGCGGTGTGGCATAATCCGCAGCAGTTCGCCACATGGCATCAGCGCTACCAAGCACTGGAGTCCTGACGGCTTTACCGTAACGGTGTGTTTCGTCCATAAAAAACAGCGGCATAGCCGCTGTTTTTTTATTGCACTGTCGGTAACGCCCGGCGATTTAATACGGTGCAGGTTCGCCTTCAGGGCGCGTTTTAAAGCGGCGATGTAGCCACATATATTGATCGGGTGCCAGCAGCACATTCTGTTCTACCAGCGCGTTCATCCAGGTGGCCGTTGTGGCTTCATCGTCTAACGGTACGTTGAATTCGGCGGGCTGGATGATCAATTCATAGCCTTTTCCCTCCTCGCGCCGCCGAGGGACAAACGGCACAATGGCGGGTTTAGCCATTTTTGCCAACAAATAACTCCCGCTAGTGGTTGCTGCACGCTTCATGGCAAAGAAGGGAACAAACACGCTGCTGCGTGGGCCATAGTCATGATCGGGAGCATACCAAATGATCTCTCCCTGCTTGAGCGCACGGATCATGCCCTTGAGATCTTTGCGATCCAACATGGTCTTATTCGAACGCATGCGGCCCCAGGTTTGCAACCAGTCAATCAGTTTGTTGTCATTGGGGCGATAAACGCCGATCCCTGGGTTATGCATGCCGAAAATGCGCGCCCCCAACTCCAGCGTAAGAAAATGTAATCCAATCAACAATACGCCGCGCTTTTCTTCACGCAGTGGTTGCAGATGCTCCAGGCCGGTGACGGTGAACCAGCGGGCGATGCGCCAGTCCGGCCAAAACCAGGCCATACCGGTTTCGAACAGTCCCATGCCCACGGATTCGAAGTTTTTGCGCACCAACGCGACACGCGCTTGTTCGGTCATCTCGGGAAAACAGAGGGCCAGATTGCGCTCTGCGATGTGTACGCGGTGTTTCATGACGCGCATGGCGACACGGCCCAGCGCAGTGCCAAGACGATAGATAACCGGGTAAGGCAGCAAGACCGCAAGATAGAGTAGGGCGATCCCTAGCCAGGTCAGCCAGTAACGAGGGTGTAATAATGAACGAGTGAATGATGGGAGTTGTGTCATGAGTTCCAGTATCAAAAAATGCAGGCGCAGTTATCCGCGCTCGTCGTTAAAAGAAATCAGTCACACCAGGTGATAGTGTCTAATGTGGTGCGGTGCATCAGCCATCGTAATGATGATGCGGGAAAGCATTCCGGCACAGGAAGGCTAACCCTGGGTAAGGCAATGTGGAATACCCCAAAAATCAATATCCGTCTTTTATCTTAGCATCGACGAATAATGATGTTTAACCTTTGGTGGGATGTCTGTGCAGAATAGGCCCCTCCCGTTTGCACTAGGGAGGGGGCGTGCTTAATGTTGAAACAGATTTTTAATGTGATGCGGTTCACTACGCCAGAATTGCGGCGGGGTGGATACTTGCGCACCCAGTCGTGCGGCTGCGTGCCACGGCCAGCGTGGGTTATAGAGCACAGCACGCGCAATGCCGATGGCATCTGCCTGATCCGTTGCCACAATGCCTTCAGCCTGCTCGGCTTCTGTGATGAGGCCAACCGCGATGGTGGTGATCCCTACCTCACGCTTGATGTGCTCAGCATAAGGGACCTGATAATTGGGGCCTGGTTGAATACGTTGTGCCGGAGAAAGCCCACCGCTTGAAACATGCATAAAATCGCAGCCCGCCGCATGCAGCGCATGACTAAGCGCGACAGACTGCTCGAGATCCCACCCACCTTCCACACCATCGGTGGCGGAAATGCGCACACCAACGGCTTTGTGTGCAGGAACAACCTCACGCACCGCGCGGAACACCTCAAGTACCAGACGCATACGGTTATTCAACTCTCCGCCATAGCCATCGTCACGCACATTCGATAATGGTGACAAGAATTGATGCAGCAAATAGCCGTGTGCGGCATGGATTTCAAACACATCAAATCCAATGCGATCGGCGCGCTGTGCGGCAGTGGCAAAAGCCGCGACGACATCCGCAATCTGCTGTGTTGTCATCGCCGCTGGTGAAGCGTCATTGTCATCATAAGGCAGGGCTGAAGGGGCAACAGGCTGCCAACCTCCTTGCTGTTCGCTGATGCGTGCCCGCCCTTGCCATGGTACTGCGGTGGAGGCTTTGCGCCCGGCGTGGCCCAACTGAATACCCAGCGGCATAGCAGAGTAGGCCTTAACCGCATTGACCGCCGTGGCGAGAGCTTGCTCGGTTTCGTCATTCCACAGACCCAGATCCTGAGGGGATATACGACCTTCAGGCACAACGGCTGTCGCTTCAACGATCAGCAACCCGGCACCTGAGTGGGAAAGGTTACCTAAATGCATAGTGTGCCAGGGGGTAGCCAAACCGTTCTGGGCCGAATACTGACACATAGGTGCAATGATAATGCGGTTGGGCAGGGTGACGGGGCCGAGTGCGAGTGGGGTAAATAGCCGACTCATGGTGGTTACCTTATCCAAGAAGAAATGAATAAACCATCATACGCTGAGATATTTTTACCGTGTCGACGATTTTCTCCCTGCCGCACGAATTCCTCCTCTGGCGTAATTGCCGCGATCGGCTATAATCCCGCGCGTTACGCACATGTCGCCGTAACGTTATAATCTGGTTAACCCCTCGCTGAAGACAGGAACGTACACCATGCCAGTGTTACACAACCGTGTTTCCAATGAGGAACTGAAAGCGCGCATGCTGGCGGAAACCGAGCCGCGCACCACAGTTTCTTTTTATAAATATTTTGCGCTTGATGATGCTCAGGCGTTTCGCGATAACCTGTATGTGCACTTTCTACAATGTCAGGTATTTGGCCGTGTTTATGTGGCGGCTGAAGGCATTAATGCACAGGTAAGCGTACCAGCCAGTCGCTTTGACGACTTCAAGGCGGTGTTGTATAGCGCGCATCCGGCACTGGACAACATCCGGCTGAATGTGGCGCTGGATGATGACGGAAAATCCTTTTGGGTGCTGCGCATGAAAGTTCGCGATCGTATTGTTGCGGATGGCATCGACGATCCGACCTTTAACCCCAGTAATGTTGGCACCTACCTGAAAGCCGAGGCGGTTAACGCCATGGCTGACGATCCGGATACGCTGTTTGTCGATATGCGCAATCATTACGAATATGAAGTAGGGCATTTTGAAAATGCGCTTGAAGTGCCTTCTGATACCTTCCGTGAACAATTGCCGATGGCAGCTGAAATGTTGGCTGAGTCGCGGGACAAAAATATCGTGATGTATTGCACTGGCGGTATTCGCTGTGAAAAGGCCAGTGCCTATATGCGCCATCAGGGTTTCAAGAATGTCTATCATGTTGAAGGCGGCATCATTGAATATACCCGTCAGGCCAAGGCTCAGGGCCTACCGGTAAAATTCGTGGGTAAAAACTTTGTCTTCGATGAGCGCATGGGAGAACGCATTACTGACGATGTCATCGCCCACTGCCATCAATGTGGTTCGCCGTGCGATACCCACACCAACTGTCGCAATGCAGGGTGTCACTTATTGTTCATTCAGTGTCCCCGTTGTCAGGCTGCCTACCAGGGCTGTTGTAGCGATGCCTGTCAGACTGAGTTGGCGTTGCCGCTGGAAGAACAGCGTGAGCGGCGTCGTGGACGGGAAACCAGCATGAAGATTTTTAATAAATCTCGCGATCGGCTTAGAGGGGCGTTGCGTATCCCGGTCCCTGACGAAAACGGCAGTAATGAACAGTGACAGGATATTCATGACGTGCGGCTAAGCGCGAAACTTAAGCACTCTGAATATGACAACACCGCCATCAGGCGGTGTTGTCAGGGGATAATCGATTACTGTGAAATCGGTAGTCTAATGCTTAAGCAAATCTTGTGGCTGAAAATCTGTCGACTCGATTTTAGCGATACCCGCTTCAAGAATATAAATAAGTTGCCTTGCTACATCGGTAGTAAGCCATAAAGTTCGGCCTACGTTTGCGTCTGCGGGAGCCTGGTCTGGGGTGGTTAAATAATGCAAGCGGATCATCATGGCGTCATAACTGTCAACGGTGCTGATATCCCATCCTACGAGAGGATGTGTCTGAATAACTTCACTTTTTCTGTCCATACATACCCCTTATTGACTAGTTACTAACGTGAGTGACTAACGAGGCTTGGGCGGCTCCTTATTGACAAGAGCAACTTAAGTATACTGTGACTTCTGTTCAGCAGGTGAGTTATTTTGAGTCTTTTTGCAAAGAAAAATTTCTGGATATGATATCCCCAAATTTCAAGGGGATATCAGTAAGGCGGGCGAAAAAGACATCATTCGGCACTGATACCGGCATGTTTTTCAAACACGGCAATAAGCAATGCCAGATGTTTTTTGGTCTGTTCTGAGCGATTTTCGTTGTGTGATTCCAGTTTCAGATTATGCAGTAACAGCTGTGCCGTTCTTTCATCCAATGCAAATGCCAGGGAGGAAAACGCCAGTTCCAACGCATCAATCTTGTGCTGCTGGTCACCAATCAGCGCTAATAGTTCGCCGAACGTCATGGCTTGTTCTGGTTTCTCTACCGTCATTGTCATGTCCCTCCGTCATCGACCCTTTACCAGCTTGTGTGAAGACTACAAGGATAAAATAGAAGGTCTCGATTATTAATGCTAGTGATTATTCCGCACTAAACCAATCGTCGGCACTCTCCCACGTTTCCTGAAGGATTTCGGAAATTAACGCTTTATCATCCTTGTTTCCTCCTAATACGCTCAGATTGTTGGCCGCAGCATAACGCACCTGAATGGCGCTATCGGGATAATGACGGTGTACGCGCTGGGTCAATTCGTGCGTCAATGCTTCAATGGCGCCAGCGGGTAAGGGGGCTGATTTGGCTAATGTGAGTTCTACGCGCATGATACTCTCCTTTAATTGACTGGTTATTTATACAGTTAAAGGCGAGGGGGAGCAATAGGGGGATAAAAATATCTGGCAGTGGAACGCAAAGGCCGTTAAAAGCCCGTGCAGCGCACGGGCGGGAATATTAACGGACTTGCCAGTTCAGGGTTTGGCCTGCAAGGAAGGGCACCAGCGCGTCATCACCTAACGCGATGCTTTCCGGGAACGTCGTGGGCGCTTTATGCAGCTCAATCCAGCCTTCATTGACGGGCAAACCATAAAAGGCGGGTCCATTGAGCGAGCAGAACGCTTCTAACTTATCCAGTGCGCCAATCTCTTCAAACACGGTCGCGTAAGCACAGAGCGCGGCCTGCGCGTTAAACACACCGGCACAGCCGCAACTCGCTTCTTTCTTGTGGCGCGCATGGGGGGCAGAATCTGTACCGAGGAAGAAACGGTCAGAACCGCTGGCGACCGCATCGCGCAGTGCCTGTTGATGAATATTACGTTTCAGAATCGGCAGGCAATACAAGTGAGGCCGCACTCCGCCCACCAGCATGTGGTTGCGGTTAAACATCAGGTGTTGCGGCGTCACGGTTGCACCCAGATAGCGATCGCCGTCCAACACATACTGCGCTGCTTCGCGGGTTGTTATGTGTTCAAACACGATTTTCAGCGTAGGGAAGCGTTTGCGCAGCGGCTCCATCACTGATTCGATAAAGCGGGCCTCGCGGTCGAAAATATCGATCGCTGGATCGGTCACTTCGCCGTGGATCAGCAGCGGCATGCCGATGTCTGCCATCTGTTCGAGGATCGGGTAGAGAGAGGCGACATCGGTTACACCAAAACTGGAGTTGGTGGTTGCGTGTGCCGGATAGAGCTTGGCGGCGGTAAATACCCCTTGTTGGAAACCTGCCACCACCTCTTTCGCGTCCAGCGAATCGGTCAGGTAGCAAGTCATCAACGGTTGAAAATCATCCCCCGCTGGGATCGCAGCGAGGATGCGCTCACGATAGGCCAATGCGCTGGCGATACTGGTGATCGGCGGTGTCAGGTTGGGCATTACAATCGCGCGGCCAAAATGACGACTGGTGAACGGCAACACGGTTGCGAGTACGTTATCGTCGCGCAGGTGAAGATGCCAGTCATCAGGACGGCGAATTTTTAATACGGTAGACAGTGTTGTCATGAAAAGCGCTCCAGCGGGCTAAATGCTAAATGTCACGAGCAGATACGGCGGGACACAAGCATAAGCGCAAAGTGCGGGGAATGCACCCGTTTGTTGCTGGCGAAACGGTATTCGAAATGCGTGGCGTTCTGTGCTAACGATGGCGGTGCAGGGTACACGGCAGGGAAAGAGTAGCGTATGGTAAGTCCCATCGCTAATTTCTCAGTCAGGCCATTCAAGGCCCGTTGGGATACCTAACAGGAGCAACAGATGGAATTGCGTATTGTCGCCAGTATTCAGGCTAAACCAGAACACGTCGATGCCGTAGCACAAGCGGTGAAAAAGGTGGTAGCCCCCAGTCGAGCCGAAGCAGGAAACCTGCAATACGATCTGCACGAATCACTGGAAGCGCCGGGTACGTTCGTCTTTTTTGAACGCTGGGCAAGCCGTGACGTGTTGACGGAGCACGAAGCAACCCCGCACTTTCAGCAACTGGTTGCCGAATTGGAAGGCAAAACGCTGGGTATGGTGATCACCCCGCTGCGCGCGCTGGTTTAAGTGGCGGCAGTGTTAATTCGGATATAAAAAACCCCTCCGAGGAGGGGTTTTTTGTGCCTGGACGGCGTATTTACTCAAACGCGGCGGGTTTTGCTGCTGCTGCTGTCGCGTGGTTGACGGCAGAGTGACCGCCCGCGCTGCCTTTACCGGCGAACTCGGTGGTCGGGCGTACCCAATCGCTGTGGCGCGGTGCTTCCGCCTCGTAGGCTGGCGCCGGTGCTTTGGTCATTGGTGCTGAAGCTGAGTGCTGTTGCTTAGACGCGCTGCGTAACGGTTGTACTACTGTACGAACCGTGGTCGCAACCGATGGCTCGGCAACCACAGGTGCAGGTTCAACGGCGGCAACCGGTGCAACGGCATCAATCGCATCGGCTGCTTCTGTCGTTTCTACGTCAACCGTGTCAACGTCAGCAACCGCTGGCGCGGCTTCTTCCGTTGCCTGAGCGCTCTCCGCTACTGCTGCCTGTTCTTCAACTGCTTCAACGGCTTCAACAGACACTGACTCTGCGCTTGCTGTCACTACCGGTTGTTCCTCGACAGCAGGGGGTTGTACCGAGGCAACAGGTTCTGCTGCTACGACTGCTTCAGGGACTACGGCCTGCTCAACGAGGGCCGGTGCTTCGACGGCGTCTTGTGCGACATGTTCAGAGGCAACAGGCGCGGTGCTGACGGTGTCGTCTAAGGTAGGTGCGACGACGACCTCAGCCACTGGCGTAGCGACAGGCTGTGCTTCGGCGTCAGGTGCAGCAATGACCGGCAGTGCCGCGATCGGTGCTTCGATAGCCGGTGTTAACTCAGTCGACAGCTCGTCATTGTGTGCCAATGCAGCTACCGGATAGCGGACCCACACTTTACCAGACGCCATTTCCGGCGAAGCAGAAGCCTGCGCCAACGGCATCGGCGATTGTGTCGGATAACGCTCATCACGATAGCGACGACGACGTTGACCACTCACGCGCAGATGACGCGGTGAACGACGCGAACGGCGTGGCATATTCGCATCATTACGGCCTGCATCAGCCTGCTCGGCGTTAGCGTCGGTTTCCGCAGGCGCGTTTACCGCAGTGTCCGTCAACAGCGGCAGCGCGTGTTCTGCTACCAGTGCAGGGGATGTTGATGCTTCAACCTGGCTATCAGCGTGTGCTGCTGCCTCACCATCAATGATACGCACTTTCTGTGTCAACTGGCGGCGCTGACGGCGTGGCATTAGCGGCGTCGGTTTCTCCTGTTCACTTTCTTCCTGCGCGCTTTCTTCATCACGGTTCAGGGCTTTAACATCTTGCTGGGCCTGACGTTTTTCATCCTGACGACGACGTTGACGCTCTGCACGTTGTTCACGGCGTTGCTGATCGTCACGCGGCGCTTTTTCTACCGTTTCTTCAACTGGGGCGGCAGTTTCCGTCACCGTCGGTGCGTTCTGGCGTTTGTTGCGACGGTTCTCATCGCGGGATTCGCGGTTGCCGTCACGACTTTCCTTGTTGCCATCACGGCTGCCGTCACGTTGATTACGATCGCGACGGTTGTTTGAGCCTTGACGACGACCGGAACGACGCTCCTGACGCTGCTCTGTCGAGGTGACTTCTTGCGTGTTGGTGCTTTCCGGCTGGCTTTCTGCACCAGCAAACATGTTTTTCAACGCGCCGAACAGACGACCAAACAGACCAGGCGTTGCAGGCGTAGCGGCTTGCTCCGGTGCGGGTTTTGCCGCTGGTTTCGGTGTGATGACTGGCGATTCAGGCAGGTCAGGCATGGTGAACGTGGCCAACGCTGGTTGCTCAGGAACCTTACGCTCCAGAGATTGCTCTTCCTGAACTTGTTGCGCCTCTGCATCAAGGCGCTGTGGCAGCAGATAGCTGAGCGTGGTCTTTTCTTCACCTTTACGCACGCGCAGAACGTGGTAGTGCGGCGTTTGCATGCCATCGTGCGGCACGATAACGGCGCGCACGCCACCTTGACGTTTCTCGATGGCATTCACGGCTTCGCGTTTTTCGTTCAGCAGATAAGACGCGATAGGCACTGGCACGATAGCGTGAACTTCCCGGGTGTTCTCTTTCAGCGCTTCTTCTTCGATTAAACGCAGAATAGAGAGCGACAGGGATTCGTTATCACGGATAGTACCTGTCCCGCTACAGCGCGGACAGACGTGATGGCTGGATTCACCGAGTGACGGACTCAACCGTTGACGGGACATTTCCAGCAGGCCAAAGCGGGAGATGCGGCCAATCTGAATACGTGCGCGATCCTGACGAACGGCGTCGCGCAGGCGGTTTTCCACTTCACGCTGGTGACGAACCGGCGTCATGTCGATAAAGTCGATGACAATCAAGCCACCGAGGTCGCGCAGACGTAACTGGCGGGCGATTTCATCAGCCGCTTCAAGGTTGGTGTTGAAGGCGGTTTCTTCGATATCGCCGCCGCGTGTTGCGCGGGCCGAGTTGATATCGATCGCCGTCAACGCTTCAGTGGTATCGATGACAATGGAGCCGCCGGAAGGCAAACGCACTTCGCGCTGGAAGGCGGATTCAATCTGTGATTCGATCTGATAGTGGCTGAACAACGGAATTTCACCGCTGTACAATTTGATTTTGCTGCTGAAATCCGGGCGACCCAGGGCAGAAATATGCTCTTTGGCAAGGTCGAGGATTTTCGGGTTATCGATAAGGATTTCACCGATATCCGGGCGCAGGTAGTCGCGGAATGCACGAACGATAACATTGCTTTCCTGATGAATCAGGAAAGGTGCAGGGCGGCCTTCTGCTGCTTTTTTGATGGCGTCCCAATGTTTCAAACGGAATGCCAGATCCCACTGAAGTGCATCGGCAGACTTGCCAACACCCGCAGTACGTACGATAAGCCCCATGCCATCAGGCAGTTCGAGCGAACTCAGCGCTTCTTTCAGTTCGGTGCGATCGTCTCCTTCAATGCGACGAGAAATGCCACCTGCACGCGGGTTGTTTGGCATCAACACCAGATAGCTGCCTGCCAGGCTGATAAAGGTGGTCAGCGCTGCACCCTTGTTGCCACGCTCTTCTTTGTCAACCTGAACAATGACTTCCTGTCCTTCGCGCAACACGTCTTTGATGTTGGGGCGACCGTGGGAAGCATAGTTACTGGGGAAGTATTCGCGAGCAATCTCTTTTAACGGAAGGAAACCGTGTCTTTCTGCGCCGTAATCGACAAAAGCAGCTTCAAGACTGGGTTCGATGCGGGTGATTTTTCCTTTATAGATATTGGCTTTTTTCTGCTCATGGCCTGGGCTTTCAATGTCCAAATCGTAGAGCCGTTGGCCATCAACCAAAGCAACACGCAACTCTTCTTGCTGAGTCGCGTTAATTAACATTCTTTTCATCTTAACTTACTCGTTATTTTTACTTGCATCATTGATAGAGCTACGGACAAAGATGCTGAATGACCGGGTTCACCGATGGCCTCGTGGCTTATCGCAGGGACGTCAACCTCCCGGTTGTCGCCTGCATAGAGGCGCATATTTCGGTAGCCTGTATTTCCTGGTGGAAAACAGCACATTTATTGAGGGAACAGCTTCTGAAGAAGGGTCACCAGATCTGATTCCATTTACCGGTCAAGCTGCCATCCGCAGCCCGCTAACTGCTTGATTACGCATTACGTCTTACGCCATTGCTGCGTTTATGCGTTATCAGGCAAATTTACCTATTTTGCCCTTTCCACTGTTTCAGGAAGATAGGCGGGTAAAACCACAGCATTATTCCATTGCTGGTACTGTTATAGCAAGGTGACTTTACGGATGTGCAACAAGATTGTTTTCCTGATTTTAATCACGTGTGCGAGCAGTATGACTGAAGTCCGCACGTTTGATGGCAATCAGTTGGCCCAATATCTCGGTAACCGCCCATAAAGTACCTGACAGACAGTTAAGCACATAAAAAGGAGTGGCGCTATCTGCACGGGCTATTTAGAATCGCGCATCATGAAAACAGAGAATCCATCAGTACAATTTATCGCAGTTTCTGCCGATGAAGCAGGGCAGCGTATCGACAACTTTTTGCTGGCGCGGCTCAAAGGCGTGCCGAAAAGTATGATTTATCGCATCTTGCGTAAAGGTGAGGTGCGTGTGAACAAAAAACGTACCAAGCCGGAATATAAGCTACTGGATGGCGATGTAGTGCGCGTTCCGCCCGTACGCGTCGCGGAGCGTGATGAACCCGCGGTGTCTGCCAGTCTCGGTAAAGTGGCCGCATTGGCCGATTGCATTCTGTATGAAGATGACAGCCTGATCGTGCTCAATAAACCCTCCGGTACGGCGGTACATGGTGGCAGCGGGCTGAGTTTTGGCGTCATTGAAGGGCTGCGCGCGCTGCGGCCTGAAGCGCGCTTTCTGGAGTTGGTGCATCGGCTCGATCGCGATACGTCAGGCGTATTGCTGATCGCAAAAAAACGGTCGGCGCTGCGTGCGCTGCATGAGCAACTGCGGCTCAAGGGCATGCAGAAAAATTATCTGGCGCTGGTACGCGGTCAGTGGCAATCCCATTGCAAAGTGGTGCAGGCACCGCTGTTAAAGAATATTTTGCAAAGCGGTGAGCGCGTGGTGCGTGTCAGTAGCGAAGGGAAACCCTCAGAAACCCGTTTCAAGGTAGAAGAACGCTTTGAACAGGCGACGCTGGTGCGTGCCAGCCCGGTGACGGGGCGTACCCACCAGATCCGCGTACATACGCTGCACGCCGGTCATCCTATCGCGTTCGACGATCGCTATGGCGATAGAGAATTTGACCGGCAACTGGCTGCCACCGGGCTGTCGCGTTTGTTCTTGCATGCGCAGTCGTTAAGTTTTGAGCATCCCGGTACCGGTGAGATGATGCGTGTCGAAGCCCCACTTGATGGGGCATTGCGCCACTGCTTGCAGGTGTTGCGGCAGCAGAAATAATACCCGCCGTGTTTTACCGTAAAAACGCCAGCTTCGCGCTGGCGTTTTTATTGCTTCATTCACCCAACCCAGCCAACGTTAACAGATTGACGCCTTCACCGCGCAGCATGTCGCACAGCGCAATTAACGGCAGGCCAACCAGCGTATTCGGATCGCGCCCAGACAGTTTATCAAACAGAGTAATACCCAACCCTTCACTTTTGAAACTGCCTGCACAGAGCCAAGGCTGCTCTCGCGCCAGATAGGCAGCAATCTCTGCTTCACTCAGCGCACGAAAATGCACGTCAAAGGGTTCAACCAGCGATTGCAACACACCGCTGGTGCTGTTGAGCAGCGCTAAACCGGTATAAAAGGTGACACAATTACCGCTGGCCTGACGTAACTGCTGCGCCGCATTTTCCGGTATCAGTGGTTTTCCGGTAATGACACCGTTAAGCACGCAGACTTGGTCACCACCGATTATCAGGTGTGAGGGATAGCACGTAGCCAGCGCTTGCGCTTTCTCCCGCGCTAAGCGCTCAACCAGCGCGAGGGCGCTTTCTTGCGGACGTGGGGTTTCATCGATATCAGGAGTGGCACACTGAAAAGGCAGCCCCAGCTTAGCGAGCAGGCTTTTACGGTAAGGGGAGGTAGAGGCAAGCACAATCTGAGACATAATTTTTACGATAAACCGTAGCGTAATCAAAAAAGGCATTTTACACTGTGCGCCGCTGTGAAAGCGAATCTGGGCGATCGCGAATCTTGATAAAATAGTAAGACAACGCCGCCTTTTCCTTTGACTCTATGTCGTTACGACGTTAATATGCGCGCCCTATGCAAAAGGTAAAATTACCCCTGACCCTGGATGCGGTTCGCACGGCTCAAAAACGTTTAGACTATGTTGGTGTCTACACGGTTGAACAAGTTGCACGCGTTGCCGAGTCTGTGGTCAGTGTGGATAGTGATGTTCAGGTCTCTTTATCGTTTAATATCGATAATCAGCGCCTGGCGGTGATTAACGGCAGTGCACAAGTGGACGTTACGCTGATGTGCCAGCGCTGCCAAAAACCGTTCGAACATCAGATTCACACCACATTTTGTTTCAGTCCTGTCGTCAATGACGAGCAGGCAGAGGCTCTGCCGGAAGCGTATGAGCCAATCGATGTCGATGAGTTTGGCGAGGTCGATTTGCTGGCGATGGTTGAAGATGAGATTATTCTCGTACTGCCCATCGCTCCGGTACATGATTCTGAACACTGTGAAGTGTCCGAAGCGGACATGGTGTTCGGTAAACTGCCTGAAGAGGTGGAGAAACCGAACCCGTTTGCCGTATTAGCCAGTTTAAAGCGTAAGTAATTAAGGAGTAAGGTCCATGGCCGTACAACAGAACAAACCTAGCCGTTCCAAACGTGGTATGCGTCGTGCTCACGATGCGCTGACCACCTCTTCTGTTTCCGTAGACAAAGTTTCTGGCGAAACTCATCTGCGTCACCACATCACTGCGGATGGTTACTACCGCGGTCGCAAGGTTATTGCCAAATAATTCTCGCGAATTATTAGCAAGGCAATACCTTGACACGCCTCACACTGGCGTTAGATGCAATGGGCGGGGACGTCGGTCCCTGCGTAACGGTGCCTGCGGCATTGCAGGCACTGGCTTCTAATCCGGGTCTTCACTTGTTATTGGTCGGCGATCCCGCTGCGCTTCATCCATTACTCGCCAAAGTCGATTCTGCTTTACTGTCCCGGTTGGAAATCGTGCCGGCTGAATCGGTTATTGCGAGTGATGCGCGTCCGTCGCAAGCGATCCGTGCCAGCCGTGGTACGTCGATGCGCATTGCGCTGGAACTGATTAAAACGGGTAGGGCACAGGCGTGCGTGAGTGCAGGAAATACCGGTGCCTTGATGGGACTGGCAAAACTGCTGCTCAAGCCGTTGGAAGGTATCGATCGTCCTGCCTTGGTGACAATGTTGCCGCATCAGCAGCAGGGCAAAACGGTGGTGCTGGATTTGGGTGCCAACGTCGAGTGTGACAGCGCGCAATTAGTACAGTTTGCCGTGATGGGTTCAGTGATGGCCGAAGAAGTGCTCTCGCTAGACAATCCGCGCGTTGCCCTGCTGAACATCGGCGAAGAAGAGACCAAAGGCCTGGCCGCGATTCGCGATGCGGCCGCGCAGTTAAAGAATACGCCCTCGATTAACTATATTGGTTATCTTGAGGGCAATGAGTTACTGACGGGCAAAACCGACGTGATGGTCTGTGACGGCTTTGTGGGTAATGTCACATTGAAGACGATGGAAGGCGTGGTAAGGATGTTCCTGTCACTGCTCAAATCGTCGTCAACCGATGTCGGACGTAAAGCGAAGCAGGCGTGGTGGCTCACGTTGATCGGCCGTTTTATCCAAAGACGATTGGCGAAACGGTTCGGTCATCTCAATCCTGATCAATATAATGGCGCATGTCTGTTAGGGCTGCGGGGCACCGTGATAAAAAGCCATGGCGCGGCGAACCAACGGGCGTTTGCCGTCGCTATCGAACAGGCAATGCAGGCGGTGCAGCGGCAACTTCCCGACAGGATTGCGGCGCGCCTGAAAACTGTATTACCCAAGAGTGACTGAGCGTACATGTATACTAAAATAATCGGAACGGGCAGCTTTTTGCCTGAACAAATCAGGACGAACGCTGATTTAGAACAATTGGTCGACACTTCCGATGAATGGATTGTGACGCGCACCGGTATCCGTGAGCGCCGCATTGCCGGGCCGGATGAAAACGTGGCGACCATGGGACATCAAGCCGCGCTGAATGCGCTGGAGATGGCAGGCATCGATAAGGACAAGATTGGCTTGCTGATTGTGGCAACCACGTCCTCTACGCACGCGTTTCCCAGTGCGGCCTGCCAGGTTCAGCAGATGCTGGAGATCCGCGATACCATCGCCTTTGACGTCGCTGCGGCTTGCGCAGGGTTTACCTATGCGCTCAGCATTGCCGATCAATACATTAAAAACGGTGCGGTAGATTACGCGCTGGTGATTGGCTCAGACACGCTGGCGCGCACGCTGGATCCTGCCGATCGCGGTACTCTCATTCTGTTTGGTGACGGTGCGGGTGCGGTCGTGTTGGGCCAGTCGGAACAACCCGGTATCCTGTCCACCCACCTGCATGCAGATGGCCGCTATGGTCAACTGTTGACGCTGCCTCATCAGGATCGTGCGCATCAGGATCAACCGGCCTACCTGACCATGGCGGGCAACGAAGTGTTTAAAGTTGCCGTGACGGAACTGGCGCATATCGTTGAAGAAACGCTGCATGCCGCACAGCTCGATAAGAGTGAGCTGGATTGGCTGGTACCGCACCAGGCTAACCTGCGTATCATCAGTGCCACGGCGAAGAAATTGGGTATGGGCATGGACAAGGTTGTGGTGACTCTCGATCGTCACGGCAATACGTCGGCCGCTTCCGTTCCCAGCGCGCTGGATGAAGCGGTGCGCGATGGGCGGATAAAACCCGGACAATTGATCCTGCTGGAAGCCTTTGGCGGCGGGTTCACTTGGGGTTCTGCGCTGGTTCGTTTTTGATCAAACGGGACGTTTAATATGACGCAATTTGCAATGGTATTTCCGGGGCAAGGATCCCAGACAGTCGGCATGCTGGCTGAGCTGGCGGCACAATACCCGGTAGTACAAGACACCTTTGCCCAGGCTTCTGAGGTATTGGGTTACGATCTGTGGCAGCTCACGGCACAAGGTCCAGCGGAAGAACTGAATAAAACCTGGCAAACCCAACCGGCACTGTTGACGGCGTCGGTCGCGATCTGGCGCGTGTGGCAGCAGCAGGGCGGCAAACAGCCCGCGTTGATGGCTGGTCACAGTCTGGGCGAATATTCGGCGCTGGTGTGCGCTGGCGCTCTGGACTTTCAGGAAGCGGTGCGTCTGGTTGAACTGCGTGGCAAATTGATGCAGGACGCCGTGCCGGAAGGGACGGGGGCGATGTACGCTATCATTGGTCTGGATAATGATGCGATCGCTGCTGCCTGTGAAGCGTCTGCCGAGGGGCAAGTGGTTTCTCCGGTGAATTTTAACTCACCCGGTCAGGTCGTCATCGCGGGTAACAAAGAAGCCGTTGAGCGTGCCGGTGCGGCTTGCAAAGCTGCCGGGGCCAAGCGTGCGTTGCCGTTGCCGGTGAGTGTGCCTTCTCACTGCGCGTTGATGAAGCCTGCGGCAGAAAAACTGGCAGAGGCGTTAAAAACGATTACAGTTACTACGCCAGCCATTCCGGTGATTAACAACGTTGATGCGCGTAGCGAAACCGATCCCGATGCCATTCGTGCGGCGTTGGTGAAACAGCTTTACAGTCCGGTGCGCTGGACCGAGTGTGTCTCCAATGTTGCAGCGCAAGGCGTTGAGAGCTTGCTGGAAGTGGGACCGGGCAAAGTGTTGACCGGGCTGACAAAACGTATTGTTGATACCTTGAGTGCGGCGGCGGTTAACGATCCGGCTTCACTGTCTGCGGCCCTGGAACAATAAAACGGAGAGTACCATGAGCTTTGAAGGAAAAATTGCCCTGGTAACAGGCGCAAGCCGCGGTATTGGCCGTGCGATAGCAGAAACGCTGGTGGCACGCGGTGCCACCGTGGTGGGAACCGCGACCAGCGAAAATGGCGCGCAAGCCATCAGCGAGTGGTTGGGTGCCAATGGCAAAGGCTATATGCTCAATGTCGCCGATCAGGCGTCCGTTGAGGCAGTATTGACAGCGATTCGTGCGGATTTCGGTGAAATCGACATTTTGGTCAACAACGCCGGCATTACGCGTGATAACCTGTTGATGCGAATGAAAGACGACGAGTGGCAAGATATTATCGACACCAATCTGACATCGGTATTCCGTCTGTCAAAAGCGGTGTTACGTGCCATGATGAAAAAACGCTTTGGCCGTATCGTTACCATTGGCTCCGTCGTCGGAACCATGGGGAACGGCGGGCAGGCGAACTATGCGGCAGCGAAAGCGGGCCTGATCGGTTTTAGCAAGTCGCTGGCGCGTGAAGTGGCCTCACGCGGTATTACGGTCAATGTGGTTGCGCCAGGTTTTATCGAAACCGATATGACGCAGGCATTGACAGAAGAACAACGTGCAGGCATTTTGAGCCAGGTTCCCGCGAACCGTCTTGGGGACGCGAAAGAGATCGCCAGTGCTGTTGCTTTTTTGGCCTCCGATGAGGCTGGTTATATTACGGGTGAGACATTGCATGTCAACGGCGGCATGTATATGATCTAAATAGCTCGGAATTTATTTGCGTTATTTGCGGTGAAAACCGCAAAATAGCACAAAATCGTGGTTAGACCAGCCGGGATTTTGTTGCATCTTTTTCAACATTTTATACACTACGAAAACCATCGCGAAAGCGAGTTTTGATAGGAAATTTAAGAGTATGAGCACTATCGAAGAACGCGTTAAGAAAATCATCGTTGAACAGCTTGGTGTTAAACCGGAAGAAGTGGTTAACAACGCTTCCTTCGTTGATGACCTCGGCGCGGATTCTCTTGACACCGTTGAACTGGTAATGGCGCTGGAAGAAGAATTTGATACTGAAATTCCAGACGAAGAAGCAGAAAAAATCACAACTGTTCAGGCAGCCATTGATTTTATTCAGGCTAACCAGCAGTAAGCGAACATATCTAGGCGGTCACTCGACCGCCTAAGTTTTCTTTGTCCCGCAGTGTCATATTTTCCCTCCCTGGAGGACAAGCGTGTCTAAGCGTCGTGTAGTTGTGACCGGACTGGGCATGTTAACTCCTGTCGGCAATACAGTTGAGTCCACCTGGACTGCTCTTCTTGCCGGTCAGAGTGGCATCAGCCCGATCGACCATTTCGATACTACTGCCTATGCAACCCGTTTTGCTGGCTTAGTAAAGGATTTCAATAGCGAGGAGTTCATCTTGCGCAAAGAAGCGCGCAAGATGGATGCCTTTATCCAATACGGCATTGCTGCTGGCATTAACGCCATGCGCGATTCCGGTATTGAAGTGACGGAAGAAAACGCGACGCGCTTCGGTGCGGCGATCGGTTCCGGCATTGGTGGCCTGGGTCTCATTGAAGAGAACCACAGTTCACTGGTGAACGGCGGTCCGCGTAAAATCAGCCCGTTCTTTGTCCCTTCCACCATTGTTAATATGGTTGCAGGGCATCTGAGCATCATGTTCGGACTGCGTGGTCCGAGTATTTCCATTGCCACTGCCTGTACGTCTGGTGTGCATAATATTGGCCATGCGGCGCGCATCATTGCTTACAACGATGCAGATATTATGCTGGCTGGCGGCGCGGAAAAAGCCAGTACGCCTTTGGGCGTTGGTGGATTTGGCGCAGCCCGTGCACTGTCCACGCGTAACGATAACCCTCAGGCGGCAAGCCGTCCGTGGGATAAAGATCGTGATGGTTTCGTGCTGGGTGACGGTGCCGGGATCATGGTGCTGGAAGAGTATGAACATGCGAAGAAACGCGGCGCGAAAATTTACGCCGAAATCGTTGGCTTCGGCATGAGCAGCGATGCCTATCACATGACATCACCGCCGGAAAACGGCGCTGGCGCAGCGTTGGCGATGCAAAATGCCTTGCGCGATGCAGGTATCACTCCGGCCCAGATTGGGTATATCAACGCGCATGGCACGTCAACGCCTGCGGGCGATCTGGCGGAAACGCACGCTGTGAAATCGGTATTTGGTGAACAAGCGAGCCGCGTAATGGTGAGCTCAACCAAATCCATGACCGGCCACCTGTTAGGGGCGGCGGGTGCTGTGGAATCTATTTTCACGGCGCTGGCGCTACGCGATCAGGCGGTTCCGCCGACCATCAATCTGGATAACCCGGACGAAGGTTGCGACTTGGATTTTGTACCGCATGAAGCACGTCAAGTTTCCGATATGGAATACACCCTGTGTAACTCCTTCGGATTTGGCGGCACGAACGGTTCACTGGTGTTCCGCCGCGTGTAATAGCGCGTCGATACCGCTAAAAGCCCGGGCAACCGGGTTTTTTTTTGCCTGTCACTTACCGTTGTGGGCTGCGCAAAATTCAGAACGTGCCACTTGTTGCCGTCATGGGTTACTGGCACTCTGAACGTCACGCTGTTGCCACTACCCCGGCGTTGTTGGCATCAGTGTTCATGAATCCGTTGGGTGAGGGCAGCGTATGTTGTGGATAAATGGCCAGGCGCAAGCGCAGATAACCGTTACCGATCGTGGCCTCCAGTATGGTGATGGCTGCTTTACCACCGCACGCGTGCTGGAAGGCAAGATCGTGTGGTTGCCATTGCATATGGCGCGATTACGTCAGGACACGGCGCGCTTGCATATTCCATTTACGGCATGGGATACACTGCAAGCCGAAATGGAACAGGCGGCGCAGGGCGTAGAACAAGGCGTAGTGAAAACGATTGTAACCCGTGGCAGCGGCGGACGCGGTTACAGCACGCTGTCGTGTAGCGAACCGACACGTATTGTCATGCAGACGGGCTACCCTGCTCACTACACTGAATGGCGCAAGCAGGGTATCACCCTTGGTATCAGTCCGGTCACGTTGGGGCAAAATCCACGTTTGGCGGGCATTAAACACCTGAACCGACTGGAACAGATCCTGATACGCCAGGAGATGGAAGCGCAAGGTGTCGATGATGTGGTGGTGCTTGACACCGAGGGCTGCCTGGTGGAATGCTGTGCGGCCAATTTGTTTTGGCGCAAGAGCTGTCAGGTATTTACGCCTGATTTGTCCGTTGCGGGGGTGAGCGGTGTGGCACGTCAGCAGGTGATGGCCCACTTGTCCCAATACCCGGATTATCAGCTACAGGTGGTGCGTGAACCCGTGACGACGCTCGCCGATGCCGATGAAGTGTTTGTTTGTAATGCATTGATGCCGGTGCTTCCGGTCAATCAAATTGATACCTGGTGTTATCGCTCCAGAGCGTTGTACCAACTACTGAGCCCTAACGGTTAGTCGATGGTTGAATGATGAAAAGAAAGAAGACGCTATTTTTCCTGCTGCTGGTGATAGTACTCGCCTCGGCACTCGGCGCTGCATGGCATAACCTGCAACAGTTTGCCCGTTCACCGCTATTGATTGAACAGGAAACCATTTTTACCCTCCCAGCCGGAACCGGCAGAGAAGCGCTGGAAACGGCGCTGACCGAACAGCAGGTGATCCCGCCAACGGTGCTGTTTCAGTGGTTGCTGCGTGCGGAGCCCGAATTGGCAAAGTTCAAAGCAGGGACCTACCGTTTTATGCCGGGCATGACGGTACGGGAGATGCTGGCGTTGCTGGCGAGCGGCAAAGAGGCGCAATTCTCTATTCGTTTTGTCGAAGGGTCACGACTGCGCGATTGGTTGGAAACGTTGAAAACCGCACCCTACCTGACACACAGCGTGCAGGATAAAACACCGCAAGAGATTGCTGCACTGCTGGATATTAAAGAAGCGGAGAGCCCGGAAGGCTGGCTCTACCCTGACACCTACCTCTATACCGCAGGCACACGTGATAGCGATCTGCTGCTGCGCGCGCATCATCGTATGCGTAGTGTGGTGGACGGGGTGTGGAAAAACCGTGAGGCGGGGTTGCCCTATGCGTCGCCGGAAGAACTGTTGACTATGGCCTCTATCGTGGAAAAAGAGACGGCGGTCAAAGAAGAGCGTCCTCAGGTCGCGTCGGTATTTGTCAACCGTCTACGCGCTGGCATGCGCCTGCAAACCGATCCTACCGTGATTTATGGTATGGGTGAGGATTATCGTGGTGTGATAACGCGTAGCGCGTTGGATACCGCCACACCGTATAATACCTATGTGATTGCCGGGTTGCCGCCGACCCCGATCGCCATGCCGAGCCGAGCCGCCCTTGAGGCCGCCGCGCATCCGGCAAAAACAGATTATCTTTATTTTGTGGCGGACGGGAAGGGGGGGCACCGTTTCACGACCAACCTTGCCGATCATAACCGTGCAGTACGCGCTTACCGCTCAACGCTGAAGGAACGGGATGAACAGTAAATTTATCGTGATTGAAGGATTGGAAGGCGCAGGCAAAACCAGTGCGCAGAACACCGTATTGGCAACCTTACGGGCGCACGGCGTACAGGATGTGATTTTTACCCGCGAGCCGGGCGGTACACCATTGGCCGAGCGGTTGCGTGACCTGATAAAACAAGGTGCCGACGATGAGAGAATCACGGATAAAGCCGAATTATTGATGCTCTATGCCGCGCGTGTACAGCTGGTAGAGAATGTTATCAAACCCGCGTTGGCACGTGGCAGTTGGGTGATTGGCGATCGCCACGATCTCTCCTCGCAGGCTTATCAGGGCGGCGGGCGCGGTATGGATCAACAGCTTATGCAGTCACTGCGTGATACCGTGCTGGGTGCGTTTCGCCCCGATCTTACCCTTTACCTGGATATTCCGCCGGAACAAGGATTGGCCCGCGCACGCCAGCGCGGTGCGCTCGATCGTATTGAGCAGGAATCACTGGATTTCTTTGCCCGCACCCGCGAACGCTATCAGGCGCTGGCTGCCGCCGATGCTACTATCGTTACCATTGATGCCTCGCAGTCGCTGGATAAGGTGAGTGCGGATATTGAAACCGCACTGGTGCGGTGGCTTGGTCAGCAACAGACACAAGATGCTGTGCCGTTGTCGGTACAGGAGCGCTAAGCATGGAATGGTATCCCTGGCTGAATGGGCCCTATCGGCAACTGATTGAGGGATATCAGGAGGGGCGAGCGCACCATGCAGTATTGCTGCATGCGTTGCCGGGTATGGGGCGAGAATCGCTGGTGTATGCGTTATCCCGACGCGTGCTGTGCCAGAAGCCGGAGGGCATGAAAAGCTGCGGTGAGTGTCATTCCTGTAAATTGATGATGGCAGGTACGCACCCAGACTGGTATGCCCTCAGCCCGGAAAAGGGCAAACAGACATTAGGGGTTGATGCGATACGCAGCGTATTGGAAAACCTCTATCAGCGTTCACGACAGGGCGGTGCGAAGCTGGTGTGGATTGAAAACAGCGAACAGTTGACCGAAGCAGCAGCCAACGCATTGTTAAAAACCCTGGAAGAACCGCCAGAAGCGACCTATTTTCTGCTCGGTTGCCATGAGCCAATGCGGTTGTTGGCGACGTTGCGCAGCCGTTGCCTGCACCTTTATCTGCCTACGCCTGACGAAGCGCAGAGCGTTGTCTGGCTGAATAAACGACACCCTGCATCTGCGCAGGCGCTACAAACTGCGCTGCGTTTACAGGCGGGTGCACCGCTGGCGGCTGAGCACTTGCTGCAAGACGATACCGCACGTCAGCGCACGGCATTATGTCAGGCGCTGGCAAATGCGGTACCCGCGCGTGCGTTTTATTCGTTGTTGCCGCAACTGAACCACGAAGACGCACCGGAGCGTATTCACTGGCTGTCCTCGCTACTGCTAGATGCATTAAAAATACAGCGTGGCGCTGCTAGCGCGCGCGTTAACCTCGATCAGGATGCGCTGATAGCGCTGTTAGCCAACCAATTACCCACTGCGGAAATCGATGCGGTGCTAGCGCGTTGGCTGCGCTGCCGCCATCAACTCCTGACGGTGACAGGCGTGAACCGTGAACTCCTGCTGGCCGATGTGCTGCTGGAATGGGAGCAACGGTTTCAAACGGCAAGCCTGAATGCCCTCCCTCCTTTCTCTGTTTGATAAGCGTTGAGTAAATAGCATGTTATTAGTGGATTCGCACTGCCACCTTGATGGTCTGGATTATCAATCTCTGCATAAAGATGTGTCTGATGTGTTGGCCAAAGCGCGGGCGCGCGACGTCGGCTTTGTGCTGGCGGTGGCAACCACACTGCCCGGTTTTCGCACCATGCGTGAACTGATCGGCGATCGGCCGGGAGTGGCCTATTCGTGCGGCGTACATCCTCTGAATCAAGACGCTCCGTATGATTATGCTGAGCTACGCCAACTGGCTGCCGATCCGCGCGTGGTGGCGATGGGTGAAACCGGCCTTGATTACCACTATCAGCCGGAAACCCAGGCGCAGCAGCGTGATTCCTTTCGCGAACATATTCGCGTTGGCTGTGAATTAAACAAACCGGTTATCGTGCATACGCGTTCGGCACGTCAGGATACCCTTGATATCCTGAAAGAAGAGGGGGTAGAGCGCTGTGGTGGCGTGTTGCACTGCTTCACTGAGGATATCGCGACGGCGCGCACGCTGCTGGATAGGGGGTTTTACATCTCGTTTTCAGGCATTGTGACGTTTCGCAATGCCGATGAACTTCGGGACGTCGCCCGCTTTGTTCCGCTGGATCGCCTGCTGGTTGAAACTGACTCCCCGTGGTTGGCACCGGTGCCATTTCGTGGCAAAGAGAACCAGCCTGCCTACGTGCGTGATGTTGCCGAGTATCTGTCGGTGCTAAAAGGTGTTGATATTGCACAATTAGCGGCGGCTACCACAGACAATTTCTCCCGCCTATTCCACATCGATTCGCAGCGGTTGACCGCCGCCGTCTAGTGTTTGAAAATGGCTGAGTTTTTTTTTGTGCCGCGTAATTAATTGACGCTCATCTGTGCGCTGGTTGGTGATTTCGCCGCCAGCTTTAGCGATTCTGTCTGCCCACAACGCACAGAAATAGCGATTTTGTGCGCTGCTCGACCTGTTGGCGCGATGAAACGTGATAGCAGTCAAACATTGAATGATTCATTTATTTTACTCTGCGTAAAAATTAAAAGAGGGATAAATCCCTCAAATAACAAAGGGTATCCTCCCTGCCTTTTGTTGCTATAACGCCGTAAAGCACTATTACTCAGGAGCACACTCAATTATGTTCAAGAATGCATTTGCCAACCTGCAAAAAGTAGGTAAGTCGCTGATGCTGCCCGTTTCCGTACTGCCCATTGCAGGTATCCTGCTGGGCGTCGGATCGGCAAACTTTAGCTGGCTGCCGGCCATCGTCTCTAGCGTGATGGCGCAAGCGGGTGACTCCGTATTCGCCAATATGCCACTGATTTTCGCCATCGGCGTAGCCCTCGGTTTTACCAATAATGATGGGGTTTCCGCGCTGGCGGCCGTTGTTGCCTACGGTATTATGGTGAAAACGATGGCAGCGGTGGCTCCACTGGTGCTGCAACTGCCGCCTGAAGTGATCATCAAAGAACACCTGGCGGATACTGGGGTGCTCGGCGGGATCATCGCCGGTGCGATTGCGGCCTACATGTTCAACCGCTTTTACCGCATCCAGTTGCCTGAATACCTAGGCTTTTTTGCCGGTAAGCGCTTTGTGCCGATTATCTCCGGCCTGACGGCGATTATCACTGGTGTGGCGCTCTCCTTTATCTGGCCACCGGTCGGGACCGCAATCCAGACGTTCTCGCATTGGGCTGCTTATCAGAACCCCGTGTTGGCCTTCGGTCTGTACGGTATTGTTGAACGTTCACTGGTGCCGTTTGGCTTGCACCATATTTGGAACGTTCCGTTCCAGATGCAGATCGGTGAATTCACCAACGCAGCGGGACAAGTGTTCCACGGCGATATTCCGCGTTACATGGCCGGTGACCCGACTGCGGGTAAACTGGCGGGCGGCTTCCTGTTCAAGATGTACGGTCTGCCTGCGGCGGCGATTGCTATTTGGCACTCTGCGAAGCCAGAGAATCGCGCCAAAGTGGGTGGCATCATGCTCTCTGCGGCGTTGACCTCATTCCTGACCGGGATCACCGAACCTATTGAGTTCTCCTTCCTGTTTGTGGCACCGATCCTGTATGTGATTCATGCCATTCTGGCGGGCCTGGCGTTCCCCATCTGTATCCTGCTGGGCATGCGCGATGGCACCAGCTTCTCCCACGGTTTGATCGACTTCGTGGTGCTGAGCGGTAACGGCAGCAATCTGTGGCTGTTCCCGATTGTTGGCTTGTGCTACGCGCTGGCTTACTACACCATCTTCCGTGTGCTGATTGCCAAACTGAATCTGAAAACGCCGGGCCGTGAAGAGAGCACCTCTGAACAGTCTGCGCAGAACAACAGTGAAATGGCAGCGGCGCTGGTCACTGCCTTTGGTGGCAAAGAAAACATCACCAATCTGGACGCCTGTATTACGCGTTTGCGCGTCAGCGTCGGCGATGTCGCCAAAGTGGATCAGGCAGGCCTGAAAAAACTGGGTGCAGCTGGCGTTGTGGTTGCAGGCTCCGGTGTACAGGCGATTTTTGGTACGAAGTCTGACAACCTGAAAACGGATATGGATGAGTACATCCGTAATCACTGATTCGTTGTCCAGGGAGTGATAAAGGGAGCGTAAGCTCCCTTTTTTATTGGGTGCTGGCCAGCGCAGAAAAAGCCGCAACTCAAATAGCTGAACAAGAAAAAACAGAAAGAAGGTTGAAAGCAACCGAAAGTGTCACTCATACTGCCGTAACCATTCGGCATTACACGTTTACAAGGAACTCAAACATGGCTGAAGAAACCATTTTCAGTAAAATTATCCGCCGGGAAATTCCTTCCGACATCGTCTATCAGGATGAACTGGTGACGGCCTTTCGTGACATCGCGCCTCGCACGCCAACGCACGTTTTGATCGTACCTAACGTATTGATTCCGACTGTAAACGATGTTTTGCCTGAGCACGAACAGGCGCTGGGACGATTGTTCACCGTCGCCAGCAAGATCGCGCACGACGAGGGTATTGATGAAGACGGTTATCGTCTGATCGTTAACTGCAATCGCCATGGCGGCCAGGAAGTCTATCATATTCATATGCACCTGCTGGGTGGTCGTCCTCTGGGGCCGTTGTTATCGGACTAACGTGATGAACATCCAGATTGTGCGCAACCTGTTATCTGCTGTGTTGGTGTTGGGGGCCGTCGCGTGTTCCAGCACACCGCCCGTGTTGACCATCAACGAGCGGCAAACGCTCGTGCTTGATGCCTCTTTGTTGTCCGCCGGGATCACGGCCTCGAAACCCGATCTGACCACGCGCAGTGGGGGGGGAAGCGCTTGGGCGGTGCTGCGCAATACGTCATCTCAGGCGGTGGCGGTGCAGTACCGCTTCTACTGGTATGACGCAAAAGGGTTAGATGTGCTGCCTTATGACGAGGTGCGTAGCGTTCTGGTGCAGGCGCAGGGCGAAGTGCGTATTTCTGGCGCGCACGAGGGGCAGAATGTTCAGCAAGTCCGCCTCCATCTGTTTCTGTAAAAGCGTTTAGAGAGGAAAGCATGAAAAAGTATCTTGTGCTGCTGTTCGGGGCAATGGTGTTGACCGGATGTATGACCCGTCCGCCAGAGCAACAGCCACCGGCGCAGATAGAACCGGTACAACCGTCACAGCCGGAAGTGGTCACGCCGCCGCCGGGGCAGTCGGTGCCTACGCCGCCGAAAATTCAAACACTGAACTGGGAAGGCAGCATCGGGCCATTAGTGGCGCAAATGCGGCAGGCCAGTGGTGTCGCGCCTGGCAGTATCCTGCTGGTTGACAGCGTGAAGAACAACACCAACGGCGCACTGCCGGTCGCGAAGGCGACAGCGGCGATTTACGATGCGCTGGGGAACGGGAAAGCGTTTACGCTGGTGCCGCGTGAACAGGTGGCCGTGGCGAAACAGACGCTGGGGTTATCGGCAGAGGACAGTCTGGGCTCGCGCACGAAGGCGATTGGCCTGGCACGCTACGTGAGCGCGCAGTATGTGCTCTACAGCGATGTCAGCGGTGATGTGAAAACCCCGCAGTTGGACATGCAACTGATGCTGGTGCAAACCGGTGAAATCGTATGGTCGGGAAATGCTGCCGTCCAACAGTAAAGTGGCGCTTGAACGTCTGCTTGCGCAACACTTTCCGGCGGTTGATACCGCCGGTTTTCATTTCGATGCCGTGAACGGTTCGGGGCGCGGCTGCTGGCGCGTTCGCGTGGGCGAACGTGAACTGCTGGCGCGGCCGCAAACCACCGAGGCGGCGCAGTTGGGCGTATCCAGACAGCGTGAATACCGGGTGTTACGCCAACTCTCAGCACGCCATTTGGCCCCGAAGCCTGTGGTGTACCGCGACGGTTGGCTCATTGTGGAATGGGCGGCAGGGGCTACGGCATCTGCGCAGGATTTTTCCTGTGTATTGGAAAACGGATCGCTGGCACAACTGCTCAGTCAGCTTCACTGTCAGCCCTGCTGTGGATTTCGTTTGAATTTACCGATGCAGTTTACCCGCCATTGGCAACACATGGATCCGTGCCGGCGCACGCCTGCGTTACTGCGCTGGTACCACCATTTTCAACGCGTTGCGCCGCCTGACCTGCTCGCGTGGGCACCCTTGCACCTTGATGTGCACAGCGAGAATGTCTTGATCACGCCGCAGGGGACGCTGCTGCTTATCGATTGGGAATACGCCGCCGATGGTGATATTGGACTGGAACTGGCGCTGTTGGTGCGCGGCAACGGGCTGGACATTGCATCACAGCGACGTTTGCTACAGACTTACCAGCAGTTGCGCCCCGGTTTGTGCGCGCAGGCGTTGAACGCATCGGTTCAACAGTGGTTGCCCTGGGCGGATTATCTTATCCTGATGTGGTGTGAGGTGTGTTGGCATCAAACGGGGCAAACGGCGTTTTTAGCGGCAGGTTCGGCATCGCGTCGAGCCCTCGGGCTACACGCGTAATCCGAATGAATACGCTACACACCTGCGCGCCAGATAACCTGTCATCGGTCAATGCAGACTCAATCCATCGGGTGTATTATCAAAAAGCGTCCGCCTGTTGTGATAGAAGGGCGACGTCTGGCGTTGGTCGTATCAGGAGGATGAGGTTCAGATGATTATCTACTTGCATGGCTTTGATTCCACTAGCCCTGGCAACCATGAAAAAGTGTTGCAGTTGCAGTTTATTGACCAGGACGTGGAGCTGCTGAGTTACAGTACGCTTCATCCCCGGCATGACATGCAACATTTGCTCAAACAAGTCGACAAACTGATTCAGCGTGCGCAGGATGAGCGTCCGCTGATTTGTGGTGTCGGGCTGGGCGGCTTTTGGGCCGAACGTATCGGCTTCTTATGTGATATTCGCCAGGTCATTTTTAATCCAAACCTGTTCCCGCAAGAGAACATGGCGGGAAAAATCGACAGGCCCGAAGAGTATGCGGACATTGCCACCAAGTGTGTCGCTAATTTCCGTGAGAAGAATCGTGATCGCTGTCTGACCGTGCTGTCACGTAATGATGAAATGCTGGATAGCCAGCGCAGTGCTGCTCTGTTGGGATCGTTCTACGAAGTCATCTGGGACGACATTCAGACACATAAATTCAAGAGTATCTCGCCACACCTTCAGCGCATTAAAGCGTTTAAAACGCTCGGTTAATCGATAACAACCCTCTCCCTTTTCACCGCCACGACGTTTGACGTTCCTCGTCCAACGTCGTGTGTCCTATACTGATATCCGCACCTGCAAAATAATTTTATGAATTCAAAAGAATTTTTTTTGCTGCGAATCAAGCGGATAAAAAATAAATTGATATATATCAATTTTGGTATGACCAAATGACCTGTCGTGCTATTCTTCCCACATATTTGGCATTTAACTTATGAGAACCCTATGTAATATAAGGATATTGTTTTTTACGCCTTATTAACTATTGGTTCACAATCAGGGGGTCGTTTTGACATCAGCACTTAAAAAAATTGTTATTGTCGGCGGTGGAGCCGGCGGTTTGGAATTAGCTACCAGCCTGGGTCATAAGCTGGGGCGCAAAAGCAAAGCTGAGATCACCTTGGTCGATCGTAATCAAAGTCATTTATGGAAACCGTTGCTGCACGAAGTGGCAACCGGCTCAATGGATGATGACATCGACGCACTGAGCTATCTGGCACATGCACGTAACCACGGTTTCCATTTTCAGTTAGGCACGCTGATAGACATTGATCGTGAAAGTCAGTGTATTCGACTGGCCGAAATCGATAACGATCAGGGTGAAATGCTGGTTGCGGAACGTTCGCTGCCCTATGACATTCTGGTGATCGCGTTGGGCAGTATCTCTAACGATTTCGGCACCACCGGCGTCAAAGACAACTGTATTTTTCTCGACAGCCCCAAACAGGCGCGCCGTTTCCACAATGAAATGCTCAACCTGTTTCTGAAATTCACCTCAAACGCGAATGACGACAAAGAAAAGGTTAACATTGCTATCGTCGGCGGTGGCGCGACGGGGGTGGAACTCTCCGCTGAACTGCATAATGCGGTGAAGCAACTGCACAGCTATGGTTTTGACGGGTTGGATAATCAGGCACTGAATGTGACGCTGGTGGAAGCTGGGGAGCGCATTTTGCCTGCGCTGCCGCCGCGTATTTCTGCCGCCGCACATCAGGAATTGACCAATATCGGTGTACGCGTTCTGACCAAAACCATGGTCACGGAAGCGAAACCCGGCGGTTTACACACCAAAGAGGGGGAGTTTATCGAAGCCGATTTGATGGTGTGGGCAGCAGGGATCAAAGCTCCCGATGCTATGAAAGAGATTGCTGGTCTGGAAACCAACCGCATCAACCAACTGGTGGTGGAACCGACGCTGCAAACCACACGCGATCCGAATATCTATGCCATCGGCGATTGTGCATCGTGCCTGCAACCGAGCGGCAGCGTTGTCCCGCCGCGTGCCCAGGCGGCGCATCAGATGGCGACGCGCTGCTATCACAATATCCTTGCTCAGCTCAACGGTCAGGCGCTGAAGCCTTATGTCTACAAGGATCACGGTTCGCTGGTGTCGCTGTCCAAGTTCAGCACCGTCGGCAGCTTGATGGGTAACCTGATGCGTGGATCGGTGATGGTGGAAGGGCGCATTGCGCGCGTGGTGTATATTTCACTGTACCGTATGCACCAGATTGCCTTGCACGGCTACACCAAAACCGGGTTGATGATGTTGGTGGGCGGTATTAACCGCGTGATTCGCCCGCGTTTGAAACTGCATTAACCGACAGGGTCTACAACGTGCTGCCGGTTGGGGCGGCACGTTTCCTGGTCCTGAAGGGCCAGAATTTAGCGCTTTTTTACTCTCAGAATAACATCTCGCCTTAACGCCAATTCCCCCTAAGAAAAATCCCAAATAACCGCATTTTATTAACATACCTACGCTTTTGGTTAACTAATCTGATTGTCACTTTTTCGCTTCGAATGCACACTTTTGCCAGTTATCAACGAAACAACGCACGCTGTAATGGCTGGTACCGACGTTAAGGACACTGTCCCCTGACGCTCATGGATACAGCGAATAAAGCAGGTGCGAGCGGTCATTCAGGAGGTTTCTGTGAACAAATCCATGTTAGCGGGGGTGGGTATCGGTGTGGCTGCTGCTCTAGGCGTAGCGGCGGTAGCCAGCATGGAGGTTTTTTCACCCGAGCCGCAGTTTGCCCAGGTTATCTCGGCAACACCCATTAAAGAAACGGTGAAAACACCGCGTCAGGAGTGCCGCGATGTCAGCGTAACTCACCGTCGCCC
Organism: uncultured Symbiopectobacterium sp.; assembly: GCA_964293225.1. Taxonomy (GTDB): domain Bacteria; phylum Pseudomonadota; class Gammaproteobacteria; order Enterobacterales; family Enterobacteriaceae; genus Symbiopectobacterium. The sequence goes on along the minus strand of CAXYYB010000009.1, from coordinate 91,232 downwards.
GGTGCAAGATGAGAATCGTCTGGCAGGGTCGGTGCTTGGCGCGGTGGCCGGTGGCGTATTGGGCCATCAGGTCGGCGGTGGCCGAGGCAAGGATATTGCCACGGTGGCGGGAGCGTTGGCGGGGGGATATGCTGGCAATCAGGTTCAGGGCCATATGCAGAACAATGATACCTACACCACGACGCAACAGCGTTGTCAGACGGTATATGACAAATCCCAGAAAGTGCTGGGCTATGACGTCACTTATAAAATTGGCGCGCAGCAAGGCAAGATCCGAATGGATCGCGATCCCGGCACCCAAATCCCGTTGGACAGAAATGGACAACTTATGCTGAATCAAAAGGCATAAGTAGAAATCTGACACGCCCGCAGGGCGTGTCATTCAAAAGCTTAACGCTGAAACAATAATTCAGCCCAGCGTGCCAACCCGGCGGTGACGGAACCAAAATCATCGCCGCTGGCGATAGCCACATCAGGTAATGCTTGTTGTACCGCCAGACGCAACTGCGGCGAGCGCGCGCTGCCGCCAGTCAGATAGATAACATCTGGGCGTGTTCCACTGTCATCCAACGCCTGGCGAATCTGGGTTTGAATCTGCGACACGGGTTGGGCAATCGCCTGCACCATCTCGTCGGCAGAGACGCGTGTTGCCAGCGCGGTTTCGATAAATGCCAGCGCGGCGTCGGTCAGGGTCGCATCGGACAAGGCAATTTTGCAGGCTTCTGCTTGTTGCACCAAGCGATAGCTCAAGCGTTGCTGCCAGACGCTCAATAAGCGTTTGACCTGTGCAGGTTCACGCGCATCGCGGATCATCTCGTTGATCAGTGTACGGGTTGCATTGTTGTAAAACGCACTCTGCGCTGGCACATCGTTAATGGCTATCGCATTCCACCAAGGCAGCGTCGGCAGGGCAATACCCTTTTCCGTCATGCCATTCATGCCGAGCAGCGGCATAAACTGTTTGAAGGCCAGTTGGATATCGAGATCGTTGCCGCCGGTACGGCATCCGCTGTGACCCAATAGACTGTCGTGACGCTCTTGCTTGCTGTGCCACGCCGGCCCCATCAGCAGCATAGAGCAGTCGGTGGTGCCCCCGCCAATATCAACCACCAGCACCCGCGTTTCCTGCTGTAGCGTCGCTTCAAAATCCAGCCCGGCGGCGACAGGCTCAAACTGAAAGGCGATATCACAAAACCCGGCGCGCGTTGCGGCGCGCTCAAGAATGTCCTGTGCCTGCTTATCCGCCGCATCGCCACCGATACTTTGGAAATGGATTGGCCGACCAATCACCGCCTGCGTGATGGCATCTCCCGCCTGTAGCTCCGCCTGCTGGCGAATATGCAGCATCATGGCGCACACCAGATCTTCAAAAAAGGCGATCTGCTGCGCTTTTAGCCCTACCGCACCTAAAAAGGACTTGGGGGATTTCACGAACCACACTTCTTGCGGGTCATCCATATAACGCGCCAGCGCCGCTTGCCCAAAGTGTACGCTCTGAGGTTCAACGGCAATATCTTCATCGCGGTTATAGCTGATGGCGCGCCGCAGCAGTTGCGCATTTTCGCCTTCGGCCTCGACGTGATGATGACGCCACAACCATTCGCTGACGGCTTCACGCGTCGGCGCGCACAGCATGGATGAGAGATAGGGAGAGTTGTTTTCCAGTGGCAACAGGCGTGGCGTGCCATTTTGCATCAGTGCAACGGAACAGTTGGCCGTGCCGTAGTCAAAGCCGATAAACATGTTATCCCTCCCGGTAACAAGAAAAAGGCGGGGATTTTACTGCGTGTAAAGCGGCTTGTATAGAGGCTCATCTTTTTCAGGATAAACGGGGTTGCGTATCCGATTGTCGCGCTTTTGGCTTGTGGTCATCGTCAACCCTACACACCGTGGTGGCTAAACCCTAGCAGCCACCACGGTGCAGGTTTATGCCGCCAAGGTATGTTGCGCCATGTCAGTCAGCAGTCCAGCGATGAAATCGATACGCTGTGGCCTTTCGCTGAGGTCTTTAATAAATTTCAAGCGGGTAGGGCCATCCAAACGATAGACGCGAGGATCGCGCTGTAACAGGCCAATCAGGTGTGCAGGATCGACCCGGTTGTGGGCGCTAAACTCGATAAATCCGCCTTTTTCATTGCCTTCGATACGTTTGATGCCCAGCGATTGCGCGTGCTGGCGCAGCGCGGCAATCTGCAACAGATGGCGCGTGGCATCCGGCAGGGTACCGAAGCGATCGATAAGCTCCACTTTCAACTCTTCCAATGCGTTATCGTCCTTGGCGCTGGCGATACGCTTGTAGAACGACAACCGCGTGTTGACGTCAGGGATAAAGTCCTCCGGCAGCAGGGACGGCAGGCGTAATTCCACCTCGGTCTGGCTGCTGATCAGATCTTCCAAAGAGGGTTCGCGCCCGGCTTTGAGCGCATCGACCGCGCTTTCCAGCAACTCCATATAGAGCGAAAAACCGACGGTCGTCATTTGCCCACTTTGATCTTCGCCAAGCAGTTCACCGGCACCGCGAATCTCCAAATCATGGGTTGCCAGCGCAAAGCCTGCACCCAGATCTTCCAGTGAGGCGATAGCTTCCAGCCGTTTGTGCGCGTCGGTGCTCATGGCCTTCGGGTTCGGTGTTAGCAAGTAGGCATAGGCTTGATGGTGCGAACGACCTACGCGGCCGCGCAACTGGTGCAACTGGGCCAAACCGAAATGGTCGGCGCGCTCAATGATGATGGTGTTGGCGCTGGGGATATCGATACCGGTTTCGATGATGGTGGTGCACACCAGTACGTTAAAGCGCTGATGGTGGAAATCACTCATCACGCGTTCCAGATCCCGTTCGCGCATTTGGCCGTGACCAATCGCGATGCGCGCTTCAGGCACCAACTCCGCCAAGCGTTGTGCGGCTTTTTCGATGTTTTCTACGTCGTTGTAGAGGTAATAAACCTGCCCGCCGCGCAGAATTTCACGCAGCATCGCTTCGCGCACCAACAGGCCATCGTATTCGCGTACAAAGGTTTTTACCGCCAGACGGCGTGCAGGCGGCGTAGCAATAATCGAGAGATCGCGCATCCCGCTCATCGCCATGTTCAGCGTTCGCGGGATCGGCGTGGCGGTCAACGTCAGGATATCCACGTTAGCACGCATCGCTTTAATACGCTCTTTGTGGCGCACGCCAAAGCGGTGCTCTTCATCCACAATCAGCAGCCCAAGGTCGCGCCAGTGCACGTCACTTTGCAGCAGTTTGTGGGTGCCAATCAAAATGTCGACCTTGCCTTCCTGCGTTTGTTCCAGCACCTGCGTCTGTTCTTTGGCACTGCGGAAACGGGAGAGCATTTCGATACGGATAGGCCAGTTGGCAAAGCGATCGCGAAAATTGTCGTAATGCTGTTGTGCCAGCAGGGTGGTTGGCACCAGCACGGCCACCTGTTTGTGGTTTTCCACTGCCAGGAACGCGGCGCGCATCGCGACTTCGGTTTTACCAAAGCCGACGTCACCGCACACCAGCCGATCCATGGCCAACGGCTGACACATGTCGCTCAGCACGGCATTGATGGCTTGCGCCTGATCCGGCGTGGTTTCGAACGGGAACCCTTCGCAGAACAGTTGGTATTGTTCGCGATCGTGCTTAAAAGCAAACCCGCTTTTCGCTGCGCGCTGTGCGTAGATATCCAGAAGTTCGGCTGCCACATCACGCACTTTCTCTGCCGCTTTTTGCCGTGCGCGTGACCAGGCATCCCCCCCCAGTTTGTGTAATGGCGCACTGTCGTCCGCGCCACCGGAATACCGGCTGATGAGGTGCAATGAGGAAACCGGGACATAAAGTTTATCTTCGCCCGCGTAGCTCAGGATCATGTACTCGGCGGTGATGCCACCGGCTTCCAGCGTCGTGAGGCCGACATAGCGTCCCACACCGTGCTCCAGATGCACCACGGGCTGGCCCGGATGCAGTTCGGCCAGGTTGCGGATCAGCGTATCGGTATTAATGGTGCGGCGGCTGTCCTGGCGTCGACGTGCAACGCGTTCGCCGAGCAGGTCGCTTTCACAAATCAATGCGCGCTGGCGCAACGTGTCGATAAAACCGTGCTCGCTGGCACCGATAATCAGATAAGCGCCAGGTTTGTCCGCCTGATCCAACCGGGTAATTGGCGTGGGTGCCAGTTTGATGCGCGCCAGTAATTCTTGAAGGGTTTCACGACGCCCCTCGCTTTCAACGGAAAAGATAACCTGCCCGGCAAAGCCTTCCAAAAAACGCCGCAGTGCATCCAGCGGCGCTTTGTGCTGGTGCTGGATGGCAATGTCCGGCAGCGTTTGGTAACCGAGGTTACGGTGTGCCGCTTTATCCGTCAGCGTTTCTTTGCTGAGTTGAACGCGCGGCCAGGCTTTCAGTTCGCTGAACAACGCATCGACGCGCAGCCACAAGGTGTCCGGCGTCAACAGCGGGCGCATCGGGTCTACGCGACGGCTTTCAAAACGTTGTTGAATATCGGCCCAAAAGCGGGTGGCGCTGGCTTCCAGATCGCCGGTGTTGACCAGCAGCGTATTACTGGGGAGATAGCTGAACAGCGTGCTGAGCGGCTGTTCAAAAAACAGCGGCTGCCAATATTCAATGCCCGCAGGCCAGGTGCCCTTGCTGACCTGTTGATAAATATGCTCGGCATCACGACGTACTTCGAAGGTTTCGCGCCACTGGCTGCGAAAGCGTTCGATGGCGTTTTTGTCGGTAGGGAATTCATGCGCGGGCAGCAGGCTGATGTGTGCCACTTCGTGCAATGTACGCTGGTTATCAACATCAAATACGCGCAGGCTATCTACGTCATCATCGAAAAAATCGATGCGGTAGGGTTCTTCACTGCCCATGGGGAAGAGGTCCAACAGTGCACCGCGCGTGGCAAACTCACCGTGCTCCATCACCTGATCGACACTGCGATAGCCTGCTTGCTCCAACTGCGCGCGCAGTTTATCGCGCGACAGGCGTTGTCCCTTTTTCACCATTAACGCATGACCGTGCAAGAAGGTGTGTGGACACACCAACTGCATCAGCGTATTGACCGGCAACACCAGCACACCGCGCGTCATTTCAGGGAGGTGATACAGCGTGGACAGACGCGCCGAGATGATCTCCTGATGCGGCGAGAAACTGTCGTAAGGCAGCGTCTCCCAGTCAGACAAGGTAGTGACCGGATGCGCCGTAAACTGCTGGAGTTCATCGCGTAGCCGCAGCGCGTTTTGCATATCGGGTGCGATAAGCACAACCGGCCCGGTGTGGCGTTCAATGATGTCGGCACACTCGACGGCGCAGGCAGCGCCGGTTAGTTGGCCTAACAGACGTTGTTCACCCGCTTTTACGGGCAGAGCATAGCGATTTTTTTCAGGCATAATCCGAATATCTGGTGTTGCCCCGTTCCAGCATAAGAAAAAGCAGTGTAGAAAGCGGGGTAGGGTTCCATAAAGTGATATGACCCTTTATTATCCTTGATCACTTTGCTTTAGCAACCTTATCCAGACGGATTTCATGTATCAACCTGTCGCTTTATTTATTGGCCTGCGTTATATGCGTGGGCGAGCATCGGATCGCTTTGGGCGATTTGTCTCTTGGTTATCGGCCATTGGCATCACGTTAGGCGTCATGGCGCTGGTGACCGTATTGTCGGTGATGAACGGCTTTGAGCAGGAACTTGAAGAGAGCATTCTGGGGCTGATGCCGCAGGCAGTGGTCACCACCGCGAACGGTTCACTCGATCCGCAGGCGTTGCCCGCCTCGTCGCTGAGCACCTTACAGGGCGTGACGCGCATTGCGCCAATCACCACGGGCGAAGTGGTGCTGCAAAGTGCGCGCAGCGTGGCAGTCGGGGTTATGCTTGGCATTAACCCCGATGAACCCGAGCCCTTGTCTCGTTTTTTGAAAAATACTTCGCTTACGCAACTTCAACCGGGTGAATACCAGGTGATCCTTGGCGAGCAGTTGGCCTCTCAGCTTGGGGTTAAACGCGGTGAACAACTGCGTATTATGGTGACCGGTGCCAGCCAGCTCACGCCGATGGGACGCATTCCCAGCCAGCGCTTGTTTACCGTGGCGGGCACCTTTGCCGCAGGCAGCGAAGTGGATGGTTACCAGATGCTGGTGAATCAGCAGGATGCATCGCGTCTGATGCGTTACCCGGCAGGGAACATCACCGGTTGGCGCTTATGGCTGGAAAACCCGTTGGATATTGTGGCGTTCAGTGCGCAGCCAGTGCCACAAGGATTGGTGATGAAAGATTGGCGTGAGCGCAAGGGCGAACTGTTTCAGGCCGTTCGCATGGAAAAAAATATGATGGGGCTGTTATTAAGCCTGATCGTCGCCGTCGCGGCATTCAATATCATTACATCGTTAGGGCTGTTGGTGATGGAAAAGCAGGGTGAGGTCGCCATTTTGCAAACGCAGGGGCTGACTCAACGCCAGATCATGGCGGTGTTTATGGTGCAGGGCGGAAGCGCAGGTGTGATTGGCGCATTGTTGGGCGCCGTGCTCGGTACGCTGCTGGCTAGCCAGCTTAACACGCTGATCCCGGCATTGGGGCTGTTGCTCGATGGTGCCGCGTTACCCGTTCATATTGATGCGGTGCAGGTGGTGACTATCGCGCTGGTGGCGATGGCCGTCGCATTGCTCTCTACCCTTTATCCCTCCTGGCGCGCCGCCGCCGTTCATCCCGCAGAGGCTTTACGCTATGAATGATTCCCTGTTGTTGCAATGTAATGACCTGTGCAAAACCTACCAGGAAGGAAAACTGTCCACCGACGTGCTGCGCCATGTGACATTCAGCATGCAGGCCGGTGAAATGATGGCGATTGTCGGCAGCTCAGGGTCGGGGAAAAGTACCCTGTTGCACCTGTTGGGCGGGTTGGATGCGCCCACCTCGGGCGATGTTATCTTTAAAGGCGAGGCGCTCAGCGGGCTGTCTGCTGCCGCTAAATCAGCGTTGCGCAACCGTGAACTGGGTTTTATTTATCAGTTTCACCATTTACTGCCGGATTTCACCGCGTTGGAAAACGTGGCGATGCCCTTGCTGATTGGTAACACATCGCAGGCGCAGGCGCAGGATCAGGCGCGCGCCATGCTGACCGCCGTAGGGCTGGATGCACGGCGTGAGCATCGCTCCAGCGAATTGTCAGGTGGGGAGCGTCAGCGCGTGGCCATCGCCCGCGCGCTGGTGAATAACCCGTCGCTGGTGTTGGCGGATGAGCCTACGGGTAACCTCGATCAGCGCACCGCGGATACCATTTTTGAACTGCTGGGCGAATTAAACGTGCGTCAGGGCACGGCGTTTCTGGTGGTGACTCACGATTTGTCGCTGGCTGCGCGCTTGCGTCGCCAATTGGAAATGCGCGACGGGCAACTTCAGCAAGAGTTAACCCTGATGGGAGCCGCGCAATGAGTTTTCCCCCGCTTTCCCTGCTGATCGGGCTGCGTTTTAGCCGGGGCCGTCGGCGCGGTGGCATGGTTTCCCTGATCTCGGTGATCTCCACCATCGGTATCGCGCTCGGGGTAGCGGTGTTGATCGTTGGCCTCAGTGCCATGAACGGCTTCGAGCGTGAATTGAAAAATCGTATTCTGGCCGTGGTGCCTCATGGTGAAATGGAACCGGTCAATCCGCCGTTCACCGGCTGGCAGAATATGTTGCCAAAAATTGAGCAGGTGCCCGGTATCGTTGCTGCTGCGCCCTATGTGCATTTCACCGGTCTGTTGGAGAGCGGTGCCAGACTGCGCGCGATACAGATGAAAGGCGTCGATCCGCAACAGGAACAACGCCTCAGCACCTTGCCAACGTTCGTGGCAGGAAACGCCTGGGCCAATTTCAAAGCGGGTGAGCAGCAGGTTATTCTCGGCAGGGGCGTTGCGCAGGCGCTTGAAGTGAAAACCGGGGATTGGGTGACGGTGATGATCCCCAACAGTGATCCGCAAATGAAACTGTTGCAGCCGAAGCGCATTCGCCTGCACGTGAGCGGTATTCTGCAACTCAGCGGGCAGCTCGATCACAGTTTGGCGTTGATTCCGCTGGCTGACGCACAGCAGTATCTTGATATGGGGGATGATGTCAGCGGTATTGCCATCAAGGTCAATGACGTGTTTGCTGCCAGCAAATTGGTGCGTGACGCAGGGAAAGTGACTGACACCTATATCTATATTCGTGACTGGATTGGCACCTACGGTTACATGTACCGCGACATCCAGATGATTCGGACTATCATGTATTTAGCGATGGTGCTGGTGATTGGCGTTGCCTGTTTTAACATTGTTTCCACGCTGGTGATGGCGGTTAAAGACAAAAGCAGCGATATTGCCGTGTTGCGCACCTTGGGGGCGAGCGACAGCCTTATCCGCGCTATTTTCATCTGGTATGGCTTGCTGGCAGGTCTACTGGGATGCGTGATTGGCGCGGTGATCGGGGTGGTGGCAACGCTGCAACTGAGTGCAATCATGCGTGGGATTGAATCGCTGACCGGGCACCATTTTCTGTCGGGTGATATCTATTTTATCGATTTCCTGCCGTCAGAATTACACATGACGGATGTGGTTCTGGTTCTGCTCACCGCCGTGGCGCTGAGCTTGCTGGCCAGTTGGTATCCGGCGCGGCGCGCCAGCCGTATTGAGCCCGCTCGCGTGTTAAGCGGGCAATAACGCTGCGGCGTCTTGCAATCGCACAACCTATTCAGCCACAGAGGAGTGAGCCATGTATTATGGTTTTGATCTGGGCGGCAGTAAGATTGAAGTCGGCGTCTTTGATGCGGATATGACGTCCGTATGGCAAAAACGGGTGCCTACGCCGCGTAATGACTATGATGCGTTGCTGGCGGCCTTTGTCGCACTCACGCAGGAAGCCGATGCGTTGACGGGCAAGCAGGGAACTGTCGGCGTCGGCATTCCCGGTATGCGCGGCGGGGATGATGGCGCGCTGTTTACCGCTAACCTGCCTGCAACCATGGGAAAACCGTTACAGGCGGATTTACAACGCCTGTTACAGCGCGATGTGCGCATGACCAACGATGCCAACTGCTTTGCCCTTTCGGAAGCCTGGGAGGGTGAATTCCGTCAGTATCCTGTGGTGTTGGGGCTGATCCTTGGCACTGGCGTCGGTGGCGGTCTGGTGATTAACGGTGACGTGATTGATGGACGCAACGGCATTACCGGCGAATTCGGCCATTTCCGGCTGCCAGTGGATGCGCTGGATATCATGGGGGAAGATATCCCTCGGGTGAAATGCGGCTGTGGTCAATCTGGCTGTATTGAAAACTATATTTCTGGCCGTGGGTTTGAATGGCTTTATGCGCATACCTATGGCGAAAGTCTTAATGCTGTCACCATTATTCGCCACTATCGGGCGGGTGAAGCAAACGCGCTGGCGCACGTCGATCGCTATATGAGCGTGCTGGCGGCCTGCGTGGGGAATCTGTTGACGATGTTTGACCCCCACTTGCTGGTGCTGGGCGGTGGGTTGTCTAACTTTGATGAGATCTATCAGTTTCTCCCGACGCGCTTGCCGGAGTATTTGCTGCCGGTGGCGCGCTTACCGCGCATTGAGAAGGCGCGCTACGGCGATGCTGGTGGCGTGCGGGGTGCGGCCCTGCTGCACTTTGCTGCGCAGTAATTTTTTAGCGATAAACGCGCATTGGCCATCAAGCAGGCTGCGTTATAACCCAGCTTTCACAGGAGCAGACATGCATACGCGTCAAAGGATGATCCGGTTTCATCAAGGAAAACGACTGCGTCAGCAGCGTCTGCGTTCACGTATTTTCCATAAGGATTATCTGGCGGTGAATGAATCAAAAAGCCCGCGCGTGGTGGTTCTGACCGGCGCGGGGATTTCAGCAGAATCCGGCATTCGCACCTTTCGTGCGGCGGATGGCCTGTGGGAAGAACACCGGGTGGAAGATGTCGCCACACCTGAAGGGTTTCAACGCGACCCGCAACGGGTGCAGGCGTTTTACAATGCGCGGCGTAAGCAGTTGCAGCAGCCAGAGGTGGTACCCAACGCAGCGCATCTGGCGTTAGCTAATCTTGAGGCGGCGCTCGGGGATAATTTCCTGCTGGTGACGCAAAATATTGATAATCTGCACGAGCGTGCCGGTAGCCAGCGGGTTGTTCATATGCACGGCGAATTGCTTAAGGTACGCTGCTGTCAGAGCGGGCAGGTTATCGAGTGGACCGGTGATATCGCTGCTGATGAACGCTGCCACTGTTGCCAGTTTCCCGCACCGCTGCGCCCGCACGTGGTGTGGTTCGGGGAAATGCCCCTTGGCATGGAGCGCATCTATCAGGCGCTGGCGCAAGCCGATTATTTCATCGCCATCGGAACGTCTGGACATGTTTATCCGGCGGCGGGGTTTGTTCATGAAGCGCACAGCCATGGGGCTTATACCATAGAACTTAACCTCGAGCCGAGTCAGGTAGAGAGCCAGTTTGATGAAAAGATCTACGGTGCGGCGACGGCGGTGGTGCCGGAGTTTGTCGGTGCCTGGTTGACAGGGCGACGTAAAGTGGCGTTTTAATCGCTACTCGGTACCTGAAATGCCTTAGCGAGATGAACGACGTGCAGTGACGCTACACGAAATGATGGTCGAGTTAAGCAGAGTTGAGTTTGCGGGTGTGGCCGCAGTGTACAGGATAGCGTTATGCAGTCATTGAACAAGGGATACTCGCTGTTACGTTTGCGCCAGCGCTATCACGACCGTCAACGCGTTGTTGTGTTGGCGCTACTGGCGGTGATGGCCGTGATCATCGGGTTATGTGCTGGCGATCGTTGGGTGATGCCCTGGGCATGGTGGGATGACGCCCAGCGTGTTTTCATCTGGCAGTTGCGCCTGCCGAGAACGCTGGCGGTGATGCTGGTGGGAGCGAGCCTGGCAATGTCGGGGGCCGTGATGCAGGCCATTTTTGATAACCCACTGGCGGAACCGGGCTTGCTGGGTGTTGCCAATGGCGCAGGCGTGGCGCTGGTGCTCGGCGTCCTGCTGGGGCAGGGCTTGCAGCCCGTTTGGGTGCTGAGCGTTGGCGCTATTGTGGGGGCGCTCGCCACCACATTCTTACTCTTACATTTTGCCCGACGCCACATTTCCAATGCGCGTTTGCTGCTGATTGGCGTGGCGCTGGGGATTGTATGCAGTGCAGTGATGACCTGGGCCGTCTATTTCAGCACCAGCCTGGATCTACGCCAATTGATGTATTGGATGCTGGGTGGGTTCAGCGGCGTTGACTGGCGCTACGGGTGGCTGATGGTCGCCTTGCTGCCTTGTCTGGTGTGGTTAAGCCGTCAGGGGCAGACGCTCAACCGTCTTTCTCTGGGTGAGATTCAGGCGCGGCAACTGGGGATCTCCGTTTACCGGTGGCGTAACCTTTTGGTGCTGGTGGTAGGTATTCTGGTGGGAATTAGCGTTGCGCTGGCGGGGGTTATCGGGTTTGTCGGTCTGATTGTACCCCACGCGCTGCGGCTGATAGGATTGACCGATCAACGTTATTTGCTGACGGGATGCGGGCTGGCGGGTGCCATGACGCTCTCACTCTCTGACACCATGGCCCGCGTAATGATCCCCTCGGCCGAATTGCCCATCGGTGTGATCACCGCGACGCTCGGCGCACCGTTGTTTATCTGGCTGTTGCTGCGCCAGCGTAATCCGGTAAATGTAACCTAATGACGTACAACAGGAAGGTGACTATGAGTAACGACATCTATGCAATCCCGTTGACCACCATTAACGGTGAGGCGACCACGTTGGGCGCTTACCAGGGACAGGTCGCACTGATTGTGAATGTGGCCTCCAAGTGCGGTTTAACCAAGCAGTACGATGCGTTGGAAAAACTGTATGAAAACTACCGCGATCGCGGTTTTGTGGTGCTGGGTTTCCCCTCCAATGAGTTCGCCGGGCAAGAGCCGGGCAGCGACGCTGAAATTCAGGAATTTTGCCGTGCCACCTTTGGCGTGCAGTTCCCGATGTTCAGCAAGATTGAGGTGAACGGTGAGCAACGTCATCCGCTGTACCGCCACCTGATTTCCGTTCAGCCCAAAGCCAAGGGCAATCTGCTTAGCGGTTTTTATGAGCGTTTACTCAATAAAGGGCGCGCGCCCAAGCATCCTGAAGATATTCTGTGGAACTTTGAAAAATTCCTGATCGGGCGCAATGGTCAGGTGATCCAGCGTTTTTCTCCTGATATCGCGCCGGATGACAAAATGATTGTTAACGCCATTGATGCTGCGGTGGCCGAGTAATTGTTGACGCAAGAGTTAAAGCATCACGTTCCCAGCGCGCTGCGTCTGACCCACGTTGCCTGCGGGCAGCGTTTACAGCCTGTCAGCGTCAGCGCCTATGCGGGGCGGTTAATTCACGTGGTCGGGCCAAATGGATCAGGGAAAAGCACGCTGCTGGCGCGGGTTTCCGGGCTATTGGACGGCGGAGGACGCGTGGAACTGGACGGCATGCCGATTGCCGATTTATCTGCGCGAGATCTGGCGCTGCGTCGCGCTTATCTGTCGCAGCAGCAAAACCCGAGTGCGTTGATGCCCGTGTTCCAGTATCTGGCGCTGCACCAGCCGAAACAGGTGAGTGTCATGGCGGTCGATGAAGTGGTCGCCCAACTCGCCACACGTCTGATGTTAACGGATAAATTGACGCGTCCATTGACGGAACTGTCCGGCGGCGAGTGGCAGCGTGTACGTCTTGCCGCCGTATTTTTGCAGGTATGGCCTTCGCTGAACCCGTATGCGCGCCTGTTGGTGCTGGATGAGCCTGCTACCGGTCTGGACGTGGCGCAACGGGTGGCGCTTGATGCCATGCTGAAAGTGTTGTGTCAGGCCGGGTTGATTGTGTTAGCCAGCGCTCATGATTTAAATCACAGCTTACAGCAAGCCGATGATATATGGTTGATTTCAAAAGGTAAACTAATTGATGCTGGCGATACAGCAGACGTTATGCAGCCCGAACGACTGGCGCCAGTTTTCGGCATCGACTTCCAACGCCATCGTGTCGGCGAGAGCGACTGGCTGATGCCAGTGTCCGAGTAACCGCGCATTTACCGCGTCAGACTTGCCAAAACAGTAAAATCAACGCTAAATTAAGCTTTAATATCATTCTGATAGCGTGACATTCCCCGCAGGATGCGGTGAACGAGAAAACGCACCGATACTCGCAGGATACCGCAGATGCGCTTGATTCAGGGGTTGCTGATCGCAAGTTTGTTTTTGGTTGGGTGTAGCAGCCATCGTGCTCCGCCGCCCAATCCGCGTCTGGGCGACTCTATCATGGTGATAAGCCAGCTTAACGAACAGCTCACGCAGTGGCGCGGTACGCCCTATCGCTATGGCGGGCTGGATCACCGTGGTATCGATTGCTCTGGTTTTGTCTATTTAACCTTTCGCGATCGTTTCGGCATGCAACTGCCGCGCACCACCGAGGCGCAAACGGAATTGGGTTCGCGCATTGACCGTGACGATCTGTTGCCGGGCGATTTGGTGTTTTTCAAAACCGGCAGCGGCAGCAGCGGATTGCATGTGGGTATTTATGATAAAGACGATCAGTTTATTCACGCCTCGACCAGTCAGGGCGTAATGCGATCATCATTGGATAACGTCTACTGGAAGCGGGCCTACTGGCAGGCGCGCCGAATCTGATTCTACTCTCAAGTAACGGCTGCTGATGTCGGCAGGCCGTCTGCGCATGGAGCCTCAATGTCTTCACTCCGTTTATTGCTGTCTGACTCTTACGATCCTTGGTTTAATCTGGCCGTCGAAGAGTGCATCTTTCGCCAAATGTCCCCCACGCAGCATGTGTTATTCCTCTGGCGCAATGCGGAAACCGTGGTGATTGGTCGGGCACAAAACCCGTGGAAAGAGTGCAATACCCGCAAGATGGATGAGGATGGCATCAAGCTGGCGCGCCGCAGCAGCGGTGGCGGTGCCGTGTTTCACGATTTGGGCAACACCTGCTTTACCTTTATGGCGGGAAAGCCGGGTTACGATAAAAGCGTTTCAACCGCCATTATTCTTAATGCGCTGACCGCGTTGGGCGTTGCGGCTTCGGCTTCAGGACGTAACGATCTGGTGGTGGATATGCCTGATGGTGAACGCAAAGTGTCGGGTTCTGCCTACCGGGAAACCAAAGATCGTGGCTTTCACCACGGTACGCTGTTGCTCAACGCCGATCTTTCACGTCTGGCAAATTACCTCAACCCGGATGTGAAGAAATTACAGGCCAAAGGTATCACCTCCGTCCGTTCTCGGGTTGCCAATCTGGTGGAATTGTTGCCGACGGTCGATCACGCGCAAGTGTGTGAGGCGGTGCGTGACGCGTTTTTTGCCTACTACGCAGACAGTTGCACGGCGGAGCACATCTCACCCGCACAAATGCCCGATCTCCCCGGTTTTCGTGAGCAATTTGCCAAGCAAAGCAGTTGGGAATGGAATTTTGGTCAGGCCCCGGATTTTACCCATATGTTGGATACGCGCTTCCCGTGGGGGGGCATTGAGCTGCACATGGATGTCGATCGCGGCATCATTACGCGCAGTCAGCTGTTTACGGATAGCTTGAACCCCGCACCGTTAGAGGCGTTAGCGCAGGCTTTACAAGGCCGTGCATACCGTGTGCCCGATATCATCGTGGCGGGCGAAGCGCTGTTTGAACAATTTCCTGAACAGCAGTCAGAGCTGCAACAGGTGAACGCGTGGCTGTCGGAGAATATTCGTTAAGTGCAATCGGATTTTGCTCTCCACGGCAGAAGCAAGGAATGAAGAATGTCGGGTTTCTGGTGGAAGGATCTTCTTGACCGCAATAGCACATGGCAAGGTTTGGAAGTGCACAGCCATGTGGATCCCACTGCGGTTGGTGTTTAACACCGAACACCCGCAATCAGAGGGATTGTTGCCGACCGTGACCTCACGGGATGTCGCGTCGATGTGGCGCTCGGCGTCGCAGGCGTGGACGAGTGAGGGGGGACTATTTACGCAAACATCAAGCGCAGAACGTTTTAGAGAAGATCTTGGGTAGCGTCGTGTAATAACGTTAGCAGGTGGCAGCTGTCATGCCTATATCGTTAACAGCGTGACATCACTGTAAGGAGGGCATCAGGATAACGAAAAAGGGATTGTTGAGCGCCCATTGTTGGCGCTAGAGTGATAGTGAACGCTTATCTGCGCAGACATCGATCATGAAAATCGCCTTAGACATTGACTACGAAAGTGAATACCTGTTCTGGCCCATCTATAGCCGGGATGAGCGATTATTGGCCTTGGAAATGACCGGTTGTTTCAATAGTGCGGATGGCAAACTCACCGTGCCGGGCGATATCCTGATGAGTATGTTGACCACGGCGCAAAAACTGGCGCTGCTGGATGAACAAATCGATATCATTCAACGTAAAGCAGAGTGGCTCAACTTGCACCGGTTTTTGTTGGTGTGGCGCATTGAGAAGCATTGTGCTGAACTGCTGATGGCATCGATTCCGCGCCGCAATGCGATTCGTGCATTACCCTTTGTCCATCTGGAGATTAATGAGGCGTTTCCTCATCTCGGTGAAGGTAGAGGTAACCGTGGCATTACCGAACTCAGTAACATGTTTCCCCTCTGGCTGGATAATTTCGGCTCAGGCAAGGTAAACCTCAAGGCGTTCCATGATGGTTTACTGAGCTATGTGAAAATCGATCCGAAACTGGTATGGGATATTCTCTCGCGTCCGGCCCCTGACCTGATCATGGACCCGCTGCTTAATGTGATGAAAAGCCACCAGCAAGGCCTTGGGGTGATCGCGAAAGGGATTGATACGCCTGAGCATTTGAAAAAAGTGCATCACCTCAAGGTGGATGCGGTACAAGGTAAGCTGTGGCCTGCCGTCCCGCTGCATGCCTTGGAGCAGGAACTGACGCCGGCGGCGTAAACCAGTATCCCTATATTTCCTCCGTGTTTATTTCCTTGTTGACGTTCTACACTCAAGTTTGACAGACGCAGTAGAGTGACAGAATGACGATGACACAGGGATTACGCTTTACCCATCACTACCATGACGCTTTGCCCGGATGCTACACGGCGCTTTCGCCCACACCGTTACAGGGTGCTCGCTTGCTGTATCATAGCGCGGAACTGGCGGAGCAGTTGGGGGTGCCGGCCAGTTGGTTTCAGCCTGAACACAGTGATATCTGGCAAGGAAAGACGCTGCTGCCCGGCATGCTGCCGTTGGCGCAGGTCTATAGCGGCCATCAGTTTGGCGTATGGGCAGGACAACTGGGCGATGGTCGGGGGATTTTGCTGGGAGAGCAGCGACTCGCGAACGGTTCCAGCATGGAGTGGCACCTGAAAGGTGCAGGGTTGACCCCCTATTCACGCATGGGAGACGGCCGTGCGGTGTTGCGATCGGTGATTCGCGAATTTCTTGCGTCGGAAGCACTGCATCATCTGGGCATTCCTACCACGCGCGCTTTGGCGATTGTTACCAGCGATGAACCCGTTCAGCGCGAACAGCAGGAGCAGGGGGCGATGCTAATGCGCGTTGCCGAAAGTCATCTGCGTTTCGGGCATTTTGAGCATTTCTACTATGCACGGCAGCCGGAACAGGTGAAAAAACTGGCCGATTTCGCCATCTCGCACCACTGGCCGCACTGGCAGCACGATGAACAACGTTACTCGCTGTGGTTTACGGACATTGTTGAACGCACGGCGCGCACGGTTGCCCATTGGCAGGCAGTGGGGTTCGCCCACGGTGTGATGAACACTGATAATATGTCGATCCTTGGCCTGACGTTCGATTATGGCCCCTACGGTTTCATGGATGACTATCAACCTGACTTTGTCTGTAATCACTCCGATTACCAAGGTCGTTATGCCTTTGACAACCAACCTGCGGTGGCACTGTGGAACTTGCATCGCTTAGCGCAGGCACTCTCTGGATTGTTGCCGGTGGAATCACTTGAAACCGCGTTGGGTTGCTATGAACCGGCACTGATGGCGCATTTTGGTCAACTGATGCGCGCCAAGTTGGGCTTTTTTGATGCGGATGCCAGAGATAACGATCTGCTGGTGGGGTTACTGAACCTGATGGCGCGTGAGCGCAGTGACTATACCCGCACTTTCCGCCTGCTAAGTGATACCAACGTGCAGGATGCTGAGTCGCCGCTGCGTGACCTGTTTATCGACCGGGCAGCATTTGATGCCTGGTTTAGCGGCTATCGTGCTCGGTTGGCGCAGGAGACGCAGAGTGACGCTGAACGTCAGCGCAGCATGAAAGCGGTCAATCCAAAATATATCCTGCGTAACTATCTGGCGCAGCAGGCGATTGAAGCTGCAGAACAGGATGATGTAGGCCCGTTGACGCAGTTGCATCAGGCCCTTTCTCGTCCGTATGACGAGCAGCCTGAATACGAATCGCTGGCGGCGGCACCGCCAGCGTGGGGTAAAGCGTTGGAAGTGTCTTGCTCCAGCTAGGCTAACGGCGCAGAAAAACCTGCGGTGTCGCGTCGTTGGGATGCGGATGCACCAGCACGTCGGCCTGATACCACTGCGTGAGCGTTTCGCTTTGCAATACCGCCTGCGGAGTGCCTTGCGCCACCAGTCTTCCCTGATGCAGCAGGGCAATGCGATCGGCATACAGCGCGGCCAGATTCAGATCGTGCAGGATGCAGCACACTGCAAGGGGCTGCTGTTGTGTGAGCTGCTTGAGCAGACGCAACAGGTGTTGCTGATGATAGAGATCGAGCGCCGATGTCGGTTCATCCAGAAACAGCCAGCAGGGTGTCGGTGTCGGGTGCCATAACTGCGCCAGCACGCGTGCCAACTGCACGCGCTGCTGCTCACCGCCGGAAAGGTGGCGATAATCCTGCTGGGCCAATGCGGTGCATTCGGTTAACGCCATGACACGATCGACCACGCTGTCACCGGCGTAGTCATGACGATAGGGCGCGCGCCCCATGGCAACCACGTCGCGTACGCTAAACGGAAAACTCAGCGTACCGTGCTGACGCATGACGGCGCGGGTTTTGGCCAAAGCATCGGGCTTCCAGCCAGCCAGCGCTTTTCCGGCCAACTGACACTCACCGCTGTCGGGGGCCAGATAGCCAGTGAGCAGACGCAGCAGCGTGGATTTTCCCGCGCCATTCGGGCCAATAATGGCGACGATCTCACCGCTATTGATGTCCAACGAAACATCATCAATCAATGTGCGTCCGGCAACCTGATAGTGCAGATGCTGGGCTGTGAGACGGTTAGTCATGGGTGCGTCCCTTGTGCGTGACAATCAGCCATAGGAAGTAGGGGCCGCCTATCAGACTGGTGAGCAAACCCACGGGCATTTCCGCCGGTGCCAGCAGGGTTCGTGCCAGCGTATCGGCCGCGATAAGTAACCCCGCGCCCGCCAGCGCTGAACCCGGTAGCAACCAGCGGTGATCGGCACTCAGGTTCATGCGTACCAAATGCGGGATGACCAACCCGATAAACGCAATGACGCCGCTGACCGCTACCGCCGTGCCTACCAGCAGTGCGCTGAGCAGCAGTAATATCAGCTTGGTCTGCTTCACCTTCACGCCCAGATAGTGTGCGTCTTCATCGCCCAACTGGATCAGATTGAGTTTGCGGGCATAGCACTGTACACACACCATGGCGGGAATGACCAGCGAAGCGGCGACCAGCAGCACCGGCCACTGGGCTTGTCCCAGGCTGCCCATCCCCCAGAGTGAAAACTGGCGCAATTGCTGATCGTTACTGATGTAGGTCAGTACGCCAACGGCCGCGCCACACAGCGCATTCAGAGCAATACCGGTTAACAGCAGGCGCGTAACGCCGCCGCGCTCATCACGTCCCAGCATAAACAGAATGGCTGTCACCGCCAGACTGCCGGTGAAGGCGGCCAACATCGGGCTGTAGAGTGCCAACAGTGGGGGAAGCCCCAAAGGCATCAACAGCGCAAACGCGACAAACAATGCCGCTCCGCTGCTAATACCCAGCAAACCGGGATCAGCCAGTGGGTTGCGGAACAGCCCCTGCATCACAGCACCAGCCGCAGCAAGCGCGCTGCCCACTAACAGTGCCAGCAGGACGCGCGGCAGGCGAATAGTGAGCCAGATATGCCACAGCGGGTCACTGAGCGGCGCATGCCACAGTTGGCGGAAGGAGAGCGTGAGTGCCCCCATATTGGCGGCACCCAGCATTAACAGCAGCGTGAAACACATCAGCCCCGCCAGAATCAGACGGGGGCGTTGCCGTAGTCTCATTTTACCTGCTCGGCGGCGTGACGCAGCGTGGTTAACAGCGCCGGGGTTTCCAGCGTAAAGCCGAGCATCGCCATATCATCGACTACCACCACGCGGCGGTGTTTGCCTGCCGGGGTCAGCGCAACGCCGGGCAATTGCCAGATTTTTTCTTCGCCACCCAAACTCTGCAAACCCTGTGCGGAGATCAACAACAGATCGGGCGCACTGGCGATAACACCTTCTTGCGATAGCGGCTGGTAGCGCACTACGTCAGGCATGGCATTTTGTAACCCGGCGGCACGGATCACTGTATCGGCGGGGGTATCTTTTCCTGCTGCCATGGCAGTCATGCCACCGTGACTGAGCACAAACAGCGCTTTGACGGGCAGCGGTTGCTGTGCCACGGCAGATACCTGCTGCTGATAACGGTCGGTCAGCACTTTGCCGTCGCTCTCTTTGTGCAGTGCCTGTGCAATGGTATTGATTTTCTGCGGAATGCTTTCTAGCGTCGGCTGTGCCGGCACCATGACCACCTTCACGCCGCTGTCTGCCACTTGCTTGAGTACCAGAGAGGGTTGTGACAACTCACTGGCAATCACTAACGACGGTTTTAGCGACAGAATGCCTTCCGCATTCAACTGGCGCATATAGCCAACATCCGGTAGCGCTTGCGCAGCGGCCGGGTGCAGGCTGGTGCTGTCGCGGGCGATAAGTTGCTGCTCAGCGCCAAGCGCATAGATGATTTCGGTGACATCACCCCCAATGGAGACGATCCGTTCATTGGCGCTGGCACCCAGCGGCAGCGTTAGGAGCAGTGCGTAAAGCCAGTTTTTCATGCGACCAGTTCCTTATTTGCCGTGAGCGCCTCGATTTGCGTGCGCCATTGTGCCTGTTCCGGCGTGCCTTCAGTGCGCTGGCCGAACAGCTGTGCGATTTGTGTGCCATCAGCCGCATAGAGTTCCAGGCTGGTAACGATACCGTCTGCGGTCGGTTTACGGGTGATCCAGCTTTCGGCAATCGCATCTTCAATCAGGTGCAGGGTGAAATCCGGGTTGAAAATGTTGATCCACGCCGCGTGCTGCGCCATTTTCTCTACTCGCGCTATGGGCCCGGTGAAAATTTGTACGCAACCGCGGTTGCCAACGAATACCATGATGTCATTTTTATCCTGCTGCGCGGCGGTCAGAATCTGCGACAGGGCGCTGTTATCGACCCGACAGGCCAGATCGTCTTTAACAGCACGGAAAGCCTGTTGACGCGTAAGGTTATAGCGTTTGAGTAGAATGAAAAATTGGTGTACGTCTGTCATGGCACGCCATTCGGCTTCAAATGCCGCCTGGTCGATGCTGGGGGCCTGAGTGGCCGCTGGGGTTTCCTGACGTAACTGCACCTCAGGGTTCACGTCCGTGACAAATTCGGCCAAATAGGCGTCCCATGCCGCCATATCGGTCTGTTCGGTGGCATAGACCTTTAGGATAGCATCACCCTGATGGTCAAAAAATTGAATGCTCTGGCGTTCGCCGCGTGCGGTCTGTTCCCGCAGGCTGAATGCCACATTCCACTGATGCAAAAACAGGCGAAGATCCAACGCATAAGGGTTAAGGATTAGGCCCGCATGACCGTCCAAATGTTGGTTTTGGTAAACGCCGACCTGCTCGTGTACCGCATAGGTGTTGCGCGTGATGGATTTGGTCTGGCCGACCTTCTCTAACGCCAGCAGCCAGCGTTTGGCATCGCCTTGCAAGCGTTGCGCATCATGGCCGACGCGTGCGTGCGTCAACACTGCTTCACTGATGCCGAGCGCCGTGGCGATATCACGGGGGTACTGGCGGGGATTGTTGTTTTTGGCTTGCAGGTATTGATCATAAATCGCGTTCGGCATTGTCTGTTCCTGTGGTCGTTCTGCGATGGGTGTTATCGTATTAGAAATATTTTACTTAACAAATGAGAATTATTTTCATGTTGCCAAAAGGTGACATCAAGTGAAGATTTCTTAATACGTCGGAAACCGATAAGCCAGCAGAGGATGATGAAGCAGCAGCGCACGATCAGGAACGGCCGTGCGCGGTTGAAAGGCAGTAGGGCGTTAGAAGCGGCTGTCAACCGCATCGGCTAACTGTGCAAGCAGGATTTCAGTATCCTGCCAGCCCAGACAGCCATCGGTAATCGATTTGCCGTAAACCAGCGTTTGCGGCGCCGCCAACGGTTGCTGACCTTCAACCAGAAAGCTTTCCACCATGACACCTGCAATGGCGCGTGAACCCGAGCGTATCTGTTGACACACGTCGGCGCACACATCCTTTTGTCGCTGGTACTGCTTGTAGCTGTTGCCGTGGCTAAAATCCACTACCAACTGTGGTGGCAAGGTGAATTCGCGCAGCAGCTCGCAGGCGGCCTGAATATCGGCGGCGTGATAATTGGGATTTTTCCCGCCGCGCAGAATAATGTGACCATAGGGATTGCCGTGAGTCTGGTAGATGGTCATTTGCCCTTGTTTATCCGGCGACAGAAACAGATGCGACGCGCGTGCGGCACGGATGGCATCGATAGCGATACGCAGATTGCCCTCGGTGCCGTTTTTGAAACCCACCGGGCAGGAGAGCGCAGAGGCCATTTCGCGGTGGATCTGACTTTCCGTGGTTCGCGCGCCAATGGCTCCCCAACTGATGACATCGGCAATGTATTGTCCGGTGACCATATCCAAAAATTCCGTTGCCGTCGGTAAGCCGAGCGCATTGATATCCAATAACAGACGGCGTGCCAAGGCCAGACCGTGGTTGACCTGATAGCTGCCATCAAGGGCTGGATCGGAAATTAACCCTTTCCAGCCCACAACGGTGCGAGGTTTTTCAAAATAGGTACGCATCACGATTTCCAGCCGATCCTGATAGCGAGTGCGCAGCACTGAGAGCTGCCGAGCATAGTCGAGCGCGGCATCAACATCGTGGATGGAGCAGGGGCCAACGATCGCCAACAACCGGTGATCTTTTCCGGTGAGAATATTTTCTATTCTCTTTCGTGACGTTGTCACGTTTTCCGCAACTGCGGGTGAAACCGGCAGTTGTGTCAGCAGCGCCTGCGGCGCGATCAGACGATCGCGCTGTTGGCTGCGTAACTCATCAGTTTTTAACATGCAATATCTCTGCTTACGGGTGGGTCAGGGGACCGTGTCACATGGCAGTTCGTCTCGCAAAGAAACGCCGCTGAAACAAGGGGGTAACGCGCATAGAAAATAAATCATCGCTCACACGGCGTTTATCTTCCTGAAGATAAGGCGACGTGAGTGAATGGCGCGCGCATCATGTCAGACGGCGGCGGGACTTTTGGGCGCTAAGCGAGTGTCAGTTTTCCCCTTCTCCTACCAAATGGGTTGCTTCGCTACGACGACATGTCGGGAAGTCATGGCATCCACGATAACCGAATCAGGGGGCAATTCAACCCGCTTTTGCTAAAAAATGATAATGTACTAGTACATGCGACGACTCATGCCTAATATATCGATAATCTTGGCGGAAATCTCCTCTACGGAGTAGTTTGTCGTGTTGAGATAAGGGATCTGGTGACGGCGAAACAGCGCTTCCACTTCGCTCAGTTCCATCCGGCACTGGCGTAATGACGCATAGCGACTGTTGCCGCGCCGCTCTTCACGGATAGCTGCCAGGCGTTCGGCATCGATAGTCAGGCCGAACAGCTTGTGTTGGAACGGTTTCAGCGCTTCAGGCAGGCGCAGATTGTCCATGTCATCGGCGATGAAAGGGTAGTTGGCTGCACGAATGCCAAACTGCATGGCGAGATAAAGGCTGGTGGGGGTTTTGCCGCAGCGCGACACGCCAAGTAATATGACCTGTGCCTGATCGAGATTGCGTAATGAAATGCCATCGTCGTGGGCGAGCGTGTAGTCAATGGCGGCGATACGCGCATCGTATTTGCCGAGGTTTTTAGCCGTCAGACCGTGGGTGCGATTGGCTTCTGGCGCGGGAGGAACATTGAGTTCTCCTTGTAATGGCGCAACCAATGCCTGCACGATATCCTGACAAAAACCGTCGCTGCTGTTAATAATGTCCCGCACGGTCTGGCTAATGATGGAATAAAACACCAGAGGACGCACCCCCGTTTGCTGGTAGAGCGTATTGATGCGTTCACGAACTGCGTTAGCACGCGCTTCACTTTCCACAAACGGCAGCGTATAGCTGACCGTGTTGACAGGAAACTGTGAAAGTACTGCATGCCCCAACACTTCGGCGGTGATGGCGGTACCATCGGAGATATAAAAGACGCTTCTTTCCACATCAACCCCTGCTTTTATGGCCGCGAAAAATAGTGACTAAACTCGTTCAAAAATTGGCGCTGAACGATATTTTTAATGAAACGGCATTTCATTATCTTCATGATAAACCAGTTAAACTTTTACAGTATTGTATTTTTACCCCGTTAAGCAAGATTCAGCAGTGAAATCGTTTTTATTTCATAGGTTGAACGATTCACCTTTCCCAGGTTTGTTAAACGCTATGCTACATTCATGGCGTTGAGGCAATTGCCCAACCAACATGTTACATCTCCCCAATGGTCTCCATACCCTGTGGTATGCAGGCCGAAATCGTATGCAGAAAGGATTATTTTCGATGTCCAATAACGGCCCTGATTTGCGTAATGTCCTTTGGTATAACCAGCTCGGTATGCATGACGTTGAGCGGGTGGGCGGCAAGAATGCCTCTTTGGGTGAAATGATCACCCATTTGTCAGAACTTGGCGTATCGGTTCCCAATGGTTTTGCGACAACGGCGCAGGCGTTTAATGATTTCCTTACGCAAAGCGGTATCAACCAACGCATCTATGAACTGTTGGATCGTACCGATATCGATGACGTGAACCAACTGGCTAAAGCGGGTGCGCAAATTCGCCAGTGGATTATCGACACACCGTTCCAGCCTGAACTTGAGCAGGCGATCGCTGCGGCTTACGATCAACTGTCCGAAGGGGAAAAAGAGGCTTCTTTTGCGGTGCGCTCTTCCGCGACGGCAGAAGACATGCCGGATGCCTCCTTTGCCGGGCAACAGGAGACGTTCCTCAATGTGCAAGGTATTGATGCGGTAATGGTGGCGGTGAAGCATGTGTTTGCCTCGCTGTTTAACGATCGCGCTATCTCTTACCGTGTGCATCAGGGCTACGATCATCGTGGCGTTGCGCTCTCCGCTGGTGTGCAACGCATGGTACGTTCGGATCTGGCGGCATCGGGGGTGATGTTTACGCTGGATACGGAATCCGGTTTCGATCAGGTGGTGTTTATCACGTCCGCCTACGGCCTTGGGGAAATGGTGGTGCAAGGGGCGGTGAACCCGGATGAGTTTTACGTGCACAAACCGACGTTGCTTAACCGAAAACCCGCCATTGTACGCCGTACCATGGGGTCGAAAAAAATCCGCATGGTGTATGCCGACAGTCAGGCTCACGGCAAACAGGTGCGTATTGAGGATGTGCCCGCAGAACTGAGCGTGCGTTTCAGCCTCACGGATACCGAAGTGGAAGCGTTAGCGCATCAGGCGCTGCTGATTGAAAAACACTATGGTCGCCCGATGGATATCGAATGGGCGAAAGACGGGCACACCGGTAAGCTCTATATCGTACAGGCGCGGCCGGAGACGGTACGCTCTAACGGTCAGGTGATGGAGCGTTACCAACTGATCAAACGTGGCAAGGTGTTGGCAGAAGGCCGCGCCATTGGTCATCGCATCGGTGCCGGCCCGGTAAAAGTGATTCAGGATATTAGTGAAATGCATCTGGTTCAGGCAGGTGATGTGCTGGTGACAGACATGACCGACCCTGATTGGGAGCCGATCATGAAGAAAGCCGCCGCTATCGTAACCAATCGCGGCGGGCGCACCTGTCACGCAGCGATTATTGCGCGTGAGCTGGGTATTCCTGCGGTAGTGGGCTGTGGCGATGCGACGGAACGTCTCCATGACGGCGAAAAAGCCACCGTATCCTGTGCGGAAGGGGACACTGGATACGTCTATGCCGATCTGCTTGAGTTTCAGGTCAAGAGTTCACAAGTCAACGAGATGCCGCCGGTGCCGTTGAAAATTATGATGAACGTCGGAAATCCCGATCGGGCATTTGATTTTGCCTGCCTACCCAACGATGGCGTTGGTCTGGCGCGGCTGGAGTTTATCATTAACCGCATGATAGGCGTGCACCCGCGTGCGTTGCTAGAGTTCGACAGTCAAACGCCTGAACTGCAAAAAGAGATCAAACGGCTGATGCAGGGCTATGACGATCCGGTTGAGTTTTACGTTGCGCGTCTGACAGAAGGGATTGCTACACTGGCCGCAGCGTTCTGGCCGAAACGCGTTATTGTGCGTCTGTCCGACTTTAAATCCAACGAATACGCCAACCTGGTGGGCGGCGAGCGCTATGAACCCCATGAGGAAAACCCGATGCTGGGCTTCCGTGGTGCTGGGCGCTATGTGTCACCGGATTTTAAAGCGTGCTTTGCTTTGGAATGCGCGGCGGTGAAACGCGTACGTAATGACATGGGGCTGACTAACGTGGAGGTGATGATCCCGTTTGTACGCACCGTTGCGCAGGCGGAAGCCGTGGTCGCTGAACTGGCGCAGCAAGGGCTCAAACGCGGTGAGAACGGCCTTAAGGTGATCATGATGTGTGAGATCCCGTCGAACGCGCTGCTGGCGGATCAGTTCTTGGCACATTTCGATGGTTTCTCCATCGGTTCTAACGACATGACGCAGTTGGCGTTGGGTCTGGACCGCGATTCTGGCGTGGTGTCTGAACTGTTTGATGAGCGCAACGAGGCGGTGAAAGCACTGCTGTCGATGGCGATCAAAGCGGCTAAGGCGCAGGGGAAATACGTGGGGATTTGCGGACAAGGCCCTTCCGATCACGAAGACTTTGCCATCTGGTTGATGGAGCAAGGTATTGACAGCCTGTCACTCAACCCGGATACCGTGGTGCAGACCTGGCTAACGCTGGCAGAAAAGTAATCGTGCAGTAACAACAAGCCCCGGCAATGCCGGGGCTTGTTGTTTAACGCCCTCACTCAGCGTTACGGTTTTGCCTCTTGTTGCAAGAATGCCTTGAACTGAGGGGTCATCACCGTGTCAAATCCGTTGTCAGTTTTGGTGATCAGATAAACGGCTAACCCGTGCTGCTCGGCCACTTTCAGCGCCTTTTCCGTTCCCAATACCATTAACCCTGTGTCCCAACCGTCCGCTTCGAGCGCGGTTTTGGCAATCACGGTAGCAGACACCAGCGTATGGTTAATCGGGTGGCCGGTGCTGGGGTCTATCACGTGGGAGTAGCGTTTGCCGTCCTGTTCGAAGTAGTTACGATAGCTGCCGGAGGTACTGATGGAATACCCTTGCAGATCGACTGCCGCTTGCACGGCGTTTTCGCTATCGGTGGGTTTCTGAATGGCTACCCGCCACGGCATTCCTTGTCCATTGACCCCGCGACTTGAAATGGCGCCGCCGACAGAAACCAGATAATTGGTAATTCCCTTGCGTGTCATCAACTCCGCCAACAGGTCGGCACCGTAACCTTCACCCAGCGTTGAGAGATCCACATACAGCGACGGCAGATCTTTTTGCAGCCATTCGCCCTTGCTGTTGCTGGTAAGCGTAAGGTGCTGCAAGCCCACGCGCTGACGGGCATCATCGATTTGTGCTTGAGTGGGAATGGTCACCGGCTGTTTCTGCGGCCCAAAGCCCCACAGGTTCACCAACGGTCCTACGGTAATATCCATGGCATTGTCTGTTGCCCGGCCAATGCGCTGGGCCACCAGAATGATGTCTGCCATACCGCCGGGAATGGGCTGCGGATCGCTGCCTTGATAGCGGTTAAAGCGCGACAGGATTGAATCTTCGCGGTACGTGGAGATATCGTTGTTAGCCTGTTCAAGCAGGGCATCGATCTCTTGTTGCAGATGCGCTTTCTCTTCAGGCAGGTCGCCGCTGATTTTTACGCTGTAAAACGTCCCCATGGTTTTACCTTCCAGGCTGGTCAACGGTCGGCTATCGGCCATCGCGGTGTTGTAGACCACCAGACTGACCAGAATCAGGCACACCCTGCGTGCCAGTGGGGAATGTGACATAGAAAATGACTCCTGATAAAAAGAGACGTTAGAAATAATCCATTACTGCGCGCTTGCAAAGCGGAGATTGATAAAAACAGGATGAGGCGCAATTTCTCAGTAACCGAAGGGGAAAAGTACAGGAGTAGCCACAAAAAAATGCCCATCTTAGGGGATGGGCAAAGACTACACACAGCAATTCGTTACTAGCTCTGACGAGGAGGAAACCTCATTGGCATACTCGCGTTGCCCTTACAAAAAGCGTTTGTTCAGCAAGACAACGGTTGACAATCGTTTCATGAATAATGCTAGAAGTTGTGGGGCATTAAGTCATTAAGAATCATCCTAATGGTTAACGTTTTTTTAATGGATTTGTCACGTGGAGATATGGATTGTCAAACTATTTGATGTAACATCGTGAAATATTGATAGGAAATCAGAATAATCCGTGGGTGTTTTACATAAAACATTAAGATTATTTATCCATTGATAAGTTTGTCGCAGCGCTGGCGCTGCGGCAGGCGGTCTTACTGGGAGCGTGTCGGACGGTCGTTTGGCGGCGATGCGCCACCCGCAATGATTTCTGGCAATGGCGTTTCCTTCATCCAGGCGGAGAGTAAGCGGTATGAAACGGCAAGCACTACCGGGCCGATAAACAGGCCGATCATGCCAAATGCCAACAGGCCGCCAATGACTCCACACAAAATCAGCAGCATGGGCAGATCGGCACCCATGCGAATCAACATCGGGCGAATGACGTTATCCAGCGTGCCCACCACACAGCTCCACACCAACAGAATAGTGCCCCAAGTGGTATCTCCGCTCCAATAGAGCCAGATTATCGCCGGGATCAACACCAGAAGCGGACCTAACTGCGCCAAACAGAACAGGAACATCACGACGGTGAGCAAGGTTGGGTAGGGGATGCCGGAGATGGCGAGGCCAATGCCGCCCAGCACCGATTGCACGATGGCGGTCACCACCACGCCGAGCGCGACAGCACGAATCGATTGTGCAGCCAGTATCACCGCCGCATCGCCGCGCTCGCGTCCCAGACGAAGCGCAAAGTGGCGCACGCCCTGAGCGACCGCTTCACCTTTGTAGTAGAGCAGGGCGCTGAAAATCAGCATCAGGCCGCAGTGCATCAGGAAACGCCCGATGTGTGCCGCTTGCGATAATAGCCAAGTGGCGGTTTGGCCGATATAGGGTTGTACCTTGGCAAACATCCCGCTGCCGCCACTTTGCAGCAAACCGTGCCAACTGGAAAACAGCCTGTCGCCGACCAGGGGAAGGGACGTCAGCCATTCCATGCGGGGGGGCGTCAGTTTTTCTTGTCCGGAGGCCCAACTGACGATGGCGGAGGTGTTGTCCATCACGGTGCTGACCAGGATGGATATCGGCATCACAAACAGCAGGCAGAGCAACAGCGTCATGCCGGTGACTGCCAGCGCGCGCTTGCCCCACAGTAACTTCTGCATTTTCACCATCAGCGGCCAGGTGGCAATCACCACCATGCTGGCCCAGGCGAAGCCCAGAATAAAGGGTTGCACCACCCAGAAACAGGCGATGATCATGATGGTGATAAACATCAAACTGAACAGGATGCGGGGTAAATCAAAACGCTGCTGGCGCGCACTTTGCGGCATTGTTGCAGACAGTGGCGAGTGTGCAGCCAGCGATTTAGGCGATGATGACTTCGACAATGGACAATACCTCTATCTAGAGACCCAACGTTGAACAAGTTCCCTGCGATCGCTCGGGTCATCCGGCGGGGATAACTTATCATGGGGTATTTCTCGCGTTTTTGACAGCGTGTGAGCGGTTTTGTTAACGCATTCACGGACAGGGCCCCAAAAATCATGCTGGGTCGCTAGGCAAAAAGTTTTTCTTGGGATGGCGGCGTATAGCGCCGAAATGTGATAAAACGTAAAACCGCGAATTCGCAGAATGATTTTTACAACAAACACACTCACAACACGCTAATTATTTTTAGTCGACAGACAGGGTCAACACATAATGATCCCACAGATCTCTCATGCACCTGGGCTGGCTCAGTCGGTGCTTAATTTTTTGGATGCTTTGAAGCAACGTGGTTTTACCGGCGATACCGCCACCAGCTATGCCGATCGTTTAACCATGTCGACCGACAACAGCATTTATCAGCTGTTGCCCGATGCGGTGGTGTTTCCTCGCTCAACGGCGGATGTGGCGCTGCTGGCGCAGCTATCAGTACAAGAGCCTTACCGTGAACTGACGTTTACCCCGCGCGGCGGCGGTACGGGCACCAATGGGCAAGCGCTGAACCAGGGCATTGTGGTGGATATGTCCCGCTACATGAACCGGATTTTGGAAATCAATCCTGAAAAAGGTTGGGTTCGCGTTGAAGCCGGGGTGATCAAAGATCAGCTCAATCAATACCTCAAGCCTTATGGCTATTTTTTTGCGCCGGAACTGTCCACCAGTAACCGCGCCACCCTTGGCGGCATGATTAACACCGATGCTTCAGGGCAAGGATCTTTGGTGTACGGCAAAACCTCGGACCATGTCCTTGGCGTGCGTGCCGTGCTGTTGGGCGGTGACATGCTGGATACTCAGGCGATGCCTGTGGCGTTGGCGCAGCAGTTGGCAAAAGAATCTTCACCGATAGGGCGCGTATACCGCACCGTTTTCGAACGTTGCCGCGACCAGCGTGCGCTGATCCTTGATAAATTCCCCAAACTGAACCGATTCCTGACCGGATACGATCTGCGTCACGTGTTCAGTGATGATATGCAAACGTTTGACCTGACGCGCATCCTGACGGGTGCCGAGGGAACGCTGGCCTTTATCACTGAGGCCAAGCTGGATATTACGCGCTTGCCAAAGGTCAGGCGTCTGGTCAACGTCAAGTTTGATTCCTTCGATTCAGCGCTGCGCAGCGCCCCTTTTATGGTGGAAGCCAAGGCGCTTTCGGTGGAAACCGTCGATTCCCGCGTGTTGAATCTGGCGCGAGAAGACATTGTTTGGCACTCCGTCAGCGAACTGATTCAGGATGTGCCCGGCCAGGATATGCAGGGCCTGAACATCGTCGAGTTTGCTGGCGATGATGAAGCGCTGATCGATGAGCAAGTGCGCGCGTTATGTGAACGCATTGATGGTCTGCTCGCGGCCCATGAAGCGGGAGTGATCGGCTATCAGATTTGTCGTGACCTTGCGGGGATTGAGCGTATTTACGCCATGCGTAAAAAAGCGGTGGGGCTGCTGGGTAACAGTAAAGGGCAGGCTAAGCCGATCCCCTTTGCGGAAGATACCTGTGTGCCGCCGCAGCATCTGGCCGATTATATCGTCGAGTTCCGTGCGCTGCTCGATAGCCACAATCTGACCTACGGCATGTTTGGTCACGTGGATGCGGGCGTGCTGCACGTGCGTCCGGCGCTTGACATGTGCGATCCGCGACAAGAAGTGTTGATGAAACAACTTTCCGATCAGATTGTTGCACTGACGGCTAAATATGGCGGCTTGCTGTGGGGAGAACACGGTAAAGGGTTCCGCGCCGAATACAGCCCGGCCTTTTTTGGCGAAGAACTGTATAACGAACTGCGGCGCATCAAGGCTGCCTTCGATCCGCATAACCGCCTTAACCCCGGTAAGATTTGTGCGCCATTGGCCGTCGATGCGCCGATGATGCGCATTGATGCCGAGAAGCGTGGTACTTTCGATCGCCGTATTCCGCTGGCGGTGCGTACCTCGTTCCGTGGCGCGATGGAGTGTAACGGCAACGGCCTGTGCTTCAACTTTGACGTAAACAGTCCGATGTGTCCTTCCATGAAGATCACCGGCAACCGTATCCATTCGCCGAAAGGGCGAGCGACGCTGGTGCGCGAATGGCTGCGTTTGCTTGCCGAGCAGGGGGTTGATCCGGTAACGCTGGAGCAGTCGTTGAGCGAGCGGGGACCCAGCTTGCGTGGCTTGATTGAAAAGACCCGTAACAGCTGGCGTGCGCACAAGGGCGAGTATGACTTCTCTCATGAAGTGAAAGCGTCGATGTCCGGGTGTCTGGCCTGTAAAGCCTGTTCAACCCAATGTCCGATCAAAATCGATGTTCCGGGATTCCGGGCGCGTTTTCTTCAGCTTTACCACACGCGCTATTTACGTCCCGCGCGTGATTATCTGGTGGCCGGTGTGGAAAGTTATGCGCCGTTGATGGCACTGAGCCCTAAAACGTTCAACTTCTTCCTGAAAATGCCGCTGGTTGATACCTTGAGCCGACGGACGATCGGCATGACCGATCTGCCGTTACTCTCATCTCCTTCGCTGCGTCAGCAATTTGCCAGACACCCGGCAATGACCACCACGCTGGAGCAGTTGGAAAGCGTTGCCGCCGCATCCCGCGATCGGTATGTGCTGATTGTGCAGGACCCGTTTACCAGTTATTACGATGCGCAAGTGGTGGCCGATTTGGTGCATCTGGTGGAAAAACTGGATCTCAAACCCGTTCTGTTGCCCTTCTCACCGAACGGTAAGCCGCAGCATATCAAAGGTTTCCTAACGCGCTTTGCTAAAACTGCGGCCAAAACCTCGGATTTTCTGAATCGGGTTGCCAAGCTGGGCATGCCGATGATTGGCGTCGACCCGGCGTTGGTGCTCTGTTATCGCGATGAATACCGTGAAATTCTGGGGGACAAACGCGGCGATTTTCAGGTGCAACTGGTGCATGAGTGGCTGCTGCCGCTGCTGTCGGCGAGAACGCCCACCGCCGCGCCGCGTGATGATGCCTGGTATCTGTTTGGTCACTGTACTGAATCAACGTCGCTGCCGACCAGCAGCAAGCAGTGGGCCGATATCTTTGCCCGTTTCGGTGCCCGGTTGGAGAATGTTAACGTCGGCTGTTGTGGTATGGCAGGCACCTATGGTCACGAAAGCAAGAACCTTGCTGACTCTAAGGGGATTTACGCCCTATCCTGGCAGCAGGCGTTGCAAAAATTACCT
This sequence comes from uncultured Symbiopectobacterium sp., assembly GCA_964293225.1. Classification (GTDB taxonomy): domain Bacteria; phylum Pseudomonadota; class Gammaproteobacteria; order Enterobacterales; family Enterobacteriaceae; genus Symbiopectobacterium. The sequence goes on along the minus strand of CAXYYB010000009.1, from coordinate 58,979 downwards.
TCCGCGCGCTGCCTGACGACGGGTTACTCATGCCGTAGCCAGGTGAAGCGTATGGAAGGTCAGGGGTTGCGTCATCCGTTGCAGGCGCTACTGGATCTCGTCTGACAGGAGAGCGTTATGCTGTGGAGAAGAACGGTTACGCTGGATCAACTGAATCAACAAAGTCTGGGCTGCATGGTGGAGCACGTCGGCATTCGTTATACCGCGATTAACGACGATTCGCTGGAAGGCACCTTGCCAGTAGATGACCGAACGCGTCAGCCGTTCGGTTTATTACACGGCGGTGCATCGGTGGTGCTGGCGGAGTCGCTGGGTTCGGTGGCGGGCTACCTGTGTACCGAAGGGGAGCAGCGCGTGGTGGGGATGGAGATTAACGCCAACCATCTACGCGCCGTGACGTCAGGTGAAGTGCGTGGCGTATGCCGCGCGCTGCACGTGGGTCGCCGCAATCAGGTGTGGCAAATCGATATTTACGATCAACAAGGTCGTTTGTGCTGCACCTCTCGGCTTACGACGGCTGTTGTGACGCCCTGATTTTTCTGCAATTCCTGAATGCGCGTCAACCGGCGCGCATTTTCATTCGACGGCACCTCAAGGCAAAAAAGGCACGCGCCGTACAAAATCGGTCTGAAACGCGGTGGCTTTATCCCAACAGCCTTCAAGGCTGAGCTGATGACAAATCAGCTTTAGCGTGTTGCGGGCAAAATAGTAGCTCTGCACGCGGAATAGATGGCAACGCCCTTCGTTATTAATCTCTTTTATCAACCGGTTATGTAATTTGACCAGTGCATGCAGATAGCTCTCATCATCGCCGTTCTTACGGCACAGATCGATCATCTCCATGCAGGCATTATGGTAGCGGCGCAGGTGATCGATATGGCTTTCCTGTCGGTTCAACCGCGCTTCGGCCATATAGAAATCGACGGTGACATCCCGGATCAAGAATTTGTACTCATCAATCTGGTGCTGTAACCAGGCATTCACGGATTGCATAGGGATCACCATGGATATTAATGATAATCATTATCATATTTCTAATGTTCATTGGGATCAACCTATCGCCCCGTGCCAGAGAAAAAAAAGTATACGGCCTGATAGGACTTTTTGTGGTCAATAATTGCGCAATCAAACCATAAAAACGGTCACGATTTTTCCTGTTTTAAAAATAGGTATCGTCTATGAATGTTATAATTATGATAATGATATGTTTACAATAATTCACCTGTCTGTCATGTGTCGGTAAATTGGTTATTTATATCAACACGTTATTTTTTTATCGTCAGTCTGTAAACCGGCGAGCAGGCAAAAAAAAGTCAGATTTTTTATGGCTTCGGTGAAATGTTACAAATACCCCTGCGAAACAAGAGGTTGAAGCAATAATCATTATCACTAACATTAGGCTCAGACAGAGCTTTTCTGAAACGAGGTACGGCGGATGCAAACGGGAAACGTAGAAACATTTTCACTGGATGAAAATACCTGGAAAGGGCTGACGCTGACGACTAGCGCCGCTCAACAGATCCTGCGTCTTGTCCAGTCTGATGACACGGTGAAAGGGTTACGTTTGAGCGTCAAGCAATCAGGATGTGCAGGGTTTGGTTATGTACTGGATCTGGTCAACGCACCGGATGCGGGCGATCTGGTGTTCGAGCGCGAAGGGGCACACCTGTACGTCCCCTTAAAGGCGATGCCTTTTATCGATGGCACCGAACTGGATTATGTGCGTGAAGGTTTGAACCAGATTTTCAAATTTAATAATCCCAAAGCGCAGCACGCCTGCGGGTGTGGCGAAAGCTTTGGCATTGAGTGATGACTGATATGGCGCGTAGCAATGTAGATGTACCCGATGATGTACAAATCTGGATGGGAGATGGCCGCTACAAAGAGGGCTTTTTCACCGAACTGCCAACGGACCAGCTGGGTCGTGGCGTTAATGAAGAGGTGGTGCGAGCGATCTCCGCCAAACGCAACGAACCCGAGTGGATGCTGGAGTTCCGTCTCAGTGCCTACCGCGCCTGGTTGGAGATGGAGGAGCCGCACTGGCTAAAAGCGCACTATGACAAGCTGGACTATCAGGAATACAGCTACTATTCGGCACCCTCATGCGGTCACTGTGATGACACCTGCGGCTCTGAGCCCGGCGCTAAGCAGCAGTCTAGCATTGCCGAGGTGAACAGCTACCTGACCGCTGAAGTCGAAAATGCCTTTAACCAGCTCGGCGTGCCGGTGCGAGAAGGGCAAGCCGTGGCGGTGGATGCGATTTTTGACTCGGTATCGGTGGCGACCACCTATCGTGAAGAGCTGGCACAACACGGGATTATTTTCTGTTCATTCAGTGAGGCAATTCAGGAACACCCCGATCTGGTGCGCCAATACCTCGGTACGGTGGTACCTGCCAACGATAACTTTTTTGCCGCGCTCAACGCCGCTGTCGCCTCTGACGGCACCTTCGTCTACATTCCGAAAGGCGTGCGTTGTCCGATGGAGCTCTCCACCTATTTCCGCATCAATGCGGCCAAGACCGGGCAGTTCGAACGCACTATTCTGATCGCCGATGACGACAGCTATGTCAGCTATATCGAAGGGTGCTCAGCGCCAGTGCGTGACAGCTACCAACTGCACGCCGCCGTGGTGGAAGTGATCGTCAACAAAAACGCCGAGGTTAAATACTCTACGGTGCAGAACTGGTTCTCCGGTCAGGATGCCAAGGGCGGTATCCTTAACTTCGTGACCAAGCGTGCGCTCTGTGCCGGCGAATATGCCAAGATGTCCTGGACACAGTCTGAAACCGGTTCGGCCATCACCTGGAAATACCCGAGCGTGATTCTGCGCGGCGATAACTCAGTGGGAGAATTCTTCTCTGTTGCCCTGACCAGCGGACATCAGCAAGCGGATACCGGCACCAAGATGATCCATATCGGCAAGAACACCCGCTCCACGATTATCTCTAAAGGGATCTCTGCCGGGCACAGTGAGAATACCTATCGCGGCCTGGTGAAAATCATGCCGACGGCCACCAATGCGCGCAACTTCACCCAGTGCGACTCGATGCTGATTGGCAGCGACTGCGGTGCACACACTTTCCCGTATGTGGAAGTGCGCAACAACAGCGCGCAGTTGGAGCATGAAGCGACAACCTCACGCATTGGCGAAGATCAACTGTTCTACTGCCTGCAACGCGGCATCAGTGAAGACGACGCCATTTCGATGATCGTGAACGGATTCTGTAAGGACGTGTTCTCGGAGCTGCCATTGGAATTTGCCGTTGAAGCGCAGAAGCTTCTGGCGATCAGTCTGGAACACAGCGTCGGCTAAGCGCGTCGCACAATAAAAATGCAGCAGGGTGCCGAATGTCAATCTGACAGCACCCTACGCGAATTGATGTTATCAGGCGTGCTTGGCACGACGCCGCAAGGATAAACTATGTTAAGCATTAAGAATTTACACGTAAGCGTTGAAGGTAAGGCCATCCTGAACGGACTGAACCTTGAGGTGAAGCCCGGCGAAGTTCACGCCATCATGGGGCCCAACGGTTCAGGCAAGAGTACGCTTTCCGCCACGCTCGCGGGCCGTGAAGATTATGAAGTCAACGATGGCTCGGTGACGTTTCAGGGGAAAGACCTGCTGGAGTTAGACCCGGAAGATCGCGCCGGTGAGGGCATCTTTATGGCCTTCCAGTACCCGGTTGAGATCCCCGGCGTCAGCAACCAGTTCTTTTTGCAAACCGCCGTCAACGCCGTGCGCAAATACCGTGAGCAGGAGCCGCTGGACCGCTTCGATTTTGCCGATTTCATTGAAGATAAAATCAAACTGCTGAAAATGCCGGAAGATTTGTTGACCCGCTCGGTTAACGTGGGTTTTTCCGGCGGCGAGAAAAAACGTAATGACATTCTGCAAATGGCAGCGCTCGAACCGGAATTGTGCATTCTGGATGAGACAGACTCCGGGCTGGATATCGATGCGCTGAAGATTGTGGCTAACGGCGTTAACGCGCTGCGTAATCAGCAGCGCGCGTTTATTATCGTGACACACTACCAACGTATTCTGGATTATATCCAACCCGATTATGTGCACGTGCTCTATCAAGGTCGCATCGTCAAATCGGGCGATTTTTCGCTGGTGAAACAGTTGGAGGAGCAAGGCTATGGCTGGCTTACCGACCAACAGTAACACGCTGGCTGAAAAACAGGCCAAAACGCTCCAGCAGTGGCAGGCGCTGTTTAACGCTTCACGCGCGGCGGACGCGCCCAGTGCGCAACATCACTGGCAGCAAGTGATGCGACTCGGTTTGCCGGGGCGCAAGCACGAACATTGGAAATATACCCTGCTGGATGGGCTGCTGGCACAGCAGTTCAGCGCACCGGATGCCGTGACCCTTGATGAAGATACGTTGGCGGTACATGCACTGGCGCTGGAGAGCTGGCGTCTGGTGTTTGTCGATGGCGTGTTCAACGCGACGTTGAGTGATGTGCAATGGGGGCCCTACCAGATTACGGTGAACGCGCCCCATGCGGCACCCACCGATCTGGCGGCGGTTCAACCTGAATTGTTTTTGCACCTGACGGAAAGTTTGGCGGAGCAGCATACTGCCATCCGTTTACCGTCGGGATGTCAGGCGGAGAAACCGCTGTATATTCTGCATATCAGCAGCGGACAGACTGCCAGCCTGAACATGGCACACCAGCGTCACCATGTGTATGTTGGGGCGGGAGCCAGCGCAGAGATTATCGAGCACTACGTCAGTCTGGATGACAAGGCACATTTCACCGGCACCCGTTTGACGGTGCATGCCGCTGCCAATAGCCAGGTAAAACACCTCAAACTGGCGTTTGAAGCGGCTGCCAGTTACCACTTCGCCCACAACGATCTGGTGTTGGAACGGGATGCGCGTGTGCGCAGCCACAGTTTCTTGCTGGGTGCCGGATTAACTCGGCACCACACCAGCGCGCAGATTAACGGTGAAAGTGTCAATCTCTCTATCAACAGCCTGATTTTGCCGATTGGCAATGAAGTGTGCGATACCCGCACGTACCTTGAACATAATCAGGGCCACGGTGAAAGCCGCCAACTGCACAAGGCGATTGTCAGTGACAAGGCCCGCGCAGTGTTCAACGGTATGATCAAGGTCACGCCAGGGGCATTGAAGACTGACGGGCAGATGACCAACAACAACCTGCTGTTGGGGCGTCTGGCAGAAGTGGATACCAAGCCACAGCTCGAGATTTACGCCGATGATGTGAAGTGCAGCCACGGTGCCACGGTTGGACGTATTGATGATGAGCAACTGTTCTATCTGCGTTCGCGCGGTATTTCACAACAGGATGCGCAGCAGATGATCATCTACGCGTTTGCTGCCGAATTGACGGAAGCGCTCGATAACGACACGCTGCAAGACGCGGTGTTGCAGCGTATTGCGTTGCGCCTGCCAAATGCGGCTGGAGTGGCCTGATGAATTATCCGATTGAACGTATTCGCCGCGATTTCCCGGTGCTGACGCAGCAGGTCAACGGGCAGCCTCTGGCGTATCTCGACAGTGCCGCCAGCGCGCAGAAACCGCAGGCGGTCATTGACCGGGAAGTGGCGTTTTACAGTAATGAATATGCCGCGGTGCACCGTGGTATTCATACGCTAAGCGCCCAGGCGACCAGCGCGATGGAAGCGGTGCGTGAGCAGGTTGCTCGCTATATCAATGCGGCGTCAGCGGAAGAGATCGTTTTCGTGCGTGGCACGACGGAAGCGATCAATCTGGTCGCTAACAGCTACGGCAGTGTTTTTATTCAAGCCGGTGACAATATTCTGATCACCGAAATGGAGCACCATGCCAATATCGTGCCCTGGCAAATGCTGGCGGAACGTCAAGGTGTTGAGCTGCGCGTGCTGCCACTCACGGCGCAAGGTACGCTGGATTTAAGCCAATTGGATACGCTGCTGGATACGCGTACTCGCTTGTTGGCGGTGGCTCAGGTTTCTAACGTGCTGGGCACGGAAAATCCGCTGGAAACCTTGATTGCGCGGGCGCGGGCGGTTGGCAGCGCGGTACTGGTTGACGGTGCGCAGGCGGTCATGCATCAGCGTGTGGACGTGCAGGCGTTAGACTGTGATTTTTATGCTTTTTCCGGTCACAAGCTATACGGGCCCTCTGGTATTGGTGTGCTGTACGCCAAGCATGCGCTGCTCAATGCCATGCCGCCGTGGGAAGGGGGCGGAGCGATGATTCGTGACGTCAGCCTGACACAGGGCACCCGCTATGCCGATGCGCCGTGGCGCTTTGAAGCAGGGTCGCCCAACACGGGTGGGATCATGGGGCTGGGTGCCGCGCTGGATTATGTCTCCGCCATCGGGCTGGACGCTATTCACGATTACGAAACGGCGCTGATGCACTATGCGCTGGATGCGCTGAGTACGGTACCGGATATCACGCTCTACGGTCCGGCCGCGCGAAAAGGGGTGATTGCCTTCAACCTTGGCAAACATCACGCCTACGATGTCGGCAGTTTCCTTGACCAGTACGGTATTGCCATTCGTACCGGTCACCACTGCGCGATGCCATTGATGGCACATTATGGCGTACCCAGTATGTGCCGTGCCTCGTTAGCGGTTTATACTACCCGAGAAGAAATAGATCGGCTGGTTGCCGGACTACAGCGTATTCATCATTTGCTGGGAGGCTGATAAGCCTTTATGCACGCCTGCGTTTCCCCTTGTCTTTTTTGTTCTGGTGCTGTCGCCAGGTGGAAAGGGGGTGGGCGTGCATGTCAGCCTGTTGGGAGGAATTCATGGCAAGCTTGCCAGATCCGGAAAAATTGTTGCGAAATTTTTCTCGTTGCAACAATTGGGAAGAGAAGTATCTGTATATCATTGAACTGGGCAGTCGTTTAGACCCGTTACCCGAGCTGTGGCGTCAACCCGAGAATCTGATTGCTGGCTGTCAGAGTCAGGTGTGGATTGTGATGACGGGTGATGAGCAGGGCCACCTGGTTTTTAGCGGTGACAGCGATGCGGCTATCGTCAAGGGACTGGTTGCTGTGGTCTTCAGCCTGTATCAAGGATTGACGGCGCAGCAAGTGCTGGCGCTTGATGTGCGACCTTTCTTTGCGGCGCTGGCGCTCAGCCAGCATTTGACGCCATCCCGCTCACAGGGTCTGGAAGCGATGCTGCGCGCCATTCGTGCCAAAGCGTCGACCTTGGCCTGATCCTGCCAACCCGCCCGTTTACGGCGGGCTGGTTCACTCAAACACGGCGTTCGCGCGCCAACCGCCTGTTTTTTCAGATTACCCCGCTGGTTATTACCAGAAACGCCTTTTATTCTGTCGTGGTGCTTTGTCAAGAACTGCATATTAACGCATTGATTAGCAAATAAAACCTGCGAGTATTTTTGGCATGCTACACTTGCAGAATCCGACGGAAGTGGCCGCATTCAGGCCCCGGCTGGTATCAATGACAAACGAATAATAACGTCAACCTGTAGAGATTTTCGTATGAAGCGTATGTTTACATTTTTGGGTATGGTACTGGCGACCTACCTGGTAGGAAGCACGGCGGCGAATGCCACCGAATACCCCTTGCCCCCCATGGGTAGCCGACTGATCGGTGAGAACATTGCCTATCCGGTGCCGCATGATGGTCGGCCACTGGAAGCGATTGCGTCCGATTTTAAAATCGGCCTGCTGAATATGCTGGAAGCCAATCCCGGCACCGATCCCTATTTACCAACGCCGGGTTCCACCTTGACCATCCCAACGCAGATGCTGCTGCCGGATACGCCGCGCGAGGGCATTGTCGTTAATCTGGCTGAGTTGCGCCTTTACTATTACCCGAAAGGGAAGGGCACCGTTATTGTTTTTCCGATCGGTATCGGCCAGCAGGGCCGCAACACCCCGTTGATGGTCACGTCGGTCAGTGAAAAACGTGCCAATCCAACCTGGACGCCGACGGCTAACATTCGTAAGCGCTATCTGGAAGAAGAAGGCATCAAACTTCCGGCGGTTGTGCCAGCGGGGCCGGATAATCCGATGGGGCTGCATGCCCTGCGTCTGGCGGCCCATGGCGGTGTCTACCTGCTGCACGGCACTAACGCTAACTTCGGTATTGGTATGCGTGTCAGTTCCGGCTGTATCCGCCTGCGTGCCGATGACATTGAATGGTTGTTCAATAACGTACCGGTAGGCACACGCGTACAAATCGTTAATGACGCGGTAAAAACCTCGGTGGAGCCAGACGGCAAGCGTTACATTGAAGTGCATCAGCCTCTGTCTAAAACGTCCAAAGACGATCCGCAAACCATGGCAATTCCGCTGAATAAACAGATACAGAGCTTCATCCATGCGGCAGAAACGGATAGCCAAATGGTGGCCGATGCTATTGTGCGCCGTTCCGGGATGCCGATTCTGGTCAGTGCAGGGCGAAGCGTCGAACATTCTCAGGAACCAGCGCTAACAGCGCCTGAAACGCATCAGGCTGCGCCTATCTCTTCAGTGAGTGTCTCACAGTAATTCCCCGACAAAACGCGCTCAGCGACCGTTGAGCGCGTTTTAACGTCACTCCCCGGTGAATGCCGGAAAATGTTGTTCTCAATGCCAGATTATCTGAATCTTGTGACGTGTGTCAGCGGGTTGCGGGAGGCGGTAACGACATTGGCTGAATAGGCAAAACGACAGGCAAAAAAATGGCGCACACTGTGCGCCATTTTCACTACTTAACCAATTCTTACTTTTTGTAAGTACGAACTTGGTTGTCCAGACGCTGGTTAGCACGAGCTGCGTCATCTTTAGCAGCCTGTACATCAGCGCGGATTGCGTTCACGTCGTTGCTCAGTTGATCAACTTTAGCGTTCAGAGTCTGAACGTCAGAAGACAGTTGGTCAATTTTAGCATTGCTGGAGCAGCCTGCCAGCAGAGTAGAACCCAGGATTACCGCGCCCAGTACCAGTTTAGTACGATTCATTATTAATACCCTCTAGATTGAGTTAATCTCCATGTAGCGTTACAAGTATTACACAAAGCTTTTTCTAATGAGAATAAATTTTTGATGAGAACATGCTTAATTTTGATCGTTCGCTCAAAGAAGCAGCGAGTTTTACAGAGTAGTTAAAAAAGGAGTGAAAACAGCGGTATTTTATGATGCGAATTGGGGATATATTCTGCGGAAATAGGTGGCGCGGAATAGTACTTATTTACTGAGTGTAGTCCATTGATAACATAAAAATATAAAAAAGCGCCATTTACGGCGCTTTTTTACTATCGATCATTCACTCACGATTGAACGTTGACTGGCTGCCATGTCGTTAACCGCGACAGCCAATGGAAACGATCAGAGGCGGTGTACGGATGCCGTGTTGGTGGTGCCACTGGAAACCAGTGCGCCAGAAACCATCACAACAACGTCGCCCGGCTGTGCGTAACCGCTTTTCAGCGCGGCTTCTTTACCAATACGGTAGAAGTCGTCAGTAGAGGCGATTTCGTTCACCAGCAGCGTATCAACGCCTTTGCTCAGCAGCAATTGACGCGCAGTGATGGCATTGGTAGTCAGTGCCAGAATACGCGCGTGCGGGAAGTATTTACGGATGGATTTCGCAGATTTGCCACCGCTGGTCGCTACCACGATTAACGGCGCATCCAGTTTTTCTGCGGTTTCTACCGCACCGCGGCATACCGCTTCGGTGATACGCATTTTTGCAGAGTCTTGCTGTGCATCCAGACGTGCGTTCATCACCACGTCAGTGCGCTGACAGATGGTCGCCATGATGGTGACGGCTTCCAGCGGGTATTTCCCTTTGGCGCTTTCGCCGGACAGCATGACGGCATCGGTACCATCGATAATGGCGTTCGCCACGTCGCCCGCTTCTGCGCGGGTTGGGCGCGGGTTTTTGATCATGGAGTCCAGCATTTGGGTGGCAGTGATAACCACTTTACGTGCTTTGTTGCATTTTTCGATCATCATCTTCTGGGCGAAGATAACTTCTTCAACCGGAATTTCCACGCCGAGGTCGCCACGGGCAACCATGATGCCGTCAGACGCTTCCAGGATGTCGTCAAAGTTGTTCAGACCTTCCTGGTTTTCGATTTTGGAGATGATCTGGATGTTTTCGCCGCCGTGGGCGTTCAGGTGAGCACGGATCTCTTCAACGTCAGAACGCTTACGGATGAAAGAGGCCGCGACGAAGTCAACGCCTTGCTCACAGCCGAAGATCAGATCGCTTTTGTCTTTTTCAGCCAGTGCAGGCAACTGAATGGACACGCCCGGCAGGTTCACGCCTTTTTTCTCGCCCAGGTCGCCGTTGTTCAGCACTTTACAAACCACTTCACCGTTGTTAATCGCGGTGACTTCCATACCAATCAGACCATCATCCACCAGTACGGTGTTGCCGACGGACAGGTCAGTAGCGAAACCTTCGTAGGTAACCGCAACGCGTTCTTTGTTACCGATAACCGTTTGGTCAGTGGTAAAGGTAAAGGTCTGGCCTGCAACCAGACTCACGTCCGCACCGTTTTCCAGTTTCATGGTACGGATTTCTGGCCCTTTGGTGTCCAGCAGAATGGCAGCTTGTTTGCCCGTCTTCTCGATAACCGCGCGCATGTTTTTGATGCGCTGCCCGTGCTCAGCATAATCCCCGTGTGAGAAGTTAAGACGCATCACATTCATGCCTGCATTCAGCATGTTGGTCAGCATTTCCTCTGATTCGGTTTTCGGACCGATAGTACAAACGATTTTAGTCTTTTTCATACGAGTGTTTTCTACAAGTTGTGATGGATAAAAAAATCATGAGTTCGCAGGCACCGGATTCGGGACCGACGAAGGGAATGTGTTTGCGAGTCCAGAGCGAGTAGTAATTGTAGCGGATAACGATGAATGAAAGATGATGGACGTGGCCTGTTACCACCGGCGGTAAACCGAGTGCGGGGATGTGCTGCAACCGCGTCGCTCGCCACCGGTAAAACGCGTTTTTCAAACCTAAGCGCGTCTCGGGGAGTTATGTTTGCAGTAACAGTGTTTAATCGTAGTATTTTCGGCACGTCGATTTGCTGAAACCATTCAATGAAACAACGTTTCGTATTATAGTTATAACGCATCGGGAAACAAGATAATTACGCTGCTAAGATAGCGCGTTTTCTTGTGTTTGCGCAAAAAAACTAACGATTTTGTCATTTTCCCTCATTTTCTTTCTTTTTATTGCGCAACTGCACAGCGGTGAGTTTGCGCTGCGCCCTCGCGCTGCGCTCACTGAGCGCACAAAGCGTCTGCGGTAAACGACTGATGCGATTATGAGCGATACCTGAGTGTGCAAGTGAAAAAAGGCTGTGTTTCTGTCTGGAAAACACAGCCTGAGTGCGTTTGGTGTGGTTTTCTGTTCGTTGAACCTGAAGAGGTCTGTTTAGCGGTTTTCCAAACCGCGAGTCTGACGTTCCGCGCGAATCTGGTTTTCATTATCTCGCAGGTAACCATCAAGTTGCATCAATCCGGCACGCACCTGCTGCCATTGGTCGGCATACTGCGCTTTGGGTGTGGTGGGGTTAGGGTGAGCGGCATCCCATGCCAGCGCTTTGCTAATCGCTGCGCGCCAGGTTTTGGGCGATCCGCCAGCCCATTCATTAATTGCTTGCCCAAGCGTAGCATTCAGGGCATCCATTGCCGCTGGTTCACCATCGGGCGGCAGTTCGGGGTGTGCCAGTAAATGATAGCGCCAACGCAATTGGCCGATATAAAACCAGGTCACCGCCTCATCCTTATGACCAGTTTCAAACAGGTGTTTGGCGTGCAGATAGAGTTCGCTGGGATGTTTTTTTGCCAAACCGGCATCCGTGTCTTGTGGGGATTGCGCTGTCATGGTGATATCCGTGGCGGCAGGCGCTGCGGGCAGATAAGCGGTAAGCGTTGCCAGAAGCAAGGTTGATAACAGTCGTTTCACACTAACTCCAAAGAGATATAAAAAACATGAGCTTATCGCTAATCAGGTCCGAGTGAAACCGTAAACACTCACCTATTGCGCGCGTTATTATCCGAATGATGGACCAATACCGCGATCGTCCTGATGTAAAAATGTTGCATATACAATGGTTGCATATACAATTAACGACATGAAAAACACAGACACGTCTCAGGGCTGTACCAACCTCAAGCTGCGCCAGCTTACGCGAATGGTGACGCGACATTACGATCACTACGTCGCGACATGCGGGTTGAAAAATACCCAGTATGCGCTGTTATCGTATGCCGTGAGCCTGGGGCCTGTTCGCCCCGTCGATCTGGCACGACACATGCAAATGGACGCCTCTACGCTAACACGCAATATGCAGCCTCTGGTTGCGCAAGGATGGCTAAAAATGTGTGCCGGGAATGACGCGCGCAGTCGCCGTATTGAAGTGACGGCGGCAGGGCGGGAGAAACAGGCGCAAGCGCAACGGGTGTGGCAGGAGGCGCAAGTGGCGATCGTGGCACAACTGGGTGCTGAACGTGTCGCTGCGCTGCATCAACTGCTTGAGGAGTGTATTGATTGCCTTGATGGCAGCGGCGAAGGGGTTACCGCACCCCCTCACCACTGCCCTTGATACAGCCTGTTTTGAGAATTGACTGCGTTTACCTCACTTCGTGAACGTTAATCGTTAAAAAGGAAAGGTCCATGTCCGACAATATCTTGTTCACCCCCTTTACGCTGAAAGGTTTACAACTGCCTAACCGAATCGTGATGGCACCGATGACGCGCGGTATGGCAAAAGCGGGGATCCCGGGTCCTGAAAATGCGGAATATTATCGCCGTCGTGCACAGGGCAATGTAGGGCTGATCCTGACGGAAGGCACGGTGGTGAACCGTCCTGCTTCGCGCAATATGGCAGGCATTCCCTTTTTCCACGGTGACGCGGCACTGGCTGGCTGGCAGGGCGTTGCCGATGCCGTTCATGCAGCGGGCGGTAAAATTGGCCCACAGATTTGGCACACCGGTTCAACGCGCGCGGGAGAATGGGAGCCGGATGCCCCGGTGGAAAGCCCTTCTGGCTTGGTCGGACCGGATGCACCACGCGGCGTGGTGATGACCGAAGAGGATATCGCTGACACGGTATCCGCCTTTGCCCAAGCGGCAGCGGATGCCAAACGGTTAGGGTTTGACACGTTGGAACTGCACGGTGCGCACGGTTATCTGATTGACCAGTTCTTCTGGCCGGGAACCAATAAGCGTACCGATGCTTTCGGCGGGGCAACCATCCGTGAGCGTTCTCGCTTTGCAGCGGACATTGTGCGTGCCGTACGCGCTGCCGTTGGCCCTGATTTCCCGCTGATTCTGCGTGTTAGTCAGTGGAAACAGCAGGATTATAAAGCGCGTCTGGCGACATCACCGCAAGAGATGACGGAATGGCTGGCGCCATTGGTTGAGGCGGGCGTTGATATTCTGCACTGCTCACAACGTCGTTTCTGGGAGCCGGAGTTCCCGGACGTTGACGGCGAGCAAGGGTTGAATTTTGCCGGCTGGGCGAAGAAGTTAACCGGTGCAGCCACCATCAGCGTTGGGTCGGTGGGATTAAGCTCTGACTTCTTTGCTGCCTTTGGCGGTGAAGGATCGGGTGCGGCGGCATTGGATAACCTGTATACGCGTATGGAGCGGGACGAATTTGATCTGATCGCCGTAGGTCGGGTTCTGCTTTCTGATGCGCACTGGGCAGAAAAAGTCCAGTCGGGTCAGACGGATGCTCTACGCGGATTTAATGCGGCAGACTTAGCCGTACTTGCCTGAGATACCGCTATGACAAAGGGAGCCATTGGCTCCCTTCGCAGACACAGCAATGAGGGCGGCGCTTAACGTGCCGCTTCGTAGATCTTCTGACTCACTTCCGGCGTTATATCAGCGTGTTCCCCGAGCGCCGTCATGCCGTGTTCTTTCAGTTTGGCAACCAGCGTCGGAATGGTACTGCCATCCAATTGATAATCCGCCATGTGGGTGGGGACGCCCATTTTCTCGAAGAATGCACGCGTGGCCGCGATAGCACCATCAATGCGTTGATCTTCGCTGCCTTCACGTAAATCCCACACGCGTTCTGCATATTGCAGCAGTTTGGCGCGTTTTTGCGCTTTTTTCGCTTGCAGCAAGGAAGGCAACACGATCGCCAGCGTTTGCGCATGGTCAAGCCCGTGCAGTGCGGTCAATTCATGGCCCATCATATGGGTAGCCCAATCCTGCGGTACGCCAGCACCAATCAACCCGTTCAGCGCCATGGTGGCACTCCACATCACGTTAGCTCGGACTTTGTAGTTTTCCGGTTCGGTTAGCGCGCGCGGACCTTCTTCAATCAGGGTTAACAGCAAACCTTCAGAAAAACGATCCTGCACTTTGGCATCCACCGGATAGGTCAGGTACTGCTCAACGGTATGCACAAACGCATCGACAACGCCATTGGCAACCTGACGCGGCGGCAAACTGTAGGTGACGACCGGATCGAGTACGGCAAACAGGGGGAAAGTGTAGGGGGAGAAGAAGGGCAGCTTATCACCCGTGGTTTTACGACTGATAACGGCACCATTGTTAGATTCAGAACCGGTTGCCGGCAGGGTCAGTACGCAAGCCATCTTCACGGCATTCGTCACCTGTGCGCCGGTGGTTTGTAAAATATGCCAGGGATCTTGCGCGGCTTCATAGTGTGCAGCGGCAGCGATAAACTTGGTGCCATCGGCGACCGATCCACCGCCCACCGCGAGCAGAAAATCAATGTTTTCGGCACGGACCAATTCAACGGCTTTCATCAGCGTTTCATAAGACGGGTTCGGTTCGATACCGCCGAACTCACGCACATCACGGCCTTCCAGCGCCTGATAAACCTGATCCAGTACGCCGTTACGCTTGATGCTACCGCCACCGTAAGTGATAAGGATGCGCGCATCAGCAGGAATTTCTTTGCCTATTTCGGCAATTTTGCCTTCACCAAACAGAATTTTGGTCGGGGTATGAAGTGTGAAATTTTGCATAGGGTATTTATCCAGTTCAACGCCTTGATAAGGAATCCCGGGTCACGCTTGCGGGAGATGGATACCGATCGTTCAGTATGAATGATGTGGGCTATTATCAGCACCTGGCCGCAGGCATTCAATGCACATTTCTGTTGGGTTATTGCCTATTTCTACAATTACCCGGAGAATTGGGTGATAAAAAATGACGTTTGTGTCATGTTGTTTTCCTATTGTAGAGACGGTTTCCACCCTGAACGAGGCCTTACTGATGACGCCTGCCCAAAACAACCCGGTGTTTGCCAAGATAATCGCGCAGGCGCTCAGCTACACAACTCAACACTGGGTTACGCCCTCGCCGATAGCACAGGTAAAAATCCTTTACACGGACCAACCCCACCCACGCGTGCCGGTGATGTATGATCCGACGATTGTTATCCTGTTTCAGGGCAGAAAGATTGGCTATGTGGGCGATACCGTTTTTCAGTATGACGCAGAAAACTATTTGTTGATGACGGTGCCACTGCCGTTTGAATGTGAGACGATTGCCAGTACGGAACAACCTTTGGTGGGGATCTCCATCCGAATTGATCCGCAGGTTCTCCAGGCATTGCTGCTGGATATTGGCGATGATGATAGCGTTATTCGCCCGTGCTCAGGCTCTTGCGGTGTGAACAGTGTGCCGTTTACCGAAGAGATGCTGTGCGCCGTTGAGCGACTGTTTGATGCGATGAAAACCCCCCGTGATGCGCGCGTGTTGGGGCCAATGATCGTCAAAGAGATTACTTACCATATCCTGTGCGGGGAAGGCGGAGTGGCGTTGCAGGCGCTGGTCAACCGGCATACCCATTTCAGCCAGATTGCTAAGGCGCTGCGTCGTATCGAAAATCACTATGCGGATAGCCTTAATGTGGAGCAACTGGCGGCGGAAGTGAATATGAGCGTGTCCGCGTTTCACCATAACTTCAAGGCGGTAACCAATACCTCACCGCTGCAATACCTGAAGTCTTACCGGCTGCACAAAGCGCGCCTGATGATGCTTAATGATGGCGTGCGGGCAGGCGCGGCGGCAGTGCGCGTTGGGTATGAGAGCGTGTCACAATTCAGTCGGGAATTTAAACGCTACTTTGGCGCAACGCCAGGTGATGAAGTGGCACGGTTGAAAGTCACCAATATGGCGGTTGAAGAGAGCTGAAATCGCTCGGGTATTTTGATTCTTGGGCGTGTTGTTTAACAGTAACACTCTGGGAGTGAAGTCAGCTGTATTCAAATGGACTTAACGTCATTAGAAATGGGCAGATTTCAATAGATTTTACTGGAACAGGAGAAGAGTGGAGCGGATCTTTTTTCTTTTCAAGATATTATAGACATTAGTATACGTCTATAGAACATGAATTGGTACGACCAAGTGGACTCGAACCACCGACCCCCACCATGTCAAGGTGGTGCTCTAACCAACTGAGCTATGGTCGTACTGTGTAGTATCAATCAATTAGTTGATTAAATACGTTTTTTGACACTCCCGCTGGAGGAGTGGGCGTTATTATGGCGTTGTCCTCCCATGATGGCAAGTGCTTTATTACCGCTTTTTTACTGAGTGCTGAATGTTTGTGCGGCGCGGTTCCTACGGGTTATTTCTCTTGATAGCGTATCGCACTGCTACCATGTCTTTTGCCACCTGTTCACCCAGACGAATGCCTGCATCGAAGCGCTCGCTGACAATATCGGTGAGTGCATTATCAACCGTGATTTCAATATTGACATCCGGGTAGGTAGTGAGGAACGATTTCAGTATGGGCCATAGCACATAATCGGCGACATGTTCACCCACTGTGATACGGATATTGCCCGCCGGACGCGCACGCATGTCGCGTAGCGCGATGAGTTCATTTTCAATGTCGACCAGATGGGGTTCAATACGGCTTGCGAGCAGCTCGCCGACCTCTGTTGGCGCGACGCTGCGTGTGGTGCGAGTGAGCATCGCAGTTCCAGGCGCTCTTCCAGACTGCGTACCGAATGGCTTAGCGCGGATTGTGATACCCCAAGGTGGGCGGCAGCTTTGGTAAAGCTGCGCTCTCTGGCAACCGCCAGTTCCATACGTTCGAATGCTTCGTTGAACTGGTCCATCCGAATCATTTCACAGTCGGGTAGGACCTGTTTTTTCGCCCAGAAATCAAGCATCTCATGCGTTTCACGGATGCCGCCAATCAGCGATCCGGCGCTGCGTCGGCGTCCGAGGATCAACGGCACCGTGGTAGGTTCTGCCAGCGGGTCAACTTGTCCCACCAACACCAGCGTGCCGTCGACTTTCAACAAGGGCACTGCGGGGTACTGTGTCCTCCCCCAGTCATTGTGTGCCGTGTGTAAATCCGAGTGATATACGCCACAGTATAAAATTTCCATAGCAACATCATTGGCGCGCAGGGCGCGGCGCTCAAAGGTAAACGGGGCAAGTGGCGTGCTGGGGCTTAGTGCGGCGTAACCGATGGTTTTTATGATTGGCTCTCTGTGTAGCTTGATTGACGGTTTGCGTCGAGATAAAAAGGTGATGCGATAACCAAATGAGCGGCTACAGACAATCTGCTGTTTTGTTGGTGAAAATTCATCCAGTTCGAGGCAGGGCTCGCCGCGCAATTCACGCACGGTGCGTTCCAGCACCACGTTAAAGTGCTTTCGAATCAGCCAGGTTGGGCTTTCCGCCAAGTTCAGTGCCGTTTCTATGCCCATCAGATTGAGTTTTTACTGATGCGCCGACCCACGCCCCATACCTCGTTGACGAGCATCAGTGACAGCAATTTGCGCTGTCGAACAGTATTCGACAAATCCACTACGCCGCCTGTTTTTCGCCATATCTTGGCGGCATGATTTGCCAGCTTGGCCAGCGTCTTGGTTTGTGCAATACCGACGCCGACTGGCAGTCCGACCTCTTTATGCACTTTTTGCTGAATCTGTTGGCCTAACAGGGCAAGCGGCGTTGCGTTGCTGACGCCGGACACATCCATAAAGGCTTCATCGATCGAATAGATTTCCAGTGTTGGCGTTAACTCAAACAACGTGGCCATGACGCGATTGCTCATGTCGCCATAGAGAGTGTAGTTGGAACTGAACACGGCTATTTGCGTATCGGGAAACGCTTTTTTAATCATGAAATAAGGCACTGCCATTTTTATTCCCAACGCTTTGGCTTCTCGAGAGCGAGATATCACGCAACCGTCATTGTTGGACACCACCACCACCACTGGTTTTCCGCGCAGGTCTGGGCGAAACAGGGTTTCACAGGAGGTATAGAAATTATTGACGTCGATAAGGGCGAACATGGTGGGAATCTCTGGGTGTGTGTTTATATACAGTATGTTTGTAGGGTGAGGCGATCAAGCGGTGTTGCGCGTGCTGCCAGCAATACATTGATAGGGTAGGACAACTATTTTATCCACTGCCCGCGTGGTCAAATGACGCGGTGTGCCTGATAGCCTCCGGGCGTAAAATCAATTAGCATGTCCGTAAATTTTTCGCACTGTGCATTCACTGCTGCTGACGCGTTTACGGCCATTATGAGCAAACTGGATTACATAAAGCATTACCCATCAGAACTGATCGCGAGTGTTGATAGCTTGCTGCAATCTGGCAAGCTGGCTACGGTCATTAAACAAAAGTACCCCTCAGCGCATACGGTGACGAATGACAAGCAGCTTTACGACTATGTTAGCGGTATAAAAAATCGCTATCTGAAAAAGGAAAGTGCGCTTGCAAAGATTATTTATGACGGTGCGTTGAATCCCGTTAAAGGCACGCTCGGTACCAATACCTTTATCTCAAAAAATCATGGCGGGAAGTTAAAGTCCAAGAATGAAATCAAGATATCGACTCTGTTCAGGAGCGCTCCTGAAGCCTTTTTACGCATGATCGTGGTGCATGAGTTGGCGCACCTGCGTGAGAAGGACCACAACAAAGCTTTTTATCAGCTTTGTTGCCATATGGAGCCTGACTACCATCAGTACGAATTTGACATGCGTTTGTGGTTGATTTGCAGAGAAGAAGGGATGATTTAACTGAGTGTCATGCGCCGAACGATAGGCGCGTTTGTCTTTTCCTTCCCGCTAGCGCATCGCTTTTACCGTAAAGGTCACTACACCGAAGATCTCAAGCGCTTCCCCATGTTAAAAGTGTATCGGTGAATAGCGTGTGTTATGCGGCACCAATTGCAGAAAAGGGCGGGTGCGCAACTCTTTAACGGTAAACTCGCCGTCCACAGCGGCAACAACGATATCACCGTGCTGTGCCGTCAATGCCCGATCGACCACCAGTAAGTCGCCGTCGCCAATGCCAGCATCAATCATTGAATCACCGCTGACGCGGATAAAGTAAGTAGCATTGGGGTGTTTGATCACCAGTTGATTGATGTCGAGCCTGTCTTCTACGTAGTCCTGCGCCGGGCTGGGGAAACCGCAGGACGTGTTCGATAAAAAAGGGTAACGAAGCAGCACTGACACTGAGGCGTGGAGGCAGTACGGGTGTGGATAACGGCATGATGGTTTTCTCTGGGTATGTATATAAACACAGTATATGCGTCATGCTCAGCGATCAAGCGGTTTTCTGATAGTTTCCTGTAATGGTCTACTATTCCGAATCATTTGGCGGTGAGATTTGCATGGTAACGCGCTCTCCGGTTTGGTGTACTCGCAGCACTAGCAAGAAACGCTTTTCTACCGTGTCTGTCGGTAACGGTTTGTGGGCACGATTATTGATATCAATGGGTTATTGATGTGATGCAGGGTGTTGAAAACTGGAGGATGAATTTTGTTGCTGCTAATCTTTGTCCATGAGCGCGTCTTTTCGTTGATACCTTATAACCGCGATAGCCAGTTGAACACGGGCTGTCAGCGCAGTGACTTTAGGAAAAACGGTGATACGCGATAAGCGCCTTGTCTGGTATCTTATCTATTGCGATACCTTTCCCTTATGGTGGGAAGATTGAAGTACCTATTTTTTTCTAAGAGTCTGGGTCTTATGCTGTCTACATTGATTTACCGAAGCCGTGCAAGCCGAACCTTTGAGCCATCGCTGCTCGATGCTCTCGTGGGGCAGTCTCAGGCGCGTAATATGACGCTGCAACTGACCGGCATTCTGATCTTTGATGGCAGTCATTTTCTTCAGATTTTGGAAGGTGAACCTGAAGCTGTGAATTAGCTGTATGACAAGATCTGCGGTGACCCTCGCCATGACGGTGTGGTTGAGTTGATGCGTGATTATGCGGCGAAGCGCCGTTTTATCAATAGGGGCATGGCACTGTTTGATTTGCGCCATGACAAACCCGGTGCCGTGCTGCGAGCGGTGATAAAAACGGGCGCGCTGCGTTATAATCTGGTGAGTGATGATCGCGTTTATAAATTTATTCGTACCTTTGTTGAAGGTCGCTGGAAGAAACAACAGGCCTATAGCAGAGAACCTGAATCTTGGGGTTTCTTGTCAGAAGCACCGCCTTTTACCTCTCCGCCAGAACAGTCGTTTTTAGGGCAACCTTGCCAGTTCGCGTTGCAACCCATTGTTGAGCCGCTGCGTGGGCAAATCAGCTCGTTTGAAGCGCTGATCCGTGGTCCGAACGGTGAATCACCGCTGGATTATTTCGCGTCTATCCCGCCCGACAAACTGCATGAAACCGATCTTTCCTCTAAAGCGTGGGCGCTGGCGCTGGCGAAAAATATCAATATTGGCAGCCATAAAATTTCTATTAACCTGCTGCCGATGTCGTTGGTCAAGGTGCCGAATGCCGTTGATATTTTACTGGAGCAGATCGACCGCAATGGCCTGGTGCCTGAACAGGTCATCGTTGAAGTGACGGAGGATGAGGTTATTTCCGGTTTCGATGCCTTTTCCTCTGCTATCCAGCAATTACGTTCGGCGGGGATTGGTGTGGCTATCGATGACTTTGGTGCCGGGTTTGCCGGGCTATCGCTGCTTGCGAAGTTTCAGCCCGGAAAAATCAAAATTGACCGCAGCATCGTAACGGATATCCATGCACATGGGCCTAAACAAGCGATTGTTCAAGCCATTGTTAAATGTTGCGCGGAGCTGGAGATCAGTGTCGTTGCGGAAGGGGTGGAAACGGTGGAAGAGTGGTGCTGGTTAGAAGCAGCAGGCATTAGGCGTTTTCAGGGATTCCTTTTCGCCAAGCCCAAACTCAATGGTGCACCGGCTATTTGTTGGCCGCACCGGCGGGGCTAGATGCCGTGTCTCTAGATATTATTCCCGTACCAGTCGGGTGATCGCCAGCAGAATTTTTTCCCAACTCATGGGGTGGTGATTAAAAAAGTTATGAATAGTATACCCCTCAATTAACACATCCAGCGTCCATGCCGTTTCCTCGTTAAAATGGCGGTGTAATGCAGTCCTGCTGCGTGACATCCACTCTTGCAACAGCGCGCGGTAGGTTTCCTGGCGCGAAGCCAGCGCATAGAGTTCGAAGCTTAACGTCAGGTGGTTTGGCGTTGCCCAGATATTCCCACAAATCAGATCGGCGACGGCTTCACAGGCGCTATCAATGTCTTCTGCTTGTGCCAGACGCTGATGGAAGGCGTGAGAAATTTCGTTAATCATAAAGGTGAACGCGTCGATCAGCAGTGCATCAATGTTTTTATAGCGATAAGTTAAGGTGCCTAAAGAGAGCTGCGCCCGCGCCGCCACCCGGCGATATGTGGTTCCGCGCACACCGTGTTCAAGGATTACGTTTAACGCGGCTTGCGCGATCCTGGTGGGTGTATCTGTTACGATATCTGTCCGATTGCACGAGGCGGCCATCTTTTGCTCCTTATTCCCCATTGCTGCTGCGCGTGGACTCCACGGCATTCTAAGCTATTCGCCGTCTTAAGGCGATAAACCCTGTTGTTAATGCTCAGATTTTTATATCGGGTTATTGCACTTAATGCGTCGTTTTATCCGTTATTGCAGTCTGTGATATTCATCAAACTTATAAGTGAAAATCTTTTCATTTAAATTAAATGATTAATAATCATTTGGTTATGTTGTTTTTAATTTTTAAAATGGTGCGTTATGAGATTTTATTCATAGATGTTGCTGTTGCCGCGCTAAATAAGCCCTTATTCTGAACCGGTAATCCAATCTTGAAAACCAAGACCCGAAAATGCCTTGGTCTTTGAGATAGTGGCATTGGGATCGGGGAAAGGAGAGGATTTTGAATAATGCGGTTGCATTTTATACCAATAAGAAAGTGGTATTTATACTGGCAACACTCTGTTGCCTGCTGTGGGGAAGTTCTTATCCGGCGATAAAAAATGGTTATGCGCTTTTTCATATCGCTGACGGCGATATTCCGGGGAAACTGCTCTTTGCCGGTTATCGCTTTGCGATTGCAGGTATCTTGTTGCTGCTGCTGGCAAAAGTGCGCGGGTGTTCCCTGACGCAGTTACTGCCAGACCAACCGAAGCAATTGGTGATTCTGGGGTTAAGTCAGACTGCGGTGCAATATACGCTATTTTATATTGGTTTGGCGCACACCACCGGGGTTAATGGGTCGATCATGAATGCCACCCAGACGTTTTTTAGCGTGCTGCTGGCGCATTATTTATACAACAATGACAAATTAAGCATCAATAAAAGCGTTGGCTGTCTGGTGGGTTTTATCGGTGTTGCCATCGTGAATATCAACGGGCTGGGCGATTTCACGTTTACGCTGATGGGCGACGGTTTCATCGTGATTTCGGCATTTTTAATCTCTGCGGCGAGTATTTACGGTAAGCGTATTTCTGCTGCCATGGATGCAACAATGATGACGGGCTACCAATTGACCATTGGCGGCGTAGTCATGATGGCGGCGGGCTACCTGTTGGGCGGCAATATTCGTGTCGAAAGCGGCACGGCCTGCATGGTATTGCTTTATCTGGTGTTGATTTCGTCGGTCAGTTTTGCCCTGTGGAGCCAACTGCTGAAGTACAACAAAGTGGGAGTGCTTGCGCCGTTTAACTTCCTGATCCCGGTTGCTGGCGTGCTGCTTTCTGCGCTGTTTTTGGGCGAGAAAATGCTGGAGTGGCGCTATGCCATTGCGCTGGTATTAGTGTGTGCTGGTATCGGAATGGTCAATCGTCAGGCATGGCGGTCAGCATCGAGATAGGTATAGCCTCGTTTTTCCGTTGGTGCCAGATAAGCGGCACCAACGGTGAGACCAAAACGTATCACGCGGGATGTTTCAACGGGGTCTTTTTCTCACTGGCGGCAGAGGTGCAGAAAAACGCCAGGATCACCATGCACAAGACCGGAAGCATGGCGATACGCAGCCCAGCATGTTCGCCGATAAACCCCAGCGCTGGCGGCCCGACCAGAAAAGCGATATAGCCGAGAATGGCTGCAAGGGTGACGCGCACCGAACGGTTGTCTCCCGTGGCGCCAGCGGCAGAGATAGTGAGTGGAAAGCCCAACGATGCGCCAATCCCCCATAGAATAACCGCGAGGGCCGCGAGCCACTGTGTGTGGGTTAAAATAATCAGCCCTAACCCCACGGCGGCTGAAATCGCGCTGAATTTGAGAATGGTCGTACGGCCAAACTGGTTGACGATGTAACCGCCTGCAAAACGTCCGGCGGTCATACCCGCGGCGAACCCGACAAAGAACAGAGAGCCTGATGTATAGCTGAAACCATGCGCATCGATCATCAACAACGGTAGCCAATCATTGGCAGAGCCTTCCGCCAGCGCCATCGCTAAAATCACTACGCCCAGCAGCATTAGGCGCGTGTCTTTCAGTTCATGAATCACCTGCGCTTTATAGCTGCGGTTCTCACTGTGTTGCTCTGCCACGAGGGCGCTTGCCCACGGCATAGGGGTAAATTGCACTGCAAGCGTCAGTGCAATCAGGCTAATAATGATGCCAAAATGGAGGTTGATGCTGACGTTCAGCGCGGTCATCCCCATGCCGATCAGCGCGCCAACCAGCGTGCCCAGGCTGAAAAAGCCGTGCAGTGTGGTCATGATGACCTGGTTGATATGCTGTTCAAATGCGGCACCTTCAATATTTAAAGCAATATCAATCATGCCCAGACCCATGCCAAACAGCGCCAGCGCACAGAACGCGACAGGTTGATTTGCCAGTAAAAGCGCTACGGCCAGCAGCAGGAAACCGATAGCCAGCAGCATAAAACCTGCCAGCGTTACGCGACGAATGCCGTACTTGCTGATCAATTTTCCTGACCAGAGTATTCCCACCATAGACCCGCAGGAAAAGCCAAACAAAATCAATCCGAAAATCTCAGTAGACGCATGCAGCGTGTCTCGTATCAATGGCGTTCGGGTGATCCAGGAACTCCAGGCAAAGCCGGGCAAAAACATCAGGGAAAATAACGCCATTTTCTGGCGCAGAACGGATGAAGACATAACAACCAACCTTACTCACATTATCGGGTTGTACAGCACGCATAGCAGTCAGTGTGATTATTGACCGGGAATGAATATTCACCACCCATAATCGTGTCTAGCGTATCGTACATTTGTACGAGTGAGTGTTGCATATCCCTCTGCGGTTGTCAGCTATCAGGTCTTTTTATTTTGCCATGAGGTGAAAACACGCGGGCGTGATGAATAACCCGCGCGTTTGCCGCGTTACAGGCGTGCGATTGTGGCGGGTAACCCTTGCCGCACTGATGCACCAGAAACCCAATCAAGCCAGGTATTGGGTATCTGGCGCGTGGGATCGGTAAAACCTAAATCATTGAGATTGATCCCTGCGCCTACCTGCGGATTAACGGGCAATGCAACACCGTCCAGATAATGCTGTGCTGCACCCATTTCCTTATGCCCATAGCCGTGTTCAATGGCGATAACGCCGGGCATGACGCCGCTCAATAGACTGATTTGGGCGATAACGCTGCCGCCCGGCGTAGTGATGCGCGCTCGATCGCCGTGTTGCAGGCCATAACGCTGTCCATCTGCCGGGTTGAGCGCCACCAGATTGCTCGGCTTCACCTGATGTAAGCGTGGGATCACCGCAGACGCGCTTGCCATGGTATTGGATTTAAACGAGATCAGTTTTAACGGCCAGTGTGTGGCAGGGTAGAGCTGTTCAATGGCGCGACCATCGGATAAGCGTGCGGGATACCAGGTTGGGCAGCCGCTGAAGCGTTCACCGGTAATGGCATGGCGATGAGCGGCGACCTGCGCGTTCCAGATTTGCAGCGGTGTGTCCAGGCGATTCCCCACGCTGTCATCAACGCGTCCGCTGGCATCGGGGGCGAAACGGCCACCGCGCGTGTAGATAAACGCCACGCGATCAACTTCGTCGGCGCGAAGCGTTTGTCTCAGCAACGGCATGATGCGATCGACGCCGCACAGTTGAATATCTTGTTGTGTCGCGGCAGCTACCGGTGTTTTACCGGCAAAAGCAATATTGGCTGCCACGCGCAGATAATAGTCCTCTGCACAATGCAGTGGGTAACGGTTACCTTGCGTATCACTGAGGGCGTTCTCACCAAAGCCGGGCAAATCGAGCCGTTTTGCTACGGCAATACAGAAGGCTTCCATGCCGATCGGCTGTCCATCGGCGGTGCGTGCGGTTGCCGGTGTGACGATGGGCCAACGTGCCGTGGAGGTTTTGCTGGCCACACCTGCCCAGGGTGCGCTGAACCCCCAGCTTTCAAAATTATGGGTGTCGGGCACCAGATAGTCTGCCAGTGCGGTGGTTTCATTCATGAACGCATCGATGGCGATAAACAGCGGTAAGCGTGTCGGATCTTTCAAGCGGGCTTCCGCGACGCCGCGTAACCCTGGGATACCGTACATCGGGTTGGTCATGTTGGAAATCCAGGCCTTGAGCGGGTAGGGATAACCGTCCAACGCAGAGCTGAGCAGTTCCGTCAGTTGCCCAGCAACGAACGGATACCAGGGGGCTTTCGCAGGCCATGGCGAGACGCCCGCAGCAACTTTTTCCCGGTATTCATCGGAGGTTTCATAGGCGGTATTGCTGCGTGCGATATTGAGCCCTTTCGGTTTGACCTGACCGGGAAAGCTGACCAGGTTATAGCGCGGCCCATCGCTGACGCCATTAAACTGACCGCCGCCGAGGAATACGCCGCCAGACAGGCTCATGTTACCGATCAGCACATTGAGCATCATGGTTGCCCAGGCGTTATAGAAACCGTTGCCCGCCATCATGCCGCCGTGGGTGATCACCGCCGCTTTGCGCCCATAGCGAGTGAAGGTTTCCGCAAGCTGCTGGATCTGTGCAACCGGCACACCGCATTGCGCGCTGTAGTCCGCCAATGTCATCTGTTCTGCTGCCTCTTTCAGGCGCTGAAAGCTGCTCTTCACCGTTACTTGTCGTCCGTCGTACAGAGTGACTTGCTGGTGCACCAACAGCGTCGCCGTATCGCAGCGATCCGCCGCAACCAGCGCACCGCTGGCATCAACCACGACGGGCAGGGCTGGGGTTGTGCCGTCGTTATAGAGATGTGCGGTGGTGAGATGCTGGCCTGCTTGTGGATGATCGTCATCAACGATGACCAGATGCGTGGCGTTGGTCCAGCTCTTCTCTCCTTGGCGCTGCATCGCCGCCACACTGGGAATGGCGAGGTAAGCAGATTGATAACGCTGGTTTTCCATGATCCAACGGATCATCCCCATGGCTAACGCGGCATCGCTGCCGGGATTGATCGGCAACCAGTGGCCGTTATCGTCTGCCAACACGGTGGTGAGTGGCAGTGCCGGGGCGACCACCACATAACGAAATGCGGCGCGCAACCGTGCACTGGCTAACTGCCTGGCTTGACGTTTAAACGGGTTGCCAGATTGTGCCGGAGATGTGCCCATGAACAGCGCAAACTCGACATTGTCCCAGTCGGGTTTCACATGCGGGTTTTTATCGAGATTGCCTAACAGCGCGCCTGAACCGGCGCGGTAGGCGAGGCCGCAGTAAGCACCGTGTGCCCCGAAATTCTTACTGCCAAAGCTGTTTTGCGCGAAACGGCGCAGAAAGGTATCGCGCCCATCATCCGCGGCGTTTGTCACCAGTAGCTGGTTGGTTTTCGGTCCGTAGCTGGGATGGCGCGGATCGATGGGGGTGTCGGGGGCATGGATGGCGCGTAGACCGTCAACCTGTCCTTCACCAAACAGATCGCCACCGTCGACAATTTCATTGATCAACTGTTCAAAGCTGATCCGTTGCCATTTACCTTCGCCGCGCTTGCCAACGCGCTTCATCGGTTCGAGGATACGCAGCGGGCTGTAAAGGCTCTCGACCTGCGTGGCACCGCGAGCGCAGACGGTAGAACGCCCATCAAGGCCGTTTTCGCCGGATAAACTGGCCAGCGCCTGAGCCATCGGGATGGCTGCGTCGATGTGGTGTTCGTGCGACAGCGGATGATAAGGGTTGCCTGCGATGCGCAGTACTTCCCCCGATGCCCGATCGACCCTGACGCGCACACCGCATTGTGTCCAGCAGCCGAAGCATTGTGTCATCGATACGGCTTGTTGTGGGTTGGCATGCCAGCTATTCAGGGCTAGCCCTTCCGGCTCCAACCCATTACCGACGATACGATCGCGGGTGATGGTGCCTGAGGTGCCGTTCACCAGACCATCAACGGCGCGCTTTGCGACATCACGATAGCTTAACCCAAACGCGGAAAGTCCGCCGATCGTCAGGCCCACTTTCAGCCACTGGCGTCGTGTCAATTTAGCCATGTTGTTTTCTCCTTGCGAGCCAGCCGAGGGCTTCTCGAACCATAATCAGCAGTGCTACCCAGAGTCCAAAGGTGCCGATAAGGGCTTGCAGGCCATCGGTGGTGCTCGGTAGCGTATAAGGGGTGAAGTGCGCGTTATATTTAGGGACGGTTTGGACCTGAATCAGCAGCGTCCAACGGATCAGCCAGGCGAGGGCCATGGCACAGCAGACACCACTCAGCAGGATGCGCGTTGCATGCGCCCGAAGGCTGATTGCGATGGCGAACACGGTGGTGCATAACCACAGCGCTGCCCATACACTGGCATACAGGCGCGCCGAGGCACTGTTTGCCAGCCAAAGACGCACCGCGTTGCCAGAGACGGTATCGCCGGTTGTCCAAAGAATAACGGTGCCCGCTAACGCGAGAAGTGACACAAGCTGCGCGCGCCCTAATCGGCGTCGCCACACGTCGTCTTGTCGTAGGGCGAAAATCAGTAACGCGAACAGCGTTTGCAGTGCGCTCAGAAACATCGTGACGGGAAAGGCATAGCTAAACCAGATTGGCCGCGCTTTAATAATGGATGCTTCTCTGCCGGTGTAGATCAGCAATCCGATAGCGGCCAGTGCGCTGAACAGCGCCAGCCAGCGCGTGGCGGCAAACGATTTTCCTGTCTGTGTGCTGTACTGTACTGCGATAAACCATAGCCCGAGTAACAGGGTAAACAGCGGTAAAAACACCGCGCCCCACGGCATCCATGACCAGGGGGTCGGATAGGCGTAGAAATGCCATACGCGCGCGGGTTGGTGCAGATCGGCGGTCAGCGCTAACGGGGCGGTAATGGCGCAGGTTAGGGTAATGATGAGCGTGAGATGTTCCAGTCGTGCGCTTTGGACATCGCCACGCCAGCGTAGGCCGCAGGCAAACAGCGCGCCGCAGGCAGCAATGCCAATGAAGAAGAAATGCTGTACGGCCCAGGGTAGCCAGGTGATGGATTGCGACTGGGTGACCAACTCTTCGATGATAATCGGCTGTGTCATTTAAACCTCCTGATGCAGTGCAGGCTGCGCGCGCCCCAGTAGTGGGGTGACAAAGGCCTCATCAAGGCCGAGATAAAACACGTGAGGCGCAGTACCCTGTTCTGGCATCAACACCTTGATGTCACTGTGATGGTGTGCCAGCATGCGGCTGATTTTGCTGTTGGCATCGCGCAGGTCGCCGATGATGCGAGCGCCGCCGACGCAAGACTCAACGCAGGCGGGCAGTAACCCCGCCTCAAGGCGATGAACGCAAAACGTACATTTATCTGCGGTCTGGGTCTCATGGTTAATAAAGCGTGCGTCGTAAGGGCAGGCTTGTACGCAGTAGGCACAGCCGACGCAGCGGGTGTTATCCACTACCACGATGCCATCTTCACGTTGAAAGGTGGCTTGCACCGGGCATACGGGCACGCAAGGCGGTTGATCGCAGTGGTTACATAATCGCGGCAAGAGCACATTGGTGACCGAGTGTGTCTCGGTTAACACCACCTGATACTGGTTAACGTGGGTGCGCAAGGCGTCATGCGGGGCATGATTTTCAATGGCGCAACTGACGGTGCATGACTGGCAGCCAATGCAGCGGCGCAGGTCTATCAACATCGCATAGCGATGTTCTCGGGAGCCCCCTTTGCGCACAGGGGCCAACGTTATGCCCGCCTGCGCCAGTGGAACCAGCGATGCACCGGCGGTAATCATGCCTATACGGTGCAGAAATTGTCGTTTACTGCTGTCCATGGTGTTCTCCCATCACGTTGTAACGGCGTAACCTGTGTCACGCTGTCAGCCAGTGAGCGATGAATTAACAATGTCGATGATTTACAGTGTAAAAATGGCGGGGGGTATGGCTCTATTGTGGTTAACCACATACCCGAAGCGTTGTTGATCTAAAACAACAATAACGACAGGGGTATTGCGTGGGAGGTGGGGTGAAACGGGTTGTGGTCGCGGTGTTGTGCCTGCTGCTGTGTCCAAGAGTGCTGGCGGGTGAGTGGACGGTGGGGGTGTTAGCCATGCGCGGTGAGGCCAATACCCGGCAGCAGTGGCAAGCCTTGGAACAGATGCTGAACCAGACGATTCCTGAAGAACGCTTTCACATTCAGCCGTTGGATTTGCGGCAAATGGGCGAGGCTGTCAACCAGCGCAGCGTGCAATTTCTGGTGACCAATCCGGCGCAATTTGTTCAGCTTAACAGCCATTATCATCTGCGCTGGCTGGCATCATTACGCTCACGGCGCGGAGGCATGGAGGGCGGGAACCTGATTGGCAGCGCCATTCTGGTACGGCGTGACAGTGATATTGTCAGCCCGCAAGCGTTGATAGGAAAAACCGTGGGCGCGATTGATACACAAGCGTTTGGCGGTTACTTATTGGGGTATAAAGTGCTTAACGACGCCGGGCTACGGCCAGAGCACGATTTCCAACTGCGCTTTACCGGGTTCCCTGCAGATGCCTTGCTGTATCTTCTGCGCGAGCGCGCCATTCAGGCCGCGATTGTGCCGGTATGTTTGTTAGAAAACATGGATGAGGAGGGGCTGATCAACAAGGCAGAGTTTCGCCTGTTGCTGGCGCAAGCGCAGCCCTTTCCGTGTGTCACCAGCACGGCGCTCTATCCCAACTGGTCGTTTGCCGCGTTGCCTGAGGTGGATAACGTACTGGTCGATCGCGTGGCGCGCGCATTGTTGAATGCGCCCGAGACGGCGGAATATCAGTGGAGTGCGCCAGCGTCCACCAACCAGGTTGAAGCGTTACTGCGTGACGTGAACCAACACCCGGAACAGAGGCGCTTATGGCTGGATATTAAAAGCTGGCTGATTCAGCACCAGCTTGCGATGAGCCTCCTGGTGATGGGGTTGGCGGTACTGACCGTGAATTATGTCTGGGTGATGCTGCTGGTACGACGGCGGGGCAAGCAGTTGGAAATGGCCAGTGCGCAATTACATCAGCAGGAACAGGCCTTGACGACGGCGCGACAAATGAGCGTGCTGGGCGAAATGGCATCCGGCTTTGCCCATGAATTAAACCAGCCGCTGGCGGCGATACGCCACTATGCGCAAGGGGGGCTGATCCGTTTACGCCATGCGGATGTGCACCATCCGCTGATCCCGGCGCTGGAACAGATAGACGCTCAGGCGCAACGCGGTGGCGACACCCTGAATAATTTACGCATGTGGGTGACCCAATCACAAGGCGCGGCAGCAGGAGATTGGCAATCGGTGGTGGTGACTACGGCGGCACAGCATGTCTGGCACCTGTTGCGCATGGAACAACAATACCCGCAGGTTCGGCTCTGGTTGGATATCGATAATGACCTGACGCTGAGGTTGCCGCCCGTGTTGCTGGATCAGGTCTTGGCGAATCTGATGCTGAATGCGGCTCAGGCAGGTGCACAGGATATCTGGCTCTGCGGATGGCATGATGAGGCCACTGTGGTGCTTGAGCTTCAGGATAATGCGGGTGGCATGAGTGATAATGCACTCAGTCAGGCTTTTACGCCGTTTACCACCAGCAAAGCAACGGGCATGGGGTTAGGCCTGGCGATTTGCCAGCGTTTGATGCGGCAATGCGGCAGCGAGATCACGCTGGAAAACCGTCTCAGTCCCAAAAATACGCAGGGGATATGCGCTACGCTACGTTTCATGATGGTTGACGGAGAGAATAAATGCCAATGATCCACCTGGTGGATGATGACGTTGCGGTGACCGAGGCATGCCAGTTTTTGTTAGAGAGCATGGACTATAGCGTGGCCTGCTGGCACAGTGCGGAGCCCTTTCTCTCGCAGGCCGCACTGCATGACGTCGGCGTCGTATTATTGGATATGCGTATGCCGGGCATGGATGGTCAGCAGGTCTACTCCGCCATGCGGCAACAGCGCAGCACGCTGGCCGTGATTTTTTTGTCCGGGCATGGCGATGTGCCGATGGCGGTCACACAAATCAAACAGGGGGCGGTGGATTTTTTGCAAAAGCCCGTTGCCGTTGTGCCGTTAACCACCGCGTTGGCCCAGGCGTTTAGCGTCTCTGCTGACCTGTTTGCATGCCACCAGATCCGTTGCTGTTACGCCGAACTGACGCCCAAAGAGCGGGAACTGGCCAGCCATGTGGTGCAAGGGCTGATCAACCGGGAAATCGCGGAAAAGATGCATATTGCGCTGCGCACCGTTGAAGTGCACCGCGCTCGCGTGATGGAGAAAATGCAGGCGGACAGCCTTGCCAGTCTGGTCAACAAATTCTATAAAACCGGGCTGGCATAGCCGTCAGAGTAACCCTCTATGCGTGGGTATCAGTTGTAGGTTACCGCCACATTGGCGGAGGCGGTGACCAGGCCGGTAGGTAAAGTGCCTGGGCCCGAGCACAGCCGCCAGGTGATCTGGTTGGTGTACGTTTGGTTTAGCACGCTGGCACCCAGCACGCCGATATTGTTTTCAGCGTAGTTAAAATTGATGCCGGTCGTGGCATTGCAGGTGCCGCTGCCAGTGACGCCGTTATCGATCTCCCCAGTGATAAAGCCCCCACCTTGATCTAATGTCAGGCGTGATGCGTTGCTGCTAAATAACTTGCCGCTGAATTGCACGTTGATATTGGTATCGATGGTGTCGGGAGCATCCTGATTACAAATAACGGTCAGTGGAGCCGTGAAGTTAGCTAACTCAGTATACGCTCTAACATTGCGCGCTACGGTGCCAAAATTGACACTGGTGGTGGTGGCAATTGAACAGGCGATGGCGGTTACACGCAGAGTGGTAAAAGGGAATATGTCCCGTGCAGTGCTGTCATTACTGACGAATGTAGCAGCATACATCGGCGGGAGTGTATAATTACCAGTCTGTTGCGTGCCGTCGGTTACTATTGCCCAGGTTCCATTTATCGACAGTGATTGCTGAAGATTAGGATTACCACTGGAAAAATTTAAGCACCACGCGCGACCGACAGGAATAACACCATCCCCACCCGAGCCTCCCGTTATTGTTCCTTGAGTGCCTTGCAGCCCAATAGTTCCACGCATCTGGTAGTAAGCGGTACCTGGGGGCATATAGGTGGTTACATTAAAATTTGCATTTGGGACTAACCCGATACCTGGCGCAATAGGCAGCACCTCTATGCCATTAATGGTCGTGAGATCGGTACTTCTTATACACTCTGTTGTCACCTTGGTTACCGATGCCGCCCCCCCTGTTGTTGATATATTTGTTGGCGCACCAAGGTTCAGGGTTGCTGATGTGGCAAAAGGTGCCCCCTGAAATACCACTCCCGACCCCTTGCCAATCGTCAGCGTATTAGCCTGCAAAGCCTGAGCGCCAAACAACAGCAACCACGCGGCGATGCTGGTCGTTGGCTTGATCTTCATAAAATGGCGCATGTCTCACCTCATTCGCAGCGTACGGCCAATGACCGTATCGGGTTGTTGTCCGTGGGGCTGGGCAGTTTGCTGAGATCAAATTTTGCCCGACACTGTTGCTGTTGTTCCCGTCCCCAGTTGACGTTCAGCGTGCCGCGCTCCGGCAAACCGCTCATATACACCTGCCCGTCATCACCGACAATGCCGGTGTTGATGTCATCGTTCTGCTTACCCTCTACCGCAGCGAGTGCACCAAACGGCACGCTGCCGCTGGGCAACTGCAATGTGATTAATGCCTGATAGCCGATGCGGGTGGCGAAGTTAGCCAGCACCACTGCCCCTTTGGTGGGGTAAAGGTTCAGGCTGGACTGGGTGATATCCACATCGTCCGGTAAGGTCGCCGGGTTAAGATCGATACTGTTGCGCTGGTAGTTCGACATATAGGGCACCAGCGCATAGCCGCGACTGTCGGTTTGCACGTTGCCCTGCATAATGCTGACGCCGCCTGCGCCGGGGGCACTGACCAGTGCCGCAGAGCTGCCTATCATCTGGCCCAGCGTCACCCCTTCGGGATGAGCCACCACGGAACCACTGCCGCCCAGATTGAGGGAGCGATTATTACGGCTATAGCTGTAACCCAAGGTGGCGTTGCCTCTGCTGCCCTGATAACTGGTATTTAACGTGCTGGTGCTGTTGTTTTGATCGTTTGACCACCCCTGCATCACGCTGTAACTCATGCGATCGTCCAATGCGCTGCCGCTGAGGCCTGCCT
The DNA here is from genome assembly GCA_964293225.1 of uncultured Symbiopectobacterium sp. Classification (GTDB taxonomy): domain Bacteria; phylum Pseudomonadota; class Gammaproteobacteria; order Enterobacterales; family Enterobacteriaceae; genus Symbiopectobacterium. Next base: position 25,249 of record CAXYYB010000009.1, on the reverse strand, counting down.
GCTGCTGTACGCGACCGTGATTGTCATGTGTCATTTGGTAGCTGGCATAGAGACGGTTTAGCGAGGCGGATGAACTGAACAAACTCATCGGCACTTGCACGTTTACCGAGAACTGGCGGTTTTCCGGCCAGCTGTTGTTGCTTTTAATCCTGTCGATACTGTAGGCCAGGCCATAGCTGACGCCGCGATAGTTGCCGTTGTAACCGGCAGAGAGGGTGTTCATGACATTTTCATTGCCCCAGTAATCGGTGCGTACGCCGGAAAGGTAAAATGAGCCATTGCTCCCTACCTGCTGGCTGATTCGCATCTCGAAACTGGAGCGCTGGCGCGTTAGCGCCCAGGGCACCTGACCATAGCTGAGCCGGTGTCCCAGACTGTTGAAATCGGTAAAGTTGTAGTAATGCTCGGTGGAATAACGATAAGCAGCCAGATCGAGCGTGGTGCCCGTCTCCTGCACGCTTTTCGCATAGCGAACCCGGTATGACGCGCCGTGCTTGCGGTCATTCTGCTGTGGCAGTTTGGTGCTTGATGTGGTGACGTCGGCAGAAAGCGCTCCCCATGCGCCTAATGAGATACCTGAACCTGCCACTAACGAGAGATAATCATTGGCAAACAGGCCGCCGCCATACAGCGTGATATCCTGCGGCAGACCGTAAATCGCGGTGCCGGAAACAAACGTCGCCTCCTGAGAGTTGACGGTGATACCGCCGTTGTAACGCCCTGCGGTCACTTCATATTTAAGGCTGCCCGGACGCCGCATCACCGGAAGGGACGTTGCCGTCACCGTTTGGGTACGCACTGTGCCATCCGCTTCTGCGATGGTCACCGTAAGGTCGCCCGATTGGCCCGTCTGGAACAGATCGCTGATGCGAAACGGCCCCGGCGGCACGAAGGTCTGGTATACCACGTTACCGTTCTGGCTCACGGTGACGCGGGCATTGGTTTGCGCAATACCACTGATCACCGGTGCAAAACCCCGCTGGCTGATCGGCAGCATGTCATCGTTGGAGTTTAGTTTGACCCCCCGGAACGGGACGCTGTTGAGCACATCATTGCTGGTGGTGCTTTCACCCAACAACATTTCAGAACGCCAAGGCGTAATATCCCTTTGCAGATATGTGTTAGTGAACTGCGTATTTTGGTTACTTTGTCGCTCTTCGTCATGTCGACTGACGCTGTTGTGGGTATACGTCATTGTGCTACGTAACCGCCAGGCGTCGAGATTGATCCCTGCACGCAGGTTGGCGAACAGGTTAGTTTGCGTCTGTTTATCCATGCCGTACTGTGCGTCTTGCCAGTTGCGCCCGCCGTTAACGGTGTAATTCAGTAAAAAAGCCGGAATACCGTGGTCCCATAGCGCAGGATCGACGGCACCGCGGATATTGGGGCGCAGTGCAATCTGCGGGATGCTGAGATCCAACCGTAACTGGTTAAAGTTAAAACGGACATAGGATTCTGGAATCAGTGCCGGCAGGTTTTCCACGGGTTTTTCCGCTGGCAAACGCGTGAAAGCGGGTAAGGCTTGTGTGTTTATACCGAGTTCGTGCAGCATCGCGGGGGTGAGTTCTGGTTCTATTTTACCCTGCACATTTGCACTGAAGACCAGCGTGTGTTGCCCCTGATCCAATTGGTTAACGAAGACATTCACCATATAGGTGCCGGGAGGAATACTCCCAGACTTTTCGAACACGCTAAGATCGGTTGTGGTTAACTGCGCGCCACCCAGTGAAAGCAGACCTGGATCGAAGTAGTCCTGCGCCCACACGTTGCCTGTCGCTAATAAACACACGCCAACCAGAGGCGAAAGGGGGAATGCGTCAATGCCTTGTTTTTGTTTTCGCATTGTTGACGGCTCTTAAATCACAAAGGGTTAGCTACCGTTCAGCAGCGTAAGGGGAATGCACTACAAGGCGCGTTGCTCGACCTCTGTATTCCACCCGTCTTCGTCAATCAACTGCCAGACCACGTTTTTTCCTGTCGCATCAGGCGGCAATGCATAAAATTGTTTGCCAAAAGGCGGCACCATCAACCGCAGTTGGGCTTTGCTCAGCGCGTGTGAACCCACTTTCAATCGGGAAAAGGTTAACCAGTAGGGCGTGGGATTATCAGCAACCAGTTGGTTTCCCTCGCGCTTAAAACGCAGTTTGGGCGCCATTTCGGCGACAGCTTGTTTTTTTAATCCTTCAGGGCGATAGAACACCTTTAAATTGTTGGTGATGGTCAGGATCACCTTGGCGGTGTTGTCTTGCGGCACAGCGACTGGCTGCGCAGGGATAGCCTTCATTGAAATAAAAAACACCGACTCGCGGTCTTGCGGCAACGGCTGTCCGTTACGGCGGATACGCAGTGTCAGGTTGTCATTCGGTTCCAAACGGGATAACGGCGGCGTGACGATAAACGGAACCACCGTGCTGCCTGTCGAGGTGTTATCAACATCACCAGTGGCAGTGTCCTGAGGGCGCATGCGGGATTGCATCAGATAAGGGTTCGGTGTTTTGTTGTATGCCGTAAGCGCTACGCCTTGCTTATCGCTTGCCATGTAGATGACGCGCAGGACATAAAAGGTAATGCCCTGCGACTCGCGATCCTCTGCGTACGCGGTAGCGGCTACAACGCTGCCTGCCAGCAGAAGCAATGCCGCTAGCCCTCGGCGTTGTATTTGTAGAGAGGCGACGGATATCATGGCTCCTCCTGCGCTGTTGCAATCTGCTGTTTGCAAGGTGCGGATAATCCACCGTAATCGGTAATGGTTTGCCATTCTGCGTGTAATGGCGACCCTGTAACCGCAAAGACCAACGTGCTCATCGGTGCCAGCATGGCGGGCTGTGTTTGTAAATTTACCGCTGTATGGTCAAACGTCAGTTGTCCCAGCGTTTGATGGTAGGGCGTCGGGTTTTGCACACGAATCGCCTGCCCTTGACGGCTGAAATGCAGCGGGCAGAGGGGTGTCTGCGATGTCGCAGAGAGCGCGGGCGGGCGGTAAAACAACTTAATCAAAAACTGTAACCCTGCTGAGATTTGTACGGGAGCGTCATCTTTGTTTGCCCGCGAGGGGATCGCCAGTACCGAAAGGTAAAAGACAGATTCACGATCGGTGGGCAGTGCGCCTCCCTGCGGTACGATGCGTAACAGTTGGCGACTATCAGGCTTGAGTAAAAACACCGGGGGGGTGGCAAAGAACGGCGCTGGCGTTGGGTTATTCACATCGAGTTGCACGCGGCTCTGTACCAGATAGGTCCGATTGTCGCTATTGGTGATGGTCACCGTTTGCGCTTTCTCACTTGCTGGGAAAATTATCCGTGTCTGATTCAGACGGATACCGCCTTCTGTTGGCATTATTGCGTAAGCGGGGAACATTCCCGACAATAATGCGCTTGCGCACCACAACAACAGTCCTCTCCATGCCGGTTGTTCCATGTTTTTCCTCAGCGGTAAGCGAGTTGGAATACGATTGGCACCGTCACTGTGCCCGGCGTCACGCTGGCACAGCTTGCAATGCCGCAGGTTAATCCGGCATAAAAGGTAAGATCTTGATCGATGGGGGCCTCTCCGCGATTGGCTAACGGAATGTCATCGTTGCTTTTGATTTCCGTGTCGCTAAAGGAGGGGGGGGTGTCAGTCTTGACCAGCATTACCCCCACATTGGTGGCCGTTGACGATGCGGCCCGGAACAGCCATTTCCCGTCCTGAGTTACACCTTCGCCGGTAACATTGACCACCGGAAGCTGGCTGTTACCCACCGCACTACAATCCCGTATGCTCAAAATAAAAGGTTGTGCGGCCAGCAGCACTGAGGGGGTTAATTGCGCTTGTTGCAATGCCCCAAGATCCAGCGTGGATTTGTCTAAACTGAAGGCGCAGGTGCCTTCAATTAGCGTGGCAGCAAAGTTGATCGTCACTGCCTGTGCTGGGGTAAAGGTGGCACTCAGCGTGCTTAATATCCCACCAGTGACAAGCGCACTAAGGCAACGTTTGGGTAAATGCATTGACGGCCCCCTCGTCATTGATCGTTTGCCAACGGACATCACCTCGGGTCGCACTGGTTGTAAATACCTGATGCGAGAAAGGTGCCATCGTGAGTTTTTCTGGGGTGTCTAAGCGGATATTTTGTCCGCCAACCTGAATGCTGGCAAAACTGATAAAATAGGGAGACGTGTTTTCCGCTTTTATGCCGCTGGCTACACGAGAGAATTTAAGGTTTTCCTGCGCCTCACGGGAGGTTGATGGTAATGCGCTCGGACGATAAAACAGCTTAATAATGGAACCCACACCAAATTGGGTCACTCCATGCACTTTGCCCGTGCCATATTGGTCGGTGGGGGCATTTGATGCCGGCACGGCACTGGCATGAAAATAAAACAGCGATTCGCGATCGGTCGGCGCATTGGTATTTTGCGCTGAGATGCGTAATAGATTAGTGGTTCCGGGTTCAAGGCGAAAGATGGGTGGTCTGACAATGAATGGAGCAGGCTGATAGCTGGCCTGAGCGCGGCTCACCCTGGCTTGAACTAAATAAGGTTGAGACGTCGTGGTGTTACGCACGGAAACGCTGATACTGTCAGCACCTTGCGGATAAATAAGGCGCGAGGCATCGATGCCAAACCCATCGGCCAGTGCAGTGGGTAGTTTAAACAAAGAAAGCAGCAGAGCCATAACAAAGGATATGCGTTGCATGTGCCAGTCCTTGTCTGAAAAAGTGGGGCGGCGATGCCGCCCAACCACAATTAATTGGTGATAAAGTTGAAAAGGATCGGCGCGGTGACGCCTCCAAGATCAACATTAGCAGTAGCGGCTGTTGTCGCCAGTCCGGCTTGTAAATTTAACCGTTGGCCGTTAAAGTCGCCGGCAGCCGGGTCGGTGGCATCCGCAGTGGCAATATCAAGAACCTCGTTGTTATCAATGTAAACCGAGGGCGTGTTGGCGTTGCTGATCATCACGCCGGTATTACGTGTGGTATCGCTATTAAAGATGTTGCTTTGCCCTGGTAATACGGAGCCCGTCACTTGTACCTGTGCAACCTGATCGGCTTCGGGTGTACCACAGTTGCTCAGCGACAGTGAGAAGTTACGCTGGCTGGAGGCAACAGATTGAAGCGGCGTAGTAAATGATGCTTGTGGGACGTTCCCGAGATCGAGTGCCGTGGTGCTCAGGTTAATATCGCACGAAGTGGCTACCACGCTGCCCGTGATGGTGATTTGTGCGTTATTGGCGGCCGATGCGTTATTGGCTACCAGCAGCAACAGACCCAGCGGTGCTAATGCGAATAATGATTTTTTCATTGTAAACTCCTAACATTTAATAAAATAAATTGAGAATGTATTCGTCTTTCCCTAAGACCTGGTGCAAATGGAAAAAATACAACAGTGCTGATTTTTATATCGTTATAGTGATTAGCACTTGTAGTATTTACAAAAAAATGTATGCTTATACATATAACGACAGTATTTCCAGGTTTTGCAATGTGACGCTAACTTTCTTTCCTCGTTTAAGGATGTGTTCTTTGGGAAGCAGGACTCACAGCTTATTCGATTCATTTTCCTCATCTGATAGAGATGCGGCGTTATTGTCTGGCTGGTGCATCATTCCTTTTTTCTACAACAATAAATAAGGGGTGGAAACATCAGTTGCAGCGATTTTATACAAGTATGACACTTCCAGAAATGTTTTTTTTGGCGTTGATGTTGTTTTTATTTGTGTAATCTATCCTGTTTTAATGTCAGTAAATCATTTATATTCTGCATTATTTAATAATGTTGGTTTTTTATTCTTTTTTTTAATTTATGATTGGCGTTTTACACTGCCTTTTCGGCGTGGTCCGAAAATGACTAGTGAGAGTGACTTATTGGCAGGTTTATGTATTTAAAGTAAAAATCATCGCTTGTAATAATAATCCTAAAATAAATTAATCCCGGGATATACATATCATTACATAGCGGAAGTGCTAAGAGAATTCTATAATTTAAAGAGCATTTTTTGTTATTTTATCTATTGCCAAGAATAGGTTATTGCAAGATGTCTGATGACTTATTCCACAACAAATGTATGTCTATTAATAATACACCATTCCCTTGTTTCGAGACCAAAGGCAAGCCTGATCGCGCTTGCCAAGGTATAAATGCCGCCATCGCGTTTGGCCTGCGTTACTACCAACGCGTTATTTCCAGGCCAGTTGTAACATCTCTAATAATTGATCGTAACTTAACGGCACCGGATTGGCTTTCATGGAGGATGCACTGCTGGCCGCCAGCGCAGCGGATGGCAATGCGTCCTGCGAGACACCGAGGGTACTGAGCGAGCCTAAACCAGCCTGGTGACGCCAGTCGCGGAGTGCTTCAAAGGCCTGCATCGGAGGAACCCCGAGCGCACTGGCAAACCACAGGCGTATTTCATCAAAGCGCTCCAGCAACACGGGATCGGTGGCATGGGCATTATTCAGCATCAAGCCAAAGGGCAGCAGACTACCGCACAGTGCGCCGTGTGGAGCATCACATAATCCACCTAATGGACCCGCCAAACCATGAATCACGCCAAGTCCGGCATTCGCGAGCGCCAGACCGCCACACAGGCTTACCCACGCCATGGTATCCCGGCTTTCTGAACATTCTTGTTTCATCAGTTGCATTAACGCGCTGATGCCCTGCGGAATTGCGGCTCGACACAGGGCGTCCGTGTAGGGCGTCGCGCGGTTGCATAGATAAGGTTCAATCACCTGCGTTAAGGCATCCAGCCCAGAGGCGAGCGTCACACTGCGAGGCGTATTGTCTGTCAGCGTCGGGTCGATAATGGCGAGGTCTGGCAGCATGCGGTTATCACGCAGGCTGACTTTTCTACGATGTGCAGGAACGTTGATAACGGCATTTTTGGTCACCTCGGCACCAGTCCCGGCGGTGGTGGGCAGCGCAACGAAGGTCAGCGGGGCTGACTCCAGGATCCTGCCATTACCGACCACTTCCAGATAGTCAATCAGCGGACCGTGTGCTTTCACCAGTGCCGCGATTGCTTTACCTGCATCGATAACTGCGCCGCCGCCCAGGCTGACAACGGCATCCACCCCATGCTGCCGCGCGAGTTCAACCCCTTGTTCAATGTTGGCAAGCGTGGGTTCGTGGGCGATCGTGAAGGTACTGATACGCACCTGCGCCGCCTGGAGTTTGTCGACAAGAAAAGCGGCGCGTTGCGGGTTGGCACCCTGAACCAGCAGGATGTGCCGCGCGCGCGTCGCCAACCAGGTGGCGGCACCCGCCGCTTCACCGCGTCCAAAACGAATTTCACCGGGGCTTACCACAGAAAATGACAGGGGCATTGAAAACTCCTTTATCGCATCAACCTGCACACACCTGTGCGGCTCATTAAAATAAGTAATGTATCTGTTTTCAAGCGCTTCACAAGCCAAAGTGCTTACTTGTGCTCAACATGGCAGAAAATTTTCACCGTGTTGATGCCTGCTGGCGTGCGATGTAAAAGGGTAGGGGTGGCGAAATTATGCAATTTTGGCCTACGCTTATCTCTGTGACGTTTTTTTGTAAGATTTTCTGTATGGTTTGGTATTAAGGAGACTCTATGAAGTGTCCGAGCATTCCTGATGATGATCCACAAAGACTGAAAGCGCTTTGCGAATATGCGCTTGATCCTGGAGCGACCTTGTCCAGTTTGTCGCCAGTCGTGCGCATCGCGTCCCGTATGTTCGATATGCCCATTGCGGCAGTGAATATGATCGGCAGCGATCGCGTATTTTTTGCCGCGAGCCATGGGTTAGGTGAGGGGTCTGTTGACATGACCCGAGATACCTCTTTCTGTGCGCATGCCATTCTGACCGAAAACGGGATGATTGTGCGTGACGCTGAACGGGATGAGCGTTTTCATGATAATCCCTTGGTGACCGGGCCGAGTCATATCCGTTTTTATGCGGGGGTGCCGTTACGCTCCCCTGAAGGGTATGCATTGGGTGCGTTGTGTATTCTTGATAACAGCCCCCACCAAAACTTTACCGCTGAGGATCACGCTCGCCTGACCGAACTGGCCAGAATGGCGTCCGATCGTCTTGAACTGCGACGCATTGAAGTGGCCAGCGAACATCGCGCCGAGATGGAAACGACGGTATTGACGGGGGACGCGCCCGTTATCCGCTTTGATCGGGCTTTGCGCATTACCGGTTGGAACGAGGCAACAGCGCAGTTATGGGGCTACGCTGAGGAGGATAGCACTGAATTAGTGGTGAGCGATCTTTTGGGTATTGATGAAAATACGGAATTCTGGAACGCCATCCGCCGTGTTATTGCAGACGGTACATGCAGTGAAATACCCCCTCTTGAGGTCAGTGGACGGCATAAAAACGGTAGCAAGTTGTTCCTTGTGTTATCGCTGTTTTGTGAATGTTGTGGTGGCAATTTGCAGTTTACCGCCGCGTTACGAGATATGACGCGTTATCGACAGGATAAACAGGCCATTGCCATCAGTGCCGATTGCGATCCGTTAACCGGGCTGAGAAACCGACGCCGCTTTTACCGTTGCGTCGAAGATGCCGTATTGCGAGACCCCAATGCGGCCATCATGATGATTGATATTGACGGTTTCTCGGATGTCAATGCCGCTTTTGGGCATGCTGCCGGTGACGAGATTTTATGTGAAATCACCCATCGCCTGCTGACATCAACCAAGGAAACGCAGATTCTCGCGCGCATTGGCGGTGATGAGTTTGCTGTACTGCTGCCGGATATTTACGAACAGGCTGAGGCCGGGTTTTGTGCCCAGCAAATCATGGCGCATATCGCTCAGCCGATTCTGGTACAGGGCAGCCCGATAAGTGTAACGGTTAGTGGGGGCATTTCACTGGCACCGAAACACGGCTATGAGGCGCTGGAGCTGATTGCCAATGCCGATCTGGCCTTATCAAGGGCGAAGCGGACAGGACGAAATCAACTTTATATCTTTACGCCGGAGTTGCGTCAGGAGGCAACGGCACGCCGTCATCACGCAATGGAGCTTCTGCGCGCAACGGACAACAGTGAGTTTGTGTTATTTTATCAGCCACAGATAAAACTGAGTGATGGATCATTGTCCGGCGCGGAAGCATTAATACGCTGGGTACACCCCACGCGCGGGCTATTACCCCCTTCGGAATTTTTAACCACATTAGCCCGCGGACCCATGGCGGTTAGCGTGGGATCGTGGATCCTCGATGAAGCCTGTGCGCAGGCGGCCTATTGGCGTCGGTGTGGTGCACCTGATTTTCGCATCGGTGTGAACTTGTTCGATGTGCAACTGACCACTGGGGATTTGGCCGCAGAGATTGCGGATGTGCTAAAACGCCACGGTCTTCCCGCAGATGCCCTGGAAATTGAATTAACGGAAAATATTGCCCTGAATAATAATAATGATTCAATCATGTCTGACACACTGCAAAAAATTCGGGATATGGGCGTTTCTATAGCCTTCGACGATTTTGGTACCGGCTACGCGTCGTTGAGTATGCTAAATCAGTACCCGGTAACACGCATAAAAATCGATCGTTCATTTATTCAAAATTTGCTCACTTCACGACGTGATGCCTCTGTCGCTTATGCCATTCTTGATATTGCCCGTAATTTCGAGATTGAAGCGATTGCGGAAGGCATCGAAACCGCAGGACAGTGGCATGACTTACGCCAGCATGGCTGTCAGGAAGGACAAGGCTATTGGTTTGGCAGGCCGCAAGGAGCGCAAGCATTTGCTTCGAAATTCGGGCTTGTTCCGCAGACGTTCAGGCAGAAGGTTAATCCGTAATCTGGCTGTTAGGACAAAAAGGGGGAGAGTATTAACCATGTTCCACAGACGGTTTTGAATAAGATTAATCACTTACCTTAACGCGTAACCTTAATATAGTGCCCAGCCAGTGTGATGCAATGGCTGGGTGTTATTATTTTGGAACGGCCGTATTACACCGGGTTTAGGCCTTGCGGTGCGGTTCTGGCAACGGCGGGTAATCTGGCGATACCAAATCCGGTAACGCCGTATATCAGCGCGAAGAAGATCGCCGCATAGCATTGGATCGCCCAGGGGACTAAATCCAGTGTGCTAACCCCCAGGGTGCTGGCCATATACACCCCGGCTGAGGTCCAGGGCAGTAATGGCTCAGTCACGGTGCCCGCATCCTCCACCGTTCGCGACAGGTTCTTCGTATCCAGTCCCATACGCAGATAGGATTCTCTAAACAATTCAGCGGGAATGAGCAGTGCCAATTTCCCGTCACTGGTTGCTCCCGTGACCAACAACGTGGTTGCCACGGTCGCCGCGATCAACTGGCCGACACTGCGAATCGCCTTTAGCAACTGGTTAATGATCACGGTCAGGGCACCCGTCAAGGTTAAGGCCCCTGCAAAGGAAAATGCGCAAAGCACCAAGAGAATGGTGCTCATGATGGAGAACATCCCTCCGCGATCGAGCAAACGAGGAATGTCGCTTATCAAACCGGTTACCTCTGTTCCCTGTGCGGCAAACATTGACGTGGTGAATCCGTGAATCAATGCAATACACCCTTGTTGCAGGGTGAATCCCTGTAGACCTACGCCGATCCCTATTGCCAAGACGGACGCTGCCAACATAACGGGTATCACAGGGCGTTTGGTGATGGCACCCCACAATACCAGGATGGGCGGAACCAGCAGGATCACGTTAAAGTGATACAGGCTCGCTATTGACGTTATGATTTGATCCACCTTATTCAGATTGGCCGCGTGGCTGGGGATATGGGTGTATCCAAAAAACAGATAGACCCCGGCGGCTAACGCAAAGCTTGGCAGGGTGGTATACATAAGATGGCGGATGTGGCTGTAAAGATCGGTCTCAGCGACGATGGCGGCGAAATTGGTGGAATCAGACAGCGGTGACAACTTATCGCCAAAATAGGCCCCCGAAACCACCGCACCTGCCGTGGCAGGTAAAGAGACATCAAGACCCGCGGCAACGCCCATCAATGCCACTCCCACGGTGCCTGCGGTGCCCCATGAGGTGCCAGTGCAAACCGACGTTGCGCAGGTGATAAGAAAAGCGGTGATAACGATATATTGAGGGCTGATCAGTTTCAGGCCCCAATACACCATATAAGGGATCGTACCACTGAGCATCCAGGCACCGATCATACCTCCGACGCAGATCAATATCAGTATCACGGGTATCGCTTTGGCGAGCTTAGCGACAATCGCGTCCATGATGTCTACCCAGTGGTAGCCTTGCCAATAGGCAACGGCTGTGGCGACGGCAGCCGAAACCAATAAGAGCGACTCGATAGGCAATTTATACTGACCATAACCAATAACCAACAGCGTGAGCATGGCAACGATGGGAAGCAGTGCCAATCCCAGATTAAGCGCCTTTTGGGCTTTCATTTCTCACTCCTTTTAGCATTGAAGCGGCCAGCGTAGTCAGAGTGAGGCAGCATAAATGTGATCCCGGACCGCTGTGGGTGTAACGGGTTTCATTGGTGTAATCGCTGCGATGCCATTCGCATTTTTTTGCCTGCTCCGGGCTGACAACGCGAAATTAAAGCTGCTTGACTGATGCCCGAGGGATAAGCTCAGCGCAATAGCCATTATTTTGCGGTAGCCCGACGATACCTGCATTAAGTTGTAACGCCAGCGTCGCGGCCCGGCGCGCCATTTTCTCAATGGGATTATGCATGGTCGTCAAGGTCGGATGCAGATATTTGGCCCAGGCAATGTCATCAAATCCCACCAGGGAGATATCGTCGGGTACGCGAATCTGATGGTAGTGAAAGGTTCGTATGATGCCAGCGGCCATGACATCATTAAAGGTAACCAGCGCGGTGAAATTAAGCCCGGCCTGTAACAGTTTCTCTGCTGCTAGCTCACCTCCGCGTTCATTGAATGGAACGCTGATGATCCAATCATCGGCAACCGGGAGCCCGGCGATGTCCATGGCTTTGCGGTAGCCTTCGATACGGTGAGTTCTATCATCGATGGGAATATCTGCCGTGATGCAGGCTATTTTACGATGACCATGTTGAATGAGCTGGTTAGTTGCAGCCTGAGCGGCACTGACATTATCCAGCCACACACAGCGATTGGCGATGATCGGTAAATAGCGATTAATCACCACCAATGCAGGCGTATGGGCCGCATAGCGCAAGATATCCTCTTCATTCATCCGGGGCAGATGAGCGACAATGGCTTCACACCCCTGATTAATCAGTAAATCAAGCCCGGCTTTTTCCTGCTCGGCGCGATGCCCGCCGCTGCAAACGACCAACTGTACTCTTGCTTTACGCGTGGTATCTTCAATGCCCCGCGCCATACGCGAAAAGAAGGGATCGTCCAGATTGCCGGTAAGCAGCCCGAGTGTCTTGCCACTTCTTTTCGCCATGGCGTGTGCGGTAACATTGCGCTGATAGTTGAACTCACGCATTGCCGTTTCAACCCGTTCACGAGTAACCGGCTTAACATAAACAGTGTTGTTGATCACTCGGCATACGGTTGCTGCAGAAACACCCGCATGGCGGGCCACATCCTTCATTGTCGCCATGATAGCTCCCAGTCGTTGCATTGAGAGCTACTTTGTTATCATAGTTAATTGTGCTAGCCCAACATTGCACCCTGTAATTTTTTATGACTCATTGAGCTTTCGTTATTTAATTTTTTTCAGCAGGGCGACGGCGACGGCTTCTGAACTGGCTGGATTCTGCCCTGTTACCAGATTGCCATCTTCCACGACGAACGGCATCCAATCGGCACCTTTTTGGTAATGTGCGCCAGCGGCAATAAACGTATCCTCGATTAAAAAGGGGACGACGTGGGTTAACTCAACGGCCGCTTCTTCGCTGTTGGTGAAGCCAGTAACGTTACGGTCTTTGATGAGCAGATCGCCCGTTGCTGAGGTAACCTTATGCAGCACGCCCGGTGCATGGCAGACAAAGGCTACGGGTTTCCCGGCGCGATCGAACGATTCAATCAGCGCAATCGATGTGACTGACTCCGCAAGATCCCAGAGCGGGCCGTGGCCGCCGGGATAGAACACGGTGTCAAAATCCTCCTGAGACACGGTTTCCAGTTTGACCGTTTGAGCAAGCGCATCCTGTGCATCTTTATCGGCTTTAAAACGCGCCGTTAGGGCTGTTTGAAATTCAGGAAGATCGCTTTTGGGATCCAGCGGCGGCTGACCACCGGCCGGGGAGGCGAGAACGACGTCAGCGCCCGCATCTTTAAAGACATAGTAGGGCGCGGCAAACTCCTCCAGCCAAAAGCCGGTTCTCTTTCCGGTGTTGCCCAGTTCAGCATGGGATGTCAGAACCATTAAAATTTTCATTGTTATCCTCGATTGTGTTACTACAGGTGAATTAATTGTTCAGGAACGCGTCGGCAATAGCGGCTTTATCCTGATAAGGTGCGCGAAGACGAAGATTGGTTATGCCGGCGCTGTCCTGAACAACAACCGGCTTTGCATGGCTGAAACGCCTGAAACCATGGATGCCGTGATAGGCACCGGTGCCTGACGCCCCGACGCCGCCAAAGGGTAGGCTGTCGATGGCGGCATGGGTCATAACATCGTTGATGACCAGGGCGCCAGACGTTGTCCTTGTGGCGATTTGGCGTTGGCGCTTCACATCATGACCAAAGTAGTAGGCAGCAAGCGGGCGTGGGCCAGCGTTGATGTAACGAATAGCGTCATCGATCCCGGTCGCGTATGTTTTTAGCGGCAGGAGTGGCCCGAAGATCTCTTCCTGCATCACCAACATCTCTTCTGTGACGCCAAGAATAAGATGTGGGGCTATCTTTCTGCTGAGCGGATCAAAATCAGGTTCGTTGTCGGGCGCGAGACTGATGATGTGGGCCCCTTTGCGTGCGGCATCGTCCAGCAGCATGAGCAACCGTTGATAGTGCCTGTCGTTAATGATAGCGGTGTAATCCGTATTGTGCTGAAGCGTTGGGTAGCTCTCGTGCATAAAACGTTTTGCCGCCGCGACAAAGCTCGCTTCGGATGATTCCGGCAGCAGAACATAATCTGGAGAGATGCAGATTTGTCCGGCATTGAACGTCTTTATCGTCAGTATCCGCTCGGCGGCGATACTGATGTCTGCATCGGTATCCAACACCACCGGGGATTTTCCACCCAGCTCAAGCGTGACGGGGACCAGATTTTCGGCAGCCGCCCGCATCACGTGGCGGCCGACCGCCGTGCTGCCGGTAAACACCAGATGATCGAACGGTAACTGGCTAAACGCCTGACCGACATCCGCATCCCCCAACACCACCACGAGCTCATTCGAATCAAAGTAATGAGGGACAAGCTCTGCAAGCAATTCAGAGGTAAAAGGCGTTAGCTCGGAGGGCTTCAGCATCGCGGTGTTGCCCGCCGCAAAGACACCCGCCAGCGGACCGAAGGCGAGGTTTATCGGGAAATTCCACGGACTTATAATGCCCACAACGCCCAATGGCTGTGGTTCGACCCAGGCCTGCATTCCCGCAACCGGTACCTCGGCCGCCTCCGGTTGCATCCATTGCTCCAGCTTTTCAGCGGAATGGGTCAACATATTGATAGTAGTAATCAGATCGGCGGCCTGCGTCTGATAACCACTGCGGTGACCAAAATCGCGTCCGATCGCAGCGGTCAGGGCCGCATGGTTGTTACGAATTAAGGCGGCGCTGCGAATAAGGCGGTCGCGACGTAATGCAGGCGTTGCGGGCTCATTCTGGCAATGGTGCTTTTTCATGGCGTCAAGAATGTGTGATAACGCCTGAGAATGATGTTGTTCGCTCATGTCTCTTTCCTGTTGATGCGGCGGTTTTGTGGGTTGAGAACAGCATAAAGGGTCTGGATGTTTACGGATAACAACGCTATTTTGTCAGGGGCATAAATTAATTTATGGGTGAACTATGTCGTTGTTGCGTCTACGTACTTTCATGGAGGTATACCGGCAACGCTCGATTTCGGGTGCGGCACGGGTGTTGAACCTGACTCAGCCTGCGGTCTCTCAGCACATCATCGGTCTTGAGGTGGCTATTGGAAGGCCGCTGTTTGAGCGTCAACCGCAGGGGGTGAAGCCGACAGTGGTCGCTGACGATCTGGCGGCGGATATCGGCAATAAACTGGATGACGCTGAATCCGCGCTCGCCTCAGCAAGGGCAAGGTCCATGGACGTTGCGGGAACGCTACAGATCATTGGTCATTCGGACTTTATGGCAGAAAAATTGGCGGGGGAATTGTTGCCATTACTGGAGAGCGGTATTCGCGTGCATTTACATGCCGGAGATGGCCCGATGGTTTCACAGATGGTGATAGAAGGGCACTGCGATTTAGGCATCACGGCGCATCCGGTCACCGATACGCGATTAAAGGGGGATGTTATTTTTACCGACCGCGTGATTGCTATTGCATCGCCTGCGCTTGCCGAACGCCTGAATAGCAGTGAACATTTTGGTCGGGATTTACTGAATGAGCCGCTGCTGGCCTACAATCTTGAACTTTCACTGATCGAACACTGGCTGGGCAAGAACCGGATAACATTCAGTTCGTTGCTTCCTGCTATGGTCGGTCAGGATTTACGCGGTCAGAGAAGCCTGTTGTGTAAGGGATTTGGCTGGACGGTCATGCCGGAGTTTTTGTGCCGTGAGTATCTTAATGAAGGTAAGCTGGCCCGTCTTAAAGCACCGGTGGGAGACACGGAAATTCGTTACAACCTGGTGTGGCTGCCGAGTGCGTTACGTCAGCCGCGGCTGGCACACACCCGACAGATTCTGCTGCATAGGTTGGGTAACCCGATTTAAACAAACCTACTCATTGCCCCATTGATTCAAAAAAGTCGCTATCTCATCAATGCGCTGCTCGTTGATATCGGCTTCACGCGCCATCTCATGCTGGGCCTGCTCACTGATCTCTTCATTATTCATTAAGCGAGTGAGCAGCAATTGGAAATAGTGCGCCAGCGCGTCGCGTTCTGACTCGTTCACCAACGTGGCGGCTTCCGTCGAATACTCGTCCACAATATCATAATATTTAAGGGGTATTTCATTGTTCATACGTCGTTCCCACGGGGTAAGGTGTTTGTCAGTATCGCCTGTAAAGGCTAATACACGGCGTCAATTACCACATTAAATCATCGGGCACTTTAAAGTCGGCGTAAGGGTCTTCTTCATCTTGCGCTTCCTGACTCAGTGCACTGTGTAAAACGATACTGCTTGCATCGCGCTGCGCAATTTTTTCGGCCACGCTTGCGGGGATAATCGCGTATTGGCTCTCGCCCTTGTTATCAATAACCAGGCGTGCGATGGCGAGGCGGCCATTAATCAGCTGCGTTTGCGTCAGCTTATCCACAACCACTTTTTTGATGACGTTGTTATCCGTGAAGTTAAAACCAATATCACCTTTTGAAATGTCGATTTTGTTCATTTCAATCAGTTGCTTCACCTGTGCTTTATACTCTTTGGATAACACAGCCTGTTTTTGTTGTTCGCTTAGCTGTTTATCGCGTTCAAGCTGATTTTTTTTATTTTCCTCTACCGCAGCTCTGGCTTCACGCGCCTGAACGCGTGATTTTTTGGCCGTTCTTTCAACTTTGGCCATTTTTTTGCTGGTCACTAATCCCGCTTTCAGCATCTGCTCTTGTAAAGTGAGTTTTGTCATCGTCGTTTTGAAACCGTAGAAAATTTTGTGGGATTATACCTGTAATCGCCGAGGCTGTAACCGGGCGTAAGGCCCGATCGCTATGGTGCTTGAATCTGGAGAGCGCCATCAGGGGCGTAGTGAATACAGCAGCAAAACGGCTTCACACCTTGAGCAGTTTCACTGTGGCCTCAATGTCTATTTCATCTTCCGTGAAAATTAACGTCGACCCCTGGAAAGTGGTAATCGCCAATTTTTTCATCGAGCGAATGTCGCTGGATGTAGCGACTGATTTCGGTCTGATATTTCCCATCAGCGCGCCCACAGAAAGCACCGTATTTTCTTTATCAATGCGGGTATCGGCCGGCACTTCTTCGCTGAATACCAGAAAGGATTTAATGGCGGTAAGTTTGATGCGCTCGCCTGCGATATAAATGTATTTGCTTTCCGGTTCGACTTTCACGGCGTAAGCCGACAGGCCCTTGTTATTGGTGGTCGGTTCGAAACTGACGGCCGCGCCTTTTTTAAGCAGATCAGGATTGGCAACCTTAATCACGTGAAAATAACGGTTATCGCCGTTTTCATCTTTGATAAATCCAAACCCTTTATCTTTAAACCAGGTTGTGATCGTTCCGTTCATCGCCATTACCGCCTACTTAATCGATTATTACCTTATTTTTGCAGCGCGCAGTGTAAAGCACAATCCCTGCGCAGACTATCTCTTTGGTTTGCCGCTTGATGATAAATGTCAGGTTTTTTTGTCAGGAATGCGTTATCAGGAGACTGAAAGCAGATCAATGGAAGAAACACTGAGAAACAAGAAATGGTGCGTTCTAATGGACTCGAACCATCGACCCCCACCATGTCAAGGTGGTGCTCTAACCAACTGAGCTAAGAACGCATTTTATGAGGCTGGTTGCAAAAGCAGCGGGCGATGCCCAGTGCTGCGGTGCGGTGCGCATAGTAGCGAGTGAACGGGGCGCTGGCAAGACGCAAATGCAACATTTATGGGGTTGAACGGTACGACTGCTGCGCTTGTGCTCACTTTGCGTTTTTTTCACCCAGCGCAAGCGGCGTGCTGCCCTTTGCGCTGGGTGATATCAGAGTTAGCGCGCCGCGCGCGCCAGAATATCGCCAGGGGGTTGACGTTGTAAGTAACGGATGCGCAGCACCATCATGATCGCGGCAGCAGTGAGCCCGATGATAAAACCACACCAGAAACCGGCAGGGCCCATGCGTGGCACCCAATAATCGGTCATTGCCAGCAGATAACCGCTGGGTAAACCGAGTATCCAGTAGGAGACGAAGGTGATGTAGAAAATGGAACGCGTGTCTTTATAGCCACGTAATACGCCATTACCGATGGCTTGCACCGCGTCTGAGATCTGATAAATCGCGGCAAAGAGCATTAACTGTGCCGCCATGGCGACCACTTCGGGGTTTTTGTTATACAACAAGGCGATCTGTTCACGCAGCAACGCCGTGAAAATGGCGGTACAACAGGCCAGCATCACGCCGGTCGCGATGCCGGTGTAGGCGGCAACACGCGCATCTTCCACGGAGCCTTCCCCCAGTCGGTGACCAACGCGGATCGTCGAGGCGATGCCGATAGACAATGGCAGCACGAACATCAGTGAACTGAAATTCAGTGCTATCTGGTGCCCGGCAACGTCAATCACACCGAGCGGCAGGATCAGCAAGGCGACAATGGCAAACAGTGACACTTCGAACAGCAGGGCGAGCGCAATCGGCAAACCAAGCGAAAACAGACGCCGCATGGCGGAGATATCAATCTGCCAGCGTTGCCACTTGATATCGCGTAGCCAGCGTGCGTGCATACTGTAAAACGCCATCATCAGCATCATGATCCAGTAGGTAGAGGCTGTCGCGACGCCGCAACCCACACCACCCAGTTCGGGCATGCCAAATTTGCCGTAGATAAAGATATAGTTCAGCGGAATATTGATCAGTACGCCAATAAAGCCAATCACCATGCCCGGCTTGGTTTTGGATAACCCCTCACACTGGCAGCGTAGCACCTGATAGAACAGATAGCCCGGCACCCCCAACAACATGACGTGCAGATAGCCGATGGCGACGTTCGCCAACTCCGGTGAGTCGGTATGCATCATGGCAATCACATGCTTGCCGTTATACAGCACCACCATGGTGATAACCGCAACGATCGCGGCCAAAATAAACGCCTGTTGAACCTGATGGGCGATGCGCGGGCGTCGGCCAGATCCGTTGAGTTGGGCCACCACGGGCGTGAGCGCCATTAATAAACCGTGTCCAAACAGGATGACCGGCAACCACACGGAGGTACCGACTGCAACTGCTGCCATATCCGTGGCGCTATAAGCACCTGCAATAATGGTGTCAACGACACCCATGGACGTTTGGGAAACCTGCGCAATAATGACAGGAACCGCGAGCGTTAACAGGCTCCGCGCCTCTGACACATATTTCTGCACGCAAACACCTTCCTTGAATTGTTAAAACGAAAAACTGACGTCGATACCCCCTCGCTTTCTGTCATACGGCAGCAGGGCGAGGTGGCGCGTTGCTTTTCCAGCAGGGGGTTGGGATGAATGAAAGTAAACAACCGCAAGCGAGATAACGAGCGCAAATGGCTTTCGAAGCCATCCATCTGAGATGGAAAATCAATCGATGACAGAACGTTGTTCTAGTGTAGCGGCTTGGCATGAGTAAACCAACTTCTTCGTAAGATATTGTGTCAGCGGAGAGGTTCTGTTGTCTTATCGGATTTGTCCGGTGACAAAGGCCGGAATACGTTTGGTTTTCCAGTCGTTATGAGGCAAACTGCAAAATGATTTGTCAGTCTTTATTCCCTCGCGGCGTGCCACGGTAGCGTAGGGGGAGGGACTGGCACAGTAGCATTCAGTTATTTCACTGATTTATTATGAGGCAAGCGTATGTTTACCGGTATTGTTCAAGGCACCGCGCCGGTGGTGTCCATCGATGAAAAAACGAACTTCCGCACGCATGTGGTAAAACTTCCTCCCGAATTGCTGACCGGCCTGGTGACAGGTGCTTCGATTGCCAATAACGGCTGCTGCCTGACGGTGACGGCAATTGATGGCGATCGGGTCAGTTTTGATTTAATGAAAGAGACGCTGCGCCTGACCAACCTGGGCGATATCACGCCGGGTGATCTGGTGAATATTGAGCGTGCCGCGAAATACGGCGATGAGATTGGCGGACATGTTATGTCCGGGCACATTATGTGCACGGCCGAAGTGGTTAAAATCCTTACCTCGGAAAACAACCACCAGATTTGGTTCCGACTTTCCGATGAATCGCTGATGAAATATGTGCTGCACAAAGGGTTTATCGGGATTGATGGCATCAGTCTCACGGTGGGGGAAGTGACTCGCAGTCGTTTCTGCGTGCATTTGATTCCCGAAACGCTGCAACGCACCACGCTCGGCCAGAAGCGATTGGGGAACCGGATCAACATTGAAATCGATCCGCAAACTCAGGCCGTGATCGACACCGTTGAACGTGTGCTGGCACAGCGTCAGGCACAAGAGGCCACAGCGGCAAATGCCGCGCAGAGCGCCTAAAGCCTGACCTGAAAAGGCGATAAAAAATGCCGTACACCCTTGGTTGCACGGCATGACGTTGACCGCTATCAGCGCGCTACACGCACACCGCCTTCAATACCTTGGGGGCTAAACAACACCTGCCACAGTTGAATGTTCCGTGCGCGAAACGCCCCGGCGCAGGCATTCAGGTAGTAACGGAACATACGGTTAAAACGTGGTGAATACCGGTCCGCTAACTGTGGCCAACTGGCGACAAAGCGATCGTGCCAGGCCATCAAGGTTTTATCGTAATCGGCCCCAAAATTGTGCCAATCCTCCATCACCAAATAAGGTTCACTGCGTGCGGCAATGTGGCGCACGGAGGGCAGGCAGCCGTTGGGGAAGATATATCGGTTAATCCAGGGGTCAACTTGCGAATCGGTTTTATTGGCGCCAATGGTATGCAGCAGAAACAACCCTTCCGGTTTGAGATTTTTGCTGACGACGCGAAAGTACGTATCGTAATTTTTCGGCCCAACGTGCTCAAACATGCCGACAGACACGATGCGATCGAAATGTCGGTGAAGGTCACGATAATCCTGCAATTCAATGGTGACGTTGAGATTGCTACAGCGCGCCTGAGCCAGTTTTTGCTGCTCACGCGAGATGGTCACGCCATAAACCGATACGCCATAATGGCGTGCTGCATAAGCGGCCAGCCCGCCCCAGCCGCAGCCAATATCCAACAGTGTCATGCCTGGCTGAAGCTGAAGCTTTTCACAAATCATGCGCAGTTTGGCCTGTTGCGCCTGCTCCAGGGTCGTGGCCTCTTTCCAGTAGCCACAGGAGTATTGCATATGCGTGTCGAGCATCAGGCTAAACAGGTCGTTGCCCAGATCGTAATGCTCCTCGCCGACGATCCAGGCTCGCTTGCGGGATTGCAGGTTAATCAAGCGTGTGGCGACAATGCGCAACATATCTTTAAGATGATGGGGGGCTCTTTTCTCAAGCCCCGCGCGTAAGATACGCCGAAAAAAACAGTCTAAACGATCGCACTCCCACCAACCGTCCATATAACTTTCCCCGAGTCCCAGGGAGCCTTCACGCAGAACACGCTTGTAGAAATCGGGGTGACGTACCCGGATATCAAACGGGCGTGAGCCATTGATTTTGATATCAGCGATAGCCAATAACCCCTGTACGATACGGAACCAGGACGTGTTATGTTCTGCCAGTTCCTCTACATATGATGAACTCATAACTTCTCCCATCCTTGCCAGACAGCACCGCAAGGAACAGCATAGACAGTCTCTCATCAACCCGAACGCTGCGGTTTGTACGCAGCGTGCTCGAATCACGGGCAGGTCACCCGTTGTTCAACTAGTAAGCGGTTGCATTCATGCGCAGTCGTTTATGCTTGCCCGCTGCACAGCGGCAGCGTGTATAACATCCATCGTCTACTCTCTGAATACCCAGAGGGAATGAAGCGTCAAAGCCGGTACGTGGTAACACGTAGGGGCACGTATCCTGATACGCAGTGCTGCGCTCGTTATAATAAGGATAAGTGTAGGGATATTGTCCGAATGAAAAACAGTGTATGACTGCTTCAATCAGAGGACAAGTCAAAATTGATTGAAGCAGTCATAACGAATTTACATATCAGAGTGCTATAAGAAAATCGTCTTAAGCATCAACGGCGGTAGTCGCGGAAAGGGCCATCACACACTGAACGCCGCTCGATAAGCGTCGGATGAACCTCTATCACTTGTGCATCTTCACGCTTGCTGGTGATGCGATCGAGCAGCATGGTAAAGGCCGATTGACCCAAACGCTCTTTGGGTTGGTGGATCGTGGTCAAGGCTGGCGTGAAATAACGCGCATGGCGAATATTATCGTAACCAATCACAGAAATATCCTGGGGGACACGTAGCCCCAGCTCATCTGCTGCGCAGATGGCACCCATGGCCATGATATCTCCGCCGCAGAAAATAGCGGTCGGGCGTTGTTTCTGCGCTAAAATCTGGTGCATGGCTTTATAGCCGGATTCCGGTTCAAAATCGCCCTGAACAATCCACTCATCGCGAACGGTGATATCCGCTTCCTGCAAGGCTTTGAGAAAACCCAGATAGCGCCCTCTGCCAGTGTTACGTTCCTGAATACCGGGAATAGCACCGATGTCACGGTGGCCGCGCTCAATCAGGTAACGGCCAGCCAGATATCCACCTTCAAAGGCATTGTCAATAATGGTGTCTGTGAAATCGCTGTGTGCCTGACCCCAATCCATCACCACCATGGGGATGCTGCGGTAATCGGATAACATGCTCAACAATTCAGGCGGATACTCCGCACACATCACCAACAGGCCATCGACCCGCTTTTGTGCCAGCATGGAAAGATAGGCACGCTGTTTTTCCAGGTTATTGTGCGAGTTACACAGAATCAGGGTGTAACCTTTAGCATAACAGCTGTTCTCAACCGCTTCGATAATTTCTGCAAAGTAGGGCGCTTCGCTCGAGGTGGCGAGCAGCCCAATGGATTTAGTGTGGTTGACCTTTAAGCTCCGCGCCACGGCGCTTGGGGAGTAGTGTAATTCCTTGATGGCTTCCCGCACGGCCGCTTTAGTCTCTTCGGCGACGAAACGGGTTTTATTGATGACGTGAGAGACGGTTGTTGTTGAAACGCCAGCACGCTTTGCCACATCTTTGATCGTTGCCATCTAAACATGACTCCTGAACTTACTTGTTACGGCAGTTTATAGTTTGTTAATCGTTTGCTTTTGCGTAATGTTCTCTTTCCGATGGTAGAAACAGGATATCAGAAGGAGACTGCCGACGTACTTTGTACCTAAAGGGGACGTGTTGATCCCATTGAAGATGACGTGTTCGGACACCGACGCAGCGCACGGTAAACAGCGAATTTTGGCTGATTTACTGCGAAAGTGAAAGGGATAATTGATTTAATTAGTGCAGCCGGGATCGGAGATTTTCCCTATAGAATGTGTAACAATAGTTTCTTGGCGCCATTGTGCTGCGGCGATTGGTGTGCAAGAAAGAGTGTGGCATTCCTGCGGCGGCAATTCTCACTCGTTTTTGTGTTTCAAGGAGATAGTATGAATACTGATTTAAAAATGTCATTACTGACCACTGTTGGGGCGTTAGTCATGATCATCGTATTTAGCTTTGTTGCCGTGATGAACTGACAGCGATTACATAAAGACCAGGCTGCGTCGGCATCACCTGGTCTTTATTATCATTATCGCTAATGCGTCGATTGGGTGATTAGCGAATCGTTTGAGGGGTCACCACGCGGCGTGCGCCAATGTAGTGCTCCTGCCAGTAGTCTTCACTTAGCTTACTGATTTTGATATCGGCACCGGTTCTCGGTGACTGAATAAATTTACCGTTACCGAGATAAACCCCGACATGATCGGCGGTACCGCGACCGTTGATGCGAAAGAATACCAGATCGCCAATCTCCAGTTCACCCTTGTTGATGGGGGCCGCATCGCGCAGATGATACATTTCATTGGCGGTGCGCGGGATTGGGATTTTCACCACATCTTTATAGGCATAATAGACCAGACCGCTACAGTCGAAGCCGGTGTAGGGCGAGTTCCCCCCCCATTGATAAGGCTTACCGATCTGGCTCATCAGTTTGTTCATCGCCGTCATTTTTGCATGCTGGTAACGGCGCTTATGCGCTTCACTGAGCACCGGCTCTTTTCCTGCTTTCTTTGCGCCTGGTTTTATCGCCGCCGTTTTTTTCTCAGCGGTATCAGCCCCTTTTTTGAGCCCTTTTACCAGTTTTGCCGGTGTTGCGCTGTGGTAGCGCGATGACGTGTTTTTTGCCGCTGTGGTTTTGGCTTCCACATCGTCAACACGCTTTTTATGGGGTGCCGTTTTACTGGGAGTGGTGCTGGGCGCTATTTTGGCTTTTTTCTCAAGGCCCTTTTTTTCAATGCCCTTTTTCTCAACGATCTTTTTTTCAGGCTGCGCTTTGGCTTTTGTTTTTTCCGGCGTCGCCTTTTTCTTTGGTGGTTCTGGTGGGGTTTGGGGCTTTTTAGCGGTTTTGGCTGTCTGGTTTTTTTTCAGGTGTTTATCATCCGTGCTGGCGCTGGCTTTCTTCTCCGCATTGGTGTGCGGAGCTGCCTGGGCAACATTAACAAACAGATGGCTGAAGAAAACAAAGATCAGAGTAATAAATACACGCATGATAAAAGAGACCGAATACAATCCTTAACTCGCTCAATTCGAACAGTATTCACGAAAACGGCATGAGAAAAAAGCAGGAAATCACCTTTTCGCTTAACAGAATCATGAGAAAACGTTAATAATTGTTTTCCCGCTGTAAATATCACCATTTATTGCGGCATATTTCACCGAGGGGACTCGAGGGCGAGGGTGACAGGAAAAACCCTACAAAAAATGGCGTTTTTTTGTCATGACCGCTCTCGCTACAATGGCGCAACGGCCAATGTGCTTTGCAATCCAGTGGGTCACAAAGCACATGC
Source organism: uncultured Symbiopectobacterium sp. (assembly GCA_964293225.1). Taxonomy (GTDB): domain Bacteria; phylum Pseudomonadota; class Gammaproteobacteria; order Enterobacterales; family Enterobacteriaceae; genus Symbiopectobacterium. The sequence continues at coordinate 601 of CAXYYB010000009.1, read as the reverse complement.
GCGACAATGGTGCGATAATACCCCGTTACATAATGATGCCGTGCGATCCCTCCGACAGGAAGAGGGCAGCGTGATGGCTCGCAGAAACACCGTTTGAGGAAGCAAAAAGCATGACGACGACAACGATTGAAAAAATTCAGCGCCAGATTACAGAAAACCCGATTCTGTTGTACATGAAAGGTTCCCCTAAGTTGCCGAGCTGCGGTTTCTCCGCACAGGCCGTACAAGCGCTGTCCGCGTGCGGTGAACGCTTCGCCTATGTAGACATTCTGCAAAACCCGGATATTCGTGCTGAGCTGCCGAAGTATGCTAATTGGCCGACCTTTCCGCAGCTTTGGGTTGACGGTGAGCTGGTTGGCGGATGCGATATTGTCATTGAAATGTATCAACGTGGCGAATTGCAGCAACTGATCAAAGAAACCGCAGACAAATACCGTGAACCGCAGGACGGAGACAGCGCGCAGTAAATCGCGCCTGTTAGCGGGCATACTGCCGCGAACAGATATGAAAGAGGGGACCCGCTTAATGGTCCCCTTTTATTTGGGTTTGACCCGTCCTAAATAGCGTTGACACGTTTTCCCCTCACTATCAGGAGAACGTG
>CAXYYB010000008.1:0-159120 GCA_964293225.1 uncultured Symbiopectobacterium sp. | reverse complement strand
CTGTTTTTAACATTAACAGGTTTTGGAGGTGTCCTGAATAAGTGATCCACTACAGCGCATCAGCTAGGCTAATTGTCGGCCATACACCAAACGCGAGCCGGTTTTCTTTCTTGTCGCTCGGCCGCCGGTACTTCATGCGCCAGTATTTCGATCCCTTGGGGGTAATCTCAAGATACAGGCCGCCGCCATCTGCCATTTTATAGGCTTTGTCTTTTGGCTTGGCTGTTTCGACTTGGCGGGCGTTGAGCTTCATTTTGGGGGCACATTTGCAATCGAAGTGGAGATGCCCCCAATTATGCCCCCTGTGGGGTCTGGATTGCAACGGATGTGCTCGGACTGTTACGGACAAAAAAAAAGCCTTTCGGCTTTCTTTTTAGTAACTTATGGACTGTTACGGACGTTCTCGAACAAGTAAATGGTGCCGAAGGCCGGACTCGAACCGGCACGTCTTTCAACGGTTGATTTTGAATCAACTGCGTCTACCGATTTCGCCACTTCGGCACTGAAGTAGTATGCGGAAAACGAGGTGCATTATACCGTTTGAGATTGATGACACAACACTATTCCGCACTCTGGCGCGTTGAATGCTGAAAAAAACAGCGCCAGCACACTTTTTTGCGCATTTTACCGGCACGCGATGACGTGCCGGATGCACTCAGCGCCGTTTTAACAGCAGCAGCAGACTGATAACCAGAAACAGCAGGCTCGGCACCAATGCCCCCAGCACCGGCGGCAAGCCATACACCAGGCTGAGCTGACCAAATACCTTGTCCAACACGTAGAACAGGAAGCCAAAGCTGATACCAGTGACGATACGCACGCCCGCAGGCACATTGCGTAATGGCCCAAAGATAAAGGAGAGCGCCATCAGCATCATCACCGCCACCGAAAGCGGGGCAAACGTTTTGTTCCACATGTTGAGTTTGTAACGGCCCGCTTCCTGCCCGCTCTGCTTCAGGTAGTTGATGTAGTCGTACAGGCCGCGAATCGAGAGCGCGTCCGGGTCCAACGCCACCACACCGAGTTTGTCCGGCGTCAGGGTGGTTTTCCACTCTCCGCTGATGGTCTGGCTGCCCGAAATCTGTTTGCCATCGCGCAGGTTAGATTCATCAACCTGAGAGAGTTGCCACAGCTTGGCATTATCATCAAATTCCGCAGAGGCAGCGTAACGCACGAAGAGCAGTTTCTGTTCCGGGTCGAACTGGTAGATATTCACGCCCGCCAGCTCTTTATCACCCACCACGCGCTCAATATAGATAAAGTCGTTGCCGTCTTTCGCCCACAGCCCGTTCTGGGTTGAGAGCATCGAGCCGCCGTACATCATCTGCGAGCGGTAGTTGCGCGCCATCTGTTCACCGGCAGGTGAAATCCATTCGCCAATCGCCATGGTAAGCAGCACCAACGGGATAGCGGTTTTCATCACCGCACCAGCGATCTGTAAGCGGGTAAAACCTGAGGCCTGCATCACCACCAGTTCACTGCGTGTCGCCAGCGTCCCCAGCCCCAGCAGCGCACCGAGCAACGCCGCCATCGGGAAAAAGATTTCGATATCCTTTGGCACGCTCAGCAGGGTGTAGAAGCCCGCGCCCAACGCGGTATAGTCGCCGCGCCCTACTTTGCGCAACTGATCGACAAATTTGATGATGCCCGAGAGAGACACCAGCATGAACAACGTCATCATGATGGTGTTAAAGATAGTTTTGCCGATATAGCGATCCAGTACGCCAAACATCAGGCTGCTCCTTGTACTTTCACCCGCGCGCGCAACCGGCGCAGAGGCACGCTGTCCCAGACATTGAGCAGCAGCGCAATCCCGATATAGGCCATATTGGTCAGCCAGATCCACACCATCGGGTCAATTCTTCCCTTGCTGGCATTGGAACGCAGCGAGCTTTGTAACAGGAAGAAAATCAGATAAAGCAGCATGGCGGGCAGCATGCTCAGCACGCGCCCTTGGCGTGGGTTTACCGCACTGAGCGGCACCACAATAATCGCCATGATCAGCACCGACAGCACCAGCGTAATACGCCAATGAAACTCGGCACGCGCGGCGTTTTCATCCGACTGCCACAGTTGGCGCATCGTCATCTGTTCTACGCCGGTGTTCTGAAGCGACACGCTCTGGTGCCCGATAACCGCCTGATAGTTGGTGAAATCCGTGATGCGGAAATCCCTCAACATCGCCGTACCTTCGTAGCGAGAGCCTTTATTGAGCGTCACCACCTGTGCACCGCTTTGGTCAACGTCCACACGTCCACGATCGGCAATCACCACCGAAGGACGCGCATTGCCGCTTGGGCGCAACTGCGCCAGAAACACATGCTCAAACTCCTGCCCTTTGACATCGCCAACAAACAGCACAGCATTGCCGCCCTGCGCCGATTGAAACTGCCCTTCCACCAGCGCCGCAACGCTCGGGTTGGCCTTGGCTTCTGCCATCACGACATCCTGATGGCGCGAAGACCACGGGCTGACCCACAGGGCATTGATCATCGCCACCGCGCCAGTCATCACCGCCAGAATAAAGGCCGCCTTGAGCAGCACCGTTTTACCCAGTCCACAGGCGTACATTACGGTGATTTCGCTCTCGGTATACATGCGGCTGAACGTCATCAGCAGCCCTAAAAACAGGCTCAAGGGCAGAATGAGCTGCGCCATTTCAGGCACACCCAGTCCCAACAGGGAGAGCACTAAGTTTGTCGGGATTTCACCATCAACCGCCGCACCCAATATCCGCACTAACTTCTGACAAAAGAAGATCAGTAACAGAATAAACAGGATGGCCAGTTGGCTCTTAAAAGTTTCCCGTACCAGATATCGAATGATGATCACGCTTAATTAAACCTGTGAAAACTTGTCTTTTTGCAGGAAAGTCGATAATTTCATCGCTAACTCGCCATTTATACGCATTTGTGGCAACCTTTGTCGCTATGATGCATTACAGCATACTGCGCGCCCGGCGTTGTATCAGAACCTGCTTATCATCACCAAAACAGATTCGCCGCGCCGTTAAGATTAACACAGGTTGGATAAGTGTAACGGCGGGAAAGTATTACGGAGTGTCACATTCTAGCCATTGGCCCCGTCTTTGTCTTTAAGATTCAGGAGAGTACATGGAGTTCAGTGTAAAAAGCGGTAGCCCGGAAAAACAACGCAGTGCCTGCATTGTCGTCGGCGTGTTTGAGCCTCGCCGCCTGTCCCCTATTGCCGAACAATTGGACAAAATCAGCGACGGTTATATCAGCGCACTCCTGCGCCGCGGCGAGTTGGAAGGCAAAGTAGGACAATCCCTGCTGTTGCACTACGTGCCGAACATTCTGTCAGAACGTATTCTGCTGATTGGCTGCGGGAAAGAGCGTGAACTGGATGAGCGTCAATATAAGCAAATCATCCAGAAAACCATTAATGCGTTGAATGATACCGGCTCAATGGAAGCCGTTTGCTTCCTGACCGAGCTGCATGTCAAAGGGCGTAACACCTACTGGAAAGTACGTCAGGCGGTAGAGACAGCCAAAGAGACGCTCTACACCTTCGATCAGCTGAAAAGCAATAAGGTCGAACTGCGCCGTCCGCTGCGCAAACTGGTGTTCAATGTGCCAACGCGCCGTGAACTCACCAGCGGCGAGCGCGCCATCCAGCACGGACTCGCCATTGCCGCAGGCATCAAAGCCGCGAAAGATCTCGGCAATATGCCGCCGAATATCTGTAACGCGGGCTATCTGGCCTCGCAGGCACGCCAACTGGCGGATACCTATAGCCCGAACATCGTAACGCGCGTGATTGGCGAGCAGCAGATGAAAGAGCTGGGCATGAACGCCTATCTGGCCGTTGGACAAGGTTCGCAAAATGAATCGCTGATGTCGGTGATTGAGTACAAAGGCGACCCAAATCCAGAAAATCGTCCTATCGTGCTGGTTGGCAAAGGCCTGACCTTTGACTCCGGCGGTATCTCGATCAAGCCTGCCGACAGCATGGATGAAATGAAGTACGACATGTGCGGTGCCGCGACGGTATACGGCGTAATGCGCATGGCCGCTGAGCTGGCGCTGCCGCTGAATATTGTCGGGGTGTTGGCTGGCTGTGAAAACATGGTTGATGGACGCGCCTATCGCCCGGGCGATGTGTTAACCACCATGTCAGGTCAAACGGTTGAAGTGCTGAATACCGATGCCGAAGGCCGCTTGGTGCTGTGCGATGCGCTGACCTATGTGGAACGCTACGAGCCGGAACTGGTGATTGATATCGCCACCCTGACCGGTGCCTGTGTGATAGCACTCGGTCATCACCTTACCGGGTTGATGTCAAACCATAACCCGCTGGCGCACGAGTTGCTCGGAGCGTCAGAGCAAGCGGGCGATCGCGCTTGGCGCTTGCCGTTGGGCGATGAGTTTCAGGAGCAGTTGGAGTCGAACTTCGCTGATATGGCGAACATCGGCGGTCGTCCGGGCGGTGCCATTACTGCCGCATGCTTCCTGTCGCGCTTTACCCGCAAATATAACTGGGCGCACCTGGATATCGCAGGCACGGCCTGGCGTTCCGGTAAAGCCAAAGGGGCAACGGGCCGTCCGGTAGCCATGTTGTCGCAGTTCCTGCTGAATCGCGCCGGATTAAATGACGTAGAATAAACTATGCCTGCTAACGCCCTCATGGCCGTTAGCATTGATAGTCATCAGCGTGGGCCGGGGTTATCCCGGCCCTTATCGTCAGGCTTTTCGGCCCTGATCAATAGTGTAAACAATGAAAAACGCAACGTTCTATCTTCTCGAACACAGTGACGATGTCGATGGGCTCACCGCCTGTGAGGCGCTGGCCTGCGAGCTGGCAGCGGAACGTTGGCGCAGCGGGCAGCGTGTGCTTATCGCCTGTGAAGACGAGCAGCAAGCGTTGCGACTGGACGATGCGCTGTGGCAGCGCGATGCCAGCGCTTTTGTGCCGCATAATCTCGCGGGCGAAGGCCCGAGACAGGGTGCACCCGTCGAGCTGGCCTGGCCTCAACGCCGGGGCAGCACCTCGCGCGATGTGCTGATAAGCCTGCTGCCGCAGTTCGCAGATTTTGCCACCGCTTTCCATGAAGTGATAGACTTTGTCCCTCATGAAGAATCCCTGAAACCGTTGGCGCGCGATCGCTACAAAGCGTATCGCAGCGTCGGCTTTCAATTGACTACGGCGACGCCGCCAACGTACTGAATAGTAGACATAATGGATACCAAATATAACCCGAAAGATATCGAACAGCCGCTCTATGAGCGCTGGGAACAGCAAGGCTACTTCAAGCCAAACGGTGACACGAGCCAGGAAAGCTTCAGCATCATGATCCCGCCGCCGAACGTCACCGGCAGCTTGCATATGGGCCATGCGTTCCAGCAAACCATTATGGATACCCTGATTCGCTATCAGCGTATGCAAGGGAAAAACACGCTGTGGCAGGCAGGTACTGACCATGCGGGTATCGCCACCCAGATGGTGGTTGAGCGTAAAATCGCCGCCGAAGAGGGCAAAACGCGCCACGATTATGGCCGCGACGCCTTTATCGAAAAAATCTGGCAGTGGAAAGCAGAATCCGGCGGCACCATCACCCGTCAGATGCGCCGTCTGGGCAACTCGGTAGACTGGGAGCGCGAGCGCTTCACCATGGATGAAGGCCTGTCCAACGCGGTGAAAGAAGTGTTCGTTCGCCTGTATAAAGAAGACCTGATCTACCGTGGTAAGCGCCTGGTGAACTGGGACCCGAAGCTGCGCACCGCCATCTCCGATCTGGAAGTGGAAAACCGCGAGAGCAAGGGCTCGATGTGGCACCTGCGCTACCCGCTGGCCGACGGCGCTAAAACCGCTGATGGCAAAGACTATCTGGTGGTCGCCACCACGCGTCCGGAAACCGTGTTGGGGGATACCGGTGTTGCGGTCAACCCGGAAGATCCGCGCTACAAAGATCTGATCGGCAAGTTCCTGATCCTGCCGCTGGTGGATCGTCGCATTCCCATCGTCGCCGATGAACACGCCGACATGGAAAAAGGCACCGGCTGCGTGAAGATCACCCCGGCGCACGATTTTAACGACTACGAAGTCGGTAAACGTCACCAGTTGCCGATGATCAACATCCTGACGTTCGATGGCGACATCCGTCAGGAAGCTGAAGTGTTTGATACCAATGGCGAAGCCAGCGCGGTATACAGCAACGACATTCCTGAATTTCTACGCGGCGTCGAGCGTTTTGCCGCGCGTAAAGCGGTGGTTGCCAAGCTTGACGAACTGGGCTTGCTCGATGAGATCAAACCGCACGACCTGACTGTACCCTACGGCGATCGCGGCGGCGTGGTCATCGAACCGATGCTGACCGACCAGTGGTATGTGCGCGCTGGCGTACTGGCGAAACCGGCGGTGGAAGCGGTGGAAGATGGCCGTATCCAGTTTGTGCCGAAGCAGTACGAGAACATGTATTTTAGCTGGATGCGTGACATTCAGGATTGGTGCATCTCACGCCAATTATGGTGGGGCCACCGTATTCCTGCATGGTACGACAACAGCGGCAAGGTTTACGTTGGCCGTGATGAAGCGGAAGTGCGCCGCGACTATCAGCTCGCCGACACAGTTGAACTGCGCCAGGATGAAGACGTGCTGGACACCTGGTTCTCCTCCGGGCTGTGGACCTTCTCCACCCTCGGTTGGCCGGAACAGACGCCGGAGCTGAAAGCGTTCCATCCGAGCAGCGTGATGGTGAGCGGCTTCGACATCATTTTCTTCTGGATTGCGCGCATGATCATGCTGACCATGCACTTCGTGAAAGATGACGAAGGCAAACCGCAGGTGCCGTTCCACACCGTCTACATGACCGGGCTTATCCGCGATGAAGAAGGGCAGAAGATGTCCAAGTCCAAGGGTAACGTGATCGACCCACTGGACATGGTAGACGGCATCTCGCTTGAGGCGTTGTTGGAAAAACGCACCGGCAACATGATGCAGCCGCAGTTGGCGGAGAAAATCCGTAAGCGCACCGAGAAACAGTTCCCGAACGGTATCGAACCGCACGGTACGGATGCCCTGCGTTTCACGCTGGCAGCGCTGGCATCTACCGGTCGTGATATCAACTGGGACATGAAGCGTCTGGAAGGTTACCGCAACTTCTGTAACAAGCTGTGGAACGCCAGCCGTTTTGTGCTGATGAACACCGAAGGGCAAGACTGCGGTTTTAACGGCGGCGAGAAAGTGCTGTCGCTGGCCGATCGCTGGATTCTGGCCGAATTCAACCGCACGGTGAAAGCCTTCCGCGACGCGCTAGATAGTTACCGCTTCGATATTGCTGCCGGTATCCTGTATGAGTTCACCTGGAACCAGTTCTGCGACTGGTATTTGGAGCTGGCTAAACCGGTGATGAACGGCGGCAGCGAAGCAGAACTGCGCGGCACGCGCCACACGCTGGTTACCGTGTTGGAAGCGCTGCTGCGTCTGGCGCACCCGATCATTCCGTTCATTACCGAAACCATCTGGCAGCAGGTCAAAGTACTGAAAGGCGTTACCGGCGATACCATCATGCTGCAACCGTTCCCGACCTACGATGCCGCCGCAGAAGATGCACAGGCGCTGGCCGATCTGGAATGGATCAAGCAAGCGATCACCGCGGTGCGTAATATTCGTGCCGAGATGAACATCGCGCCGGGTAAACCGCTCGATGTGCTATTGCGTGATGCAACGCCGGAAACGCAACGTCGCGTGGAAGCGAACCGCAGCTTTATCCAAACCCTGGCGCGTCTGGCAAGCGTTCAACTGCTGCCTGCTGGCGAAAAAGGCCCGGTAGCAGTCACTTCACTGCTGGAAGGCGCGGAATTGCTGATCCCGATGCTGGATCTGGTCGACAAAGACGCAGAACTGGAGCGTTTGGCGAAAGAAGTTGCCAAGGTTGAAGCGGAAATCGGCCGCATCGACAGCAAGCTCTCCAATGAAGGCTTTGTAGCGCGCGCACCGGAAGCGGTTATTGCCAAAGAGCGTGAAAAGCGTGATGGCTATGCGGTAGCGAAGGCCAAACTGTTGGAACAGCAGGCCACCATTGCCGCGCTGTAATCGATAGTTATCTGGTGCCAATAAAAAGCCCGGACCGCTAAGTCTGGGCTTTTTTTATGAAATGGACTACTTTTCTTGTGCCTTGATGGCATCAAGACGCTGTTGCATGTCGGGATGGGTCCTGAGCCAATCCGGCATAACGCGCCCCATGTGATGCTCTTTTTCCGAGGCCGCCATCAATTGCTGGTAGATGTCCTGCATCGCCTGAAGCGAACGCCCCTGCCGCTGCATTTCCGCTATCGCCCACGCATCCGCCTCACGTTCCATGTCACGGGAGAATTGCAGTTCATTCACGAAGGCGGCGGACTGTAGCAGCGTATCCCCCACGCCGCTGACATCACCGGTGATCCACATAAACGTCAATGACACCAATGAGGAACGCACCAGCATGCGCATCGGGTGGCGGTAGGCGTGGTGACCCATTTCATGCAGCATCACAGCAACCAGACCATCATCGTGGCGCGACAACTTAACCAACTCATCGCTGACGATCAGCGTGCCATCTGCCAGCATAAACGCATTTGGGCCAATGCCCGGCGCACTCATCAGGCGCAGGCGCAACGGGGTGCGCTCTTGATGCATTGCCGGCGGTTGCGCTTGCTCAAACAACCGTTGCAGCGCCTGCTGGCGCGCTTCAGGCAGGCTTGAAGGCGTTAGCTCGGTGCGCTCCAGCAAAGCAAGCGTATGCGCTCCTAATTGCTGCTCCACGGCGGTGGGGATATGCAACGCAACGGTGGTACTCAGCCAGGGGAGCACCACATACACATAGCTCAGCGCCACCAGCACCGTCGCCAACAGGGCAAACAGCGCACCCCGTTTGTACTTCTCTAGACGGTATACCAGGCCGGGAGATTTATGCTGCACCACCCAGGCACGAAACACCGCATCATCAACAGGGCGAAAGCGCCCGCCATCCGGGAAGGTCAACGTTAACGGTATCGACCCTAACGCTTGCGAGACCTCAACGTGCTCCAGCATAAACGCCTGTGAACCCGCGTCGTGGCGCGCCAGCACCAAAGAGGCGTCCAGCTCACCAAGCGTTAAGCGTGCCGCCTCCTGTGCGGCACGCCCCGGATACTGATAGTATCCCTCAATAATCATCAGGTCGCCTTAGATGCCCACGTTAAGATCCAGCGCACTGATGGCCTCTTCCGCCACCGCCGAACGCGCGGTATCACCGTGCGCCTGCACGTTCAGCAGAGAAAGGTCACCACTCACTTGCGTGGCGTTCGCCATAAAGCGCGCATAGCGCACCTGTGCTACTGGCACGGCCAGCCCCAAAGAAAATAGCGTAATTAACGTATTGGTGAATAACAGCATCAGATAAGCGCCCAATTTCATCGTGGAGTGTACCTGTACATTGTCACTGAGCGTGGTATTGCCAAAAATATAGTTGCGTTCTGCCACCACGATATAGCACTTGGCAACTAAACCGCCAATAATCAACGACACATACGCCGCGATCAGTTTGAAGATGCCTTCATAGGGCGACGTGTAGTCCACACGATGGGTGATATGCCCCCCCGTTTGCACATATTCCATGACGGAAAGCAGTACAGCCCCAGAAAACCACAGCGTCCATATCAGAAAAGGCAGAAAAGCCAACAGGCTGCAAAAAGCAATTTTAATAAATGCCGCTTTACTGATTGCGGCATTAAATGCCGCAGTACCAAACCGCAGGTTATTCACATAAAGATCGGCAATCATATATTTCATCACCCCGCCCAACGCAATCAACGCGGGGATGTAAAGCAGTGCAGCCACAATTAACGGCATCGGATTGCTGATAAAAGAAGAAAAACTGCCGACAGTGGTCATTAACAGCACCAACACCGCGACCATTAAGAGCGGAACCGCCAAAAACGTCCAATAGCCACTTTTCACGCTGCCCAAATAGTTAAAACGCACGCCACGATAACTGGTCATAATGGCGTTAGCGCCAGTTACGAATAATCAGTATCGGCAGCAGCGCGGTAAACACCAGCAATACTGCCAATCCCACCAAAGGTGTAAACAGCAGCAAAATATACAGCAGTGCCAGCGCGCCAATCACGATAATGCGCCCTTTCAGGATCTGGATAGGCTCGGCGTGATAATCAAAACGATCGCCATTAACCTCGGTATTGCCATAAAAATAACGGCGGGTGCGAACCGTTGCCCAGGCAGAATAAATACCCAATGTGATCATGGTTAATAGCGCATTGACCAGCCAGATTAAAAAATACTCTCCCGATTTCCCATGAAAAACCACGGCATGTTTGCCGTTCCCTTGCGAGATATTGTCACTCATAACACTTTCATCCTAAAAGAAGTGGAATAACCCTATAATTGAAAATAAGTCAAATTTATTGAGGTGATATAATAGGAGCACCTGATTTGAACATGCTAAATTAAAAAAATAAACTTTTTTTGCATCCAAAATAATATGTCAACATAAAATGGATAACAAACAGGGATAAATTGAAGGAAATGGGTGGGAGAGGCAGTATTATTGTGCGGAAAAACACACACGTCTGATACTGCTATTTAGTTAGCAGAATAAATATTCTCTATTGATATAAAACAGGCTCCGCCGATACAGAGCCTGTGTGGTTTACCGATTAACGCACGCCCACCAGTGCCACAGGTGATACCGCAGGGAACAGCCCATTCTCGGACACATGCCCATCATCCAGTTGAAAACTGGCGATAGCATGCTGCAAGTGAGAAACCTGCTCCTGTAGCGACCCTGCTGCGGTTGCCACTTCGGCCACCAGCCCGGCGTTCTGCTGCGTCACGTCATCCATTTGATTAATGGCGATATTGATTTGCGAAATCCCTCGGCTCTGCTCACCGGATGCCATCATGATTTCATCCATGATGTCCGCCACTTTCCTGACGTCATCCAGCACTTCATTCATGGTTTTCCCCGCCACTTCCACCAGGCCAGCGCCTTGCTGAATGCTGGTCAGCGAGTTATCAATCATTGAGCCAATTTCTTTGGCTGCCGTGGCGCTGCGCTGCGCCAGCGTGCGCACTTCGGTAGCCACCACCGCGAACCCTTTGCCCTGCTCTCCGGCGCGTGCGGCCTCCACGGCGGCATTGAGCGCCAGCAGGTTGGTTTGGAATGCAATGCCGTCGATAACCCCAACAATATCGGATATTTTGGCAGAACTGCGCTGAATGGTACGCATAGTATCCACCACTTCAGAGACCACACCGCCGCCACGCGCTGCCGAGGCCGAGGCCTGTTGCGCCAAATCGTTAGCCTTGCGGGTGTTATCTTCGTTGTTGCTGACCGTCGAGAGGATCTGTTCCATGCTTGACGCTGTTTCATCCAGCGATGCGGCCTGCTGCTCTGTACGACTGGAGAGATCGATATTGCCGGACGCTATTTCGCCCACGCCAATCCCGATTGCGTCAGTGCCGTTACGCACCACCCGCACCATATTTTCCAACCCGTCACGCATACGCTGCGCAGCACCAAACAGCTGGGCTATTTCATTTTTACCCTGCATGTGAAAACGAGCACGCAGATCGCCTTGTGCAATGCGATCGAACACGCCAATCGCCTGATTCAATGGCTTGACGACCAGATGCGTCATCACCAGCCAGGAGAGCAGCGCCAATACCAGCGCCAGCGCAATCGCAACCGTCAGCATAATCTCCATGCGATTAATGCTGTCGTTGGAAGCGGCGTAGGCATCGTCGATATTCTGTCGTTTGAACTGCACCAGTTTCTTGGACGCAGCATCAAAATCAGCATAGAGCACGGTGGATTTCCCCGCGCGCTGGCGATATTCATCCAGATTTCCGGCTTCCAGCGCAGCAAGCGCTGGGGTGATAAAGGTGGTCATCAAGGTTTCACGCTTGCTGGCCATCTCGGCGGAAATCGCTTTCTCTTGTTCCGCCTGCGGATAGGTCAAATACTCCCGCCATTTTTCACTGGCACCGTCGATTTTCCCTTTGGCGCGTTTCAATGCCACGGTTGCTGCGTCCTGAGAGCCGTTGCTCATCAGCGATTCATACAAGCGCAGATCGAGACGCGCGCGCAGCAGTAATTCCGAACTTTCGTTCAAAGCAACCAGGCCGGGCAGCACTTCTTTATCCACTCTGGCGAAGGAGTGATTCCCTGATTGGGCAGCAAACAGCCCCAGCATTCCGACAAACAGCAGCAGCGCTGTCAACGATAAGACCATGATGCTGAGCGTCGTGCGGATCTTTATCTTACGAAACATACGTCGTCCCTAGTGATGGATCATCAAGAGCAAGCCGGGCAGGCACTTGATCGTGAATACGCCAGCCTGGAAGAAAAACCGCCGTTATTGATGGGAGGGGGCTTTCGCCAGGAACTCACCCAACGCAGTGCGATAGAAACGGGCGGACATCATGGTTCCGTGGCCACTGGTTTCCACACTTGCTGGAATCAAGAACAGCGATGCCTGTTTGACCTGCTTCAACGCCGGTTCCAGCGAGCCTATTTCCACCGGATTACGCTCATCATCCGCAGAGTTGATGACCAACATCGGGGCCTTGATGCGTTCCAAACCGGGCATCGCGTTGTAATCCGCAGAGGAATTCCAGATATAGATAAAGTCATTGGCATCACTGGTCACAGGGGCCGACAGCCGTGCATCCACCAGCTTATCCGCCTGCTCACGCGTCGGTGCTTTACTTTGGTAAGCGAGCGTGCCGCCCGTTGTGGCGATGCTAAACATGATATTGGCAGTCTGCAATGCCGGTGGCTGAGTCTGATAATCGCCGTTTTTCCAGGCTGGATCGCGTTTGATGGATTCAATCAGCATGCGGCGCAGCATCCAGTTACGCCCTGAAAGCGCATTGGGTTGTGAGGCCATCGGCACCAGCGCATCCATCATGTCCGGGTACTTTTGCCCCCATAGCCATGTATGCATACCGCCCATGGAGTAGCCCATAACCAGACGCAAATGTTTGATACCCAATGCTTCCGTCACCAGCCGATACTGTGCCAGCACCATATCATCGTAGTTATATTGCGGGAATTGCGTGCGCAAACCGTCGGAGGGTTTGGAAGATTTTCCCGATCCGATACTTTCGGGAATGATAATAAAGTGTTTCGTCACATCCAGCGGTTGGCCTGGCCCAAACAGCTCACCACCAAATCCATCCGCCAGCAGTGCACTCACTGGTTGGTTGGTGCCGTGCAGCAGCAGCACCGCAGGCTTACTGCGATCGCCCAACGTGTAATAGTGCAGACGGAGGTCGTTACGCGTTTCACCGGTATGAAAACGAAACTCAGCAGGCCGCCAGTCGCCTTCCTGAGGCTGCAAGGGTTGTGCGTGAGCGAGGGGAGATAAAAACAGTAAAAACAGGCTAATCCAGCCAGACAACATGCGATGGGCCATACTACTCGTCATCCATAAGGGTAAATGGATTTCAATAATAATGTGTCCCAGGTCACATCCCAATATGGATTGCAGACTAACCGTTAAATAACAATAATATATTGTCATAAGGTAAATTTCTGGCGCATCCTACATAATTGGCTAATAATCATCATGTTATGATTAAACAACGTGCAAAATGACCATATCCGTACAATAACTGTGTCTAATCCATTAGACAAGAAAAAATGAGCGAACAAAAAATCGACATAAGAAATTGGATCGTGGTGAGGCTGCGCCGGGCCAACGCCTGTTAATCCGGTATTGCACAAAAACCCCGTTCAATGCTATTACAGCGTAAGAAAATGTAATTAGCCCCTATCAGTAAGAGTAAGCACCATGACAATCGCCCTTTCCCTTTCTTTGCGGATGCGCCCCATTACCGCACAGGACAACGCTGCCATTGCAGCAGTGATCCGCCATGTGTCTGCAGAATTTGGCCTGACGGCAGATAAGGGATATACCGTTTCTGACCCCAACCTGGATAATTTATTTCAATTGTATAATCAGCCGAATAGCGCTTATTGGGTCATTGAATACGACGGCGAAGTGGTCGGCGGCGGCGGTATCGCTCCCTTGCAGGACGGAGAGGCTGACGTGTGTGAACTGCAAAAGATGTACTTTTTACCGGTATTACGCGGCAAGGGACTCGCGCGCCAACTGGCGCTGCAAGCGCTCGATTTCGCTCGCCAGAAGGGATTCCGGCGCTGTTATCTGGAAACCACCAGCACATTGACGCAGGCGATTGCACTGTATCGCAAACTGGGGTTTGAACACATCCCGCACGCGATGGGCAACACCGGCCATGGTGACTGTGAAGTCACCATGCTCAAGCACCTGTAAAACAGCATGCCGAATATCCCTTCGGCATGCCCGTGATGCCCAGAGGGATTAATGACGTTTGCCGTCATCGTCCTCATCATAAAAATCGTCGTCTTCGCCTTCTTCACCCTCTTCGCCGTCTTCACCATCCGGATCTTCGAAGTAGGTGCCCCACCCGTCGTAATTAACATTGTGGCGTGCAGCCAGCGCCATTAACTGCTCGACCTGCTCATCGATAAGCTCGGCGTTGAGCGCCAGTTCACTAATGGCATCGCAGCACATCAGCAGTTTGCCCTCTTCCACTTCCAGCTCTTCCGCATCCGTCACTTCGTAGCCCATTTTAAAGGCATCAACAGCGACCTTTTCCAACGCGTCGAAGTTTTCCGCCGAAAAGTGGTGTTCGATAGTGTACAGCGCGTCCGGATCGCTGCCATCATCCAGCAGTTCTTCGATGATCAGGCGCGTTTCTTCCCGTTGTTCGTCCAATAAATCGCGGTTTGCCATGTGTCTGTCCCCCGTTAATCTCTACGTTATTACCGTATTCTCCCACACCCCCGACGCCCTCTCCACCATAAAGTTTGACGCCGCCCCTTGAAATTGAATAATTACACATATAAAGTGAATTTTAATTCAACCAACAGCGTTGAGCCACATGGAGATAACTACAATGAACTCGTTTCACCAGCGTCACTTCTTAAGATTAATGGATTTTTCCCCGGCTGAGATCGGCGCACTGTTAACCTTATCTGCCCAACTGAAAGCCGACAAAAAGAACGGCACCGAAAAACGCCACCTGCAAAATAAAAACATCGCACTCATCTTCGAAAAAGATTCGACCCGTACTCGTTGCTCTTTCGAAGTTGCTGCATACGATCAGGGAGCGCGCGTCACGTATCTCGGCCCGAGCGGCAGCCAGATCGGCCATAAAGAGTCGATGAGGGATACCGCCCGCGTACTGGGCAGAATTTATGATGGCATTCAATACCGTGGTTACGGCCAGGCGCTGGTGGAAACGCTGGCGGAGCACGCCGGTGTACCGGTATGGAACGGGCTGACCAACGAGTTCCACCCCACACAGTTGCTGGCGGATTTGCTGACCATGCAGGAGCATCTGCCTGAGCGCGCGTTGCGCGACATGACGCTGGTCTACGCAGGCGATGCGCGCAACAACATGGGTAATACCATGCTGGAAGCCGCTGCCTTGACCGGTTTGGATCTGCGTCTGGTCGCCCCCAAGGGCTGCTGGCCCGATGCCAACCTGGTGGCCGAATGCCGCGCTGCTGCCGAGCTGACAGGTGGAAAAATCACGCTGACGGAAGATATCGCCGCAGGCGTGGCCGGTGCGGATTTCATCTACACCGATGTGTGGGTGTCCATGGGAGAAGCCAAAGAGGTGTGGCAGGAGCGGATTGCGCTGTTAAAACCCTATCAGGTCAATATGGCAATGCTCGCCGCCACCGGTAACCCGCAGGTGAAATTCCTGCACTGCCTGCCCGCGTTCCATGACGATCAAACCACTATCGGCAAGCAGATGGCTGAGCAGTACGGTTTGCACGGCGGCATGGAAGTCACCGATGAGGTGTTTGAATCGGCGCACAGCATTGTGTTCGATCAAGCAGAAAACCGCATGCACACCATTAAAGCGGTGATGGTTGCCACGCTCGGTCAGGAATAAGGGCTCTACTCCGCGCCATGCTCAGCGCCTGGCGACGGAGTCTCGGATAACCAAACGTCCTTGATGTTGGCAAGGCGGTGTCGGCATGGCATCACCTTGTGACGCCGCCACCAGACGGCCTATCGCATCTTGAATCATGGCAGCAATCGGCACATGCACCGTCGTTAAGGCGGGAGAAAAGTAGCGCCCAATCAGCATGTCATCGAACCCCGCTAACGACATATCCTGCGGCACCCGCATTCCGGCATCGAGAAACACCTTCGCCGCACCAATCGCCATATCATCATTGGCCGCCAGCACGCAGGTCACATCCACATTACGCGCCAGCAGCGTTTGGGCAGCGCGATAGCCGCTCTCCGGCGTCCAGTCACCTTCCAAACGTAACGCCTCATCATGTTCAATGCCAGCGGCTTTCAGCGTATCAAGGAAACCAGCAAGCCGCTGTTCACCCGACGGGGAGCCGGGCAGCCCGGCGATAAAAGCGATGCGCGTATGCCCCTGATCGAGCAGGTACTGCGTCATCAGTTGACTGCTGTGGTAGTGCTCGATGTAGACCGCGTGATGTTGGTGATGGGGCAGCTTACGGTTAATCACGATGATCGGCGTCTCGTGCTGCTCAATCAGCGTTTCCAACGCCTCTGCCGATAAGAATTTGGGGTACACAATAATGGCTTCGCAACGCAGTGCCAGCAACATACCGATGGCATTGCGCTCATCCTGCGCGCTGTTTTTGCCATCCGCCAGAATCAATTGGCGCTGATGCTTTTCACTGCATGACGCTGCCTGATAGGTCATTTCCGAAAAAAACGGTCCCTGATACAGAGAGTTGGTGATCACCAAACCAATCGAATTGGTTTTGCGGGTGGCTAACTGGCGGGCCAGCAGGTTTGGACTGAACCCCGTTTCCTCAATGGCGCGAAACACGCGCTGCCGCATATCTTCACGTACCACGTTTTTACTGTTGAGCACGCGAGATACCGTCGCTTTGGAAACGCCCGCCTTTTTCGCCACATCCTGTATCGTAACCATTTTTACTCCTTCCTTAGGGCGCGCGCAGTCACGGCGAGGCCATCATCAACTGTCGGCGAGAAGGCAGCACAACCCCACTCACCATCATTACACGATAAGCACAAACCACTGCACCGCTGAACGGGACGATATTATTATCTGTATAGGTGATTATGGATGAATATATGAAGGGGGATCA
This sequence comes from uncultured Symbiopectobacterium sp., assembly GCA_964293225.1. Taxonomy (GTDB): domain Bacteria; phylum Pseudomonadota; class Gammaproteobacteria; order Enterobacterales; family Enterobacteriaceae; genus Symbiopectobacterium. The sequence continues at coordinate 141,959 of CAXYYB010000008.1, read as the reverse complement.
ATTATCCCAATGACGTACCGTGCGCGGCACCAAATGTCCTCGGCGTCGCGCACGGTAGCAAGATTACAGCACCAGTGAAGCGTCGATCTTCACGACGGCTTTACGCACGCGTGCAGGTTCACCCACAGCACACAGCGGTTTGTGCACTTCGCCCGGGAAGAAGACAACAAAATCACCCGGTTGCATGACAAAGGTTTTTTCCTGCTCACCGGCAGACAAAAATGCGATGTCTTTATCCGCCAACCAATCTGTGTCAGGCGTACCCGCAGGCAGGTTGCTGAAGGTCATGCCTTCAACGCCATTGAGCACAATCTGAATATCCAGATATTTGGCATGGTATTCTGCGCGGCGTTGTTCAAACGCTTCGGTACTGTCATTGGAAACCAGCACAAACACGTTGTTGCCATCGATATCGTGCTTGCCCAGCGGGGTATCGGCCGTAATGTTGGCTTTTACGTACTCGATCGCTTCGCGCAGTTTGGCAGGCAGATAAGGAACCAATGCAAGCTGGTGGATATTCCCGGTGATCATAGTAAGTCCTCTCGTGAAAAGTAAAACGTCGTTTTAGCGAACTTTATACTCCGCCATAGGCATTCTCGCTAGTCTACAGTGGCAAAAGTGCTACCTATCCCCTTTATTTTCATGGGTCGAACGCGTAAGGTTTTCTCTAGGCAACCGATTGCCAATCCCTAAAAATGCGATTATTGCGCATAAATTAGCGCTTGAAATAGCAAATCGCGCGCGTATAATGCGCCACAATTTGCCAGGAGGAACCATGTGCGCTTGCATCACCACATGCTGTATTTATCACGCTGCTGACCCCTTTTTTCGTCAGCGCGTCGCCTCTTTTCCGGCAATCACCGATCGTTTAAAAAAAGCCCCTCGTTGAAGGGGCTTTTTTTTGCCTGTTATACCGGGCGAACCTCGTCGACCGACAGCGGCTTGACGAGAGAAAAATGTTTCAGGGCTAACCGTTGGGAGAAAAGCAAACATGGTCAATCCGCTTTATCAAAAACACATCATCTCGATTAACGACCTCACCCGTGAAGATTTGGAACTGGCGTTGCAGGTGGCCGCCAGCTTGAAGGCCAAACCGCAGCCAGAGTTGTTAAAACATAAAGTGATCGCCAGCTGTTTCTTTGAGGCCTCGACGCGCACCCGACTCTCTTTTGAAACCGCAATGCACCGACTGGGCGCGTCCGTGGTCGGTTTTGCTGACAGTAACAACACGTCGCTCGGCAAAAAGGGCGAGACGCTGGCGGATACCATCTCGGTTATCGGCCACTATGTAGATGCCATCGTGATGCGCCACCCGCAGGAAGGCGCCGCGCGTCTTGCCACCGAGTTTTCCGGCGGCATCCCGGTGCTCAACGCCGGAGACGGGGCTAACCAGCACCCGACGCAAACCCTGCTCGACCTGTTCACCATTCAGGAAACCCAGGGACGTTTGAATAACATCAATATCGCCATGGTTGGTGACCTGAAATATGGCCGCACCGTGCATTCCCTGACGCAGGCGCTGGCGAAATTCGACGGCAACCGCTTCTACTTTATCGCCCCCGACGCGCTGGCGATGCCGGATTATATTCTGGCGATGCTGGAAGAGAAGAACATCACCTATAGCCTGCACACCAGCATTGAAGAGGTGGTGTCAGAGCTGGATATTCTGTACATGACGCGCGTACAGAAAGAGCGGCTGGACCCATCCGAATACATCAATATCAAATCGCAGTTTGTGCTGCGCGCCGCCGATCTGAACGCTGCCCGCGACAACCTGAAAGTGCTGCACCCGCTGCCGCGCGTGGATGAGATAACGACGGATGTCGACAGCACGCCTTACGCCTATTACTTCCAACAGGCAGGTAACGGCATCTTTGCACGTCAGGCGCTGCTGGCACTGGTCTTAAATCGCGAACTGGTTCTGTGAGAGGGGAAAGCATCATGACTCAGGATAACAAATTACAGGTTGAAGCCATCAAACGCGGCACCGTTATCGACCATATCCCAGCGCAGGTTGGCTTCAAGCTGCTGACGCTGTTCAAGCTGACCGCCACCGACCAGCGTATCACCATCGGGCTGAACCTGCCTTCCAATCATCTGGGGCGCAAGGATCTGATCAAGATAGAAAACATCTTCCTGACAGAGCAGCAGGCTAACCAGTTGGCGATCTACGCCCCGCAGGCCACCGTAAACCAGATTGATGACTACGCGGTGGTGCGTAAGCTGGTTCCCAGCCTGCCGGAACGTATTGAAGGCGTGTTGACCTGCCCGAACAGCAACTGCATCAGCCGCAGTGAGCCCGTCACTTCGTCGTTCAGCGTCAAGCAGCGCGATGGCGATGCACACCTCAAGTGCAAATACTGTGAGAAAGAGTTTGAACGTCAGGCCGTACTGGCCGACTGCTAAGCCATTGAGCGGCGCATGCAGGGTCATCAATGCCATTGCTTGCGCCGCGCTTTTCTGAATAATGGTAAGTTGTATCCCGCCCGACGCAGGCCCGGCGGGAATTGTCCCTTCGAAAATAGCCACGTCGAAATCCAGGAGAAGCCATGTCACGTAGCATCAGCACGGAACACGCCCCAGCCGCTATCGGCCCTTATGTACAAGGTGTCGATCTGGGCAGCATGATCATCACTTCCGGTCAGATCCCGGTAAACCCCAAAAGCGGCCTGATTGCCGAGGACATCGTCGCCCAAACGCGCCAGTCTCTTGAAAACGTGCAAGCCATTGTGGAAGCGGCAGGCCTGAAAGTCGCCGACATCGTGAAAACCACGGTTTTTGTGAAAGACCTGCAAGACTTTGCCACCGTTAACGCTACTTACGAAGCCTTCTTTACGCAGCATCAGGCTCCGTTTCCAGCGCGTTCCTGCGTGGAAGTAGCACGCCTGCCAAAAGATGTGAAGATCGAAATCGAAGCCATTGCGGTACGCCGCTAAGCGCGCACGGGGCGATATCCTCGCCCCGTCAGCCTGATGACAAAGTTCGTTGTTATTTCCCTACGTTTATTATGCTTTTTTGTTCGTCATTTGCCTTATGGCACAGAGATAAAAAACTACTAATCAAATCAATACATTATTTTTATTTCGATCAACGCTATTGCACACCCTTTCTACGCTGCTCGACATTCTTTGTTCCAGGTCAATAAACCGCGAATTTCTTTTCACCCAAAACTACATATAGTGTCTATCATAAATACAGACACTACATGTAGTACTTATCCACAATATCATCCACAACCCCCCGCAGCCCTTGTCCGCTGCGGATTCCGCTTGTGGACAACTCTGAGGAACGAACGTTGAAACCAGTAGTGATTAAACGGGACGGTTGCCAGGTGCCTTTTGATGAGATGCTCATCAAACAGGCGGTCGAACGTGCTGCGCATGCGGCAGGAGTTGATGATACAGATTACTGTGCAACCGTGGCCTGTGCGGTCGCTCAACAAATGCAAGGGAAAGCACGTGTGGATATCCGCGATATCCAAAACGCCGTTGAAAACCTGCTGATGTCTGGCCAGTATAAGCAGCTTGCACGTACCTATATTGAGTACCGTCACGATCGTGATGTCGCGCGCGAACAACGCGGCCGTTTGAATCAGGAAATTCGTGGTCTGGTTGAACAGAGCAACATGGCTCTGCTCAACGAGAACGCCAACAAAGACAGTAAAGTGATCCCCACCCAGCGCGACCTGCTGGCCGGTATCGTTGCCAAGCACTATGCCAAGCAACATATCCTGCCGCGCGACGTGGTGCTTGCCCATGAGCGCGGTGAAATTCACTACCACGATCTGGACTACTCCCCGTTCTTCCCGATGTTCAACTGTATGTTGATCGACCTTGAAGGCATGTTGACCAAAGGGTTCAAGATGGGTAACGCGGAGATTGAGCCGCCAAAATCTATCTCTACTGCAACAGCGGTGACGGCCCAAATCATCGCGCAGGTGGCAAGCCACATCTACGGCGGCACCACCATTAACCGTATCGATGAAATTCTGGCACCGTTCGTCACCGCCAGCCATAAAAAGCATCGGGAAACCGCTGATGAGTGGCACATTCCCGATGCGGACGGCTATGCGCTGTCTCGTACCGAAAAAGAGTGCTACGACGCCTTCCAGTCGCTGGAATATGAAGTGAACACGCTGCACACCGCCAACGGTCAGACGCCGTTTGTCACCTTTGGTTTCGGCCTTGGCACCAGCTGGGAATCGCGCCTGATTCAGCAATCCATCCTGCGCAACCGCATTGCCGGTCTGGGCAAAAACCGCAAAACCGCGGTGTTCCCCAAACTGGTGTTCGCTATCCGCGACGGTGTCAATCATAAAGCCGCCGATCCGAACTATGACATCAAGCAACTGGCACTGGATTGCGCCAGTAAGCGGATGTACCCGGATATCCTCAATTACGATCAGGTGGTTAAGGTTACCGGCTCGTTTAAGACGCCCATGGGCTGCCGCAGCTTCCTTGGCGTGTATGAGGAAGAGGGCAAGCAGATCCACGATGGCCGTAACAACCTCGGGGTAATCAGCCTCAACCTGCCGCGCATCGCGCTGGAAGCGGAACATAACGAAGAGCGTTTCTGGAACCTACTGGATAATCGTCTGCAACTGGCGAAAAAAGCGCTGATGACGCGCATCGCGCGTTTGGAAAACGTCAAAGCCCGTGTCGCGCCGATCCTGTATATGGAAGGTGCCTGCGGCGTACGCCTGAAAGCGGACGACAACGTCGCTGAGATCTTCAAAAACGGACGGGCATCGATCTCATTGGGCTATATCGGGGTTCATGAAACCATTAACGCGCTGTTCGGCAACCAGACACACGTGTTCGACAATGAGCAACTGCGTGAAAAAGCAGTCGCCATCATCGCACGCCTGAAAGCCGCGACCGATCAGTGGAAAGAAGAAACCGGCTACGGTTTCAGCCTTTACAGTACGCCGAGTGAAAACTTATGTGACCGTTTCTGCCGTATTGACACCGCTGAATTCGGCGTGGTGCCGGGCGTGACCGATAAGGGTTACTACACCAACAGCTTCCACCTGGACGTGGAGAAGAAGGTGAATCCTTACCAGAAAATCGACTTTGAACTGCCCTACCCGCCGCTGGCAAACGGGGGCTTCATTTGCTACGGCGAGTATCCGAACCTGCAACATAACCTCAAAGCGCTGGAAGACGTCTGGGACTACAGCTATAGCCGTGTGCCCTATTACGGCACCAATACTCCGATCGATGAGTGTTATGAGTGTGGCTTCACCGGTGAGTTTGAATGCACCAGCAAAGGCTTCACCTGCCCGAAATGCGGCAATCACGACTCTGCTCGCGTATCGGTAACGCGTCGGGTATGTGGTTATCTGGGCAGCCCGGATGCACGTCCGTTTAACGCCGGGAAGCAGGAAGAGGTCAAACGCCGGATCAAGCACCTCGGCAATGGTCAACTGGGCTAAACAGCCCGTATCGTGCCTGATGGTCGCAAGGATGCGGCCAGCTTTGCACGCTTACTGGCGTCAACGGACACCGGATATCTCTGCTTTGTAAAGCAGCACTCAGAAAGCCATTATTTATCAAATAATTGCCTAGCAAACGATGCCATACCATGAATTATCATCAGTATTACCCGGTTGACGTGGTCAACGGGCCTGGCACGCGCTGTACGCTGTTTGTTTCCGGCTGCGTGCACCAATGCCCAGGTTGCTACAACAAAAGCACCTGGCGGCTCAATTCCGGCCAACCGTTTACTCAGGCGCTGGAAGACCAAATTATTGCCGATTTGCAGGATACGCAGATTCCGCGCCAGGGCTTGACGCTCTCCGGTGGCGATCCGCTCCATCCGCAAAACGTACCGGATGTGCTGCGTTTGGTGGAGCGGATTCATGCCGAATGCCCCGGAAAAGACATCTGGATGTGGACGGGCTACCTGCTCGCTGAGCTTACGCCCGAACAACAACAGGTTGTGGCACTTATCAACGTACTGGTAGACGGTAAATTCGTACAGGATCTCAAAGATCCTGCGTTAATCTGGCGCGGCAGCAGCAATCAGGTTGTTCACCGTCTGCGATGACAGTGGCAGAATTAACCGTGCAGTTGCGGCGCAAGCGGCGGACTGCCCCAGGCGCGTAGTTCCTCGGCTTCGAGCACCGTCACACTGGCTTTCGGTTCGGGTGAAAAGGCATGATTCATCAGTGCTCGGGCCACGGTTTTGCCTTCAATCGCTCGCCATTTAGCAGGCATCCACTTGAGCAGCGGAGCAGAAAAGTGCTCCAGTGGCCGTCGCGTAGTCCGTTCTCCCAACAGCAGTGAAGGACGCACCAGTGTCAAATGTCGCCAGCCTTGCTGACGCAACGCCGCTTCCATCTCACCTTTGATGCGTGAGTAGAAAAACGGTGACGTAGCACTGGCACTCATCGCGCTTACCGTGAGCAGGTGCGTGGCTCCCAATGCCTTGGCTCGCGCAGCGCTATCGACCACCAGCGTATAATCCACAAAGCGAAACGCCTGCTTACTGCCCGCCAGCTTGCGCGTGGTCCCCAGACAGCAAAACACCATATCGACCGGCTCATGCAATTGCGCCAACGCAACGCGCACATCCTCATGACACGGATTGACCAGTTTGTCCTGGGCGGGCAGCGGCCTGCGCGTGGGCGCATAGATAACCTCTACCCGGCTATTGGCTTGCAGTAGCTTAAGCAATTCCTGCCCAATCAATCCTGTCGCGCCTAACAGCACTACTCGACTCATGGCTCCTCCTGTTGCCAGATGCATTCAGTTATCCGTCGTTTTCCTCATCGCGGTGCCAATGGCGTTTGGTGCCAAAACCCAGCGTATTGTCCGTCATCTTCAGGGTATCAATGCGCAAGCGCCAAACGGGTGAGGTGGTGCCTCGGGCGATAGGAAAACGCTGCGTGTAACGCTCACGGGCCGACACAGCCTCTTCACCCTGTAGCAGTAATGCCTGACCGCTGAACTGCACGCCTTTGATCAGCATAACGGTTTTGGGTTGGCCGGCAATCGTCCCAGCAACTGCCGGGTAGCGCAGCATCATGTCACCATGGCGCGTCGAGGTTTCTGTCATGATGTAGAAAGCGACCTCATTTTCGTCATAAGTATAGAAGCAGCTCGCACACCATAATTCTGAATTTCCCCCTACGCATAGCGTCAGCACATGCAGCTTTTTCATATAGCGGGAAATAATAGATAGCTCATTTCCTTTGCTCATCAGGCCTCTCCTGGTGCTATGACACGCACGACACACCCGCGCGCGTTAAAACAAAAATCAGAATATTACGCATTACTAATTCCACCGCTATATACCCTTTGCTATGCGTGATTGCACGGTAAAATCTTATCGTAGCTCGATAAGTTACTCGTAACCTCCCATAATGCGTCATGGCGGTTAAAAATCAACCTGCTGTCATCATTACACCGTGCTGTGATACAAACAGGCAGCGTCACCGATGCCGAAAGAACAGGCCATGTTTTCAGGATAGAAAGCCAGTGTGAACGCGTGAATGACAGATGCACGTTGCTGACGACACACTTTACACGATGTGTTAGGGAGAGAGTTTGACGTTGATGGGGTTATAGCAGGACGCCGCAGGCAAAGGGGCAATATACGCGTTTTACCTGAACGCACAAGTAGTAGAGGCCGTCCCGCCAGAAGCGCGGGACGGTATAGACTCTTATTTACCCGCTGATTCCATACCCACTAATCCGACTTTCAGATAGCCCGACTTACGCAAGGTATCCATCACTCGCATCATGGTTTCATAATCGACGGTTTTGTCTGCCTGGAAGAAAATGGTGGTCTCTTTGTTAGCCCCCGTTTGTTCATCCAGCAGAGTAGTCAGCCCGGTTTCACTGACGGCAATGTCACCCACATACAGCTGTTTGTCCGCCTTCACCGTCAAATACACCGGCTTTTCCGGACGCGGTTGTGGCACCGCTGTAGACGCAGGCAGATCGACACGGATATCGACGGTCGCCAGCGGTGCTGCCACCATGAAGATGATCAGCAGCACCAGCATCACGTCAATGAACGGCGTGACGTTGATGTCATGCATCTCGCTGTCACCGCTCGTATCATCGTGTAAATGCATCGCCATGACTTAACCCACCCGCAGTTTTTGATTAGCCGCCGTCAAGCGGTTACCGTTACTCGCGGCAACATCCAAATCGCGACTCACCAGCAAAAGCACCTGTGCCGCCACATCACCCATCAGCGCTTTATAGCTGCCAATTCCGCGAGCGAACACGTTGTAAATCACCACCGCCGGGATAGCGGCGACCAAACCAATCGCAGTGGCCAACAGCGCCTCGGCGATCCCCGGAGCGACAACGGCCAGATTGGTGGTTTGCGTTTGGGCAATGCCGATAAAGCTGTTCATGATGCCCCAGACCGTCCCGAACAACCCGACGAAGGGAGCCACCGCACCGACCGTTGCCAGATAGCCGTTACCGCGCCCCATATGGCGACCAGCAGCGGCTACGCGACGTTCCAGACGAAAAGCGGTACGCTCTTTGATGCCATTATTGTCATCAGAACGGGCGGAAAGGGTTAACTCATTTTGCGCATCGGCCAGTAATACCGCCACTGTGCTGTCGGCGTTAAAGACCTCAACGATATCTGCCGCGTCATCTAAGGTGCGTGCCTGCTCCAACGCCGCATATTCACGACGCAAGCGACGTTTAGCCCCCACCAGTTCGACGCTTTTACCAAAGAAGATCGCCCAGGTGATCACAGAGGCCAACAGCAAACCGATCATGACGGACTTCACCACCAGATCCGCATGCTGATACATGCCCCAAACGGAAAGATCGGTTTTCATGATATTGCCTGCACTGCCTTGCGGCAGTGCCAACGGCGATGCAGGCACCGCAGCAGCCTCTGCAACAGCGGGCTCAGCCGCTGGTGCGCTGGCGGTAGCGGTATTGGCAACCGGTGTGGAAGCAGGTGCCGCGAACGCATTTCCACTTAGTCCTGCTGACGTGACCAGCCCTGCGGTTAAAACCAGAGCCGTCAACATGCTACGGGAAAATGCGCTGAACGCGCCGCGTTGTGTAAGCCAGGCGGACAATGCCTGGGAAGAAATATGACCGACAGCCGTTTTCACGCTGTGCCTCCACCTATACCAATGAATAGTACAACACCAATGAGTAGTGCATCGAATCGACGAGAAATGATAGCAAACTGAGCACGAATTGATAGTAGTTCTCATTAGTATTTATGATTTTTAAGCACAAAAAACCCTAGCACCCATAAGGTAAAACACTGATTTACCCCCCCTCTGCATTGTCGGTCTGCCATTTCGCCAGTCGTATGACAACAAAAGTCGTATTCTGTGATCAACGTTGAGTTATTACACCATTGTTTGTTAATTAACGATAAGTTGTCTTACAGGAAACTTTCGATGCTAATAATTATTTTCATTAAAAACAAAGGAATAGAAATAATGAAAAACAGAAAATTTGCGTAATTACATTATAAAGTCAATAAATTACCCACATCACGCTTTTGTGATACGAGTCATTCTTCAAAGTGGTATAATAAGTTAATTTACTTGTCAAAGTGAAAACAATTGTGGCAAACGCCACAGTATAGCAATGCCATTATTACATGTTTAGTTCTATTTATAAAACACTGCCGGTCAACGCATAAATATTTCCGTAGATACTTTTGGAGACCAGAATGAAGCTATCCAAGACTTTGCTAGGCATCTGTTTAAGCTCTGCGACACTACTGATGAGTTATTCTGCAAGTGCATTACAAATTAAAGCCGCTGATGTTCACCCTGAAGGTTACCCCAATGTAGTAGCCGTGCAAAAAATGGGGGAAAAATTAAAAGCCGCCACGGATGGAAGACTGGAAATAAAAACCTTTCCCGGCGGTGTTTTAGGTGATGAGAAACAGATGATTGAGCAAGCCCAGCTCGGCGCAATTGATATTATTCGTGTCTCCATGACCCCGGTTGCCGCCATTTTACCTGAAATAGAGGTATTTACTTTGCCCTATGTCTTCCGTGATGAAGATCATATGCACAAGGTACTGGACGGAAAAATTGGTCAGGAAATTGGTGATAAGATTACCAATAACAGTAAATCCAGACTGGTTTTCCTCGGCTGGATGGATGCTGGCACACGTAACCTGATTACCAAAGACCCAGTCAACAAACCGCAAGACCTCCAAGGCATGAAAATTCGCGTACAGGGCAGCCCTGTTGCGCTGGCTACCCTGAAAGCGATGGGCGCTAACTCTATTGCCATGGGCGTGAGTGAAGTCTTCAGCGGCATGCAAACGGGCGTTATCGATGGCACGGAAAACAACCCGCCGACCTTCGTCGCACACAACTACATGCCCGTTGCTAAAAACTATACCTGGAGTAAACATTTCATCATTCCAGAACTGTTCCTGTATTCAAAAACCAAATGGGATAAATTATCCAAGGAAGATCAAGCGCTCCTCCTTAAACTTGCCAAAGAAGCGCAAAATGAACAGCGTGAATTGTGGAAAGCGTATAACCAACAATCACTGGATAAAATGAAAGCAGGCGGTGTTAATTTCCAAGAAACCGATACTGATTACTTTTATAAAGCGACACAATCGGTACGCGATCAATTCGGGGCCAAGTACCAGGATTTGATCAAAGAAGTCGCCGATGTGAAGTAATGTTGACAACGTGGGTCAGGCGTTACATTCACTGACCCACACATTATCCCTTATATAACTATCTACTCTGACAGACATTATTATGCTGAATGGTCTGGGCTTTGTCCTGCGTAGCACCGTGACGGTTCGATATAGCAATCAAAACATAATAACGAAGAGTATATACAGGTGAAAATGATGGGTCGTACTTATATCTCCGCAATGGATATACTTTATCTTATCGCCATGTGGGTATCAGGATTGACGTTATTAGTCATGACGTTAATTATTCCTGTCGGTATCTTCGCACGTTATGCGTTGAACTCAGCCCTCTCCTGGCCAGAACCTGTCTCCATCATTTGTATGGTGACGTTTACTTTCCTTGGGGCGGCGGTTGGCTATCGCGCATGTTCACACATTGCCGTGAGTATGTTGACAGACAGGCTTCCAGAAGCAGGTAAAAAAGCCTGTGTCCTGATTACTGATTTGTTTATGCTGCTGATCAGCCTGTTTATCCTCTACTACAGCGCACAACTCTGCATAGAGCTGTGGGAACAACCCGTGGCAGAGTTCCCGCTATTGAGTGCTGGCGAAACCTACCTCCCGCTGCCTATCGGCTCTTTCATCACATTGTTGTTCATTATTGAAAGAATATTCTTTGGCCCGCAGGATAAACGTCCTGTCGTGATGCTCGGCAACGCTTAATCCGGAGGCATAACCATGGATGCATTTATTTTGATCGCCACATTGGCGGTACTGCTCGCCGTCGGCGTGCCTGTCGCCTATGCGGTGGGTCTTAGTGCCATTGTCGGCGCTTTTTGGATCGATATTCCGCTTGAAGCGGTGATGATCCAAATCACCAACGGGGTAAACAAATTTTCGCTGTTAGCCATTCCATTCTTTATTCTGGCCGGAGCCATCATGGCGGAAGGCGGCATTGCCCGACGTCTGGTAAACTTCGCCTATATTTTCGTTGGCTTTATTCGTGGTGGCCTGTCGCTGGTGAACATTGTGGCTTCCACCTTCTTTGGTGCCATCTCCGGCTCTTCGGTGGCGGATACCGCCTCCATCGGCTCCGTGATGATCCCAGAGATGGAGAAAAAAGGGTATCCGCGTGATTTTGCCGCCGCCGTGACCGCCAGCGGTTCGGTACAGGCTATCCTGATTCCGCCCAGTCACAACTCCGTCATCTATTCGCTTGCGGCAGGGGGGACGGTTTCCATTGCGTCGCTGTTTATTGCAGGCGTTTTGCCCGGTATCCTGTTAGGGCTCACCCTCATGGTGATGTGCGTTGGTTTTGCACATAAGCGTGGCTATCCCAAAGGAGAAGTCGTCCCTTTTAAACAAGCGCTGAAAATCTTCGTCGACACCTTATGGGGACTGATGACAGTCGTCATTATTATGGGAGGGATACTTTCGGGTATCTTTACCGCGACCGAATCTGCTGCAATTGCTTGTATCTGGTCATTCTTTGTCACGATGTTTATCTACAAAGATTACAAGTGGTCAGAATTACCAAAACTGATGTACCGCACGGTGAAAACCGTCACCATTGTGATGATTCTGATCGGCTTCGCTGCTGCATTCGGCGCCATCATGACCTACATGCAGTTACCAAGCCGAATTACCGAGTTTTTCACCTCAATCTCTGATAACAAATACGTTATTCTTGTTTACATCAATATCATGCTGTTAGTCCTCGGCACATTAATGGATATGGCTCCGCTGATCCTGATCCTGACACCGGTACTCCTGCCCGTCGTCAGTTCATTAGGCGTTGATCCGGTCCATTTTGGCATGATCATGATGGTTAACCTAGGGATTGGGCTTATCACCCCGCCGGTAGGCTCCGTGTTGTTTGTTGCCAGCGCCGTGAGTAAACAGAAGATAGAACAAGTGATGAAAGCCATGCTGCCGTTCTACTGCGGCCTGTTTGTAGTACTGATGCTCATTACCTATATCCCTGCCATTTCCTTGTGGCTGCCTAAATTGTTCGGCGTCCATACCGGGTAACGCCGCCACAATTCTGCCAGCCCTTGGTGCATAAGGGGCTGGCACTTTTCTGCTTTCTCCAGCATGACATCATTTCTACCTCTTCAAAAACAGTGACTCTGACCGTTTTTCTCCCAGATGAAAAAAACGCCATCCCGCTCTTGTTCACACCATGCTAACGTAGTTGTTTCCATTCTCTTTGGTGAAACAGACATGAGCAGCAAGAAAACAGCAACGGCGCTGGTCTCAGCAGGACGCAGCAAAAGATACACTCAGGGATCGGTCAACAGCGTTATCCAACGCGCCTCATCGCTGATTTTTGAGACGGTTGCCGACAAGAAACAGGCCACCCTCAACCGGGCCAAAGGCGGCCTGTTTTACGGACGTCGCGGCACCCTGACGCACTTCTCATTGCAGGAAGCGATGACGGAGCTGGAAGGCGGCGCGGGCTGTGCGCTTTATCCGTGCGGCGCAGCGGCAATCTCCAATGCGATCCTCTCTTTTGTTTCAGGCGGGGATCACGTGCTGGTGACCGGTTCCGTCTACGAACCGACCCAGGCGTTCTGCGATAACGTGCTGAGCAAATTCAATGTCGCCACCACCTATTTTGATCCGCTGATTGGTGCGGGTATTGCCGACCTGATTCAGGAAAACACCAAAGTGGTGTTCCTCGAATCTCCCGGTTCAATCACCATGGAAGTACACGATGTGCCGGCTATCGTCAGCGCCGTGCGTCGCGTTAACCCTGATATCGTGATTATTATGGATAACACCTGGGCGGCGGGCATTCTGTTTAAAGCACTCGAGTTCGGCATTGATATCTCCGTGCAGTCCGGCACCAAATATATCGTGGGCCACTCGGATGCCATGCTCGGCACGGCCGTTGCCAACGCGCGCTGCTGGGATCAACTGCGTGAGCACTCCTACCTGATGGGACAAATGGTCGATGCCGACACGGCTTACGTCGCCAGCCGCGGCCTGCGCACCCTAGGGGTTCGCCTCAAGCAGCACCAGGAGAGTAGCCTGCGCATCGCCCACTGGCTCGCTGAACGACCAGAAGTCGCTGTAGTCAACCATCCGGCACTGCCGAGCTGTAAAGGGCATGAGTTTTTTGCACGTGATTTCACCGGATGTAACGGATTGTTCTCCTTTGTGCTCAAGCAAAAGCTGAGCAAGGAGCAACTGTCCGACTATCTGGATAATTTTGTGCATTTCAGCATGGCCTATTCCTGGGGCGGTTTTGAATCCCTTATCCTGGCGAATCAACCGGAGGATCTGGCGTCAATTCGTCCCGCTGGCGGCGTTGACTTCACTGGCACACTTATTCGGTTACATATCGGGCTTGAAGACTGTGATGATCTGATCGATGATTTGACAGCCGGATTCAACAGAATTCACAAAGTGTGACGGCGATATCCCTTGATATGGCTGCGGTGGTGTGTGTAAAGCGTGTATGATGAACGGAATAAGCAAGACAAAAAAACCGCTTTACACGAATAACAGAGCTTATGTCTGTCGCCGAAAGGCGTTCGTATTAGCGACACTAAGATCTTGGCCCTACGCTATTGCTTAGCGACACAGATTGATCCGTTCGACGTTTGTGCGAGCAGGGTTGTACTTTGGGCCCCTACACCTGGCAGGAAGTAATATGAGTGTGGTTCACGACATCATTCAGGCGCTGTGGCAGCAAGATTTCAGTGCGTTGGCTGACCCCAATGTTATCTGGGTTATCTACGGCATTCTTTTCACGACATTATTTCTGGAAAATGGTTTGCTGCCGGCGTCGTTTCTACCGGGAGACAGCCTGCTGCTGCTGACCGGGGCCATGATCGCCAAAGGCGTGATGAGCTTCGTGCCCACCATGTTCCTGCTTACCGTCGCAGCCAGTCTCGGCTGCTGGCTCAGCTACCTGCAAGGTCGCTGGTTGGGAGATACGCGTATCGTGAAAGGATGGCTGCTGCAACTGCCCGCACACTATCACCAACGTGCCTACCATATGTTCCATCGTCACGGTCTGGTGGCGTTGCTGATTGGTCGTTTTCTGGCGTTTATCCGCACCCTGTTGCCGACCATGGCGGGCATTTCTGGCCTTAACAGCCTGCGTTTTCAGTTATTTAACTGGCTGAGCGGCTTTCTGTGGGTGTTTGGTATTGTCACACTGGGCTATGCCATTAGCCATGTGCCGCTGGTCAAGCGCTATGAAGACCAGGTAATGACCGCGCTGATCATTCTCCCCATTGTGTTACTGATCAGTGGATTGGTTGGCATGCTGGTAATGTTGTGGCACAGAAGGCGCTCCGCCGCCTAAGCCAGGACCTCTCCCGACACTTCTTCAACGGTACCCGCTACCCTCTGATTTTCTTGATATTACGCGCAAGAAAAGCAGGTACCGTTACATCTCTTCGCTGCTTTGTGGCTATTTTCGGCTAGACTTAACCGACATGTCCTGTCCATAACGAACAGGGTTGAAGGGATACCATTCATCACCGTATCCGGTGGCTGAAATCCAACCGAGCTCTTGCCGACCTTGGCTGGGAGGATTCTCGAATAAAGGAGAATGACATGACAACGCAACCCATGATCAAACTGGCCGACGGCAACATCATGCCGCAACTCGGCCTGGGCGTGTGGCAAGCGACACACGATCAAACGGTGGATGCAGTGACCGATGCGCTACACACCGGCTACCGCGCCATTGATACCGCCGCGATTTATAAAAACGAAGCCGGCGTCGGAGAGGCGCTACAGGCCAGTACGCTGCCCCGTGACCAGCTGTTTATCACCACCAAACTGTGGAATACCGATCAGTCCGATCCGCAAAAAGCACTGGAAGAGAGCCTGCAAAAGCTGCGACTGGATTTTGTCGATCTCTATCTGATCCACTGGCCGGTGCCGGATCAGGATACCTATGTCGATGCATGGAGAGGCCTGCTGCGTTTACAGGAGCAGGGGCTGGTTAAAAGCATTGGCGTGAGCAATTTTCATCCACACCATTTACAACGCCTGAAAGCAGAAACGGGCGTATTCCCGGTCATCAATCAGGTTGAGTTGCACCCTTTATTCCAGCAGCGCCAATTACACGCCTGGAATGCCACGCACCAGATTCAAACCGAGTCCTGGAGTCCGCTGGCACAAGGGGGAGAAGGGGTATTCGAGCAACCGCTAATCCGTCAGCTCGCGCTGAAATACGGCAAAACGCCTGCACAGATTGTGATCCGCTGGCACCTGGATTCTGGTCTGGTGGTGATCCCCAAATCCGTTACCCCCGCGCGCATCCGGGAAAATTTCGATGTGTTCGATTTCCGTCTCGACAAAGATGAACTGGGCGAGATCGCCAAGCTGGATGCTGGCAAACGGCTGGGACCAGACCCGGATGTCCCACGCACTACGTTTCCAACCAAAGACTAATGTGGTTTCCGCCACGGCGAGTGGCGGAAATCCTTTTTTCCGCTGCACTCGCCCCTCTTCAGATCGCTATCAAATAACAATCAGAATCTCCGCCAACATTAACAAAAACCAAACAAGCTCCCCTGCATCCGTTGATCGGGTAAAGCCCCTACGCCATGCTTCATGGCGCAGTTCAGGCGTTCGAGTAATACCCAAAACCTATGAATGATGGAGATGTTACCGATGAAAAATGCAATCAAATATCTGCTTCTGGCAAGCATATTGAGCCTTACCGCAGGCGTTAATGCGCACATAGGCAACGATAGGATGTATTTCGACGACCCGGCAATAGGTCCAGATGTAGGCACAGCGGAGTGGGTACGCTGCCAGGCCCGAGGCGGTTGTCAGTAATCTGACGAGACAGCCAGCCTCAACGGCACTGAGGCTGGCTGAAACGCGGATTTAGTCCGATATCTGTATTTCGTAAATATCACTGCGACAGTAAATTTCACAATACTCCAGCAAGCCATTTTGCGCGTTATAGGTATGCTGGCGATAAAACAGCAGCGGCATGCCTGGCTGAATATTTAGCAAACGCGCCGTTTCCGCCTGACAGGCAATCGCCTTGATGCGCACCTTCTTTTTCGCCGGAAGAATCCCGCGCTCTGCCCAGTATTGATAGAGCGAATGCTCCAGAATCTCCGGTGCAGGCAACCATGCCAACGGGATCCATATGGTTTCCAGCGACACGGGTTCGCCGTTAATCAATCGCACACGCCGCAGTTTGGTCACGCGCTCACCTTTCAAGGCAGGAACGTTGCTGGCGACCTCATCCGGCAACAGCATGGTGGTGCGCTCCAGCCAGCGATTACCGGCAATGCCTCCGGTTTGCAGCACCAGTTTGGTGAACCCGGCTTCTTCATCATCCAATGAATAGTCAAGATGCTGACTAATGCGCGTGCCGACGCCCTGCTGGCGCACAATCAATCCTTTGTCTTCCAGCAGCGACAACGCACGAGAGACGGTAACACGAGAAATCGCTAACTGCTGCGCGATCGCGCGTTCAGCAGGAAAGAATTGTCCCGCCAGCGCTTTGTTCTGGTTGATACCCTGCTCCAAAACCATCGCCAATTGCATATAGCGCGGCGCCGTAGAGGGTTTCTCTAGTGTTTGCCTGACCCAACGAAATAGCTCCTGCATAGTGCGGCCTTATAGTGTTTTTTTGCGCCACGTGTAGCATCCCCCCGACAGGTGTCAGCATGGCAAGAGCACATTACCACGAAACAACACTCAGGACTGGTATTGGTATCTCAATGGCATTTAATTGGACTTGATTTTATACTGTGAATTGTATACATTAAATACAGACGTGCCAACACCAGGGGGTCATTTAGTTGACCACAAAACAGCGTCTCACGACACAGATCACAATAATGTCCTTGTTATTTAAGTAGATCGTGCGATGAGAACAGCGCTCAAAGCAGAAAATGTGAATTGAGCAGGTATGCCTGCGGTTGTCTGAATGGCATACGAAAGGCTTCTTAGCAACACCAGGAAAAATACGTAGCAAAAATGTCGTGCAGTAGCGAAGAATATAACCAGAAAACCGTCCAGTAACATGAATGGCATAAAGACAACACACAGCAATAAGCAGTACTTGGTGCCAGACGCTTAGGCACATAACAACACCGTTAACAGTCGTTTTATTTTGTCACTCGGTATCACTCGTTTCACCCACGCATGAACTGAGAACAAGGGCAGTCATTCCATTTTGGCTGCTCCTTTATTTTTTCCACACTGCCATCTATGGCACCACGCGCACTCCTCACACCGCAATTAAACAAACACATTAAATTACTGTCTGTCCTGCCGTTCCGCTGCTATGTTTTAACATTGGACTCTCTCTTCGGCATGGCTGCCGTTATCAATAGTCACTGCATGCCTGCCCTTTCCGCCACCCGCTTTATTAAGGCCAACAAGGAGCCGCCGTCATGGGTGAAACACAGCAGAATAAGACCTGGCAAGTTGAAAATACGGGGATTGATATTGTTCCTGCTGCACAACGCACAGGAAAACCCTTAGAACTGTTCTGGATTTGGTGCGCCGCGAATATTGGTATTCTTGGCATCGTTTATGGTGCCATCATCGTCTCATTCGGATTATCGTTTATTCAGTCCCTGCTCGCCGCCATTGTCGGCGTTGCCAGCTTCGCGCTGGTGGGATATACCTCGTTTGCCGGGCAAACGGGCCGCACGGCTACGTTGACCCTGTCGCGTGCGGTGTTTGGCCTGAAAGGCAATATCGCCCCTACCGCTTTTGGTTGGTTTACCCTGATGGGCTGGGAAGCCGTTAACCTGACCACCGGCACACTGACGTTGGTGGCCCTGTTTGAAGCCATTGGTTTTACCAGCAGCACGACGCTGACCGCTATCTGCCTGATTCTGTTCGGTGGCCTGACCATTGTGGTGAGTATTCTTGGGCAAAACACCCTGATCCTGATGCAAAGCTGGATCACCAAAATCTTCGGTACCATGACGCTTATCGTTGTGGCCTATATCTTGTTTAACACCCCGTGGAATGTGGTATTGGCGCTGCCGTCTGGCAACTGGCTGACCGGCTTTCTCCCTGCCGTGTCCGTGATTGCGGCAGGCACCGGGGTTGGCTGGGCTATTGCCGGGGCGGACTACAGCCGCTATCAAAGCCCCACCACCACGCGTGGCAGCGTCTTTTCTGCCGTGGTGGGTGGCTCGGCCTTGCCGCTCATCCTGCTGATGCTGGCAGGCATTTTACTTTCTGCCCAGTTACCCGAGTTAACCAGTTCGGCTAACCCCATCGCCCTTATCGGCACCGTATTGCCCACCTGGATGGCAGTGCCCTATTTGCTGACGGCCACGGCGGGTATCGTGACTATCGCGGTGCTCAGCCTCTATTCCGCCAGCTTGAACCTGCTGGCTATCGGCGTAAAACTGCGCCAGTCGGTGGCGGTTTCGCTGGATGCGGTGCTGGTGGTGGGCGTTGCGGTCTACGTTCTGTTTGTATCGCAGGATTTCCTTTCACCGTTTATCGCCTTTCTGATTTTCTGCGGCCTGTTTCTCGGCCCGTGGTCTGCGGTGTTTATTCTGGACTATATCTACCTGCGCCAACGCCACGGCTACGATAACGACGCGCTGTTTGCCATCAACGGCAAGAATAACGGCGTGCGCTGGGTGCCATTACTGTGCTGGCTGTTGGGTGCCTTTGCCGGGCTGATGGTGACCAAAACCGGCTTTATTGATGGCCCGTGGGCAACCGGTATTTTCGAAAACTCCAGCCTTGGCTTGTTCCTCTCCTTCGGCATCAGCGGCGTAACCTATGGCCTCTATGTCATGCTACAGCCTAAGGAGAATACTCATGCATGAAGAAAAAATGCTTCGACACGTGCTGGTGATCGGCGGTGCTTGTGGCGATATGCTGCTGGGCGTTCCTCGTATGCCGCTTAGCGGCGAAGACGTGGAAGCCAAAGACAACGGACTGCAAATCGGCGGCTGTGCCTTTAACGTCGCGCGCGCGCTCACTCGCCTTGGCGTTCCGGTGCTCAACGGTATGCCGGTAGGCAACGGTACTTGGGGCAACGCGGTAGAAACGGCCATGAAAGCGCTGCATCTGCCGGTGCTCATGCGCCACCCCGATAAGGATAACGGTTGGTGTCTGGCGCTGGCGGAGCCGGGCGGTGAGCGCACGTTTATCAGCATCACTGGCTGTGAGGCCCATATCACCACCGCCATGCTGCAACACCTGCGCCCCTCTGCCGATACGCTAATTTATGTGAATGGTTATGAGCTGTTTGGTACGGGCGGTGCCGCACTGCGCGCCTGGGTTCTGGCACAACCCCAGCAAAAACTGATCGACTTCGGCCCTCGTCTACCGGGTATTCCGCCCGGTTTTATCACTGCGCTGTTTGGCAGCCGCACGCTATTAACGCTAAACCGAGACGAGGTGCGCCACCTGCTGGGCGAAGGCGATATTATCGCGCTGGCACAGCAGTACGCCGCACGCAGTGGGCTTACGCTGATTTGTCGACTGGATAAGGAAGGGGCATGGATTTGCCCGCCGGACGCCGCGCCGCAAGCAGTGGCACCGTATCCGGTCACGGTGGTAGACAGCATTGGCGCAGGTGATGCGCACTGTAGCGGGTTGCTGGCAGGCCTTTCTGCGGGCTGGACGTTGACGCAGGCGGTCGATTTGGCCAATCGTGTTGCCGCTTGTATGGTTGCCGTTCCAGGCTCGTCACAGCCTCCCGGCTGGAATACGCTAGGCGAATATTTCCCCGACGCCACCCCGCTGCCCGCCTTCCCCTCGCGCTAATCCACCAGCACGCTTATTCGGTACGTCCCGGTTGGGGCGTACTGCGACTGGCGCGCCGAAACAGTGTCAGCAAGGTTTTCACCTGTTCATCCAGCGGTGCCAGCGCCCGCCGGACAATCAGGTGCAGCGGCGTGGCACGTCGCGTGCCGTGCCCTAATGCCAGCGTTTTTAACATGCCCGATGCCAGCGGTGCGGTAATCCACTCTTCCGGCAACCAGCCATAGCCAACCTGATGCATCACCGCTTCAATCGCCGATTCAACGGTGGAGAATGTCCAATATTCAGTGGCCGCCGTTACCGCCAATGGCATACTGTTTTCCCGGGAGGCGATGCGCACCAGCGGATAGCGCAACAGCGTTTCTTCGCGTAACGGCGCAGGGAGGTGATGCAACGGATGATCGCGGTGTGCCACAGCAACAAAATCGATGTTCATCAGCCATTCGCCCCGCCCCATCATATCTTCACGCCGCGTCAGTACCGCCACATCGGCATCCACCTCCCAGGATTGGTTTTCCAGTATCTCCGTCAGATGGAGGTGGGTATCGGGATGCAACTGCTGAAATTCACGTAAGATGGCAAACAGCGTCTCACGCGGAAATACGTTATCGACCACCAGGTCGAGACGCGTGCGCACGCCCTTTTTAAGCGTGGCCGCCTGCGTTTCCACATAATGAAAGGCATTCAGTAGCGGCCTGACCTGTGCCAGCAGCAGCGCACCGGCAGGGGTTATTTCCGCTTTGCGCCCTTTAGCCTCCAGCAATGCCACACCCAGACGCTCCTGAAGCAGCGCCAGATTGTAGCTTACCGAAGACTGGCTGCGGTGCGTTGCCTGTGCCGCACGCGCAAAGCTGCCCAACTCAATCACCTTATCCAGCAGGAACCATTGTTCCAGCGTCGTCTTGTGCATAATCAATCTACATTTTGGATGAATTAGATGAAAAATCAGCGTTATTAATTCACAGAGTGACGCAATATGATCCTGACATCAAGAACAAAAGGAGCAGGACCATGAGTACCTTTGATAAGCACGATCTCAGCGATTTTGTCGGCAAACATCTGGTTTATACCTACGATAATGGCTGGAACTATGAGATTTACGTGAAGAACGACCACACTCTGGATTACCGCATTCACAGCGGCATCGTCGCTAACCGTTGGGTCAAGGATCAATTTGCCCACATCGTTCGCGTTGCCCACAGCATCTATAAAATTTCCTGGACGGAACCGACGGGCACCGATGTCAGCCTGATCGTGAATCTGGGCGATCGCCTGTTCCACGGCACCATCTTCTTCCCACGTTGGGTTATCAACGATCCGCAAAAAACCGTGTGCTTCCAAAACGATCATATTCCGACCATGGAAGCCTACCGCGCGGCGGGCCCGGCCTACCCAACGGAAGTGATCGATGAGTTTGCCACCATTACTTTTGTGCGTGATTGTGGCCCCGATAACGAGAGCGTGATCGCTTGCCCGGCCAGCGAACTGCCGGCCAATTTTCCTGAAAATCTGAAGTAGCCGATACCGCAGTCGCGTAAGGAACGTCATGAAAATAAAACAGATTGCCTTGATCGGTGCGATGGTGACAGGCATTGCCTCCACGTCCGCCAATGCTGCCCCACAGCAACTTCCCGGCTACACGCCCGGTGCCGAAGTCACTCAGATTGCCGCTACCCGCGGACAAATCGATACCATCAGCAATGTGATCTACAGCCAGATCAAAGGCCCGCGTGCGGTACGTCAGTTGAGGATGTCGTTTCTCATCCCGCGTACTGCTGCCCCCAAACCGGCTATTGTCTATTTTCCCGGCGGCGGTTTTACCTCTGCCGATCATGAGAAATTCATCGAAATGCGTATGGCGCTAGCGCAGGCTGGTTTTGTGGTCGCTGCCGCAGAATACCGCACGGTGCCAGACCCCTTCCCTGCGCCAGTACAAGACGGTAAAGCCGCTGTGCGCTACCTGCGCGAACACGCCGCAGACTACGGCATCGATCCGCAACGTATCGGCGTATTGGGCGATTCTGCAGGTGGATATCTGGCACAAATGCTGGGTGTCACCAACGGTGAAAAAGTCTTTGATAAAGGGGATTATCTCAACCAATCCTCGGACGTACAGGCCGTGGTTACTCTCTATGGGCTCTCCAATCTGCTCAACATCGGTGCGGGCTTCCCAGAAAATATTCAGGATGTACACCGCTCACCGGCGTCAACTGAAGCACTGTTGGTAAACGGTGCGGCCTTCCGTGATTTCCCCGGTGCGGCTATCGGTAAGGATGAGAAAAAAGCCCTTAATGCCAGCCCCATGGGGCACATTAACGGCAAAAAACCGCCGTTCCTGATCCTGCACGGCAGCGCGGATACGCTGGTTTCCCCGGTACAAAGCGCTCAGTTGTTTAAGGCATTGAAAGAGGGCGGAAATCCGGCAGAGTATGTGTTGCTGGAAGGGGCGAATCACGGCGATTTACCGTGGTATCAAGAGCCGCTGATTCATCGCGTGGTGGAGTGGTTTAAACTGACGCTGAAAGTTTCTGCAACGCAGCCCGCTGCGGCGGCACCACAGAATCCAAACGCCAATTTGTAATATACAACGGTAATACAAAACGGTATTACAAAACGGTATTACAAAACAAAGGGGGCCATACGCCCCCTAATCGTGCCGTTTTACTGCACCACTAACTGCCCAGTGGAGCCACGATCCGCCATCTCGAGCGTGTGGCTGTAGTAGAGGAACGGGAATGATGCCGATGACGATTGGGTGAAATACACCAACAGTTCGGCATCGCCATCCACCCACACCGTGTCTTTCCAACCACTCTGGTCGGCAGCAGGAACAGCGCCGTTGATGCTACGCACCAGAAACATCGCGCCCTGAATGTGGAACGGCTGTGGTGAATCGGCGTGAACAATCCAGCGTTCACAGCGTCCTTCCTGCGTCTGTACATCCGTGCGCGTCATATCCCACATCGCACCGTTAATCCCCGGCAGGCTATCGCCCAGACGGAACTCCCGCGTTCGGCTGATATTGGCAGGCAGCACCAGATCTGTCAGTAAGCGGGCGGGAAGGTTGTTCGTCACCAGCGGCAACAAACCGGTGGGTTTTAACGTCAGTATCTGCGTTGACACCAGAATGCTGGAGGGCTCAAACAAACCGCGCAGCCGTTCCATCAACGTTGCCGCATCGCCCGCCGTCAAGGTCACCTCACCGCCCTGCGACATATCAATCAGAATTTCACGGCGTTCACCCGGCGCGAGTGATATCTGGTTCAGCGCCAACGGCAGCGGTAAAAAGCCCAAATCGCTGGCAATCAGATACATCGGGCGGCCGTCGCTCAGGCGCATCACGTAACGGCGCGCATTCGACGCATTCAGCAAACGTAAGCGCACCCAACCGCGTGAGACTTCAATAAACGGTTCTTGCACGCCGTTCACCAGCAGCGTATCACCGACAAAGCCTCCGCTACTGGGCGGGTTGTAGACCGGAACACCAAAGTTATCCAGGCGTTTATCCTGGATAATCAGCGGAAAATCATCCACCCCGTAGTGATTCGGGATCGGCAGGCTCTTGCTGGTGCTGTCTTCTACCAGCCAAAGTCCGGCCAGCCCCTGATAGACGTGCGGTGCCATACGGTTCGGCGTATTGGCGTGATACCAACAGGTAGCCGCTGCCTGCCGAATCGGCAGCACGGGGGCCCAGTCGGTCCCCGGAGAGATGATTCGCCCAGCGCCACCCATCAACGGGCCTGGCACCTGCAAGCCACTGACGGTCATAGAAACCGGCTCATTCAGGCGGTTGCCATAGATCAGTTTGACGTCATCGCCGCTGAACACTTTTACCGTCGGGCCGAGGTAGCGTCCGTTAACGCCCCACACCGAGGTTTTACGGTCGCCGGAAAACGCCCAGTGCGCGCGTTGCATGGTCAAAAAAAGCGGCTGCCCGCGGCGAGATTCCAACAGCGGCGGGATGGGTAGCGCATTTTGCTTACCCTTAGCCTGCGCCGTCGCAGGTAGCCCGCTCGCACACACCATAAGCCCCGATGCCTGAATAAACTGACGGCGGCTGAGTGACATAAGAACTCCGTAATCTTGCTAACCAACCGTATACGCCCGCCAACGCAGAGGACGTAAAAAAAACCTTAACGCTTCGCCGCTTTCTCCCGCTCAGCCACTTCAGCATTCAGTTCAACCAAACGCGCCGCCATCACATCATGGCAATACGCAGCCAGCTCGCGCACCTGCTCTTTCCCGTATGTCGCGGTGTCAATCGGCGGCAGCATTTCAACAATAACATGGCCGTTATTCCACCGGTTTAGTTTGACTTTATTATGCGTGTCGGTCACGCAAATCGGCACAATCGGCACGCCTGCGCTGATCGCCGCGTGGAAAGCGCCAGTCTTGAACGGCATCAACCCACGGCCACGGCTGCGCGTACCTTCTGGGAACATCCAGACAGAAATATTGCGCTCTTTAATGTGTTGAACGACTTGCGCAATGGTGCCGTGCGCCTTGGCGCGGTTTTCTCTGTCAATCAGCAAATTACCGGCCAGCCAGTAGAGCGGCCCAAAGAATGGGATCCACACCAGGCTTTTTTTACCGACCGTAACCGTGCCTGGCTGGACCGCATTTGCCGCCGTCACCATATCGTAGTTGTTCTGATGGTTGGCAATGTAAATGCAGTTGCCATAGTTTCCCGCATCCACAGGCACTCTGACTTCTACTTTTAGGCCAAACAAGGTCGAGAGCCGCCCGAACGCATGACCAAAGGTCGCCACGTGACGCGGATTCTTCGGGCTAAACAGGCAGTAAATCGTACCGAACAGGCAAATCAGAATGGAAAAAATCACCACTACCACAAAACGGATAATGAATAACATAACGACCTCATAAGCCAACCGCCGCCGCTAGTATAGCGACTTCGGCATAAAACACACGGGTAATCCTTTGCCGTGACACCCACGCCAACGGCCAGGTAACAAAGGGGGGAAAATGCCTGATACCCCCCTCGGGTGATATCAGGCAATGCATTACTCCTCGCTGTCACCCTTAGGCGCTGGCGGTGCATCAACCTCAATGCGGTCAATGTTTTGCAGCCCGCGCAGCAAGGTGCCTTTGCGACCCCGCTCACCGTGATGTTCGCTCGCGCGCACCACAATTTTGCGCTTACCGGAATACAGCTTCACCGTCGCTTGCGGCCACACCACCAGCAGGAGCGCTAAGCGATCCTTGCCTGCGGCGAAGTCGGCCGAGGAGATAGCGATGATCTTGTTGCCTTTGCCTTTCGACAACTGAGGCAGATCGGACACCGGGAACAGCAACACGCGACCCGCCGCAGTGATCGCCATCAGCAGATCGTCATCGCGTTCTATCATGATCGGCGCCAGCGCTTTGGCGTTGTCCGGCAGCGTGATCATCGCCTTACCGGCACGGTTGCGCGCCACCAGATCGTTGAAGGTACAGACAAAACCGTAGCCTGCATCAGACGCCATCAACAGACGCTGTTCGTCTGGCGCCATCAGCACATGCTCAATGGTGGCACCCGGCGGCGGCGTCAGTTTGCCGGTCAGCGGTTCACCCTGGCCGCGCGCCGACGGCAGCGTGATCGGATCGAGCGCATAGCTACGTCCCGTTGAGTCGATAAACACCACCGGCTGGTTGCTCTTGCCGCGCGCGGCGGCGCGGAAGCTATCGCCCGCTTTAAAGCTCAACCCGGAAGGGTCGATATCGTGCCCTTTCGCGCTGCGTACCCAGCCCATTTCTGACAGCACAATAGTGACCGGTTCAGACGGTACGAAATCGTGCTCACTCATGGCCTTAGCTTCCGCACGCTCATGCAGCGGCGAACGGCGATCGTCGCCATACAGTTCAGCATCCGACTGAATCTCTTTTTTCAGCAGATTGCTGAGCTTGCGTTCTGATGCCAGCAGCGCCTGAAGCTGATCGCGCTCTTTTTCCAAATCGTGTTGCTCGCCACGGATTTTCATCTCTTCCAGGCGCGCCAAATGCCGCAATTTTAATTCCAGAATGGCTTCGGCCTGGGTGTCACTCAGGCCATAGCGGCGCATCAGTTCCGCTTTGGGTTCATCCTCGGTGCGGATGATATGGATAACGTCATCAATGTTCAGGAACGCAATCAACAAACCTTCCAGAATGTGCAAGCGCTTGAGCACTTTTTCCAGACGGTAGTTAAGGCGGCGGCGTACCGTATCACGGCGGAACACCAGCCATTCGCTCAGGATCTCCACCAGCCCTTTCACGGAGGGGCGGTTATCCAGACCGATCATGTTCATGTTAATGCGGTAACTTTTTTCCAGATCGGTGGTGGCAAACAGGTGGTTCATGACCTGATCGAGATCGATCCGGTTGGATCGCGGCACCAGCACCAGACGCGTCGGATTTTCATGATCCGATTCATCGCGCAAATCATCGATCATCGGCAGTTTTTTCGCTCGCATTTGGCTGGCGATCTGCTCTAACACTTTCGCGCCCGAGACCTGATGCGGCAACGCGGTGATCACCACTTCGCCGTCTTCTTTCTTCCACAGGGCACGCATCCGCACGGAACCACGCCCTTGCTCATAGACACGGCGCAGCTCATCACGCGGCGTGATGATTTCAGCTTCAGTGGGGAAATCCGGCCCTTGGACGAACTGCAACAGATCGTCGAGCGATGATTCCGGTTTTTCCAGCAGTGCAACGGCAGCAGCCGCCACTTCGCGCACGTTATGCGGCGGGATATCCGTCGCCATCCCGACCGCGATGCCGGTGGTGCCATTGAGTAAAATGTTGGGCAGACGCGCCGGCAACATTTTCGGTTCCTGCAGGGTGCCGTCAAAGTTGGGCTGATACTCGACCGTACCTTGCCCCAACTCCCCCAACAGCACTTCGGCATATTTGGAGAGGCGCGATTCGGTATAACGCATCGCCGCAAAGGATTTCGGATCGTCCGGTGCCCCCCAGTTCCCTTGACCGTCCACCAGCGGATAGCGATAAGAGAAAGGCTGCGCCATCAGCACCATGGCTTCATAGCAGGCGCTGTCGCCGTGCGGATGGTATTTCCCCAGCACGTCACCCACGGTACGGGCGGATTTTTTAAACTTGGCGCTGGCGCTCAACCCCAGTTCCGACATCGCATACACGATGCGGCGTTGCACCGGCTTAAGGCCATCACCAATAAATGGCAGCGCCCTGTCCATGATGACGTACATGGAGTAGTTCAGGTACGCATTTTCTGTAAACGTATGCAGCGCAAGACGTTCTGCGCCGTCATGAGTTATCTCACTCATCGATAATCCTTACGCGGTGACTCAATGAAAAACAGGTCATCTAAAAAGGCTTAATTCCCGCAACCCGCGCGGTAATGTCTGCGCAGATAGTACAGCATCTTGCCAGCGACTGTCACAAACCTCCGGTGTCTTACTCACTTAACACTTCGTCAAACGCCGTCGAGTTCCTTCATTAAGAAATCTTAATGCCGCAATCGCGGTGATAATGATTATATTCGCTATCTGCTAATGATTATCATTTGGCTATGCGCGGCATCCTACCGCACCGATGACACTATCGGCACCGCCATTTTCACGAACTCAAACCATCGCGAACCCAAGAGCTCTATCATGTTAAATCATAAGAATATGAATAACATTTTGCTGACCGGCGTCCTGTCCGGCCTGGCATTTGGTGCCCATGCGGCGCAAAGCGCGCAGGGCAAATCGGATACTGCCCAGAAAGAGTCCCAGGACACCATGACGGTACTCTCTCCCCGCGTGGAGCGAGAAGCGGGCACGAAAACCACCCTGACAGCCAACGACCTCTTGAAAGAAGGCGGCAATACCTTCGGCAATATCATGCGCTACCAGCCGCTGGTGAGTGCGCCGGGTGTCAGCGCCGGAGCCACCACAGGCAAGAGCAGCTACGATCGCGGCGGTTACAGCGGCTACAACATTCGCGGGCTGGAAAACAACCGCGTCTCTATTGATATCGACGGCGTTGAACTTCCTGCAGGCACCGATCGCGGCACCTCCACCCCGAGCGGTCGCGTTCAGGCCGGCAGCACCGGTATCGGCCGCGGTGATTATCTCGACCCGTATCTGTACGGTTCCGTCGATATCGCCTCCGGTGCTACCGACGTCTCAAACAGCAATAACGCGCTGGGCGGCTCCGTCTCTTTTGTCCCCAAATCGCCGGACAATTTCCTCAGCAGCGATAAACACCGCTATTTTGGCTATCAGGCTGGATATGACTCCGCCGATCGCAGTTTCCACAACGGGATTACCGCCGCAGGCGGTGACGACACCCTGCGCGGCGTGGTGGTCTACAGCCGCCGTGACGGTAATGAAACCGAAAATCACCGCGATGCTACCCTCGACAGCAATCCGGCCAACTGGCACTCCAACGCCGTGCTGGCCTCCGGTATCTGGCAGGCAACCGACCTGCACCAGCTCACCGGCACCGTGGAGTATTACGAGAAGTTTAACCACAGCAACTTCCCCACCTGGAATGTGGGTGCGGGTGGCGGCTCTACCCGTGATGGCAGCACTTCATTCCAAGACAGCAAGACGCGCCGTTGGGGCCTGAGCGTGGCCGATCTGTATACGCCAACTGACGGTCTGCTGTTTGACAGCCTGAACAGCAAACTGTTCTTTAGCAAAACCGAAGCCCACGACTACACCATCAGCAATGCCACACTGCCGTCTCAGGTATGGAGCGGCTACGATACCAACACCGTTGGACTGGAAAGCAAAGCGACCAAAGAGTGGCGTAATCACCGTTTCAGTTACGGTGTAAACCTGCGCCAATCAGAGTCTGAACGCCCACTGGTCGCCAAAAACATACTGGCTGGCACCGTCAACCTGGGACGACCACAGGCCGACAGCAAAATCATCAATGCTGGGGCCTTTGTGCAGGATAAGATGACCTGGGACGTGGCGGGTCGTGATTTCTCCATTATCCCTGCAGTGCGTTTCGCCTGGCAGCACGCTAAGCCGGAAAACACCGATAACCTGTTTACCAACACCAACGGTAACGTAACGGCCAGTGACACCGCCAAGATGTACGGCACCAACGCCGACGGGCAGATCCTGCCCGCGCTGACCTTCCAGTACAATCTGAAGCCCGATCTGTTGGCCTATGTGCAGTACAAACGCGGTGCACAGTTCCCGAATGCCGGGCAGCTTTATGGTTCATGGGCACTGGGCTACTTCGGCGGTTCCAGCCCTTATGCCACTATCGGCGATCCTAATCTGAAAACCGAAACCAGCGATAACTATGAGCTGGGACTGAAGGGCCGTATTGTAGACGGGGTAACGATCAGCGCTGCCGCGTTCTATAACGATTACAAAAACTTTATCGCCAACGGTTACTACCGTCGCGGGGCAAACCCCGACCTGTTTGCCACCCTACCCGCCAATATCAGCATCCTGTATCTCACCGAAAACCGCGATAAAGCCTATATCTACGGCGGCGAGCTGAGTGCACGTTTCGAACTGGGTACCTGGTTTGAGCCAGCCAAAGGGTTTAGCGCTCGTCTGGCTTACGGCTACACCCAGGGTGCGGCGAAATCCAGCGCCTCCGGTGACCGCTACGTCAATCTCGATACCGTTACGCCACAAAAAGCGGTGGTTGGGGTGGCCTATGACGATCCGAGCAACACCTATGGCGGTGCGCTGATCACCACCTTTACCAAAGGGAAAACCGCTGATTACGCCACAGGCCGTAAACGCATCGGTGACGGCAACGTTGTGGGCACGGATGACGTCACCTTTATGCGCGTACCGGGCTATGGTTTGGTGGATTTGACCGCATACTATCGCATTACCAAAAACGTGCGCGTTAACGGCGGCATCTATAACCTGACTGACCGTAAATACTGGGATTACCAGAACAGTCGTAACATTGAAGCTCCTACCAATACCGATCCCAATAGCTCACGTTATTACGATCAACAGTTGTCGATTGCGCCGGGACGCACCTTCCAACTGGGCATGAGCGTGGATTTCTAATCAACGCGTTTATTGCGTGAAGTGACATAAACGTAAAACGTGTCCTCAACGGGCAGGAAGGCCGATACATGGGTTTTCCTGCCTTTTTTACTGATTCATTCCCTGACATTCAGGGCATAAAACCCCTGTTTTATTGACTGGTAGTCAAGAGTGTTGTGCCATTACCCCCATTTTTCATCCTAACCCTGCGCACTACACTGCCTTACTTTCATTACGCAATCAGGATCATCGTCACCATGCAAAACATTCTGCTGATCAACGCCAGCAAATCCTTTGGCCACTCCAAGGGCCTATTGAACAATACACTCGCGGATTTTGCCGCCACCTTGCTCAGCGAACAGGGCCATAGCGTGCAGGTGACCAACGTCGATCAGGGTTACGACCTGGATGAAGAGGTACAGCGCTTTTTGTGGGCAGACACCGTCATTTATCAAATGCCGGGATGGTGGATGGATGTGCCGTGGATCCTGAAGAAATACGTCGATGAAGTATTTACTCATGGCCACGGCTCGCTGTATGCCAGCGATGGTCGCACCCGCTCAGATACCAGCAAAAAATACGGCTCTGGCGGTCTGCTGCAAGGGCGCAATTATATGCTGTCCCTGACCTGGAACGCCCCGTTGGAGGCCTTTACCGATCCTGACCAGTTCTTCCACGGTGTCGGTGTAGACGGCGTTTACCTGCCGTTCCACAAGGCAAACCAGTTTATCGGCCTGTCACCGCTGCCAACCTTTATCTGCAATGATGTGATCAAGCAGCCAGAAGTAGATCGCTATCTGGCTGAATACCGCGAACATTTGACCCGCGTATTCGCCTGAACACGACCTACAGCAACTGGTGCGCCATCTTCTCGCTGAGAAAATCGAGAAAACAGCTGATACGCGCCGTTAGCTTGGTGTTGCGGTAATAAACCGCATTCACCGGCATGCGCGTTTCAACCGTCTGGTGCGCCAGCACTGGCACCAATCGACCGCTTTTCTGATCGTCTTGTGTCATAAAATCAGACAAGCGGACGATCCCCTCCCCGCACAGGGCCAGTTGGCGCAGCGTTTCACCGCTCGAGGCCACCAGCGCCGGTTTGATGCGATACAACTCACCGTTGGCTTTACGTACCGGCCAGACATTGAGCGCATCCACATGGGTAAAACCGAATAATACGTGATTATCCAGCGCCTCCACGGTCTGCGGCACGCCGTGGCGCTGCAAATAATCAGGGCTGGCTAAGATCCGCGTGCGCGTGCTGCCCAGCAGACGCGCGTGGATACTGGAATCTCGCAGGGTGCCAATACGGATGGCAATGTCAGTATGCTGCTCCAGCAAATCAATAAAGACGTCATCAGTATTCAGTTGCAACTGAATGTGCGGGTAAATGCGGCGAAATTCGGGGATAAGGGGCACAATGGCATGTTGCATAAACGGGAACGCGGCATTAACACGCAGCGTACCGCAAGGTTGCTCACGTCCAACGGCCATCAACTCTTCCGCCTGTTCAACAGACGCGATCACTTCACGCGCCTGCGCCAGAAACAGCTCGCCTTCCTGTGATAGCGCCAAACGGCGCGTGGTGCGGTGCAACAGCGTGGTGTCCAGCTTGGTTTCCAACCGGCGCAGTGCACGGCTGATGCCGGACGCCGTTTGCCCCAACTGCTCTGCCGCTGCCGTAATCGACCCGCTGTCGATAACCACCACAAACGCTTGCAACTCTTCCAGCGTAACTTTCATCGCTTCTCGCTGCCGTTTCTTTGCCTCAGATAACACCATCATAACTGGTTATTTTAATAAATAAAAAAAACCTGGTTGGCACACACCTCGGCAAAAAGTTAATCAAAATCACAAAACATTAACGCAAAAAATTTTCGTATTGCGCATTGTTTTGCGCAAATGCTACACCATTTGCCGACGCACTCTTTTACCAAGGGAAAACCGACGCAATGAGCAGTAACACCACACTGAACGCACAGTTAGATGCCCTGATAGCAGGCACCCTCGGCCTGAAAGACGAAGGCCGTTTTCATGAGCCCAACCTGGATGGTACGCCGGGTGACTATATCTCGTTCAACAGTTGGGAATGGCCGCAGGGCGTGGGCCTGTACG
The DNA here is from genome assembly GCA_964293225.1 of uncultured Symbiopectobacterium sp. Classification (GTDB taxonomy): domain Bacteria; phylum Pseudomonadota; class Gammaproteobacteria; order Enterobacterales; family Enterobacteriaceae; genus Symbiopectobacterium. The sequence continues at coordinate 109,521 of CAXYYB010000008.1, read as the reverse complement.
GGCTGTTCCGCCTGTGGGAGTTCACCCGTAGAGACGATCTGCTAGCCACCCTTACCACCTGGTTTGACAAGCAAATCGCACAGGGTTTACCGCCGCTCAACGTGAATACCACCGCCCCGATGTTGCCGTTGTCGCTGCTGTGGCAGCACACCCGTAATGACAATTACCAACGTGTGCTGGACCGTTGGGCGGACGATGTCATGACCAAACTGCCGCGCACGCCGGAACAAGGCTTCCAGCATGTGGTGTCTGACGGCGTGAACCAGATGGAGATATGGGACGACACGCTGTTTATGGTCGTGCTGTTCCTTGCGCATTACGGTACGGTATCAGGCCGTCAGGAACTGGTTGACGAAGCAGTACGCCAGTTTTTGCTGCACGCACGCTACCTCAACGACCCGAAAACCGGCCTGTGGTATCACGGCTGGAGCTTTGCGCAAAAAAGCAATTTTGCGCAAGCCCGCTGGGCGCGTGGCAACGCGTGGATCACCGTCGGTATTCTCGATCTGCTGGAGATTGCTCCTATCGACAACGGTGTGCGTCTCTATCTGCTGGAATGCCTCAACGCACAGGTGAACACCTTGATCGACCTGCAAGCCGAAAGCGGTGCCTGGCATACCCTGTTAGACCACCCTGACAGCTACGAAGAAATTTCCGCTACCGCCGGTTTCGGCTACGGCCTGCTGAAAGGTGCACGCCTGGGCTTGGGTGATGAACGCTGGCTGAGCGCGGGGAAAAAGGCGTTACAGGCGGTGCGCCAGAATATCGATGCGCAAGGCACGGTGCAGAATGTCTCATATGGCACCCGCATGGGGCGCACGCTTGATTTTTATAAAGAGATTCCGCTGCAACCCACCGCCTACGGGCAGTCGCTCGCCATTTTGTGTTTGAGTGAAGGCATCCGTGTTGCGGAGTAAATGATCCAGAATGCATTGTTTCCGGGGAAGAATAAATGAACACTGACACTATTTATCGCCGCACGTTGCAACAGGGTGACGCGATTCGCTACTGGCACTATTCCGATATTGTCAGCCAACGTTATGACGTACCTGATGTTCCCATGCAGGGTGACATGGACCCGTTTTTCTTCTTGAGTAAAAAGAAAAACTTCATCCCGCATACCTATCCTTGCCGGGTAGACTTCCAGCAGCGTTATCTGGAGAAGAAACCACAGCCGTTCGGCGCGTTCGAACTGACCCGGTGGTGGTTCCCCTTCGGCTCAGACCGCGTAGACCTGTCTGGTTTCTGGTTCCGCCCCACCCGCATCGGTGCCTGGGCGCAAACCTGGCTGGAAGCCGAAACCGCCGGTGAGGTGACCCTGCGTTTCACCACCTGCGGCGGCGGTATCGTGCAGGTTAACGGTGAAGATGTCGCCTGGAGTGCCGCTTACCAGCGCAATCTGGAAAATACCATTGAGGTCACCGTTTCCTTAACATCGGGGCTAAACGATATTCGGGTCTGGTTTGACGATCTGGCAGAGCGGGATATTCGCTTTTTCTTCCAACTCGATTACGTGGCGGGTGTTCCCATCAATGTGGCGCTGGTTTCACCGGTTTGCGCATCAGGCGTGGCGGAAATGGAAGCGCTGTTGGAAGGGGTGTCCTTCGAATATTCTGCTTACAGCCACGGGGATATCAACCTCTGCTTCCCTGCGCCTACGACCCGACCGCTGACCATCGCCTGTCGCGTACTGGGCGATTTTATTTCGCTGGATAGCCCGATTGAGCTGGAAACCGAATTGCGTCCGGGCCAGCAAACAGCGCGTATCGCCAATACCGCGCAGCTCCCGGCGGATTTCCGCAACTTTGTGATTACGCTCTCCAGCGGAGCGTTATCAATCAGCCGCACCCTTGGCGTCGAGATTTGTCATGCCACTGCGCAGCAGGTTGTGCCAGACACCTTAGCCGCGCGTATTGCCGAAGCGCTGCACACGGTCGCCACGCAAGGGGAGTACAGCAGCGTTAAAGCGTTAGCCAGACTGGCCTGCGGCATGGCCGATGAGGAAACGCACGCCATGCTGGAAGGGGTATTGCCTTCGGTACTGGATTGTCACGATTGCGCCGACTTCACACTGGTGCCGCTGTTGTGGTGCCGCATCGCCTGGGGTGATGCCATCGCACCGGCTACCCGGGAAAAAATCGATGCCGCCATTCTGCATTTCCGCTACTGGATGGATGAACCGGGCAACGACGTGCAGTGGTATTTCTCGGAAAACCATGCGCTACTGTTCCACACTGCCGCTTATCTGGCGGGCAGCTTTTTCCCACAGGCCACGTTCGTACGTGCCAACCGCAGTGGAAGCGAGCAGGCTGCCGCTGGCAAGCAACGGGTGCTCGATTGGCTCACGCATTTTGAATCCTGCGAAATGGCCGAGTGGAACTCTGCCCCTTATTTCCCGGTGGATTTGAAAGGGTTAACCGCGTTGGCCGCACTTTCTCCCGACGCGGATATTGCCGCACGCAGCCGCCGCGCCATTCAACGGTTAATTGAGCAAATCGCCCGCTCCTGCCATCAGGGCATGTTGACCGCCTCTCAGGGGCGTTCTTACGAGCATACTTTGCGTGCCGGACGCTCATTGGAACTGGCTGCGATCTCCCGCCTGCTATGGGGCAAAGGCAACTACGGCTGCCGCTTCCACGCTTTGCCGCAGTTGGCTTTACTGCTGCGCGATCACGGCTTGACCCTCGATCCGGCACTGGCCGAGGTCGCGGTGTGGCAGAAAGCGACAGCGCAAGAGTGGTGCTTTGCTCAAGGGGCCAACCGCATCGCCAAACTGTACCACTACAAAACCCGCCATGTGGCGATGGGTTCCATTGCCGGTTACCGCTGGGGCGAATGGGGCTATCAGGAGACGCCGTTGCATCTGCGCATTGGTGATATTCCCGAAGCACAGCTGTGGATCAACCACCCCGGTGAAACTATACACGGCGGATTCGGCAGACCCTCCTACTGGGGCGGTTGCGGTACGCTGCCGCGCGTCCAGCAGTATCGTGGGCTAGCGGTGCTGACCTTTACCACCCACGAAGGGCAACCAACGTTCACCCACGCCTGGCTGCCGCAGCATATCTTTAGCGATGTGCGTATCAGCTCTGAGCGCATCGCGTTGCAAAGCGGTGCCGGCATGGCGCTGTTGTTCGGTTCTCAACCCTTTCACATCGTGGAAACGGGCCCAACCCGTCACTGTGAAGTGCAGCAGTACGGCAAAACAACCACCTGGCTGGTGCGCCTGAATGATGCCGCAGACATTCAGTCACTGGACCACTTTACCCAAATGTTCGCCGATCTCACCGTGCAGCATGAGGCCGACGATACCCTGAGCGTCCGCGATCCGGTCTACGGTGAAGTACGCTTCTTGCCAGATGGCCGCGTGGAGGCGCAAGGCCGCACCCTTGACCCCGATGCCTGGAGCGTGGCCGGTACGCACTGCGAACTGGTGCTCTAACCCTTTTTTATCACGCAACACCACTCTACCCTAACCATCAACCGCTCAGGCCACTGGCCTGAGCTGGAGGATCACTATGGACACTCAAGTTAGCCAAAAAGAAGCTGCTGTCCCTCACGGCGACAGCCAAACCACCGCCAGTTCGCCGCCCAAAGGCCGCTATCGCTGGACTATCTGCTCGATGCTGGTGTTCGCCACCACGGTGAACTACATGGACCGCCAACTGCTCGGGTTGCTGGCACCGATGCTGCAAAAAGATATCGGCTGGACGCAAATGGAGTACAGCTGGCTGGTCAACGCCTTCACCATTGCCTACGGCACGGGCACGCTGATTTGCGGCCGTATCATTGACAAATTCGGCACCAAAATCAGCTACGCCGTGGCGATGGTGGTCTGGAGCGCCGCTGCCATGTTGCACGCCGCGGTTGGCACCGTGGTCGGGTTTGCCATTGTGCGCGTTATCCTTGGGCTGGGGGAATCCGCCAACTTTCCGGCGGCGATGAAAGTCATCGCTGACTGGCATCCCAAAAAAGAGCGCACGCTGGCAACCGGGATTCTGGGCGTCGCCGTTAACCTTGGCGTCGTCGTCTCCCCCGCCTTGATTCCGTTTATCGCCATTCATTACGGCTGGCATGGGGCGTTTCTGATTCTGGGTGCGGTGGGCTTTGTCTGGCTTATCCCGTGGTTTTTCCTGTTTGGCAAACCGCAAGATAAAGCCTCTGCCGAGGAAGTGGCCTGGATCCGTCAGGACAAAGAAGAGCACGTCAGCGTGGAATCCATCAAATGGACGCACCTGCTGCGCTACCGTCAACTTTGGGCCTTTGCGTTGGGTAAGATGCTAACCGATCCTATCTGGTGGTTCTTCCTGTTCTGGCTGCCAAAATGGCTGAACGAAACCCGCGATATCAATATGGCCGGATTGGGTGTGCCGTTGATCATGATCTATCTGTTTGCTATTGGCGGCAGTCTGGGTGCAGGCTGGTTGCCCGGTAAGCTGATGAATATGGGATTCAGCGCCGCGAAAGCACGCAAAACCACCATGCTGATTTGCGCCTGCGCGGTCATACCGATTTTTGCTGCGACGCAGGTGGAAAGTTTGTGGCTGGCCGTTGCCCTCGTCGGGCTGGCAGCGGCTGCGCACCAGGGCTGGTCCGCAAACCTGCTGACATCGGTGTCCGATCTGTTCCCCAACGCGGCGGTAGGGTCAGTCGTCGGCATCGGTAGTACCTTTGGCATGATCGGCAGCGTTGCCTTCTCCACGGTGATCGGTGCCGTACTCGAAGCGTCAGGCAACTATTGGGCGCTGTTCGCCATCAGCTCCGTGGCCTACCTGGTTGCCTGGGGTGTGATGTACCTGCTGCTGATCCCCAATATGGATCGGGCAAAGTTCAAATAACCGCGTAACAAACACCACACCGCATCATGAGGGCGAATGCCCTCATGATGCGTTTAACGCCGCCACGGACTGGCGCTCGACCATCGCACACGCCAGTTCAATACGCCGCGGGATTGTCACCGTGCCCGCAATAATGTCCTGCAATAGCTCCAGCGCAATGACACCAATTTCCTGCACCGGTAAGTGCACAGTAGTCAGCGGCGGTGAGGCAAACTCCGCCTGCGGTAAATCGTTCATGCCCACCACCGAGATATCCCCCGGCACATCCAGACCTAAGCGCTGCAACCCGTTGATGGCCCCTAACGCCAACGAGTCATTGGCACACAGGATCGCGGTACAGGTGCGTTTTTTTTCACGAAACCACGCTACCACCGCCTGTTCAGCCAGTTCAGGAAGCCAATCGGTCACGCTGATCACCTGCTGCTCGGCGCAGGGCAGTTGAAAATAACGCATCGACTCCTGCCAACCCTCCTGCCGCTGTTCAATGGTGCGCCGACCGGGATGGGTCAAAAACAGGATATCGCGATGCCCGTATGACACCAGATAGTCAGCCGCCATCCGGGTTGCCGAGCGGTTACAGGGCATCACGCTGGAGAGGCGCATCAGCGGATCTTCGCTGTTCACCAGTACCGCAGGCTTTTTCAGGTTGACCACAACGTCTAAAATCGCCGGATCGTCGACGGTGAGTGCCAGCATACCGCCGATATCCTCCTGATTAAGCAGATCGGTCAGCGCCTGCGTGCCTTTGTCAGACAGCGGATGGGTGACCAAATCCAGCCCCAGCACTTTGGCACGCTCTTTCAGCCCTTGCAGCACATACCAACTGAATTGATAACGGTGATAATCCAGCATCGCCACCTGAGAGACGGCCAGCACGATCCGGGAGCCGCCCATTTCCAGCGCGGGGCTGTAGCGCACTGCCCGCGCCACTTCCAGAATCTTCGCGCGCAGCGCCTGGCTCACTCCTTTTTCACCGCTCAGCGCACGAGACACCGTGCTTAACGAGGTGCCACAGCGCGCGGCGATATCCTCCAGCCGGACACGGCGCACACCGCCGTCAAGTTTTTCTGTGTCACCCGCGTCTTTTTCGTGATTGTTTTTCATAATGTTACACAGTGGTCAAGGATTAAGAGGCACACTTACTCTACTGTGAAGCCATGAAGGCTGTCAGCGTCTTTCACATTGATTTGTTGGTCTTTAGCGTGAAATAAGGAGAAAAATCACGATGATCGAGACGGAAAGATTGATTCTGCGTCAATGGCGCGATGAAGATTACCCCATTTTCGCACAATTGAACGCCGACCCGGAAGTGATGCGCTATTTCCCTGAGCTGATGTCGCGCGAAGAAAGCGATGCGCAGGCCGAACGTATCAGTAGACATATTGCCAACAAAGGCTGGGGCTTCTGGGCCGTGGAATTGAAATCAAGCGGCGCATTTATCGGCTTTATTGGTTTGCATAAGCAGCCGGAAGAGAGCGGAATTCCTCATGCGCCGCTTATCGAAGCGGGCTGGCGCTTGCAAGCGCGCCATTGGGGAAACGGCTATGCGACGGAAGGGGCAAAACGCGTTATTCGCTATGCCTTTGAGCAACTCGACGCCCCCGAGGTCTACGCCTACACCCCGCGCCAACACCTTGCTTCACAGCGTGTGATGATAAAAGCAGGCATGACCAACACCGGTGAAGATTTTAATTATCCCAAAATACCGGCGGGTCATGCGCTGGAGCGGTTCTGTTTATACAAGATTACGCGCTGACGGGTGTCTTTCACCCATTTATTGGCCGTTATCTATATGCTCAGAAATTCAGAGGAAAACGTTTCAATTCAGCGACGCGAGTGCTCGGGTAATATCGTTGCGTCGCCCACTGTCAGCAATTTCTCTGCCAGGGCGTGGCGCAGCCTTTAACGCTTTTTCCAGGTAGGTTTTGGCTAACGTTTTATCCCCCTGTTGAAGCAAAAAATCACCATAAAAGTAATTGGGGTCGATACCGTCAGGATTAATTGCCAATGCATTCTTCAGCATTTCACCTGCCTTTTCTTTATCACCAAAGCCAATGGGCCACCCCGGCACCTGATAATACAGTACACCGAGACTGGTCCAGGCAGAGCCTTGCAGGGCACCAGGATTGATGGCAATCGCGGCTTCCAGTGAGCTACGAGCCCCTTTCACCAACGACAGCGCACCTAACCCTCCTTTTGTACCTGCCCAACTGCTGTCAATGATTGCAGACCAGATAAGCAAGGGCGCATCTTTATCCCCTAACGCAGTCGATGCAGCATGAGCTTTCTCGCTCAGCGCACTGAAACAGCTTTCTTTCTGTTTATCCAACGTGCGGTATTGGCAAACAGACCACCCTAACTCCAACTCATTAAGAGAGGATGCAGCTTGTGAATAACTCGGCAGACCTAAGGGCAAAGCCAAAAGCATGAGATGATGTATTTTCATTTCAGCGATCCTTTTACCGGTGAGCGAAGGTGACGCATGATGGTCGGTAATTTTTTACTGAGCGCTCTGTCCACTATCGAAGGAAAAAGCGCATTGATTTTCACAAACAGACGTTCTGCCAGCCCAATTCGACTACGCAACGTATTTTGCGCCAATGCAGCAATAACGTGCCGCGCTACTGTTTCAGGCGTATCGCAACGGTTCCCCAATGCATTATTCATGGCATAGGCGGCATCAGAATTCAGGCGGGTACGCGTTGCACGGGGGGCAACATACAAAACAGAGAGCCCCAAAGGTGCCACTTCGCGACCCAATGCTTCAGAAAAGCGATGTATCGATGCTTTGGTTGCGCTGTAAACGCTATAGCCCGGATGACCAATTTCGCCCAATACTGAACCAATATTCAAAATCACCCCACCCTCACGGAACTGCTTACACAGCGCTCTGGTGAGCAACATCGGCAATTCCACATTCGTGTGAATCTGCTCGCGAATATCACTAAAAGACTGTTTATCAAACAGCGCAAAACAACTGCTGCCCGCATTGTTGATCAACACATCGAGACGCACGCCAGCTTGAAAGCTCTCAGCAAGATGATAAATTTCCTCATCGCTGTAGCGGTTCATCAATATGACTTTATGCCTTTCGCGATGCGGTAACTGTGCATAAAGTTTCTCTAACGCCTCTCTATTTCTTCCGACAAGCCAAAGAAATGCCCCAGCCTCTGCTAATTGCAGGGAAAGGGCCTGGCCGATTCCGCCACTGGCACCGGTAATCAAGACATTTTTATTTTGCAGGTTCATGGCTAGGCTCGCTCAACTGGCAAAGCATCTCACCGTACAGGGAATAGACGGTACGGGCCGTATGGATAATGTCTTTTTGATCTTGAGGGTTGGTAGTGCGATCCATCAGTGAAGCAAAAAACTTGATGTGATCCATATCCAACGCGCCATGGGATCGCAAATAGCGAGTTGCTTGATCGTCTAAGCCTAGTGCGCCTTGCAAGGCTTCAGCAATGGGCGTCGCAATCGTCACACTGGTCCCTTCTAACACATGTACCATGCCAAAAATACACATCGGGTTAACCCGCTCAATCTGGTGATAAAGATAAGCAATCATCAACTCAATAGGTTGGCCAGGCTGGCCATTTCTGACATATTCAGCATTGCCACCGCAGTGCTGAATATCATTAAGTATCCACTCTTGGTGTCCATATTCTTCATCAATGTATTCAGCAATGGCTTGGCGTACCCATTCATAGGAGGTGGGCAAACGGCTGCCTGCGCACATCAACAAAGGCACGGTTTGATTCACGTGGTAGTAAGCCTGTGTCAGAAACGCAATGTACATTTCCGACGTAATATCGCCACGCATGCAACGTTCAATCACGGGTGCAGAAAGCATTTTGCTCCGCGCTTGATGGGTCTGTTCCTGCAAAATTGAGTAGAAAGACATTTATGCCTCCTGATTAAGACAAATAATGTATTGTTGCATCATGTGCCAGATATCATCACGCCGGATTCGCCCATTAGCTGTGAGCGCTTTCGGCCCCGATATCATTGACGTAAAAAGTAAATGATGGGGTTTTGCGTAGTCGGGTAACCTGTCAGACAGGGCTTTCAGTTGCTCCCTTGCGGCCTGTTCCATACCAGGAAAGGCATCAACCAATGCGACATTCTTGGCAAGCCCTTCACCAAATATCACTAGCCGCCGCACGGCCGGGCAAGCCATCGCCTCTGCTTCTACCCATTCAGGAGAGAAATTGCGACCAAAAGCCGTTATCTGAACATTTCGCCGACGCCCTGTGATTTGGATATAACCTTCATCATCGATCTGACCCAAGTCACCCGTCGCATACGGCGTAGGAAAAGGTCTTTCGCCCAGATAGCCAATGGCATTGCCAGGGCTCACTACCTGCAACTCTCCCTGACTGTCAATGTGTACGTGGATACCGGGCAGCGGTTTGCCTGCACTGCCAATATGGTTAGCCCCCGGTAAATTGAGTGACACCACTGAACCACACTCCGAAAGCCCATATCCCTCATACACAGGCAATCCTCTGGCATGCGCCGTGCTCAGTAAAGAAGGAGAGACTTTGCCCCCTCCGACAGCAACGAAATGCAGTGAAGTCGTACTGGCAGGGTGTGTTTGATGAAACATAAACAACACTCGCAGGAGTTCTGGCACCAGCACCACGCTGTGGGGCTGCCAGGTTGTTAGCGCTTTCCCCAGTGCATCGGGGTTAAACTGACCAGAAGCGCCAAAACCAATGTCAGAGGAAGGGAGTATCACACTCTCCACACCCAATATCAGAGGTACATAAATCCCACAGATATTCTCCAGCAATGTACTGAGTGGCAACGTCACCATATGCCGTTGTAAATCTAACGATTGCATCAAACCGCTCAGCGTCTCTGCATTCCAGCTCATTCCTGCCACGCTCAGGCAAACCCCTTTCGGATGATTGGTAGTGCCCGATGTGTAAGTGATTTTGGCCGTTCCTGCGGGTAATTCTGGCGGATGGCTCAGATGACGCCGTTGAAGCATGCCTAGCATTGACTCATCCTGCTGCCATCCACGCCGGGGCGTCCCCCCCAAAATAGCGTCAGCACCGCTGGTATCAAGCAGCCACTGCTGCTGCTGCACAGAAAAAAAAGGCGGTACAGGTATGCATACCGTGCCATTTTTTAAACAGGCAAGATCGGCTATCGCCCACTCAGGCCCATTATCCAAGGCCAGCGCCAATCGTCTTATATCAGCAGATTTCAGATACGCAGCAAAATGGGCGACATCGTCAGCGTATTCGCGCCAACTCCAATCACGGGCTACAGAACGCAACGCAATACCTTCTGGGCGCTCAGTTGCCCAAATTTCCAGTTGTTTATCAAGCATGTTGAACTCCTGGTACCGTTGTCCACGGCTCTGCGGGCAATTGATTGAACAGACTGAACAACAGCGTATTGTTCCTCAGTTCAGCCATGCCACCCGATAGCTCACCCGCCATAATCTGCGGATGATATTGGTAGTAACTCCCCCAAAGCTCAGCATCTGCACCAAGGCGTTTACCATCGGCCTCCGCCAGCAGAACAGGGTTTAAATTTAACCGAGTAAAAATATTTCTAATTTTCTTCGTACCGGTAAATACGATATAGGTGTAGTGGTAGTGCGCCAAAAGCCAGCACACTGCGGCGTACATCACTCGGGCAGCAGCACCATCGCTTGCAGCAAAGTTCCCAATTTCAACCAAAGAATTTCTGGATACCCCTGCTGGAAAGTAGGATTGCATGAGAACCTCAACAGGTTGATCGAGATATTTTTCAAGAAATAATGGCCCTGAAACTGCGGGCATAATGCCGCAAGCGGCACGCAATTGCCCTTGTGCATCATGTAAACTCAGCAGCCATGGCATACATATCTTTAAATTTGCACCAAAACTCTGTTTATAGTGATCGCGAATAAAAAGGGTAGTCGAATTTATTTCTACACCACCATTATTCCATACCAACAAACAGGGCGAAGTAATTCTCATCATTGAAAGTCCTGTAATTAGGTCTTATACAGTAGTCTGCCGATAGCGAAGAAATAGGTGTAACACACCCATCGCCCCATGAGAGAAGAAATAAATCTCAACAAAGGCTGTCATGAATTTATGCCAATGGATAATCATCTTGATTAACGATAAAGGCGCATTAATAGATTCCAGTAAGAACCATAAACCGCCGCTCATCGCTACAATGAGCAGTGCCAGTACCCCCGCCCCTTGAACTGTTGCGGCGAGACCACCATGGTGTGCCTCAGGAAGTTTCCCATGCTTTAGTAAAAAAACATCTTGTACAATATCTTTGAAATCAAACTTCACCCATGAGAAGTAGTAAAAAAAACCTCTTTTCACCAGCATCCATGAAAATAAAAAAACGCCTAAAACAATCAGCAAAATGCCAGATGAAATATGTACCCAGGTAATAAATGCATCCAGGGTATGCTGCCCCAAAGATTCTCTCTCGGTAAAATTTGAATTTATTATTTGAAACAAGATAAGAACGGCAACAGCAATATGCATCACCCGAAAAAGGGGGGCATCATCATAAGGTGTCATATGCCATAAACGTTTTTTCATTTACGCACTCCTTCACATATCTCTTAGCGTTACTGGAGAGAATACGGAGGATTTATTAAGTGAACCTTAAGGCTTTAAAAAATCTATACATTAAAAAATGAGAGAGGAGGTTCAAGAAAAATGGGTACAAACATTAAATTTGTACCCACAATAACAGGTAGTTAAGAACAGAAAGGTATCACACCTCAATATCCGCCCGATCGCCCTTCTCTTGCAGCCAGTTGCGGCGATCTTCCGAGCGTTTCTTCGCCAGTAGCATATCCATCACCGCCAGCGTTTCGTTCACATCGTCTTCGCTGATAGTAAGCTGTACCAGGCGGCGCGTATTGGGATCCAGCGTGGTTTCGCGCAGCTGTAGCGGGTTCATTTCCCCCAACCCTTTAAAGCGCTGAACGTTAGGCTTGCCCTTCTTGCGTTTGAGCTGCTCCAGCACGCCGGCTTTCTCTTCTTCATCGAGCGCGTAGTAGACTTCTTTGCCCAGATCGATACGATACAATGGTGGCATTGCCACATAGACATGGCCACCCGCGACCAACGGGCGGAAATGGCGCACAAACAGCGCACACAGCAGCGTGGCGATGTGCAAACCGTCCGAGTCAGCATCCGCCAGAATACAGATCTTGCCATAGCGCAACTGGCTGAGATCGTCGCTGTCCGGATCCATGCCGATGGCGACAGAAATATCATGCACTTCCTGCGAGGCCAGCACTTCATCGGAAGAGACTTCCCAGGTATTAAGGATCTTGCCCTTGAGCGGCATGATGGCTTGAAACTCACGCTCACGCGCTTGCTTGGCGGATCCGCCCGCAGAATCCCCTTCCACCAGGAACAGCTCGGTTTTATTCAAATCCTGTGAGGTGCAGTCCGCCAGTTTCCCCGGTAACGCGGGGCCGCTGGTCAATTTCTTACGCACCACTTTTTTGGCCGCGCGCATGCGACGCTGGGCACTGGAAATTGCCAGTTCGGCCAGCATTTCAGCCGCTTGCACATTCTGATTCAGCCACAGGCTAAACGCATCCTTCACCACGCCAGACACAAACGCGGCACACTGACGCGAAGAGAGGCGCTCTTTGGTCTGCCCGGCAAACTGCGGATCCTGCATCTTCACCGACAGCACATAGGCACAGCGCTCCCAGATATCTTCAGCGCTAAGTTTCACACCGCGCGGTAGAATATTGCGGAATTCGCAAAACTCGCGCATGGCATCCAGCAAGCCCTGACGCAGGCCGTTAACGTGGGTCCCGCCTTGCACCGTCGGAATCAGGTTGACGTAGCTTTCCGTCAGCAGTTCGCCCCCTTCCGGCAACCACAGCAACGCCCAGTCCACCGCTTCGGTATCGCCCGCAATAGCGCCGATAAACGGTTTTTCCGGCAACGTCGGCAAACCGTTAACCGCTTCGCACAGGTAGTCGTTCAGACCATCCTGATAGCACCAACGCTGTTCGGTATTGTTGACCTTGTCCTTAAACGTGATTTCCACACCGGGGCACAGCACCGCTTTGGCTTTCAATAAATGCGACAGACGCGAGACAGAAAAACGCGGGCTGTCAAAAAAGCTGGCGTCCGGCCAGAAATGCACGCGAGTGCCCGTATTGCGTCGCCCGCAGGTACCGCTCACCGTTAGCGCTTGCACCTTCTCGCCGTTTTCGAAGGCAATATCGTAAACCTGCCCGTCGCGACGTACGGTCACTTCCACGCGTGAGGACAGCGCGTTCACCACCGAGATGCCCACGCCGTGCAAACCACCGGAGAACTGGTAGTTTTTGTTGGAGAATTTCCCACCAGCGTGCAGACGACACAGAATCAGCTCAACGGCGGGCACCCCTTCTTCCGGGTGAATATCCACGGGCATGCCACGACCGTCGTCAATCACTTCAAGCGACTGATCTTCGTGCAGGATAACGTCAACACGGCGCGCATGGCCCGCCAGCGCTTCATCGACGCTGTTATCAATCACTTCCTGCCCCAAATGGTTGGGGCGAGTGGTATCGGTGTACATCCCCGGACGGCGGCGCACCGGTTCTAATCCGCTGAGCACCTCAATGGCGTCAGCGTTATAACTTGATTGACTCATATTCGCGTTAGTCGTTGTTTAAATGTGTAAAACGGAATGGCGCTGAGAGGGTGCATTGCCCGCAGACGACGCGTTGTCGTTGTCCGTGTCAGTAAGGACAGTGCAGTACAGAACGGATTAATCGTCGCTCAATCCAAGGAAACGCACAATGGGGTCAAAATACTGTTCAAACCCAACAAAACTGTGGTTCCCGCCCGATTCCACCGTCTGGCGACACGCCGTGTAATACGCCACAGCCTGCCGATAATCCAGCACTTCATCCCCTGTCTGGAGCAAACACCACAGTAAATCTGGCGCCTCGAGTGATTCAATCTGCATCACTTTCAGGTCGTAAATATGCCGAGACTCTAGCACATATTCTTCACCTGTATAGGGGTTACGATATTCGCCGAGATGTCCCAGCAACAGTTCGAAGGGTTTTACCGCCGGATTGACGACCACGGCGGGCAAGGTAAAACATTGCGACAGCCAGGTGGCGTAATAGCCGCCTAGCGATGATCCCACCAGACCAAGCGGATGCCCCGCCCGCTCCATCACCAACGATTCCAGCAGATCGGCCGCCTCCGCAGGATAGGGCGGCAGTTGTGGCACCAACATTTCAATATGGGGATGGTGCTGCGCCAGCCATGCGGCGAGCGCCGTCGCTTTGGCCGATTTCGGCGTACTGTTGAAACCGTGGAGGTAGAGTAGCGTAGGCATTAATAGCCGTCCGAATCCATATCAGGCAAAAACTCGCTGCCGTTCAGGCGGTAAACGCGCGTCTCCAGCGAACCGTCTGATAACAGATCCAAATAGCGCCAGCCGGGACCAACATCATCAATGGTAAAGTTGGTGCAGTGCGGTTTGAACTGCACACAGGTGGAAGGCGTCGCCATCAGTCTGCGCCCGTTCCAATCAAGATCCAACTCCTGATGAATATGCCCACACAGCACATTTTTCACCTGCGGATAACGCGCCAACACCGCATCCAGATGGTGGGCGTTACGCAGGCTGTGCTGATCGAGCCAGGTACAACCGGAAGCCAACGGATGGTGATGTAACAGCAACAGCGTATGGCGCTCGGGAAAACGCAGCAGGCTGCGCTCCAACCACTCGAGTTGATATTCGCTCAACTCGCCATGGGGCACGCCAAACACCTGGCTGTCTAACAAAATGATCTGCCAAGCATCGCCCAACAGCACGTGCTTGGAAGGCGCGATGCCCGCCTGTGCCAACACATCCACCATCGCAGGCTGGAAATCATGGTTTCCCGGCAACCACACGCAAGGCGCGGATAACAGCACAATGCCACGCGTGAAGTGATGATAGGCCTCCTGCGAATGATCCTGAGCAAGATCTCCCGTTGCCACAATAAGATCAACATCCTGCCCCTGCGCCTGAATGGCAGACAACACGGCATGGTAACTACGGTATGTGTTCACGCCGAGCAGTGTCTCGTGCTCGCCGGCAAACAAGTGGGTATCGGTTATTTGCAAAATCCTGATTCTGGCCCCACTCGCCACAGGAACTTTCAGCAGACTTTCCAAAAAATAGTATCCTTGGTTACTGAAATCTGTCTAACAGACTGGAATCGACATTTCGCGGTGCCGATGTAAAACCATGCGCCAGGCAGTACCTTAGCCAATCAGCAAGAAACTGATTAATTTGATGCTTTTCATCACGTTGATGCAATTTTTTATTCGGGTAATCATAACGTGCTTTAAAACGGTAGATCTGCTGACTGGCACACACTTCCGCAACCAGCGCGTCGTGGTAGAGCCGCACGCTCAACGTTGGCAGGCTCCAATAGCTGACAGCGGGCGCAATCTGCTGGATTTCAACCAATGAGGTATAACGCGTGGATTCCACTATTGTTAAGCGATAGCTTGCACTATTGACATGATAAACCGCACTTTCTCCGACTTCATCCTTTCGCGGCAATAAACGGCGTAATTGTGCGAAATTCATTTCGCACAGCCGCATCATGGCCGGAAAATCCGGGGTGTAGCGTTTCATCCGTTTACTCCGTCCACGACTTTCTCAATTGCGTATGGTGCAACGCCAACCATTGCAGCGCAATGACAGACGCCGCGTTATCAATTATTCCACTTTCCACCCAAGCGTAGCTCTGTTCGCGGCTGACAACATGCACCCGAATGTCTTCGTTCTCTTCGGCCAGACCGTGAATGCCCTGTGCGGCACGGGCATCCACTTCGCCCACCATCACCGCCAGACGCTCACTGGTGCCACCCGGACTCGCCAGATAGCTGATGATCGGCTTACAGCGCCCAACATTGAGGCCGGCTTCTTCCTGCGCTTCACGTCGCGCCACCGCTTCCAGGCTCTCACCCGGTTCAATCATGCCGGCCACCAGTTCAAACAGCCACGGGGTCGGGCTGGTGTCATAAGCGGCAATACGGATCTGTTCAATCAACACAACTTCATCGCGCACCGGATCGTAGGGCAGCAACACAACTGCATGACCCCGCTCCAGAATTTCCCGGCTGACTTCACCGCTCATCTCCCCGTTAAACAATCGATGCCGAAAACGGTAGCGCTCCAGCGAAAAAAAACCCTCGTACAGCGACTCTCGTGCAATAATTTCTACATCGTCTTTATGGAAAGTCGCTGGATGGGACACAGACGCAGCCATACCTCAACTCCTTGCGAGCAACAGCAGGTACCGGGATGTGTCTCATGTATCATGATGGACATCATACTTGCGATGCTTTGTGATAAATTGGATTAATAGAACACCTATTTGACCAAACGTTAGGGCCTGAGAGCAAATTAAACCCCCTAATGGGGTCGGTCAGGGGGAAGATGGCACGTTCAGCCAACTTATCCTATTGGCACATTCTGATAGAATCTGCCGGATTCGTTTTTTGACAGCGCTATCTCCGCTACATCGTTGCCTTAGCTGCACAACAAGGAATGCACATGAAGAAATTGCTCCCTCTTCTTATTGGTCTGAGCCTGAGCGGCTTTAGCGCCATGGGTCACGCGGAAAATCTGTTACAGGTCTATCAACAAGCCAAAACCACCAACCCGGATTTGCGCAGCTCGGCTGCCACCCGTGATGCCGCTTTCGAGAAAATCAACGAGGCTCGCAGCCCGCTGTTACCACAACTCGGGCTCGGTGCTGACTACGGTTACACCAAAGGTTTTCGCGATAGCAATGGTGTGAACAGCAACGTGACCAGCGGTGCCTTGCAGTTGAGCCAGACCCTGTTTGATATGTCAAAATGGCGCGCCCTGACGCTGCAAGAAAAGCAGGCGGGCATTCAAGATGTGACCTACCAGACGGCCCAACAGTCACTGATCCTCACAACCGCTACCGCCTATTTCAACGTGCTGCGCGCCATTGATGCGCTCTCCTACGTTAACGCCCAGAAACAGGCGATTTACCGCCAGCTCGATCAAACCACCCAGCGTTTTAATGTTGGATTGGTCGCCATCACCGACGTACAGAACGCCCGTGCCCAATACGACAGCGTATTGGCCAATGAAGTCTCTGCACGCAACACGCTGGATAACGCGCTGGAAAATCTGCGTCAGGTCAGCGGTAACTTCTACCCACAACTGGCAGGGCTGAATATCACCCGTTTCTCCACTGAGAAACCGGGAGCGATTGCCACCTTACTGAAAGACGCGGAAAGCCATAACCTGAGCCTGTTGTCCGCGCGTCTCAGCCAGGATTTGGCGCGTGAGCAGATTCGCTCAGCGGAAACCGGTCATATGCCAACGCTGGATCTGACGGCGTCCTCCGGCGTCAGCAACACGCGTAACTCCGGTTCAAATAATACTTCAAGAGATCTTGATGCAGGCCAAAACAAAATCGGCCTGTCATTAACCGTACCGCTCTATAGCGGCGGTGCCACCAGCTCTCGCGTGAAACAGGCGCAGCACAGCTTTGTCAGCGCCAGCGAACTGCTGGAAAGCGCACATCGCTCCGTGGTGCAGACCGTGCGCTCCTCGTTTAACAATATTTCTGCTTCGATCAGCAGCATCAACGCTTACAAACAGGCAGAAGTGTCTGCGCAAAGCTCTTTGGATGCGATGGAAGCGGGCTATCAGGTGGGTACGCGTACCATCGTTGACGTGTTGGACGCCACCACCACGTTATATAACGCCAAGCAGCAGCTTTCTAACGCGCGTTATGACTACCTGATCAACCAGTTGAACATTAAGTCAGCATTGGGTACCCTGAATGAAAACGACTTGCAGGCGCTGAACGGCGCGTTAGGTCAGGACGTTTCCACGTCACCGGTCTTTACTGACAGCAGCGCACCGGAGCCGAAAGCACCACGCGGCTAATCAGACAGCACGGTTCTGACGGTTGATAACCCAAAGGAGATACGCTGCGTATCTCCTTTTTGTTAGCCTTGTATTAATTCCACGCCGTCCAAGTGCGCAATAAAATGTATAGCAACGTAAAGAGCAGGCGTTCTGACAGGCGTAGTGCTTTAAATTCAGCCAGCCATCCCCTATGCTAATGCACACTTGGCACACCTTTGGCATTGACGCCTTACCCTCTGGGATAACCACATGAAACGTACAGAAAATATACAGAAGGACGCTTTCCGAAAAGGGTGGCGCTCCTATCGTCTGGCACCGGTTGCGCTTGCGATCAGCGCTGCCTTTATTCTGGCCGGTTGCGAACAGACCGACGAAACCGTGTCGATGTACCAAAATGCGGATGACTGCTCTGCGGCGAACCCGTCCATGAGCGCACAGTGCACCACGGCGTACAACAACGCGCTAAAAGAAGCCGAAAAAACCGCACCGAAATACGCCAGCAAAGAAGACTGCGTCGCAGAATTTGGCGAAGCGCAATGTACGCCAGTACCGGCTCAGGCAGGCGCTGCCGCTCAGCCAACACAGACCAGCAGTTCCTGGATGCCGCTGATGGCCGGTTACATGATGGGCCGCATGATGGGCGGTGGCGCGGGTTTTGCCCAGCAGCCGCTTTTCTCTTCCCGCTCTCCGGCAAGCCCGGCTAACGGCCAGTTCGTTGACGCCAGCGGTAAAAGCTACGGCGCTGCCACCTCTGGTCGTACCGTTACCGTCCCCAAAACAGCACTGGCCCCTAAACCCGCGACCACTAACACCATCACCCGTGGCGGTTTTGGCGAAAGCGTCGCCAAGCAGACCAGTATGCAACGTAGCAGCGCCAGCACCGGTTCCAGCTCCTCTTCTCGCAGTATGGGTGGCTAAGGGACATAAGCATGAAGCGCGTAGATATTGCCGAACGCCCGGATTGGCGTGAAAAAGCGACAGAGTTTGGTTTCAACTTTCACACCATGTACGGCGAGCCCTACTGGTGTGAAAATGCTTACTACCAGTTCACGTTGGCGCAGATTGAAGAGCTGGAAGCGGCAACCGCAGAACTGCACCAGATGTGTCTGCAAGTGGTCGAAAAGGTGGTCAGCAGCGATGCATTGCTGACCAAATTCTGCATTCCCAAGCATACCTGGGAATTTGTCAGAAGCTCATGGCGCAGCCAGCAGCCCTCGCTCTACTCGCGCCTCGATCTGGCCTATGACGGAAAAGGCCCGGCCAAGCTGCTGGAAAACAATGCCGATACGCCGACATCGCTGTATGAGGCGGCCTTTTTTCAATGGCTGTGGCTGGAAGATCAGAAAGAGGCCGGTAAGCTGCCACAGGATGCCGATCAGTACAACAGCATTCAGGAAGCGCTGATCGCTCGCTTTGAAGAACTGCGCCTCAATCACGGCTTCGGCCTACTGCATATGGCCTGCTGTCAGGATACTGAAGAAGATCGCGGCACAGTGCAATACCTTCAGGATTGCGCGCTGGAGGCGGGCTTGCCCACAGAGTTTCTCTTTATGGAAGAGATCGGGCTGGGTGAAAAAGGCCAATTCACCGATATGCAAAACCAGGTGATCGGCAACCTGTTCAAGCTCTACCCGTGGGAATTCATGCTGCGCGAAATATTTTCCACCAAGTTGGAAGATGCGGGTGTGCGCTGGCTGGAACCGGCCTGGAAAAGCATCATTTCTAACAAGGCGTTGCTGCCGATGCTGTGGGAAATGTTCCCCAATCATCCCAACTTGCTGCCCGCCTACTTTGCTGATGACGATCATCCTCCACTCGACAGCTACGTGGTTAAACCGCTGTTCTCACGTGAAGGTGCCAACATTCAGATCGTGAAAAATGGGGAGCAGATCGCCTCCGTTGACGGCCCTTACGGCGAAGAAGGCAAGATCGTGCAACAGTATCACCCACTGCCAACCTTTGGTGACAGCCATACGGTGATCGGCAGTTGGTTGGTCAACGATCAGCCGTGCGGCATTGGTCTGCGCGAAGATCGCGAACTGATCACTCAGGATCTGTCACGCTTTTACCCGCATATCATTCTGGGCTGATTCTCGTTGCCTGGAAAAGCCACTGAACTCAGTGGCTTTTTTCTTAGCGTTACTGCACTAATACCATGATGTACTTGAATTAATTCCTAAAAACATTAAAGAACACGCCCTCTTCGCCGATACTCAATAGCGTTATTTACCTCATGAAAAAAGGACTTTTATGAAAAAGCGACTTCTGTCTGCGCTGCTGATTTTCGCCGTCAGCACCCTGTTTACTGCCCATGCAGCCAGCACCGCTTCTCTGCCAGCCGATGCTAAAGCTATCTACGATGAAGATACCGATCTGGTAAAACGTGCAGAACAGGGCGATCTTGAAGCGCAGAACCGCCTGGCGTATAACCTGACTACAAGCGGTTCGGACAGCGTCTGGAAAGAAGGATTTGTGTGGCTGAAACGCGCAGCGGACGGTGGGCATGTGCCCTCACAGTTTGCCGTAGGCAAAATCTACTTTACGTCTAAAAGAATTCCACATGACCCACAGCAGGGGCAGGTGTACCTGACCAAAGCGGCAGATGCTAATCTCCCTATCGCGCAAATGGCGCTGGCAAGCCTACTCGCTGATGGCAAAGCGTTGAAGAAGGATGCTAAAGCATCGACGTTTTGGGCAAACCGCCTGCTGAATAATGCCAAAGCGTCCGAGAACCACAAAAAAACAGCGCAGGATATTTTAGATTCGCTTAAAAACAGCTAGTTAGCGTAGCCAACACACCTGCGACTTGGAGTATGACGGGTATAAACGAAGAATGTTAGTCGCTGGGCAAGCCCACGGTATGTGGGCTTATTGAGGTGCTGGCCTCTACTAAAAGGAATGAGAGCGTTTTCCCTTGAACGCGCTGACAGGTTGCTCACACGACAAGTTTTCCGTGAGGTGTTTTTGCATATCCATAAGATTAAGCGCCATCTGACTACTCATTAATCTGTTTTGGGTCAAATCAGACATGATAGATCCCATCATGTTAAAATTATCCATGTTGCATGCCAACAATATTTTTTCCAATTCAGGAAATTTGGAGTAAAAATCATGAGAAATGCCGTTATCATTATTATCTTTTAAGCTCACCAAACTGCTTCCTCTGGAATGCGTCGAGCGAAGGATATCTTGATAGTCCGCAATGAAATACCGTCCATCAATAGCTATATCGCTCAACACAATATCCATCCTTATTTTTTTAATAATATGATTATCTATTGAGAGAGTGATCGTTCTATTATTTGTATCAAATTCGGTATGAAAGCGTTCTTTATGTGCTTCGCCAGCGTAGGACTTAAGTTTTTCAAAAACGGAAATGATGCCATACCAGCCGTTAGCGGAGGTATCACTTTGCTCAATACCATGACAAACAGCTCTATCCCGATAAAGAATATCAAATAACGTTTGCAACGCGTGTTCTTTTTTTTCTGTTCTAAACAGGTCTTTAAATTTATCCCACAATCCCATATATGTGGCTTCATATCGATTACCACTCAATAGATGGGAAACCCGAGAGTAATTCAAATCATAGCCATTTATGTTTACTGACATTTTATTTCTTCTTCGTGATTAATTAAAATCTCATAATATAAACATCAGGTTGAGCCACCACCAGGCTATAACCCTATACGCCAATAGGGTTTAATGACGATATAACTTATCATCGCTGAGAATACCTTTCACGCATAAGCATGCGATTAATCAATTACAGCGGTTTTTTATCATCGCCCAAAAAAAAGCCCGCGTATAAACGCGGGCCCGAGGTTCACACTTAACCACCGACTTGTACCGACAGCATACTTAAGGCCCCCATCACAATACCATCGACGGGCACCGTGATGGGCTCTTTGCCATTCCAACTGCCCAGCACATAGAGCAGCGGTAAAAAGTGGTCAGGCGTCGGGTTCGACAACGCCGCCCCTTTATGTTGCATAAAATCCACCAACGGATGGTTATCTCCCTGATAGTTCAGGTTGTCTTTGACAAACTGATTGAAGGAAACCGCCCAGTCATAAGGCGCGGCATCGCCATCCCATTTCACCATACGCAGGTTATGCACCACGTTGCCGCTGGCGACAATCATATAGCCTTCATCACGCAGCACGGCCAGTTTGGTACCCAACTGGTAGTGGTACTCTGCCGATTGCGTGCCGTCCACGCTCAGTTGCACCACAGGAATATCCGCATCTGGGTACATCTTGATCAACACGCCCCAGGAGCCGTGGTCAAACCCCCATTGCTCGTGGTCAGCAATCACCGGCAGCGGTGCCAACGCCTGTTGAATGCGCTCCGCCAATTCAGGCGATCCCGGTGCCGGATACTGGGTATCAAACAGCGCCTGCGGGAAACCGCCGAAATCGTGGATGGTGCGCGGTTTTTCCATCGCCGTTACCGCCGTACCACGGGTATACCAGTGAGCCGAGACAGCGATAATGCCTTTCGGGCGCGGCAGGGTTTCACCTAACTGACGCCATGCGCGCGTATATTCATTTTCTTCCAACACGTTCATCGGGCTACCATGGCCGAGAAACAGTGCGGGCATCCGGGAAGTGTTCATAGAAGTATCCTTAGTGAGCCATATTGATGTGCCAGTGCACTCGATAGGGTTACTCTACGCCCTTTTTCGCCGGGAGAAAGTCACTGGCGCATGATGAAGAACATCAATAAATTTGAATCATTGTGTTTTAGCGTGACATTACCACTTTCACGCTAAAAAATAGGGCCATCATGGGCTGAACCCGAAAAACTCGCCTGATGAGTTTTATTCACCAGTATACCCATACGCTAAAGTACATAGGCGGCCTTTTTACGATAAAGAAAAAACGCAATCCCTATTGTGGTCGTTTTACCTCAGGCTGAGATCGTGGTTCCAAACAGAAATAATTTCGCGCATGCACAAACTATCTCACCCGCCTCATTAGCCCTTTTTATCTATTTTCAGTTATGATTATCCAGTCACTGCACATTGGTGGCCGGGTGTAGGAACCTGATTTCTAGTTGGCGATAAAACGGACGCGCCAAGCGTCCATTTTTATATCGCAGCCTTTGCTCGCCTCTATGGTGGCTCAGGTGGGGCAGCCTTCGGGCTGGCCGGGTCCAACTAGACCGGTATTCCTACCCCCGTCTGGGCTACCACCCAAAGAGCGTAGGAACTCTTGTGGTAGCTATCATTTTCTAGTTGAGAGCCATCATAATGTTCGACGACACACCTCTTAAGCCTGATGAACTGTTAGATCAGTGTTGCGCACTGTCTTATGCCGTCATTGCGATCACCCACGATCAGGTACGAGAAACCCTTGCTTTTGTGCTACACGAAAAACTTAGGGATTTTCATGACTGCTATCATCCAGAGCACCTTCCCGAGAAAGACAATTAACGCACTGGCGACCCTATCATCCTAACCAATAGTGATGCCCAGATGTAGGTGGACGTTTGGACAGTAACTCATCTAAAGGTGCTGCAATAAACGCAAAAACCCCGCCGAAGCGGGGTTTTTTAAGAGGTGAAGTCGACCGATAAGCCGGGTTCTGTCGTGGACAGTCATTCATCTAGGCCAGCACTCACGCACTGGCTCAAGCAGCCTACCCGGGTTCAGTACGGGCCGTACCATGTGAACCCCTATTTGGCCTTGCTCCGGGTGGAGTTTACCGTGCCGCGAACGGTTACCCGCCGCGCGGTGCGCTCTTACCGCACCCTTTCACCCTTACCTGATCCCACTTGCGTGGGCCATCGGCGGTTTGCTCTCTGTTGCACTGGTCGTAGGTTTTACCCTCCCAGGCGTTACCTGGCACCCTGCCCTATGGAGCCCGGACTTTCCTCCCCTCCACGCGTATCCCCCGAAAGGGACAACCATGAAGCGGCGACTGTCTGGTCAACTTCGGCGCGAATGATAGGCGAATTAGTCTCGATTGTCATCCTCTGCGTCGTCATCCGCCTCATTTTGCGCCAACGCATAGCGATACAGTGCGTTCTTTTTCACGCCGTGGATTTCCGCCGCCAGCGCCGCCGCCTTTTTCAGCGGCAATTCAGCACGCAGCAGTTCCAGGGTACGCAGCGCTTCCGCTGAAAGCGCACTCTCATCCGGTTGGAAACCTTCAACGATCAGCACCATCTCACCCTTACGGCGATTTTCGTCTTCTTGCACCCAGGCCAGCAGTTCACCCACCGGGGCCCCCTGAATCGACTCCCAGGTTTTGGTCAGTTCTCGTGCCAACACCACATAACGCGCCTCCCCCATTACTGTTGCTATATCGGCCAGGCTATCAATCAAACGGTGGGTGGATTCGTAGAAAATCAGCGTGCGTGTCTCTTCCGACAGTTGCAGTAAACGGTCCTGACGCGCTTTGGTTTTGGCGGGCAGAAATCCCTCGTAACAAAAACGATCCGAAGCAATGCCTGCCGCCGACAGCGCCGTGATCGCCGCGCACGGCCCCGGCAATGGCACCACGCGCACGCCCGCTTCACGACAGCGGCGCACCAGATGGTAACCGGGATCGTTAATCAGCGGCGTTCCCGCATCAGACACCAGTGCAATGGATTGTCCTTGCTGAAGCTTAGCCAGCAGATGATCGGCCTTTTGCTGCTCATTGTGATCGTGCAGTGCAAATAAGCGCGCACTGATGGCAAAATGTTGCAATAACAGGCCGGTATGGCGCGTATCTTCCGCGGCAACCACATCCACCCCGCGCAGTACGCTCAGCGCACGTTCTGTGATGTCGCCCAGATTGCCAATCGGTGTTGGCACAATGTAAAGCGTGGATGCAGAAATGTCTGCTTGTTGTTCATGATTCATTGTTTCATCCGGGTTGCCGATTTAATATTGAGCATCTTTATAAAAAAACCACTGGATACAGTATGCTTCCCAATCATTTCGTCCGTTCGCAAACAGGGCGTATCGCGTCTGTGTTATTCGCGGCGCTGCTTCTTGCGGGATGTCCAGGCCAGGCGCCACAGCCGCCTTCACCTGATGTTCAAGGTCAGGCCGGAGCTTCCTCTAATTACTACCTGCAACAAATGGAGCAAAGCCGAGATAATAACAAGGCTGGCTGGCAATTACTTGCGATTCGTGCCCTTGTGCAGGAAGGAAAGCTCCCTCAAGCCACCGAGCAGTTCAACGCACTGCCTGCGCAGTTGGCACAACCGCAGCAGCGTGAGCAGCAACTGCTGAAAGCGGAAATCGCCGCCGCCAACAATGACAGCAACGCTGCCGCCGCCGCCCTGCAAGGGCTGGACGTCAGCGCACTCTCCGCCGATCAACAGGCGCGTTACTATCAGGCGCAGATCAACGCACATCAAGGCCAGCCCTCTGCTGACCTGCTACGTGCCTATATTGCCCAAGAACCACAGCTCAAAGGCGATGAACATCAAAAGAATATCGATCAGACTTGGGTTGCCCTGACACAGATGTCTGCACAGGCAGCCAGCGGTGTGCTGATCAACGCCAATGAGAACGTACTGGCCGGATGGGTGGATTTGCTCACCACCTACCAGAACAACCGCGAGTCGAGCGATCAGTTGAAAGCTGCGCTGAGCGACTGGCAAACGCGCTACCCGCGCCACCCGGCAGCACAAACGCTGCCGACGCCGCTGGCATCAGGCCAAACAGCCTTGCCGGTGGCCGGTGGCGGTATCGGCAATGGCATCGCCCTACTGCTGCCGCTCAACGGTCAGGCACAGGTGTTCGCCAATGCCATCCAACTGGGCTTTAATGCGGCGAAAAGCGGTCAGGCCAGCATGGCGTACAGCACGCCTGCTGATACGGCCTCAGCAGCAACAAGCAATGGGGCGGTAACCTCAATCAGTACCCCGTATGCTACACCAGCCAGCGTGTCACCGGCACCTGAAGCCGCCAGCGGCGTGTCTGTGAAAGTCTACGACACCACGTCGCAGCCTGTAGTAAATCTGGTCGCGCAAGCGCAGAAGGACGGTGCATCAATCATCGTTGGGCCCCTACTGAAAAACGATGTTGAGCAACTCACCGGTCAGCAAACCACCGTGAACATTCTGGCGCTCAATCAGCCCGAGCATGTGCAAAACACCCCTAACATGTGTTTCTTTGCTCTGTCACCCGAAGATGAAGCACGCGACGCGGCGCAATTTATTCACCGCCAAGGCAAACAACAGCCGCTGTTGCTGGTACCACGCAGCGCGTTGGGCGATCGCGTGATTAATGCCTTTGCACAAGCCTGGCAAAGTCAGGGCGGTAATACGCTGCTGCAACAACGCTTTGGTAATACCGCAGAGCTGAAACAGGCCATCAACAGCGGTGCCGGGTTGAGTCTGAACGGTCAGCCCGTCAATGTGATGTCCTCAGCGGCACAGCCGGGCACCACCATCGGCGGGTTAACCATTCCGGCACAGATTGAACCCACCGTCAGCACCAGTGGCAGCGGCAATGTCGATGCAGTTTATATTCTGGCGACACCGGATGAATTGGCGCTGATTAAACCGATGATCGATATGCGCACCACCTCGCAGTCACGCCCGGCGTTGTACGCCAGCTCGCGCAGCTTCCAGGCCGGGTTGGGGCCAGATTTCCGTCTTGAAATGGAAGGCCTTCAGTTCAGTGAGATCCCCTTGCTGGCAGGCAGCAACCCGGCGCTGATGCAACAAGTGGCGAGCCAGTTCAAGAATGACTACTCACTGGTGCGTCTCTATGCCATGGGGATGGATGCCTGGGCGTTGGCGAACCACTTTGCTGATTTACGCCAGTCGTCGAGCCAGCAAATTACGGGCGCAACGGGCACGTTAACCGCCAATGCAGATTGCGTTATCAATCGTCAATTAACCTGGCTGCAATATCGTCAGGGTCAATTGGTGCCCGTTCCCTGAATCGGCGAGCGACAGGCTCACGCTATGAACAGCACGCCCGGCGCTATCTGGAACACCACGCCGGGCTGACGTTCGTCGCCGCCAACGTGAGTTGCCGCGGCGGTGAGCTGGATTTGATTATGCGGGATGGACACACCTGGGTCTTTGTTGAGGTCCGTTACCGCAAAAATGCGCAATTTGGTTCGGCAGCGGAGAGTGTGACGCCCCGCAAACAACAGCGGTTACTGCGGGCGGCGGCACTGTGGCTGGCGCAGCGGCAGCAGAGTTTTGACACGACAAGCTGCCGATTCGATATACTGGCGATTACCGGCGAACACTATGATTGGTTGCCAAACGCCTTTGGCGCGTAAACACCGCATCTGGACGGTGTCGTTGTCAGAGAAAAGATCGCATTGCTCAATGGATCGCTTGGAAAATAGGTTAATGCACCGTGCTGGATAGAATAAAAGTCTGTTTCACCGAAAGTATTCAAACACAAATCGCCGCAGCGGAAGCCCTACCCGATGCGATCGCCAGAGCAGCCACTGCACTGGTGCACTCCTTACTCAACGGTAACAAAATCCTGTGCTGTGGCAATGGGACTTCCGCCGCTAACGCACAGCATTTTGCCGCCAGCATGATCAACCGCTTTGAAGCGGAGCGCCCCAGTTTACCGGCGATTGCACTAAATGCGGATAATGTGGTCTTAACCGCGATAGCAAACGATCGTCTGCATGAAGAAGTGTACGCAAAACAGGTGCGTGCATTGGGGCAAGCGGGCGATATTTTGCTGGCGATTTCCACCCGAGGCAACAGCCGGGATATTGTGAAAGCCGTGGAAGCCGCGGTAACGCGTGATATGACGATTGTCGCGCTGACCGGCTACGACGGCGGGGAACTGGCCGGTTTACTTGGGCCGCAGGATGTTGAAATACGTATACCTTCACATCGCAGTGCGCGTGTGCAGGAAATGCACATGCTGACCGTTAATTGCCTGTGCGATTTGATTGATAATTCCCTTTTTCCACACCAGAACGATTAAGGAGCACCCCCATGAGGATATGTTCTGCATTTGCCGTGCTGTCTGTCGCCCTGTTGCTGCAAGGTTGTATTGGCGTCGCTGCAGTTGGCGGTGCTGTTGCCACCAAGACCGCGACCGACCCACGCACGGTAGGCACGCAGGTGGATGATGGTACATTGGAAGTCCGTGTCTCTAACGCCATCAGCAAAGATCAGCAGTTATCCAAAGATGCACGCATCGTAGCGACCGCCTATCAGGGTAAAGTGTTGCTGACCGGGCAAGCCCCCACCACCGACCTGGCCAGCCGGGCAAAACAGATAGCCATGGGTGTGGATGGTGCGACAGAAGTCTATAACGAGATCCGTAAAGGCACCCCAGTCTCCATGGGCACCGCCTCTATGGATACCTGGATCACCACTAAAGTTCGCTCCCAGTTGCTTGCCACTGATACGGTAAAATCATCCAACGTGAAAGTGACGACCGAGAACGGTGAAGTCTTCCTGTTGGGTCTGGTCACCCAGCGCGAAGGGCGTTCTGCTGCTGAGATTGCCAGCAAAGTGAGTGGCGTGAAACACGTGACAACGGCGTTCACCTTCCTGGAATAACCGCTCGTCGTAGCAAGAAAAGGGTGCCTCGGCACCCTTTTTCATTTTCTGGCACCTGAATTACGCGCTGGGCGCACTGGCCAACGATGAGAGCAGCCAAACGTCGCGGCGCGTCTCTTGACCAATTTCGCCGCCGACATCCTGCTTGTCACGCGTCATACCGGACAGGAAGGTGGCAAATCCGGCTTTTTCAATGCGGTTACGGTAACGCGTATTGCCCTTGGCCTCATCCACCCGCAGCATCAGGGGAATTAATCGCGCACTTTTCTGATCGAACGATTTGTAAGGCCAGCGATTATCTTTGTCCAGATAAGGGGCCAGGAAATTAAAAGCGTTAGTGATACCGCTACCCTGCGGCGTGCGATAGCGCCACAGATCTTCGCCCACTTTATCGGCCAATACCGCCATGTTGGTAATGGCTTGCAGGTTGAAGTAGCTGTAGTGGAAGGAACGGGTGCGAGAAAGCTCTTCCGGCTGCGCGCCGTCATCCTGAATCTGGTGATTCAGCTTGGTACGCTGTAGCGCGGCCATCGCAGAAACAATATCTTTCTTGCCGAGATACCATGCGATACCGGCCACCTGCGCGGCGTACCAGCTACCGTGGTTATTCTTCGCTTCCGATTCCCGCTTCGCCAGCTTGCTGGTCTGCAACCACTCCAGATAGGACGTCATCCACTCACGCATCTGCGTGTCATCCTCTTTTTGCCACCCTTGGTAGTCGCGCAGCATGATCAGTGCATCCACAATCCGGGTGGAGAAGTAACGTCCATCGAGCACGCCCGCCCCGCGTCCTGGCGCAATGCCGGGTACACCCTGCGCAAAATCAAGATTGGGATTCATTCGGGTTTCAGGATCGATAAACCAGGTGCGAATCAGCGAAATCGCCTTATCGGCATAGGAGGCGTTATCAGAGAAGTACCAAGCTAACGTCAGCGTGTACACCTGATCGGTAAAATCTTCCAACCGAACGCCGTCGATGTCATCACTCTTGCTGACAGGGTTTATAACGCCGTCACGGCGCACCCAAGGCAATCCATTAGATTTGTTGCTATCGGGCCACCAGTAGACGCTGAGGCTCATATAATCGTGTTTAGAGCCACTGGGTGGTGTCATCCCCTTTTCCGTTACGCTCGGATTGGGTTTGTTGAGCGCTTTTTCTGCCTGAGCGATCAGTTCAGTGTAAGCGAGTCTCGTTTGCGGTTTCTCAGTGCCCTGCCGCAGCTGTTGCTTGACCGTCGTCAGCACCGACTGTTGCAGAAACGCGTAGGGATCGTCGTGACGTTCCTGCGCCTGTGCCTGCATGACGACACCGCCAATAACCCACAGCATCAGCGCACACACGCATGCCAGCCTGTTAAACATCACCACTCGCATAACTTCCCCTTTCAACGATAGTCAAACGTACGAACGGCACAGGGCAAGCCAGCCTTCAACGCAATCCGTTCATCCGTAAAAACGCTTCGCCCCCTATCTGGGACATTTGACGCAATATCCACTGCTGGCGTTGACTCACATAGCGTGATGGCGCATTAACCCGAAAGCGAATCGGATTCGGCAACACGGCCGCCAACAGCGCCGCGTCACCGGCCGTCAAGCGGCTGGCAGGCTTGTTGAAGAAGTGCTGCGCTGCCTGCTGCACGCCGAAAATTCCCGGCCCGAACTCCACAATATTCAGGTAGACCGTCAAAATCCGCCGTTTAGTCCAGACCAGTTCAACGCCTACTGTGATACCTGCTTCCAGCCCTTTACGCAACCAGCTTCGCCCATCCCACAGAAACAGGTTTTTCACCATTTGCTGCGTGAGCGTCGAGCCACCGCGCACCCGTGCGCCGTCACGCTCATTGTGTGCCAACGCAGCCCGGATGGCCGCCATATCAAACCCAGCGTGTTCTGGGAATTTCTGATCTTCTGCGGCAATCACCGCCAACGCCATCACGGGCGCAATCTCATCCATTGGCACCCATGTCGAGCGTGCAACGTAGGAGAAATCACCGCTCAGCCAGGCGCTCACCTGCCGCTCCGCCATCACGGCAGAAAACGGAACCGGCAAAAACGCGAATAGCAAAATCCCCGCCAACCACAGGCCAAGCAACGAAAGGACGCCGCGAATTACCCAGCGTTTTATCCCAAGGATCACACCGCGTTTTTTGCCCCACCCTCTCATTCGGTAAAGCCCAAAACACGTTCAACCAGTTTATCGATGCCTTTGGCCGCCTCGCTAATGGAGTTCGCCAGCATGTAAGCCGGTGTCGTTACCACTTTGTGTTGTGCATCAACCACAATATCATCCACCGGGCAAACAATGTGGGTGCCACCCATTTCTTCTATACATTCTGCGGTATCAATATCATTTCCAATTGTAACTCTCACCGGCTCCCCCAGCAGTTTTGGCAACAGCGCCGGCGCGATGCAAATAAAACCAATTGGTTTGTTCTGCTTATAAATTTCTTGCGTGAGTAACGCCAATGACTCATCAACCTGACACGCCGCGCCTTCTGTCGCGAAATCACTCAGGTTCTTCGCCGCACCAAAACCGCCGGGAACGATTAACGCATCCAATTGGCTGGCATCCGCCTGCGACAGTGGTTGGATGTTGCCACGGGCGATACGCGCGGACTCGACTAAAATATTGCGATTATCATCCGTTACTTCACCCGTCAGGTGATTAACCACATGAAATTGCGGCTTATCTGGCGCAAAGCATACCGCCTGAGCCCCCGCACGATCGACAGCAAGCAGCGTCAGCACTGCTTCGTGAATTTCGGCGCCATCATAGACGCCGCAACCGCTCAGAACGATGCCGACTCGTTTCATCATATTTTCCTTCATTTCATTACATCAACTAATTGATTTTTTGATTGACAAACACTAATCTACATCACACATTTTAATGATTCTTGTAACAAAGATTTCTGCATTTGCTATTTTGTTGCTTGAGCGGTTCGTCACCTTACGACGTTGCGAATACTCGCACCTGCTAACTGAAACTGCTGATAATTATCAAGCAGGTGCATAGTTTCCCTGGTGTTGGCGCATAATTCGCGCACCCCGGCCTCGGTCGGGGTCATTTTTTTTAGGCCCCTGAAAATCCTTTTCGCCCGCACGTTCACACTGCCCACACCGCGATTTATCGTACCGCGTTGGCGTGCACCCGCTATTTGCGGGCGCGTTTTTCCTGTTCAGCCACCCAGGCTTTCAATACGTCAATATCGTGCTGCCAGTCCTGTTTCAGTTCGTCAATCCACTCCTGCACGTTGTCCCACCAGGCGGGCAGCGTCGTAGTCTGGATTTGCTGCGCCACCTGCTGTAGATGACGCAACCCAACGGAACCGGCGGCCCCTTTGATTTTGTGCCCTTCTTCCGCAATGCCTTTCTGATCGCGCGCCGTCATGTTGGAATCCAGCACGGCAAGATAACCGGGCATCATCTGCTCAAACATCGCAACGCTCTGATGGATCAGCGACGGTCCGACCAAATCCAGATATTGTTGCAACATGGGAATATCAAGCAACGCTTCTCGAACCGGTTCCTGTTTAGCGTCATCCATCACAGCCTGCTCAGGCTCATCCTGATAATCCCAATGCTGTTTAATGATCGCAGTTAATGCAGGTACTGCCAGCGGTTTGCTAAGCACATCGTCCATACCGGCATCGAGATACTCTTTTTTATCGCGCAGTACGTTAGCCGTTAAAGCAATCAGCGGCGGCAGGCTTTGTCCGGCATATTTTTTGCGCAGCTCACGTGCCACATCCAGCCCAGTCATGTCCGGCAGTTGGATATCCAGCAGCACCAGATCGAATTCGTCTGGATCGAACATCGTCAGCGCGTCCTGTCCGGTCATCGCCACTTCCACGCTGCTGCCCAGTTTCTCCAGCACCGAACGTGCGACCACCACGTTCAGTTCGATGTCCTCCACCAGCAGCACGTTGAGCGCGGGTAACGGCAACTCATCCTCTCCGCCGACGATCACCTCATCTTCCAGCGCCGGGGCAGTAACGGTCAGCGTAAAGCAAGAGCCTTTGCCCTGGGTGCTGGTGACATGAATATCACCGCCCATGTTCTGCGCCAGACGCTTGGAAACCGCCAGGCCAATGCCAGTACCGGTCGCCGGTTTACCACCATGCTTGTCTTTTACCTGATAGTACATGGCGAAGATTTTCTCCAACTCATCTTCGGGAATGCCCATGCCAGAGTCTTCGACTTCAAAACATAACTGATCGCCCGCATCGTGCCAGACACGCACCACGATGTTCCCTTTCTGGGTAAATTTCACCGCGTTGCTGAGCAGGTTCCACAGAATCTGGCGCAGACGCGTGCCATCGGTAATCACCCGCTGTGGCAACGGCGGATGTTGTTCAACCACCAGTTGCAACCCTTTCGGCTGCGCCAGCAAACCGCCCAGGTTTTCCAAATCCGCTAGGAAGCCAATAAAATCAATAGGCTGATTATCCAATTGCACCTTGCGGCGCTCCTGCTTGTCCATCTCGATCACGTCGTTAAAGATATTGCCCAGCGTAATGGCGCTGACATGCAGGGTTTTGAGATATTTTTCTTGTTCCGCATCCAGATGCGTATCGAGCAGGATGCGGCTGAGGCCCACGATGCCATTAAGCGGCGTACGAAGCTCGTGGCTGATTGTTGAGATGAAAGTGGTCTTCTCCCTACTGGCGTTCTCTAACGCGTCCTGGTAGCGCTTACGCTCGGTTATATCGCGACCAAAACCCATGAGCCCGTGTCGTTTGCCCATTCGGTCGTAGAAAGGCACCTTGCGCAGTTCAAAACAGGCTTTGCGCCCATCGGGATAGACCAGCCACTGTTCATAGGTGAGTGACACATTGTGACGGAACACTTTCTCATCCGTCTCCATCACTTTTTCCGCGACATCGGGGGTGTAAACATCTTTTGGTGTCAGGCCCACCAGCTGTTTCTGGCTGCGGCCCAACAGCAGTTCCATGGCGCGGTTACAGCCGGAAAACTCTTTATTTTCATTGCGGTAGTAAACCAGATCTGGCGAGGCATCGAGAAACGATCGTAACAGCGCGGATTGTTGCTCCAGTTCCACCTGCGCCTGTTCGCGTCCGGCAATTTCCTCTTTGAGCTTGCTCAGCATTATCAGGCGCGCCTCTTCCGCTTTTTCGCGATCGGCAATCTCCTGATTGAGCTGGGCAATATTGCCCTTGAGCTGTTCGTTCAGCGTCTGGTCGCGCAGGCGC
Organism: uncultured Symbiopectobacterium sp.; assembly: GCA_964293225.1. Taxonomy (GTDB): domain Bacteria; phylum Pseudomonadota; class Gammaproteobacteria; order Enterobacterales; family Enterobacteriaceae; genus Symbiopectobacterium. Next base: position 76,058 of record CAXYYB010000008.1, on the reverse strand, counting down.
ATCTCCTCCAGCTTTGCCACCAGCTTAGCCAGACGTTGGCGCGACTCCTCTAACTGATCCACCACCACGGAGAGGAAATAAACCGCCCAGGGGGTGATTAACAAGCCAAAAAACACGGAACGAACCACATCGATGTCTTCGACCTTGCCGGTCAGCAGTAGCGTGACTGCCATCTGCACGGCCATCGCCAGCAATACCAGCACCGAGGCCAGCAACAGTGAAAAACGCACCAGCCCGAGCTTTACCATCAAATCGACGTAGTACTGCGCCAACAACCGGATCTGCTTCATAGAGAATTCCCTTGGATACCCACCGCGCCATCATAACGCAAAACACAGCACGATGCGGTGAGACAATCACCACAACGCGTTAACATTATCCGAGGATAACCGGTTGATATGGCTGACCGAGCGCGGAGCCTTGCACCCCGTGCGTCTGAAGATATAAATCCAATTCCACCATCCCGGTCCAACGGTTTTCGCACCAGAGCGGAGCCAGCAGCGTCGGCCGCCGGGCGCTGGCAGAAATACGATGAAACACCACCTCGGGGGGCGTATGGCGAATCATCTCGCCAGCCGTGGTGACGTAGGTGTCCAGCGGCAATTCGCAAAGACGCCCGGCGCGCCAGGACTTAGCCATAATGCTGCCGTCGACAATATGCAGAGGGTGAAGCTTGATGCCTTCAACGCCGGTATCCACCACACGTTGCAGCGTCGTCATGCAGTGCTCGGCATCCTCGCCCGGCAACCCGACAATCAGGTGGCAGCACACGCGCAAACCGCGTTGATGCGCACGCTGCACCGTTTCCTGATAGCAGGCAAAATCGTGACCGCGATTGATACGATGAAGCGTTTTATCCCAGGCGCTCTGTAGCCCCAGTTCCAGCCACACCTCATAGCCTTGCGCGTGGTAACCCGCCAACAGATCCAGCACGCTGTCCGGTACGCAATCGGGGCGCGTGCCCACGCACAGGCCAACGATATCGGCTTGTTGCAACGCCTCCTGATAAAGCCGATCCAACATCTGCACTTCGCCATAGGTGCTGGTATAGGCTTGAAAATAGGCCAGATAGCGCTTAGCGCGATTGACTTTGCCCGCCTGCGTGCTGAGCTGATCGGCGATGCTTTGGCGTTGCATGGCCTCATCGGCAAAAGAGGCCACATTGCAGAATGTGCAACCGCCTCGCCCGAGCGTACCATCCCGATTTGGGCAGTTGAATCCGCCGTGCAGCGTCAGTTTATGAATCTTTTCACCATAACGACGTTGCAAATCCCCGCCAAACATATTGATTAATTTTTGCAATTGCATATTCTAACCTATCCCCTGAGGGAAAGCAGACTACCCTTCTCTTCCTGCGTTCGCGATGACCGCGATCAATCACGCCCCCAATGAAATGCATTTTTATTCGCTTTTAGTGAAAATAAACTCATATCCACGCTGATTAAAGTTTCTAATCCCTTACGTTCGCGCCATGAAAAGATGAAGCGTTACTTAAAAAGAGTTTCATTAAATCTAAAAGTGGATATCCGCAGCAGAATATTCTATAACGTAGAGATAACGCAGCAGGGTGACGAGATGTTCACGCTTTTGCATAGTGATACAGCTCACACTTCATTCGGCCACCAACGCGCAGCCCAACGAGGATTTTCTCAAAAAAATCATTTATTTTCATAATCATAACTAAAAATTATCCCTTAATCGCACATTTCGCATTGATATTTGACCTGAACTGGCTTTCTCGCTAATTTGGGAGTCCGCTGGAAGCTTTCCCGACGAGTCCGCGACTCGTCATATTTATGCAGTTAGAAAAGAAAGACTCCCTCTTAAAGCAAGTCATAGTCCACTTGTAAGACCGTCACGAGAGGCCGAAGAAGAGAACGGCAGGATGCGCGACCCCGTCATCCGCCACCGTTCAACGCCACGGTGCCGAACGAAGTAGGTTGTGAGAGTCACACAGAGCCTGGGGAGGTTCACTGAGATATGTTGTACGATGCATCCCAAGAGAGAGACAACTGTGGTTTCGGATTGATCGCCCATATAGAAGGTGAACCGAGCCACAAGGTCGTGCGTACTGCGATTCACGCACTGGCCCGTATGCAGCACCGTGGCGCGATCCTTGCTGACGGCAAAACCGGCGACGGCTGCGGCTTGTTATTACAAAAACCCGATCGTTTCTACCGACTGGTGGCCGAAGAGCACGGCTGGCGGTTGGCGAAGAACTACGCCGTGGGCATGATGTTCCTCAATCAAGACCAGGATCTGGCCCGTGCGGCGCGTCGCATTGTGGAAGAAGAACTGCAAAATGAAACCTTGTCCGTACTGGGATGGCGCGAAGTGCCCACCAACCCAGACGTGCTCGGTGAAATTGCACTCTCCTCACTGCCGCGTATCGAACAGATTTTTGTCAACGCCCCGGCGGGATGGTCGCCGCGCGATATGGAGCGCCGCTTGTTCATGGCGCGCCGCCGTATTGAAAAGCGTATTCAGGATAAAGAGTTCTACGTCTGTAGCTTCTCCAACCTGATCAACATCTATAAAGGTCTGTGTATGCCGGCGGATTTGCCGCGCTTTTACCTGGACCTGGCGGATTTGCGCCTGGAATCGGCCATCTGCCTGTTCCACCAACGCTTCTCCACCAACACCGTGCCGCGCTGGCCGCTGGCCCAGCCGTTCCGCTATCTGGCGCACAACGGTGAAATCAACACCATTGCCGGTAACCGTCAATGGGCGCGGGCACGTGCCTATAAATTTAAAACGCCGCTGATCCCCGATCTGCAAGATGCCGCACCGTTCGTTAACGAAACCGGCTCTGACTCCAGCTCGTTGGATAACATGCTGGAGCTGTTCCTGAGCGGCGGGATGGATATCGTGCGCGCCATGCGCTTGCTGGTGCCGCCCGCCTGGCAGAACAACCCAGACATGGACCCGGAACTGCGTTCATTCTTTGACTTTAACTCCATGCACATGGAGCCGTGGGATGGCCCGGCCGGTATCGTTATGTCCGATGGTCGCTATGCGGCCTGTAACCTGGACCGTAACGGCCTGCGCCCGGCGCGCTACGTCATCACCAAAGACAAGCTGATCACCTGTGCCTCCGAAGTGGGGATTTGGGATTATCAGCCGGACGAAGTGGTGGAAAAAGGTCGCGTTGGCCCCGGCGAACTGATGGTTATCGATACCCTAGAAGGCCGCATTCTGCACTCCAACGAAACCGACAACGACCTCAAAGGCCGCCACCCGTACAAAGAGTGGATGGAACGCAACGTCAAGCGTCTGGTGCCGTTTGAAGAGCTGCCAGACGATCAGGTTGGCAGCCGTAAGCTGGATGACAGCCTGCTGGAAACCTACCAGAAGCAGTTCGGTTACAGCAGCGAAGAGCTGGACCAGATTGTGCGCGTACTGGGCGAAAACGGCCAGGAAGCGACAGGTTCAATGGGTGATGACACCCCATTTGCTGTGCTCTCCAGCCGTCCTCGCATCATTTACGACTACTTCCGTCAGCAGTTTGCGCAGGTGACCAACCCGCCGATCGACCCGCTGCGTGAAGCGCACGTCATGTCGCTGGCGACCTGTATTGGCCGTGAAATGAACGTCTTCTGTGAAGCCGAAGGTCAGGCGCACCGTTTGAGTTTCAAATCGCCAATCCTGTTGTACTCCGACTTTACGCAGTTGCTCACCCAAGACCAACAGCACTACCGCGCGGAAACGCTGGATCTGACCTTCGATCCGCGCGAGAAGTCATTGCAGCAAACCGTGGAAGCGCTGTGTGAAGAAGCCGAGCGCAAAGTACGCGAAGGTGCCGTATTGCTGGTGCTTTCCGACCGCGCCATCAGCGAGCACCGTTTACCGGTTCCAGCGCCAATGGCTGTGGGTGCGATACAACACCGTCTGGTGGAAAAGAGCCTGCGTTGCGATGCTAACCTGATTGTTGAAACCGCCAGCGCCCGCGATCCGCATCACTTCGCCGTGCTGCTGGGCTTCGGCGCTACGGCCATCTATCCGTATCTGGCGTATGAATCACTGGCGCGACTGGTGGATAACCACACCATCGAGAAGCCTTACCGCACCGTAATGCTCAACTACCGCAACGGCATCAACAAAGGGCTGTACAAGATCATGTCCAAAATGGGCATCTCGACTATCGCCTCGTACCGTTGCTCCAAGCTGTTTGAAGCGGTGGGCCTGCACAAAGAGCTGTCTGCGCTCTGCTTCCACGGGGTGGTGAGCCGTATTGGTGGTGCCAACTTCGATGATTTCGAGCAAGACCTGCAAAATCTGGCGAAACGCGCGTGGTTGAAGCGTAAAACGCTGGAACAGGGTGGCTTGCTGAAATTCGTTTACGACGGTGAATACCACGCCTATAACCCGGATGTGGTTAACAGCCTGCAACAAGCCGTGAAAAGCGGTGAGTACAGCGACTACCTGACATATGCCAAACACGTCAACGAGCGCCCGGTGGCGACGCTGCGCGACCTGCTGGCCATCAAACCGCAGGAAGGCGTAGCGATTCCGGTTGACGACGTAGAACCGGCCAGCGAGCTGTTTAAGCGCTTTGACACCGCCGCCATGTCTATCGGTGCACTGAGCCCCGAAGCCCATGAGTCTCTGGCGGAAGCCATGAACACCATTGGCGGTAACTCCAACTCCGGTGAAGGGGGCGAAGATCCGGCGCGTTACGGCACCAATAAAGTGTCACGTATCAAGCAGGTGGCTTCTGGTCGCTTCGGTGTGACCCCTGCTTATCTGGTCAACGCTGACGTAATTCAGATTAAAGTGGCGCAGGGGGCCAAACCCGGTGAAGGCGGTCAGTTACCGGGCGATAAAGTAACACCATATATCGCCAGATTGCGCTACTCCGTGCCGGGCGTAACGTTGATTTCACCGCCGCCGCACCACGATATTTACTCTATCGAAGACTTGGCACAGTTGATTTTCGACCTGAAGCAGGTCAACCCGAAAGCGATGATTTCGGTCAAGCTGGTTTCCGAGCCGGGCGTGGGCACCATTGCAACTGGCGTAGCCAAAGCTTACGCCGACCTGATCACCATCGCCGGGTATGACGGCGGCACCGGCGCCAGCCCGCTCAGCTCAGTGAAATATGCGGGCTGCCCGTGGGAACTGGGGCTGGTAGAAACCCAGCAGGCGCTGGTGGCTAACGGCTTGCGCCACAAAATCCGTCTGCAAGTGGACGGCGGCCTGAAAACCGGTGTTGATATCATCAAAGCAGCGATTCTGGGCGCAGAAAGCTTCGGCTTCGGCACCGGCCCGATGGTCGCACTCGGCTGTAAATATCTGCGTATTTGCCACCTGAATAACTGTGCGACCGGCGTCGCCACGCAGGATGACAAGCTGCGCCGCGATCACTACCACGGCCTGCCAGAGCGTGTGATCAACTACTTCAACTTTATTGCCCAAGAAACCCGTCTGCTGATGGCGGAGCTGGGGGTGAGCCAGCTGGTTGATTTGATTGGCCGTACCGATCTACTGGTGGAATTGGATGGCTTCACCGCCAAACAGAACAAGCTGGACCTCTCTGCACTGTTGCAAACCGCACAGCCGCAACCGGGTAAAGCGCTGTACTGCACCGAGAGCAACCCGCCGTTTGATGACGGGCTGTTGAACAAGGCGCTGCTGTCTCAGGCACAACCGCACATCGCAGCAAAACAGAGCAAAGCGCTCTACTTTGATATCCGCAACACCGACCGTTCTGTCGGCGCAACGCTGTCCGGTGCTATTGCCGCGCAGCACGGCGATCAAGGTCTGGCAAGCGACCCGATCAAAGCCAACTTCTCCGGCACCGCCGGGCAAAGCTTCGGCGTATGGAACGCAGGCGGCGTCGAACTGACCTTGACCGGCGACGCCAACGACTATGTGGGCAAAGGCATGGCGGGCGGCTGCATCTCCGTGCGTCCTCCGGTTGGTTCCGCGTTCCGCAGTCATGAAGCGAGCATTATCGGCAACACCTGTCTGTACGGTGCTACCGGCGGCAAACTGTTTGCCGCAGGCCGTGCGGGTGAACGTTTCGGCGTGCGTAACTCCGGAGCTATCACCGTGGTGGAAGGCATCGGCGACAACGGCTGTGAATACATGACGGGTGGTATCGTCTGCGTATTGGGCCGCACCGGCGTCAACTTTGGCGCAGGCATGACCGGCGGTTTTGCCTACGTACTGGATGAAGACGGTGAGTTCCGTAAGCGCGTCAACCCTGAGCTAGTGGAAGTGCTGTCGGTCGACGATTTGGCGATTCACGAAGAGCACTTGCGCGGCCTGATCACCGAGCACGTGCAGCACACCGGTTCGCAGCGCGGCGAAGAGATCCTCGCTAACTGGCCGGTCTGGGCATCGCGTTTCGCGCTGGTGAAACCCAAGTCGAGTGATGTGAAGGCATTATTAGGGCATCGTAGTCGTTCCGCAGCCGAATTGCGGGTTCAGGCGCAGTAAGAGGGCATTATGAGTCAGAACGTTTATCAATTTATCGACTTACAGCGTGTTGATCCGCCGAAAAAGCCGTTAAAGATTCGCAAAATCGAGTTCGTGGAAATCTACGAACCCTTTTCCGAAAGCCAGTCCAAGGCGCAGGCAGACCGCTGCCTGGCCTGCGGTAACCCCTATTGCGAATGGAAGTGCCCGGTACACAACTACATTCCCAACTGGCTGAAACTGGCAAACGAAGGGCGCATTATCGAAGCGGCTGAGCTGTCGCACCAGACCAACAGTCTGCCGGAAGTGTGTGGACGCGTATGCCCGCAGGACAGACTGTGTGAAGGTTCTTGTACGCTCAATGCAGAGTTTGGCGCGGTCACCATCGGCAATATCGAACGCTACATCAATGACAAAGCGATCGAAATGGGCTGGAAACCCAACCTGTCTCACGTGAAACCCACCGGCAAGCGTGTTGCCATTGTGGGCGCGGGCCCGGCGGGGTTAGCGTGTGCTGACGTGCTGGCACGCAGCGGTGTGCAGGCGGTGGTGTTTGATCGTCACCCTGAAATTGGCGGTTTGCTGACCTTCGGGATCCCGGCCTTCAAGCTGGAGAAAGAGGTGATGATCAAACGCCGTGAAATCTTCAGTGAGATGGGTATTGAGTTCCAACTCAACACCGAGATTGGCAAAGACATTGCGCTCGAGACCCTGCTCGCCGATTACGACGCGGTATTCCTGGGCGTCGGCACCTATCAGTCCATGCGTGGCGGATTGGAAAACGAGGACGCGCCGGGCGTGTACGACGCGCTGCCGTTCCTGATTGCCAACACCAAGCAACTGATGGGCTTTGAAACTACGCCGGATGAACCCTATACCGACATGAGCGGCAAACGCGTGGTGGTGTTGGGTGGCGGTGATACCGCGATGGACTGCGTGCGTACCTCTGTGCGCCACGGTGCAACCCACGTAACCTGTGCCTACCGCCGTGATGAAGTCAACATGCCCGGCTCCAAGCGCGAAGTGAAAAACGCGCGCGAAGAGGGCGTGGAATTTCTGTTCAACCTGCAACCGCTCAGCATCGAAATCAACGGTGCCGGTAAAGCCTGCGGCGTAAGAATGGCGCGTACTGAACTGGGTGCGCCGGATGCCAATGGCCGCCGTCGTCCTGAAATCGTCGAAGGCTCCGAGCATGTGCTGGAAGCAGACGCGGTGATCATGGCGTTCGGTTTCCGTCCGCACAAGATGGACTGGTTAGCGAAACATGGCGTGGATCTCGACAGCCAAGGGCGCATCGTGGCCCCGGAGCAGAGCGAGAGTGCGTTCCAGACCAGCAACCCGAAAATCTTCGCAGGTGGCGATGCGGTACGCGGTTCCGACCTGGTAGTGACCGCCATTGCCGAAGGCCGCAAGGCCGCGGATGGCATCATGAACTATCTGGAAGTGTAATCAGAACGCTATCCATCAAGGCGGCGCAAGCCGCCTTTTTCTTGTGCGAACGATGCGGATGATTTAGCTATTGCTATTTCATCACGCTCTCCTGCCGCAAACGGTTATCGATTTTTATCAATGTTGTTGCCATAAAAAAGGGGCATACCGACGGCTGCCCCTTTTCTGTGAATGTGATTATTTCACCACACGTAACGATGGTCGCCCACCGCGCGGCGCCGGCGGCGGATCGTCATCAGGCGGGTTAGTCTCCGCCACACTGTCTTGTTGCTCGTTATCCACAACCGACATCACCACGCCCGGCGTCAATGCCTCACCCTGCGCATCCGTAAGGTTATCCAGCTCATAGGCGGGCTCTGGCTCAAACATGGTGCCAGCGCCGTTTTCTCGGGCGTAAATCGCCAACACAGCGGCCATCGGGACATAAACCTGACGCGGTACGCCCCCAAAGCGGGCGTTAAAACGCACGCTGTCATCAGCCAACTCCAGGCCACCTACCGCACGCTGTGCGATATTCAGCACTATCTGCCCATCGCGGGCGAATTCCATTGGCACCATTACGCCCGGCAGAGATACATCAACCACCAGATGCGGCGTTAATTGATTATCCAGCAGCCAGTCATAAAAAGCCCGCAACAGATACGGACGGCGCGGAGACAGTTGAGACAACGCCATACAGGTTTAACCTCGGGTGTGCAAACGGATTTCACGCTCAGCTTCGGTCAACGATGCCAGGAAAGCATCACGTTCGAAGACACGCGTCATATAACCTTTCAGCTCTTTCGCCCCTGCGCCCGCCAATTCGATACCCAGCAACGGCAAACGCCACAGCAGCGGAGCCAGATAGCAATCGACCAAGCTGAACTCTTCGCTCATGAAATAAGGCGCTTCATTGAACACAGGTGCAACGGCCAGCAACTCTTCGCGCAGTTGTTTACGCGCCGCATCCGCCTCTTGTGCATTCCCCTGCATGATTTTTTTCAGGAGAGAATACCAATCGGATTCAATGCGGTGCATCATCAGGCGACTGGTACCGCGCGCCACCGGGTAAACCGGCATCAGCGGAGGATGAGGGAAACGCTCATCCAGGTACTCCATGATGATACGAGATTCATACAGCGTCAGTTCACGATCGACCAACGTCGGCACGGAGCCATAGGGATTGAGGTCAATAAGATCCTGTGGCAGGTTATCCATATCCACCAGCTCAATCTCGACACTCACGCCCTTTTCCGCCAAGACAATGCGAACCTGATGGCTAAAAATGTCGGACTGACCAGAAAACAGCGTCATCACCGAACGTTTGTTGGCAGCGACAGCCATGAAAACCTCCAAGTTTATCGAGAAAATACGACTAATAACTAAACGGCGCTATCCTGCATAGCCCGGAATCACTGTACGTGATTGTCCACAAGAAAAACGTCTGGCGGCATCAACATTCGGGAAAATTGCCGGCTGGCATACAGGCACAAAATCGGCAAATAGTTTACCAGATTTTGTGCGTTCTGTGGTGAAAGAAGCGCAATTTCATTACTAACCCTCAGAAATGCAGGACTATTTTTTTATCTGAAGAGAGGAAATGCGGGCAGAATTAACCCGATGAGGCGAATGCAAGACAAAAAAAACCCGATGCAGGCACCGGGCTTTTTGCGTTGATTTGCAGCGATAAACGCCAGAAATTAACGTTTGGAGTACTGAGGACGGCGACGTGCTTTACGCAGACCGACTTTCTTACGTTCAACTTCACGTGCGTCACGGGTAACGAAGCCCGCTTTACGCAGTTCAGAACGCAGAGACTCATCATACTCCATCAGCGCACGGGTGATACCATGACGAATGGCACCCGCTTGACCGGAAATACCACCACCTTTAACGGTGATGTACAGATCCAGTTTGCCAACCATGTCGACCAGTTCCAGCGGTTGACGAACTACCATGCGGGCAGTTTCGCGACCGAAGTACTGTTCCAGGCTGCGCTGGTTGATAACGATATTGCCGTTGCCCGGTTTGATGAACACGCGAGCAGCGGAACTTTTGCGGCGACCAGTGCCGTAGTATTGATTTTCAGCCATTGCCTATAATCCCGATTAGATGTCAAGAACTTGCGGTTGCTGTGCCGCGTGGTTGTGCTCGTTACCCGCGTAAACTTTCAGTTTACGGTACATAGCACGACCCAGCGGGCCTTTTGGCAGCATGCCTTTAACCGCGATTTCAATCACACGCTCAGGACGGCGGGCAATCATCTCTTCAAAGGTCGCTTGTTTGATACCACCGATGTGGCCGGTGTGGTGATAGTAAATCTTGTCGTTACGCTTGTTGCCGGTTACAGCAACTTTGTCAGCGTTCAGAACGATGATGTAATCACCGGTATCGACGTGCGGGGTGTATTCCGCTTTATGCTTACCGCGCAGACGGCGAGCCAGTTCAGTAGCCAGACGGCCCAGAGTTTTACCGGTCGCGTCAACAACATACCAGTCGCGTTTGACGGTTTCTGGTTTAGCTGTAAAAGTTTTCATTAAAAGCTTACCCAATTTAAGTTACACGTTGGTGAACACCCAAACGCTTCAATAAATTCAGAAATAAAGTGTCGAGGTTCACACGGCATCTAGTCCAGCAAACCTACCCCTTCGAATAGCCATGCCGGCGCGATTAACGTTTCGGGAAAAAAACGTCGTTGTAACGTGGGGTCGCAAGATTATAGAGAAGTCGATAGCAAAGATCGACCTCTTTTCCACCAAAGCGCGATAAATTCCCCGTTGCCCGCTCAGGCAAGGTGCGGTTGGCTCAAATATTCTTCACTTTGCATCTCTTGCAACCGCGACAGGCAGCGCTGATATTCAAATTTCAGGTGCTCCCCCTGATACAGCGCGAACATCGAGGTTTGCGCCGCGATCACCAGCTTGACCCGCCGCTCATAAAATTCATCCACCAATGCCAGAAAACGGCGCGCCGCATTCTCCTCTTTGCTCCCCATCACCGTCACGTTGTGCAGCAGTACCGTGTGGTAGAGACGCGACAGCGCGATATAGTCATTCTGACTGCGCGCATCAAGACACAGTGTGGCAAAATCGACGGCCAATACCCCCTCGCCCGCGCTGAGCGTCGGCATAGAGCGGTGGTTGATCTCCAGCACGGGCCCCGGTACAGAGAATGCCCGGCCAGACAAGCGTGAGAACATCTGACGCATCTCAGCTTCCGTTTCCGGCGACAGCGGCGTCAAATAGAGATGCGCCTGCGTCAGCGTGCGCAGGCGATAATCGATACCGGCATCCACATTGCGCACCTCGCAGTACTGTTTGATCAGGTCGATAGCGGGCAAAAAACGACTGCGTTGCAGGCCGTTGCGATAGAGGTTATCTGGGGGAATGTTGGAGGTGGCCACCAACGTGACGCCACGGGCGAATAACGCACGCAGCAGTTCCGCCAGTAACATGGCATCGGTGATGTCCGTAACGAAAAACTCATCAAAGCAGAGCACATCGGTCTGCGCCTTGAACCCATCGGCCACCTGCTCCAGCGGGTTCGGCTGCCCCTGTAGCTGGTTCAGTTCTTCGTGCACGCGCAGCATAAAACGATGAAAATGCAGTCGTAGCTTGCGCTCTGTGGGCAGACTCTGGAAAAACAGATCCATCAGCCAGGTTTTACCTCGCCCAACCCCGCCCCACATATAAAGCCCTTGCACCGGGGCCCCCGGTAGTTTATCCGCCAGCCCCAACCAGTGTCGCCAGCGAGTAAAACGGCCATCAGATACGGGAGTCATCTGCGATGCTTCGCGCGCTTGTAAGGCCTGATAAATGCCATGCAGCGCGGTTACCGTTTGCAGTTGTACCTCATCAGGCTGATACTCGCCCGTCGCCACTGCCTGCTGATAGTGTGCCAGTGGCCCAGCAAGCGGCAGCGTTGTCGGTTGTATCATCTCGGGTTCTCCCTTCATCCGTCATTTTCCGAAAAAAAGTTAGTCGTGTTTTATCGCCCGTTAACGGCGATTCGCTCCGCGATCGTCGCATTTTTCCATGATATCACCTGAAATAGATCCCAATTACCTTACAGCGTCGCGTTTCGGGACTCCACTCGGGCGGCGTTAGCGGTTATAGTGGCTATTATGAAGTGAAAAAACCCTACGGGACAACGACGTCGAAAGAGGTGTCTTTATGACTTGGGAGTATGCGCTAATAGGATTAGTTGTCGGCATCATCATCGGTGCTGTCGCCATGCGCTTTGGCAACTCTAAACTGCGGCAACAACAAGCGCTGCAAAGCGAGTTGGAAAAGAGCAAAACCGAACTGGAGACCTACCGTCAGGAGTTGGTGGGCCATTTTGCCCACAGCGCCGAGTTGTTGGACAACATGGCAAAAGATTACCGTCAGTTGTACCAGCATATGGCTAAAAGCTCTAGCAACCTGCTGCCAGATTTGCCGATGCAGGATAACCCGTTTCGCTACCGCTTAACCGAGGCGGAAGCAGACAACGATCAGGCACCGGTAGGCATGCCACCACGCGATTATTCAGACGGCGCGTCTGGACTGCTGCGCGGTGAGCGCCCGCTGCGCAAATAATTGCCCGTGCACCACTGCGTGAAGGGCAAGATCCTTCACGCAGCCTACATCCCCACTATCCCTTCCCTGTACCATTTGACGATAGTTACATTCCCTTGACGAAAGAACAGTGAACTTTACACGTTATTCACTGGTCGACACTTCACCAGCCGTTTAAGTTTATATATCATCGTTTTATTCATAATCGACATTCTGTCGATGGTTCGCAGGTTGTGAGAGATAATTCAAATGAAGAAAAAATCATTATTATTCAGCGCACTGGCAGTAAGCATGAGCTTGGCATTGTCATCGCTTCCTGCCGCACAAGCCGCCCTGCCCGCCGTGGTGGAGGGCCAACAGTTACCCAGTCTGGCACCGATGTTGGAAAAGGTATTGCCTGCGGTGGTCAGCGTGCATGTGGAAGGTACGCAAACGCAGCGCCAACGCGTACCGGAAGAGTTTAAATTCTTCTTTGGCCCGAATGCACCGACCGGGAAGCAGAACAGTCGCCCGTTTGAAGGCCTCGGTTCTGGCGTGATTATCGATGCCGCCAAAGGGTATGTGCTAACGAATAACCACGTTATCAACAATGCAGACAAGATCCGCGTCCAGTTGAATGACGGTCGGGAATATGACGCCAAACTGCTGGGTCGCGATGAGCAAAGCGACATCGCCCTGCTGCAACTGAACGATGCCAAGAATCTGCAAGAAATTAAAATGGCGGATTCCGATCAACTGCGCGTCGGGGATTTTGCCGTTGCCGTGGGTAACCCGTTCGGCCTCGGTCAAACAGCGACCTCGGGCATCATCTCCGCGCTGGGCCGTAGCGGCCTGAATCTGGAAGGGTTAGAAAACTTTATCCAGACCGATGCCTCCATTAACCGCGGTAACTCCGGCGGTGCACTGGTTAACCTCAACGGCGAACTGATAGGGATCAACACCGCAATCCTGGCACCAGGCGGCGGTAACATCGGTATCGGATTTGCGATTCCCAGTAACATGGCGCAAAACCTGGCGCAACAGCTTATCGAGTTCGGTGAAGTGAAACGCGGCCTGTTAGGCATCAAAGGCAGCGAAATGACCGCCGACATGGCGAAAGCCTTCAAGGTGGAAGCGCAACGTGGTGCCTTCGTCAGCGAGGTATTGCCAAAATCGGCGGCCGCCAAGGCGGGCATCAAGGCCGGTGATGTGCTGACATCACTGGACGGCAAGCCCATCAACAGCTTTGCGGAACTGCGCGCCAAAATCGGCACCACCGCACCCGGTAAAACGGTGAAAATTGGCCTGTTGCGTGAAGGCAAACCACTGGAACTCTCCGTGGTTCTCGATAATAACACCTCTGCCGCTACCAGCGCCGAGAGCCTGTCTCCGGCCTTGCAGGGGGCATCGCTTGCCAATGGTCAGGCGAAGGATGGCAGCAAAGGGGTACAAATCGAAGACGTCACCAAAGACACACCGGCAGCACAGGTGGGCTTGCAGAAAGGCGATATCATTATCGGCGTTAACCGTGAGCGGGTAGAAAACATCACCCAATTGCGCAAAATTCTGGAAAGCAAACCCAGCGTATTGGCGCTGAACGTGGTGCGTGGCGAAGAAACGATTTACCTGCTGCTACGCTAATACAATATATTGTATCAATATTATAAAATCGGACACGGTACATGCCGTGTCCGCTAATCTCATGTTATCCTCCGCTTACCTATCCACTTCCCTGTACGTTTTATGCTCGCAAAACTTTTTCGCTCCGCCATTATTGGCGCGATCGTGGCGGGAATTCTGCTCGCGATCATGCCGTTGCTACGGTCAAATACCGCACTGTTTTCCCGCTCACCCAGTATCCAGAGCGAGGATGTGCCGCTTAGCTATAATCAGGCCGTTCGCCGCGCCGCGCCTGCGGTGGTTAACGTCTATAGCCGAGAATCAAGCAGCGAGAACAACGGGGAACTGAATATTCGCCTGCTCGGATCGGGCGTGATCATGAGTGAAAAGGGCTACGTGCTGACCAATAATCACGTGATAAACAATATCGCGCAGTTGGTTATCTCGTTACAGGATGGCCGCGTCTATGAGGCCAGCGTTATTGGCACCGACAAGCTGACCGATCTGGCGGTAGTGAAAGTGGAAGCCGCCAACCTGCCTGTCATTACCATCAATGAGAAACGCACGGCGCACATCGGTGATGTGGTGCTGGCTATTGGTAACCCCTATAACCTGGGGCAAACCGTTACTCAGGGTATTATCAGCGCCACCGGCCGTGTGGGTCTGAGCCTGATGGACGGTTCTGGTTCCGGCTTTGGCGGGCGTCAGAATTTCCTGCAAACCGATGCCTCCATCAACCACGGCAACTCTGGCGGTGCGTTGGTCAACACGCTGGGCGAGTTGGTCGGCATCAACACGCTCACCTTTGATAAAGGCAGTGACGGAGAAACACCAGAGGGCATAGGCTTCGCCATTCCGGTAGCGCTGGCTACCAAGGTGATGGGAAAACTGATACGTGATGGTCGCGTGGTTCGCGGCTATATCGGCATCAACGGCGCGCAGGCGGAAGGCTTATCACCGAATAGCACACTGGACGGCAATAAACGGTTGCAAGGCGTGATCGTGATGAATGTCGAACCCGGAGGACCAGCGGATAAGAGCGGCATGAAAAAGGGTGACGTGTTGCTAACCATGAACGGCAAGCCCGCCGTCTCAGTGATTGAAACCATGGATCAGGTGGCTGAAATTCGTCCCGGTAACGCCGTTCCGGTAGTCATTCGCCGTGGCGATCAAGAGATGACGCTATCGGTGACGATTCAGGAGTTTCCTGAGAGCTAACGTTACCAGTATGAGCAGCACCACAGCTGCTCATACTGAAACGGGATTACGCGTCGTTGCCGCTGACACGTTCGATGTTCGCACCCAACCCACGCAGTTTATCTTCAATGCGTTCGTAGCCACGATCGATGTGATAGATACGATCGACGAGGGTTGTGCCTTCCGCGATACAGCCCGCCAGCACCAGACTGGCTGAGGCACGCAGATCGGTCGCCATCACCTGAGCGCCAGAAAGCGTATCAACGCCGTGGCAGATCACGGTGTTGCTCTCAATCTCCGCCTGCGCACCCATACGAATCAGCTCCGGCACGTGCATAAAACGGTTCTCGAAGATGGTTTCGGTGATAACACCGGTGCCTTCAGCCACCAGATTCAGCAGGCTGAACTGCGCTTGCATATCGGTCGGGAAGCCGGGATGCGGAGAGGTACGCACGGTAACCGCTTTTGGGCGTTTGCCATGCATATCCAGGCTGATCCAGTCTTCACCCACTTCAATATCTGCGCCAGCATCACGCAATTTTGCCAGTACGGCATCCAGCGTATCCGGGCGCGTGTTACGGCACACAATGCTGCCACGAGAGACCGCAGCGGCCACCAGGAACGTGCCGGTTTCGATACGGTCCGGCAGAACGCGGTAAACGCCGCCACCCAGACGCTTGACGCCTTCAATAATGATCTTGTCGCTGCCTGCACCGGTGATTTTCGCACCCATGGCGTTGAGGAAGCCTGCCGTATCAACAATTTCCGGCTCGCGCGCGGCATTTTCGATAATGGTAGTGCCTTCCGCCAGCGTCGCCGCCGTCATGATAGTGACGGTTGCACCGACACTGACTTTATCCATGACGATATGCGCGCCCTGTAAACGCCCGTCAACCGTGGCTTTGACATAGCCCTCTTCCAGCACGATCTTGGCACCCAACTGCTCCAGCCCGGTGATGTGCAGATCGACCGGACGCGCGCCAATCGCGCAGCCGCCAGGCAGTGACACCTGACCCTGACCGAAACGCGCGACCAGCGGCCCCAACGCCCAGATAGAAGCGCGCATGGTTTTCACCAGATCGTAAGGGGCGCAAAATACGTTAACGTCGCGGGCATCCACATGCACCGAACCGTTGCGCGTCACGTGAGCACCTAACTGGCTAAGCAGCTTCATCGTGGTATCGATATCACGCAGCTTGGGAACATTTTGGATCTCTACTGGCGCTTCCGCCAGCAGGGCCGCGAACAGGATGGGCAGGGCGGCATTTTTCGCCCCGGAGATAGTGACTTCACCAGTGAGCCGGGTAGGACCCTGCACACGAAATTTGTCCATAGTTAAAGGTTCTCAGCTTGCTAAAAGTATTCCAGGGCGCACTGCTCTCGCTTAAAAGCCGTTCAGCTTACGATCGCGCTGCCATTCTTCCGGTGTATAGGCCTTGATGGAAAGCGCATGAATGCGGTTGTCCGCAATGTACTCCATCAAGGGCGCGTATACGGTCTGCTGCTGTTTGACACGACGCATACCAGCAAAAATATCCCCCACGGCGACGACCTGAAAGTGGCTGCCATCGCCCGTTACGTGGACTTCTTGCAGTGCGAGTGCTTTCATCAGCACCGCTTCGATCTCGTTATTTTCCATCGCTCTCAATTCTGTGTTCAGGGGAGGATTATCAGCCGTGTATCTTAGATGAATACGCCGTTTTCTTAAACAAAGAAATCCCTCTTGGCGTAAGCTAAGAGGGCTGTTTTCATCTATACGCGGGAAAGGTAAAGAAAAAAATCAAACAACAGGAATAATATCGTTGAGGTTATACAGCGCAATCAGCGTTTTTACCCGTTCACTGGCACCAGAAATCACGAAAGATGGCGTTAAACGGCTTTGCTGTTGATAGAGATGCACCAACAGCGCCAACCCGGCGGAATCGACGCGTTCCAGCGCCGCGATATCCAGCGCCTGCTTGCCCTTCAATAAGGTCTCACGCTGCTGCCAAAGTGGCAGCAGGGAATCGCGATCCAAATCGCCGGACAGCCCCAGCGTCGTGTCTTGCGACGTCCAGCGCAGTGCCTCAGCCATTCTTCTGCTCCAGCGTAATCGGCTGACGCGCGGAGGCTTCCAACTGCTTGGTTAACCCATCAACACCCTGTTGACGCAAAATGGCTGCCCATTCGTTTTGCTTGGTGGTGATCATGCTCACCCCTTCAGCAATCATATCGTAAGCTTGCCAGTTGCCGGTCTGGCTGTTTTTACGCCATTGAAAATCCAGACGCACCGGTGGGCGACCGCCGTTATCGATAATGGTCACACGGATAGGAATGATGTCAGCGCTGCCCAGCGGCTGTTCCGGCGCAATCTGGTAGTTCTGCCCGTGATACAGCGCCAGCGCCTGACCATAGGCCTGCGCTAAATAGGCTTCGAATGCCTTGAAATAGGCATCACGCTGCGCCGGCGTCGCTTCTTTGTAGTAGCGGCCCAGTACCAGCGCTCCTGCATAGCGAATCTGCACATACGGCAACAGCTCTTCATGCACGATTTGACGCAAGTAGTTCGGATCCTGTTTGATGCGCGGTTGTTCCGTTTTCAGACGCGTAAAGGTTTTCTCTGCCGCATCGTTCATCAAACGATAAGGGTTAGTTTGATCCGCCGCGCTGGCGAGCGGTGCCACGACCAGCAGTGCCACCATCAGTAAACGTTTTAACATGCAGATGTCCTCTTGATTATTGTGCTGCGCCCGGCGCAGGAGCAGACGGCGCTGGCGTCAATGCCGGCTCGTGTTGCGACACAGATTCCGTTTTTCCCGTATTGTCGGTGCTATCTCCCCCGCTCTTATAGAGGAATTGTCCGATTAAGTCTTCCAGCACCATGGCGGATTTGGTGTCCTGAATCACACCGCCATCAGCGAGGATTTTGGTGCCCATTTCTTCATCTTCGAAGCCAATATTCAGCGCCAGATACTGTTCGCCCAACAGCCCGGAGGTGCGGATAGCCAGCGAACTGGTGTCAGGAATATGGTCGTAACGGCGTTGGATATCCATGGCAACGCGCGGCAAATAGGTTTTAGTATCCAACGAAATATCAGCAACGCGACCAATCACCACACCACCGACTTTGATCGGAGAACGCGCTTTCAGGCCGCCAATGTTGTCAAACGTGGCGTACAGCCGGTAAGTCTGTTCGCTGCCGATAGACTTCACATCGGCGACTTTCAAACAGAGAAAAATAATGGCGCCCAGGGCGATCAACAGAAAAACACCAACCCAGATTTCACTTCGCTTTGTTTGCATCGACTCAGTTCCCAAACATCAGTGCTGTCAGCACAAAATCCAATCCCAATACCGCCAATGACGAATGCACTACCGTGCGCGTCGTCGCCCGGCTGATCCCCTCAGAAGTCGGGATCGCATCATAGCCATTGAACAACGCAATCCAGGTCACGGTAATCGCAAATACCACACTTTTGATCACGCAGTTCAGCAGATCCTTGCGCCACTCGACGGCGCCCTGCATCGCTGACCAAAAGAAGCCATCATCGATGCCCTTCCAGTTCACCCCAACCAACGCGCCGCCCCAGATGCCAACCGCCACGAAAATGATCGTCAGCAGCGGCATGCTGATAAGCCCGGCCCAGAAACGCGGGGCCACCACGCGCCGCAGCGGGTCTACCGCCATCATCTCCATGCTGGAGAGCTGCTCGGTGGCTTTCATCAGGCCGATTTCCGCTGTCAGGGCCGATCCGGCACGGCCAGCAAACAACAGCGCAGTGACCACCGGCCCCAGTTCGCGCAGCAGAGAGAGCGCCACCATCATGCCCAAACTGGCCTCGGCGCTGTAGGTGGTCAGCACGAGATACCCTTGCAGCCCCAACACCATACCGATAAAGAGGCCAGACACCAGGATGATCAACAGTGACTGCACCCCAACGCTGTGCAGTTGCTTGAGCAACAGCGGGCCTTGCTTGCGCAGTTCGGGACGGCCCACCAGCGCATTAAACAACATGAACCCGGCACGACCAAAGGCAGCACAGGACCGGATTCCCTGACGTCCCAACGACGCCAATGCTTCTCGTAGCATGAATTGATTAACTCCCGGAGCCTAACAGGCTGGTTTTGTAGTCACCAGCAGGGAAGCGAAACGGCACGGGGCCATCAGCAATGCCGTCAATAAATTGCCGAACCCGAGGATCGGTATTCGCACGCAGCGCCGCCACCGAGCCGTGCGCAACAATGTGCTGATCCGCCACGATATAGGCATAGTCAGCAATGCTCAGCACCTCCGGCACGTCATGGGAGACCACCACGCAGGTGATGCCCAGTGCATGGTTTAGTTCATCAATAAGCTTCACCAACACGCCCATGGTGATCGGATCCTGACCGACAAAAGGCTCATCGAACATGATCATTTGCGGATCGAGCGCAATAGCGCGAGCCAGTGCAGCACGGCGGGCCATCCCTCCTGAGAGCTCGGAAGGCATCAGGTTGGCCGCACCGCGTAACCCGACCGCTTCCAGCTTCATCAGCACCGTGCTGTGTAACAGCGCTTCCGGCAGTTGTGTATGTTCTCGCAGTGGCCAGGCCACGTTCTCAAACACCGTAAGATCGGTGAACAGCGCGCCAGACTGGAACAACATGCTCATCTTCTTACGCACGTCATACAATCGGGAACGGGAGAGCGTTGGAATATTCTCTCCATCAAACCAGATCTCGCCGCTGTCCGGCTGAAGCTGACCGCCAATCAGGCGCAGCAATGTGGTTTTACCGATACCGGAGGGCCCCATGATAGCGGTGACTTTCCCTTTAGGTACGGTTAATGAAACATCGGTGAAAATGGGCCGCTCGCCGCGCGAAAAATTGAGCCCACGAATGTCAACCAGATGAGTAGCCTCTTGGTTCATGCGATCTTTTCCTTCACTCACTCCCCTTGACGATCGTCGCGGTTATACGTCCATGACGTGCAACAACCGTTGCATTTATTATCAAGCTTAACGGCAGGTTTCTGGCAAAGCCCGAGTTTTACAAAATATTACCGACAATTCTTACCGAAAAGGGCGGGTTCTGGCTGCCATAGGTTTTACTTTTTCTGTCCAGACAGTCAAAATTACCCCTCTACGATGCAACGCAATTTTTGCTCGACATTCGTCCGCGCACCGCCTCATTGCCTTATGAGCCGGTGATTATACCCGAATAAAGGACGCTGCATGCTTTTTGCGATAGTTCTGCTGGTTATTGGCTTGTTTCTTTTGGTTTATGGTGCTGACCGTTTGGTTTATGGCGCAGCCGTTCTTGCCCGTGTGTGGGGCGTTTCTCCTTTGATTATCGGCGTGATGATTGTTGGCATCGGCACCTCACTGCCAGAATTGGCGGTGTCGGTAACAGCGGGGCTGAACCAGCAAATGGACATGGCGGTCGGTAACGTATTGGGTTCGAATATCGCCAATATCATGCTAATCCTCGGCAGTGCTGCCCTGATTCGCCCCTTGACCTTTCGTTCCGATCTGCTGCGGCGTGAACTGCTCCCCATGCTGTTGATCACGCTGTTCAGCGGCGGTGTGCTTTACAATGGCTACCTCAGTCGGCTTGATGGCGTCCTGTTGCTCGCGGCGGCGGGTGCCTGGATAGTGCTGATGCTGCGCATGGCGCGTCAGGCACAACAGAACGGCAGTGACAGCCTGACGCGTGAACAATTGGCGGAGCTGCCGCAGGCACAGGCTGACGGTAACCAGACGGTTGCCGTACTCTGGTTGCTGCTGGGATTGATTATTCTACCGATGGCGGCGCGTATCGTGATTGACAATGCCACGGTGATTGCACGCCATTTCGCCTTTGACGAGTTGACCATTGGCCTGACAGTGCTGGCAATTGGCACCAGCCTGCCGGAACTGGCCACTGCCATCGTCGGCACGTTGAAAAAAGAGGATGATATCGCGCTGGGTAACCTGATTGGGTCAAACGTCTTTAATCTGGTTATCGTGCTTGGCGTCCCAGCGCTGCTGTCACCCGGCGCGGTAAATCCGCTGGCATTTCAACGCGACTACGGCGTGATGCTGGGAGCCAGCCTGCTTCTGACGCTGCTTTGCCTGCGCAAAAAACGCTCTATCGGACAAGGTGCTGGCGCGCTGTTGCTGTGTATGTTTATTGCTTACCTTGCGACGCTGTTTTTGCTGTATTAGCGGCGCACGACTCGATTTCTTGGGAAACTCAAATAGTCAGGATTAACCGTTATGTCCAACGTTGAACAACAGCCCGATTTCGATTTCCAACAGGCAGGCCGCCACGTGCTCGCCATCGAACGCGACGGGTTGGCCCATCTGGACCAGTATATCGATGACAACTTCACCCGCGCTTGTCGCACCATGTTCCATTGCCAGGGCAAAGTGGTGGTCATGGGCATGGGGAAATCCGGGCACATCGGGTGCAAGATGGCGGCAACCTTCGCCAGCACCGGCACCCCCTCGTTTTTTGTCCATCCCGGTGAGGCCAGCCATGGTGACCTTGGCATGATCACCGCGCAAGATATCGTGATTGCCATCTCCAACTCGGGTGAATCCAATGAAATTCTGGCGCTGATCCCGGTGCTCAAACGTCTGGGGGTGTTTCTGATTTGCATCACCAGCAACCCGGAAAGCACCATGGGTAAAGCGGCTGATATTCATCTCTGTGTCCATGTGCCGCAGGAAGCCTGTCCGTTGGGGCTGGCTCCCACCTCCAGCACCACGGCCACGCTGGTGATGGGCGATGCGCTTGCCGTCGCCTTGTTGCAAGCACGGGGGTTCACTGCCGAAGACTTTGCCCTTTCTCACCCCGGTGGCGCACTGGGCCGCAAACTTTTGCTGCGCGTTGCGGATATCATGCATACCGGAGACGAGATCCCCCACGTGACCCGAGACGCCTCATTGCGTGATGCGCTGGTGGAGATCACCCGCAAGAGTTTCGGTATGACCGTGATTTGCACGCCGGACATGACGATCGAAGGTATCTTCACCGACGGTGACCTGCGCCGCATCTTTGATATGCAGATTAACCTCAACGATGCGCGTATCGCCGATCTGATGACCGCAGGCGGCATTCGTGTTACCCCCAATACGTTGGCGGTGGATGCGCTGAACCTGATGCAGTCGCGCCATATTACGTCGCTGCTGGTGGCACAATCCGATCGACTGGTCGGTATCGTCCATATGCATGATATGCTGCGCGCTGGCGTGGTGTGACAGCCAACGGGATCGTCTTTCTGGCGATCCCTAAAGAAAGAAGGGTGATATCAAGGATATGTGTTTATGAATGCCCCCCAAGCGCAAACCGCCACCTGCTACGGCCCCGTCGCGGATCGGGTATTGGAAAAGGCGCAAGCCATCAAATTGCTGATTTGCGATGTTGACGGCGTGCTCTCCGACGGCCTTATCTACATGGGCAATCAAGGGGAAGAACTGAAGGCGTTTAACGTGCGCGACGGTTATGGTATTCGCTGTCTGCTAACGTCCGGCATTGAGGTAGCCATCATTACCGGGCGCTCTGCGCCACTGGTGGAAGACCGCTGCCGCACGCTGGGTATCACCCATCTTTATCAGGGACAGTCAGATAAGGTTTTGGCCTTCCGTGAACTGTTAGATACACTGTCGCTTAACGCCGAACAGGTTGCCTATATTGGTGACGATTTGATTGACTGGCCGGTGATGGCACAAGTAGGCCTTAGCGTCGCCGTGGCAGATGCCCACCCTCTGCTGCTGCCCAAGGCAGATTACGTGACAAAAATTGCTGGTGGGCGTGGTGCGGCACGCGAACTTTGCGACCTTATCCTGCTGGCGCAGGGTAAGCTGGACGAGGCCAAAGGGCTATCGATATGAAGGTATCGTCACAGCAAGAGAGCTATTGCCGCCCGTTTGTCCGGGCACGAATGTGCTACGACAGAAGAGTGCTACGACATGAGTTTGCGATGACCATGAGTACGTTTTTATTATGAATAAGACAAAGCGTTGGCTAACCGCGCTGTTGGCGCTCATTGTATTGATTCTGATTGGCTTGAACCTGACGGATCAGGACAGTGCGCCACAGACGGAAACCCAGGACAATGCGGTGCCAACCTACACCAGCGATGAAACCACCACGCGCGTGTTTAACCCGCAGGGTGGCCTGAACTATCGTCTCGTGGCGCAAAAAGTGGAGTATTTTAACGCGGAACAGCTCACCTGGTTTACTGCGCCGGTCGCTACGCTGTTTAACGAGCAGGGTGTCGCCACCTGGTCGGTGCAAGCCGACCGCGCCAAGTTGACCAAAGATAAAATGTTGTTCTTATACGGGCATGTGGAAGTCAACAGTCTGACCAATGACTCACAATTACGGCAGATAAAAACCGATAATGCGCAAGTTAACCTGGTGACACAGGACATCGCCTCCGATGATGAGGTGACACTGTACGGAGCCAGTTTCCTCTCGAACGGGATGAAAATGCGCGGTAATTTGCGTAACAAAACTGCCGAATTGATTGAAAAGGTAAAAACCTCTTATGAAATTCAACACCAATAATGTCTGGCGCCACGCTACCGTTGCCAGCGCCCTGTTAGCAGCAAGCCTGCCTGCCCTTGCTGTGACAGGAGACACCAGCCAGCCCATTCACATTGACTCCGCGCAGCAGTCATTGGACATGCAGGGCAATACCGTCACGTTTACCGGCAATGTTACGGTCAAACAAGGCACCATCGATGTGAAGGCCGAAAAAGTCATAGTCACGCGCCCACAGGGAGCGCAGGGTCAGGAAGTGATTGAAGCCTTTGGGAATCCGGTCACTTTCTACCAGATGCAAGATAACGGCAAGCCGATGAAAGGCCGCGCACAGAAAGTGCGCTATGAACTGGCGCAGGATAAGATCACGCTGACGGGTAACGCCTATCTGGAACAACTGGATAGCAACGTGAAAGGCGATCGCATCACCTATCTGGTGAAACAGCAACAGATGGAAGCGGTGGGGGGCGACAAAGGCGGACGCGTAGCCACCGTGCTGGTGCCCTCGCAGCTACAGGAAAAGAACGGCAAAGTTGCCGCACCGGCGTCTCAAAAAGCCAAGCAGCAACCACAGGCAACTGAATAACCTATGGCAACATTAATCGCAGAAAACCTAGCGAAGGCCTACAAAGGCCGTCGTGTGGTCGAAAACGTAAGTTTAACGGTCAACTCCGGTGAAATCGTCGGGTTGCTCGGGCCGAATGGTGCGGGAAAGACCACGACATTCTATATGGTTGTCGGCATTGTCCAGCGCGATTCCGGGCGGATCGTGATTGATGATGAAGAGATAAGCTTGCTGCCCTTGCACGAACGCGCGCGCCGCGGCATCGGCTATTTGCCGCAGGAAGCGTCGATCTTTCGCCGTTTGAGCGTCTATGACAACCTGATGGCCGTGTTGCAGATTCGCAAAGACCTGACGCCGGAGCAGCAGGACGATCGCGCCAATGAGTTAATGGAAGAATTCCATATTATTCATTTACGCGATAGTCTGGGACAATCCCTGTCCGGCGGCGAACGTCGTCGCGTAGAGATCGCTCGCGCACTGGCGGCCAATCCCAAATTTATTTTGCTGGATGAGCCCTTTGCCGGTGTCGATCCGATTTCGGTGCTCGACATAAAAAAAATCATTGAGCACCTGCGCGACAGCGGCCTGGGCGTGCTGATTACCGATCACAACGTGCGTGAAACGTTGGATGTGTGCGAACGCGCCTATATCGTCAGCCAGGGGCAGCTTATTTCCCACGGTTCACCCCGCGAAATCCTGGAGGATGAGCAGGTGAAACGCGTCTATCTGGGCGAAGGCTTCCGACTTTGATACTGTAACGTTTGCAATGGGCGTTCCATTTAAGGGAAAGTGACACGAGTTATGAAGCAAGGTTTGCAACTCAGGCTAAGTCAACAACTGGCCATGACGCCACAACTTCAGCAGGCAATTCGTCTGCTTCAGTTGTCTACGCTTGAACTCCAGCAAGAGATCCAACAAGCGCTGGAAAGCAACCCGTTGCTTGAACAAACCGACAGCCACGATGAAATCGATACTCAGGAAACTAGCGACAGCGAATCGCTGGATACGCGCGAAGCCCTTGAGCAAAAAGACATGCCGGAAGAACTGCCGCTGGACGCCACCTGGGATGAAATCTACTCCGCAGGCACGCCCTCAGGCACCGGCACCGATTACCGCGACGAAGAACTGCCTGTCTATCAGGGTGAAACCACGCAAACTTTGCAGGATTACCTGATGTGGCAGGTGGAATTGACGCCGTTTTCTGACACCGATGCGGCTATCGCCACGTCGATTGTCGATGCTGTGGACACCACCGGCTATCTGACCGTTCCCCTGGAAGACATTCTCGAGAGCATCGGCGACGATGACGTGACGATTGAGGAAGTGGAAGCGGTGTTAAAACGCGTGCAACGTTTTGACCCGGTCGGCGTAGCAGCGCGTGATTTGCGCGATTGTCTGCAAATCCAACTGTCGCAGTTTGCCCCAGAAACCCCGTGGCTGGCGGAAGCCAAGCTTATCGTCAATGACTACCTTGATTTGCTGGCCAATCATGATTTTCGCACGCTGATTCGCGCCAGTCGCATTAAAGAGGATGCGCTTAAAGAGGCGCTGGCACTGATTCAGTCACTCGATCCGCGTCCGGGCCAATCCATCAATACCGGCGAGTCGGAGTATGTGATCCCCGACGTGCTAGTGCGCAAGCATCAAGACCGCTGGGTGGTGGAACTCAACACTGACAGCGTGCCGCGCCTGCAAGTCAACCAGCAGTATGCCGCGCTCGGCCACAGCGCACGTAACGACAGCGACAGCCAATTTATCCGCAGCCACCTGCAAGAGGCGCGCTGGCTGATAAAAAGTCTGGAGAGCCGCAACGATACGCTGCTTAAGGTCACACGCTGCATTGTGGAACAACAGCAGGATTTCTTTGAGAAAGGTGAAGAGTTTATGAAACCCATGGTGCTGGCGGATATCGCTCAGGCTGTGGATATGCATGAATCAACCATCTCACGCGTCACAACCCAGAAATTTCTTCACAGCCCACGAGGCATTTTCGAACTAAAATATTTCTTCTCCAGCCATGTAAATACCGACAGCGGCGGTGAGGCATCATCCACTGCAATTCGGGCGCTGGTGAAAAAATTGATCGCGGCGGAAAACCCCGGCAAACCCTTGAGTGACAGCAAGCTGACAACGCTGCTCTCCGATCAGGGGATCATTGTCGCGCGGCGTACCGTCGCAAAGTACCGAGAGTCTTTATCCATCCCGCCGTCAAACCAGCGTAAGCAGTTGGTTTGATTTCTACAGAGAAGGAAGACGCTATGCAGCTGAATATTACCGGACACCACATCGAGATCACACCCGCATTACGCGAGTTCGTTAACACAAAATTTGCCAAGCTGGAGCAATACTTTGATCGTATCAACCAGATCAACGTGGTGCTCAAGGTGGAGAAAGTGGAGCAAATTGCCGATGCTACGCTGTTCGTTAATGGCGGTGAACTGCATGCCACATCCGAATCTGAAGACATGTATGCCGCCATCGATCTGTTGATCGATAAACTGGCGCGTCAGTTAAATAAACACAAGGACAAACTCAAACAGCACTGATCGTCATCTCCGCCTTCGGGCGCAGGAATACGCCTCTGGCACAGCGCCAGAGGCGTGCAGAGATGCGCGGGCCGTTAAGTGAACACACCATGAATAACGATCCCATTTTGCAACTCAGCGCGGTATTACGCCAAGAGTGCACCCGCAGCACCGTTCATTGCCAAAGCAAGAAACGGGCGTTGGAAATCATCAGCGAATTGGCAGCCAGGCAGCTAAACCTTCCGACCCCGCTGATCTTCGAGGCATTGCTGACGCGTGAAAGAATGGGCAGTACCGGTATTGGCGGCGGTATCGCGATCCCACACGGAAAACTCGATGATAATAACGCCTTGGGCGCCACCGGGGTCTTTATCCAGCTTGAACAGCCTATATCCTTTGATGCTATTGATAATCAAGGCGTAGACTTGCTTTTTGCCTTGCTGGTTCCCGCAGAACAATGTAAAACCCATCTACATACACTGTCGCTTGTCGCCAAACGTCTGGCTGACAAAAGTGTGTGTCGGCGTTTACGGGCAGCACAAAGTGACGAAGAGCTTTACCAAATTATGATTGAAGGGGATTAATCCCCGCTAGAACGTGCGCGACATTCAGATATTCGCGCTACGATATGCGTCATACAGATGAATCACTCGGTCAGGGTGTAACAAAAGCAGGCTATAGCCGGAGGGGAGTCGTCGGATGGTGCTGATGATTGTCAGTGGTCGCTCAGGTTCAGGAAAATCTGTGGCCCTGCGCGCCCTGGAAGATATGGGCTTTTATTGCGTGGACAACCTGCCCGTGGTGTTGCTGCCGGAACTGGCCAACACGCTGGCACAACGCGATATCTCGGCAGCGGTCAGCATTGACGTGCGTAACATGCCTGAATCGCCGGAAATCTTTGAGCACGCCATGGATCAGTTGCCGCCCAGTTTTGCGCCGCAGCTGCTGTTTCTGGATGCCGATCGCAATACGCTGATTCGCCGTTACAGCGATACGCGCCGTTTACACCCCCTTTCCAGCAAAAATCTTTCGCTGGAAAGCGCCATTGATGAAGAGAACGACCTGCTGGAACCGTTGCGTTCTCGCGCCGATCTGATCATTGATACCTCTGAAATGTCGGTGCATGAACTGGCGGAAATGCTGCGTACTCGGCTGTTGGGCAAACGCGAGCGTGAACTGACCATGGTGTTCGAATCCTTTGGTTACAAGCACGGCATTCCCATCGATGCGGATTACGTCTTTGATGTGCGCTTCCTGCCTAACCCCCACTGGGATCCGAAATTACGTCCGATGACCGGGCTGGACAAGCCGGTTGCCGCGTTCCTCGATCGCCATACCGAAGTGCACAACTTTATTTACCAAACGCGCAGCTATCTGGAGTTGTGGCTGCCGATGCTGGAAACCAACAACCGCAGCTACCTGACGGTTGCCATTGGCTGTACCGGCGGCAAACACCGTTCCGTCTATGTGGCTGAGCAACTGGCAGACTATTTCCGCTCGCGCGGCAAAAACGTACAGTCCCGCCACCGCACGCTGGAAAAACGTAAATAATGACCGTAAAACACACCGTCATCGTCAAGAATAAGCTAGGCATGCACGCGCGCCCGGCGATGAAGCTGTTTGAGCTGGTGCAAAGCTTTGATGCCGAAGTGATGCTGCGTAACGAAAGCGGCGTTGAGGCGGAAGCCAGCAGCGTGATCGCCATGATCATGCTGGATTCCGCCCAGGGTAAACACATTGAAGTGGAAGCCAGCGGCACAGATGAAACCGCCGCACTGGCGGCAGTGGTTGAGTTATTCGAAGCCGGGTTTGATGAAGAGTAACACGCGACAATAATCCCAAAAATCGACAATGCCATAGGTAATAACGCTACCTTATGGTATAACTTCGTTACAAGTTATCTGTCATTTTTATTAACACCCCCGCGTCGCTGGCGCGGGGGTGTTGCTTTATAAATGCGGTAGACTTTTTCTCTTGATATTGTTTTTTCATATATGCAGCACGTGCTTATATCCCTATGAACCTTGATCTTACTGCCATGACGTAACGTTGTTTGTTACCGCTATGCGTTTTATCAGGGGTTATGTTTTACCAACCTATTGGAGAGGAGTATGACGAAACCTAACCTGACTATTAGCGAACTGGATGCGGAGCGCCTGGATCGGCTGCTGGAACAACCTGCGTTTGCAGGCACACCGATTGCACAAGCGTTGAATGAGGAGCTGGATCGTGCCGAGATCTTGCCTTCAGAGGACATCCCGTCAGATGTCGTCACCATGAACAGTCGGGTACGCTTTCGCGATTTAAACACTAACGAAGAGCACACCCGAATACTGGTTTATCCTGCTGCCATGCAGGACAGCAAGGAACAGCTTTCTGTGATGGCGCCGCTCGGCGCAGCCTTACTGGGCCTGCGCGTTGGGAATACCATTAACTGGCAGTTGCATAACGGTACAGAAACTCGCGTGGAAGTGCTGGAATTGCTCTATCAGCCTGAGGCCGCTGGCGAATATCATCGCTAAGCACGCGCCCACTGCCCTGATTTCAGGGCAGTTATGATTGCGTCAAAACGGCCACAGCAGCCACCAGTTCGTCAATTTATCCCCCAAACCTTGCCACCAAATGCGTGATATCAGATGGCCCGCTTTCTTACGCGGTTCGGCGGGTGATTCCCCTTTTGCCGTCAATGCCTCCCAGGCCGCCCAACGCACATCAAACACGAAATCCCGCTGCATCATGTCGTGCAAAATCACCAGGCTGCGCGGATCCGGCTCGGTGCGCAGGTTTGCCACCAGCGCCAGCCGCTTGCGAAAATCCGTTTTATCCTGAGCCAGTCGCTGTGCGAGGTCGACATCGAACGCGCTGTCGGGCATTCCCTGCTCCCTAGACATGCCGTTGTATACGTATACGCCTGATTACATCCCGGCGATCTTCATGCTCGGCAGCAGCGCCGAACCGCACTGAATATTGCTGCGGGTTTCAATGTCATCTCCCAGCGTCACCATATCGCGCAGCATGGTTTTCAGGTTACCCGCGATGGTGATTTCACTCACTGGATACTGAATCTCGCCATTTTCCACCCAAAAGCCTGACGCGCCGCGCGAGTAATCGCCCGTTACCGCACTCACGCCCTGCCCCATCAGTTCGGTCACCAGCAGGCCCTTATCCATGTGCTTGAGCATCTGTTGGAAATTAAGCCCCTGACCCGCAATACGCCAGTTGTGAATACCGCCGGCATGGCCGGTGCTCTTCATGCCGAGTTTACGCGCTGCATAACTGGTCAACAGCCAGGTTTGTAGCACGCCGTCTTTAACGATGTCCCGCTGTGCGGTGCGCACCCCTTCGCTGTCGAACGGGGTAGACGCCAGCCCTTTACGTAGATGCGGCAACTCTTCAATAGTGAGCCAATCCGGTAGGATCTGCTGGCCCAGTTTGTCGAGCAGGAACGTCGATTTACGGTACACATTACCGCCGCTGATCGCCCCCACTAAGTGGCCGAACAGACCCGTTGCCACTTCGGCGGCAAACATTACTGGTGCTTCCATGGTTGGCAGCTTGCGCGGTGATAAACGAGAGAGCGTGCGGCGAGCGCACTCTTCGCCAACCCATTCGGGGCTTTGCAGATCGTCCAGCGCACGTCCTACGGTGTAAGCGTAATCGCGCTCCATATCACCGTTCACTTCAGCAATCACACAGCTCGACATGGAGTGGCGGCTCGACAAATAGCTTTGCAGCATGCCGTGGCTGTTACCAAACACTTTGATACCGTAGTGGCTGTTGAAGCTGCCTCCTTCAGTATTGGTAATGCGCGTATCGGCTTTCAGCGCTGCCTGCTCGGCGCGCGCAGCCAGCTCAATGCCTTTTTCCGCATCCAAGGCAGCGGGATGGAACAGGTCAAGATCGGGGGCATCAAACGCCAGCAGCGCTTGTTCTGCCGGGCCAGAAAAGGGATCGGGCGAGGTATAACGGGCAATATCCAGCGCAGCCTGCACGGTGCGGGCGATGGCCGCCGGGCTCAAGTCGGTCGATGACGCGCTGCCTTTACGCTGCTGATGGTATACGGTAATGCCCAACGCGCCATCACTGTTGAATTCCACATTTTCAACCTCGCCGTAGCGCGTGCTGACGCTGATCCCTGTGGTTTTGGAAATAGCCACCTCTGCCGCATCTGAAGCGGCACGCGCCAGCTCCAACGCCTGTGCGACTGCCTGCTCCAATGCTTTACGCTGTTCTGCAACCTGAGTGATTATTGTCATCGTTCTGCCATACTGAGTTAAAAGCCATTCAGAAGCCGGGAAATGGCGTCTGCCTTGTGCCTTGCCCCTCTTCTGCGCCTAAAGGTGTATGCTTGAGTCTAACAGGATATCAGGATAATTTCGCAAAAAGCCCAAACCTGTTAGGATCGGCGTCTTTTTTATGGCGTTAACCGCGTCACATGCCCGAACTGTTACGGAAAGAGATGATGAACAAACACCCTGAAGAGTGGCTGGACGACGTACCGGACCCGCACGCCGAAGATGATGAAGACGATGAGATCATCTGGGTCAGCAAAAGTGAAATCAAGCGCGATGCTGAAGCGCTGAAAGATCTTGGCGTGGAGCTGATTGAACTCGGTAAAAATGCGCTCGAACGCATCCCGCTGGATGACGATCTGCGTGCTGCGGTTGAGCTGGCGCAACGCATCAAAAAAGAGGGCCGCCGCCGCCAGGTGCAACTGATTGGTAAGATGCTGCGTGCCCGCGATCCAGAACCGATTCAAATCGCACTGGATAAGCTGAAGAACCGCCACAACCAGCAGGTCGCTCTGTTTCACAAACTGGAACAACTGCGCGACAGACTGATTGAGGAAGGCGATGATGCCATCCCAGATATCCTCGGGCTCTACCCGAACGCCGATCGCCAACAGCTACGCTCACTGGTACGCAATGCGCAGAAGGAAAAAGCCGCGAATAAGCCGCCCAAATCTTACCGCCAAATT
The DNA here is from genome assembly GCA_964293225.1 of uncultured Symbiopectobacterium sp. Classification (GTDB taxonomy): domain Bacteria; phylum Pseudomonadota; class Gammaproteobacteria; order Enterobacterales; family Enterobacteriaceae; genus Symbiopectobacterium. The sequence goes on along the minus strand of CAXYYB010000008.1, from coordinate 44,300 downwards.
TTCCAGTACCTGCGTGAACTGGCTGAAGATCAGGCCTAATCCCTTGAGGTAAATCGCCCTGCGGTAACTCGCCCTGTGCGGTAGAGTCGCCCTCGGCGTTACTCCACCAACACGTGCTGATAGCGGTGCAGTATCTCCGTGATACGGCCGACGGACGCACCGATCTCCGGTGCTATCTGACGCTGGCATAGCGCAATCTGATACGCATCCAATAGGGTCAGCAACTGAGTAAAGGCGTGACGCCGGGAAATCTCTCGTCGCGCGTCGCTGACCTGCTCTGCTGCCTGACGAAGACGGCGGTGAAACGCCGACAGTTCACTGTCCATCGGCAGCGGCAGATTCCGCATACGTTGGTGCAGAATAATCAGCGACAGCGCCAGACGGTATTTGGCAATGTCGTTGGGAAACAGGGTCAGCAGCAGGTAGAGTTGCTGATAGAGCGCGGGCAAATGATTCTCACGCCGTTTGGTAGGATTGGTGGTCAAAGCCGATACCGCACTGTAAACAAAGCGGTTCAGCAACGTCTGCCCGGTGCGCGCATGTGAATTATCACGAATCAACAAGATAACCAGCCACGCTAGCAAGCAGCCGATAACCTGCCCAATCGCGCTGTCCAGAAAGTGGCTGAGATTAAACGTCATCGGGTTATCCAACACCAGAATATTGATGGTGCTGGCCAGCGCCCCGAGCGATCCCATACGCCGCTTTTGCACCTCAATACCGATGATGAAGGCCATAATGCCCAGACTGAGGCACAGCAGCAACATGCTTTGCTGCGTGGATGGCAACACAAACATGAACAGCAGTGCCCCCAGCGGCAGGGCATAGACCGTGCCGACCAGAAAATCGACCGCCATGCGTTTTGGGTTGGGCAGGCGCATCGCCAGCGCCGTCACAACGGCAATCATCACCATGCAGGCACTGCCTGAGGTCCAACCGGTGATAAGCCAAAATAAACAGCCTACCGCTGTCGCCACGCCGGTACGCCACCCGTTGATCATCGCATGATGACGCTCAGCGGATGCCGCTTTCACCATTACTTCATCCCGCAGCAGTTCACCCTCAACCTGCGTCAGGCGGGCGTTGGTTTGGATCCCTTTTGCCAACAACAGATAGCGCGTTGCCGCTCCCACCCAACCAATCAGCGTCGGCGGCACAGTCTTGCGCTCACCGGCTGCAATCGCGTGGCGCAGCTGTTTCACCCGCTTACGCACATCAGCCATCGACGTTACCGGTGCCTCTATCAGCAATGCCAGACTGGTTCTGAGCGGCTCGGTTTTATCCTGCAACACCAGATAAGTTTCACACGCCTGAGTAATCAGGGTAAATGATTGCGCCAGCAGTGCTTTGATGCGCCGGTGGCTATTTTGCCAGCGCGCCGATTCCAGCAGCAGCGGATTGCCCATGCCCGCCAACGCGGTGCTTTTGCGCACCAGCCCATGCCACGCCACGTCAATCTCTTCACGCGATGCGCCACGAATGCACAGTTGCAGCAGGTGATAATGATCCACCAGCAGCCCTTCCAGACTGCTGTCGATATGGTGTTTGATGGAGCGCGGGGTGAACAGCAGATCGGCCACAATGGCACAAACAATGCCCAAGACAATCTCGCTACAGCGCTCAACGGCGAACTGCGGTGTCAACAGCGGCGCACTCTGGGTGGATACGATGATAATTAATGCGGTATAGCCCGCCAGCCCCCATACGTAGGCGTTTTCTACCTTAACCAGCGATGAAATCCAGGTGCAAAATCCCGCCCATATGCAGCACAGCAGCAGCATCACCACGGGTGCACGAATGGTCGCGATAATAATCACCAACGCACCGACACAGCCGATAAAGGTACCCACAATGCGCAATATTCCACGGTGCCGAATCGCGCCGGAAAAGGGATCGCCACCGGCGGCAAAAGCTGGACCAGCAGCTACAATAGCCGCAGTGAGCACTGACCAACGCGGCGTTTCCAACTGAAAGTGGAAACCGAGAAACAGTGACAACACAACGGCAACGCTGAGTTTGCAGGCAAAACGCCAGTGGGGAAAAGCAGGCATGTTCATCATGAGCTCGCCTTAACCAAACTCACGCAGCCGATAGAGCAAACGAACCAATGGTGAAGGTTGCTTGTTTTGCGGGGCGTCTGCCTGCGCGATCACCACGGTGGCCGTGGTGCCGGCCGGATAAGGAATATCACGCTGTTGATCCAGATGGATTCTTACCGGCACGCGCTGTGCCAACCGCACCCATTCCAGATTGGCGTCCACCGTCGCCAGCCCTTTACTGTCTACGTTGGCGCTGCTGTTAGTGATCGCCGCCGCCACGCTGTCAACCGTACCGTAAAACAGCCGATCGCTACCCAGCGGCGTGATCTCGACCCTGTCGCCAGCATGAACGCTCGCCAGTTTGGTCTCTTCCATATAGGCCACCAGATAGAACGAACCCTTTTTCACCAGCGCCACGGCGGTCGCGCCGCGCGTAATGTATTCACCGCGCTGAACATTGAGGTTGGTCACCCAACCGTCCGCTGGTGCGCGAATCACGGTACGTTCCAGATCCAACGTCGCCAGCGCCAACGTCGCTTGCGCCTTGGCTAACTGATGCTGCGCGGTTTCCAGCGCGCTGCCAGACTGATCGATGGCTTCTTGCGACATCGCCTGTACACCGAGGCGCGAGCGCCGTCCAGACTCACGCCGCTTTTCATTGACCAACGCCAGGTAGTAGTCCACATCCGCCTGTGCTTGCGCCTGTGCTTGCTGAAAGCGGGGAGGATCGACCACAAAAAGCACATCCCCTTTTTTCACCTGCTGATTGTCATGCACCAACACCTCTGTCAGCAGCCCGCTGACGTCCGGCGCGATCGCCACAACGTCAGCACTGAACTTCGCATCTCGCGTCCACGGCGATTCGGTGTAAAACGCCCAAACGCGCAGCAGCGCAATGGCAGCCAGCAACAGCACGCACAGTGTGATACCCACACGCAGCAGCTTTTTGGTTATTAGCGAGACAACAGGAAATTTTATGGCAAGGGTTTTCACATTGACCTCAAAAGGAGACGCGAAAGATCAGATAAAACAGACAGCAAAACAGAGCGGTATTGAACAGCGCCGGATGCCATACCACGTCATAAATGCCGGTGGGCTGTAAAACACGGTTCAACACAAAAAACAGTGCCAGCGAAACCAGCAACACAAAGAATACGGGCGGGAAGGACAGGCCAAACAGCACCATCACCGGGAGTGAACTCATCCTCTTTTCCTTTTTATTTCAATTGCCGAATAAACGATATCGACCGTGTCACCGTAGACACAGGCATGAAGGGCATTACACTGATCAAGAGAGATGGCAGGTTGTTTAGTAGAAGCGAACGCGGCCTGTTACCTTATAGGAACAAGTAGCATGAAACACACCGGTATTCTTCCCGCCCGATTCGTTCGAATGCGGTGCATTATGGATGTTTATTTGCATTTCATCTACGATGTGTGATCTAAATCACTTTTAAGCCAGAGTGAACAATGGAAAGACTAAAGAGCATGTCGGTGTTTGCGCGCGTAGTGCAGTGTGGCTCGTTTACTGCCGCCGCCCGACAATTGAACATGAGCGTTTCCGCGGTCAGCCAAACGGTGACCCGGCTGGAAGAAGAGCTACAGATCAAGCTGCTCAATCGCAGCACGCGCAGCATTGGGCTTACAGAAGGCGGCAAAATCTACTACCACGGCTGCCGTCGTATGCTGCATGAGGCGCACGAAGCGCACGATCAGCTCTACGCCTTCAATAACACGCCGATCGGCACACTGCGCATTGGCAGTTCCTCCACCATGGCGCAAAACGTGCTGGCAGCCATGACAGCAGAGATGCTGCTAAAATACCCGGGGCTTTCGGTCAATCTGGTCACTGGCATTCCGGCTCCCGATCTGATCGCGGACGGATTAGATATTGTCATCCGCGTCGGTGCCTTGCAGGACTCCAGCCTGTTTGCCAAACGTCTCGGCTCGATGCCAATGGTGGTGTGCGCCGCCAAACGTTATTTGACCCAGCATGGCACACCAGAAAAACCGTCCGACGTGGAAAGTTTCTCCTGGTTGGAGTACACCGTGCGTGCAGACAGTGAGTTCGAACTGATCGCCCCGGAGGGGATTTCCACCAAGATCGCCCCGCAGGGTCGCTTTGCCACTAACGATCCGCAGACGCTGGTACGCTGGCTCAAAACTGGCGCAGGCATCGCCTATATTCCACTGATGTGGATCATTGATGAGATTGCGCGCGGCGAAGTAGAAATTCTGTTCAGCCGTTATCACTCCGATCCGCGCCCAGTTTACGCGTTGTATACGCGCAAGGATAATTTGCCGCTCAAAGTACAATTGTGCATCAACTATATGACGGAATATTTTAATAATGTCGCACAAATATATCAAAATCATAGAGAAGAAACGTTGGGTAAATAACCAATTTAACACTGCGGCATTAACCTGAAAATTAAGTTTGGTATAGATTACCTTCACGTTCACGCTGTTACACTGTGCTTTCTTTAACACAAGGGGTCACTTATGACAACAGCATTTAATATTTCAGGGGGTTTGTTTACTAGAACAATAACGCTTGATGAAATAGAGAGTATAAAAAACTCTAAAAATCAAAATGAAATAAAAAGCCTTTGGGGTAAAATTGCAGATTGGTTTTTCGGAACCAATAAGGAAAAGGCAAAAAAAGCGTTATTTGAGTTGATCAAAAATGATGATGGGGATATAAAGATAGACGCTTTTAATCAATTAAAAGCCATGGTGTCACCCGCATTTAAAGATGCATTCACCTACAAGACAACAACAATAAGTGATACCTCATTTACCGTCAATCTGTCTATTGGTGCTCTATTTTCTACGGGTGATATCTCTACGGCGGGAAAATGCATCAGTCTTAATGAGCATATAAAATCCTTCACTCCAGAATATTTTATCGCGCGAGATATTCATTTGGAACAAGTAATAAAAGACATACCAAGAAGTGAAATGTATTTTTGTCATACAACTACCCATCATGAACGAATTACCATTGACATACTGCCACAGATTATTAATAAGATATCAGAAAAACAAAAAGAATCGCTAAATGTTGCACTCTCTCAAATTGGTATTATCGATATCAAGAATCAAATTAATCAGCATACCAAGGAGATGTCACTGCTCGGAGATCCCAGTAAAAAATTATTTCTTTCTTTAGAGAGTAAGGGGAATGTCACCGTTGAAATTCATATTATGAATAACCTTGATACGGAAAAACATCGAGTTTATCAAGAGATCTACCCTGAATATAAATATCCCTGTTTATACGCAAAAGCGCAGATTAATATCGACACTAGCGGTAACTGTAATATCTCTGACATTACCCTCTCACACCCCGGCATTGAGTAGTCACCATCATGTATTTTTATACTAACATGACGGTGACAAAGCACAGGAACTTACGCTGTACCACCCACCGTCATGCTGTCCAGTTTCAGCGTCGGTTGCCCAACGCCAACGGGCAGGCTTTGGCCTTCTTTACCGCACACGCCAACACCTTTATCCAATGCCAAATCGTTACCTACCATGGAAATCTGCTGCATGGCTTCGATCCCGGAGCCAATCAGGGTTGCGCCTTTCACCGGCGTCGTGACTTTGCCATTTTCAATCAGATAGGCTTCGGAGGTTGAAAACACAAACTTGCCGGAGGTGATATCCACCTGACCACCGCCAAAGTTAGGCGCATATAAACCGTATTCCACGCTGGAAATAATCGCTTCCGGCGTCGATTTACCCGCCAACATGTAGGTGTTGGTCATGCGCGGCATCGGCAAATGGGCATAAGACTCACGGCGACCATTACCGGTCGGCGCAACCCCCATCAAACGCGCGTTGAGCTTGTCTTGCATATAGCCTTTCAGCACACCGTTCTCAATCAGCACGTTGTACTGCCCCGCCACGCCTTCGTCATCCATCGCCAGCGAACCGCGGCGTCCTTCCAGCGTGCCATCATCCACCACGGTGCACAATTCAGAGGCCACCAGTTTGCCCATCTGCCCGCTGAACACCGACGTGCCACGGCGGTTAAAATCCCCTTCCAGCCCGTGTCCGACAGCTTCATGCAACAGCACCCCCGGCCAGCCCGCGCCCAATACCACCGGCATGGTGCCCGCAGGCGCAGCAACAGCGGAAAGGTTGACCAGCGCCATACGCACCGCTTCTTTCGCCCAGGCCTCCACCCGCACTTCACCATCCACCACTTGCCAGAAGTAGTCGTAACCCACGCGCGCGCCACCGCCGCTGGCACCGCGTTCACGTTTGCCGTCCTGCTCAACCAACACACTGATCGACAAACGCACCAGCGGGCGCACATCGGCCGCCAGCGTGCCGTCAGTTGCCGCCACCAGCACGTGTTCATAAACACCGGTCAGGCTGACGCTCACTTCCTGCACGCGGGCGTCGGCCGCGCGCGCCACGCTGTCTGCACGTTGCAACAGAGCCAGTTTCTCTTCACGGCTCAGGCTGTCCAGCGGGTTAAGCTGAGGATACAACGCACGATGCACGTTTTCCCCCAGCGTGCGAACGCGGCCATTACCCTGCTCGCGCACAATGCTGCGCGCCGCCTGAGCGCTTTGATGCAGCGCATTGAGCGTGATCTGATCTGCATAAGCAAACCCGGTTTTTTCTCCGCTTACCGCACGGATACCGACCCCTTGATCGATATTGTAAGAGCCATCTTTAATGATGCGGTCTTCCAGCACCCAGGATTCATGGTAACTGGATTGAAAATAGAGATCGGCATAATCCAGGCGGCGTTCATTCAATACCTCTAACACCGAGAACAGGTCTTGCTGGCTCAAGTTGTTAGCAGTGAGTAACTGTTCACTGACAAACGAAAGACTCATATTTTTTCCACTTTAGTTCACATGAAACCGATGAATAAACGGCACGAAGCCATCACGATGCAGGCGGATTAACGCCGCTCCTGCGCCGCATTTTTTTGCGGCTCGCGCAGGACTTCCTTAATCGTAGGCTGATCCAGGCTGCCATGAATTTGGTAGCGAATCAGCGAGATTTTGTTCCAGAGTGGTGCCAGCACCTTACTAGCTGCAAACACAGCAGCACCAATCACCGGGTTAACCACAAAGGCGGTAGCCACCCCCACCGTGGCTGATATTTCCGGTGCGATCACCGCTTCCATAGCAATTTGGCGGTTAGCCAAATCGACACTGCCCTTCATGGCGATATCGGCTTCTAATCCGTCTACCAGCATATCATCGGTATGCAACACGCCATCCTTAATCCAGGCCGTGCTGCGGATGGAGTCAAAATAGAAGCCTTTGCCAAAGGTATCACTAAAATCAAACTGCAATTTGCGCAGCAGCGCATCAAAGCTCACCAGGCGCAGCAAGCGCCCCGCCTGACCCGTCCCCGCATTGACGATGTCCCCCTTGCCAATACGCGTGTGCAAAATACCGCTCAGGCTTGCCAGATGCGGTGCCCACGGCGAACCGCGCCAGTAGAGATCATAGTCAACATCAAAGGTTGCTGCGCGCAGCGGCGTATCAATACCAAACCAGTCGGCATTTTGCTCCAGCGTGCCACCTGTTAAACGCCCTTTGAGTGCGGTGCGAACTCCTTCGGCATTCTCCTGCCAACTGCCGCTGGCAGTCAGCTTGGCTTTGCCGGTATCGATCACGCCCTCACTGAGCGTCAGCTTATCTTTTTCTGGTTGCAACGTCGCCGAGATTTGGCCCAGATTCTGCCCGGCAATCCAGCATTCTCGGCAGGCAAGCTGCAACGCGGGCCAGTCTTCAAAGCGGATGCTAGGGTCATTAAGCGGTGATTTTTTCTCCGCCAGCGCCACGGGGTTGGTTGCTTCATCCCCTTTCCACTGCGGATTGTAATAGAGATAGCGAATATCCGCGCGCCACATGCCGTTCTGTGGCACCGTCAAGTTGGCATCAATCTCACGTCCGGTAGTGTGAATTTCATTGCCCTGCGGCGTATTACGGCTATTGAGTACCACGTCATGCCACTGTTGGCCGAGCAGTTGCAGCGCAGGCGTACGTAGCGTCACGCTTTCCGGCACATGGAGATTGTTTTGTGCCCCTTTGCGCAAGGTCGTATCGCCACGCAGGGCGGGCAGTAATCCCAACCAGCGCTCCGCATCCAGCGCGGGTAGCATCAACACCAGTTCAGGCTGTTCCGGCAGCGCGGGCTGCGTTTGGGCATCTTGTTGCCACACCGCTCGCGCGAGCGTCAGCGCATCGCCGTGCAGCAGCCACTGGCTGTTAAACTGTGCGGATTTTCCCAAGCTCCCCGAAAGCGCAAACCCCTTGAGATCCCCTTTGGCAGCAATCTTGAGCGGTACCGCCGTTCCCTGCGTCTTATTGAAAGGCTCAGGTAAGCGAGTACTTACATTTTTTAAGTCGGCATCGACGCTGACCTCATAAGTCTCCGCGCCTTTATAGGGCAGATTCACCCTCACATCGCTACGCCAGGCGGCGGTTCCCGACAGGGCGGTTTGTACGGCTTTTGGCAGCCCGGGGAATTGCGCGGGTGCCCATTCGCCGTTCAGCCCTACCTTGACCAGAAAGGCTTTTTCCTGCTCTTCGGTGTTGAAACTGAACGTGACAGGCTGCCCTAACCAGTTAGCCGCAATATCATCGCTGTTCAGGGTACCATTGCGATAATGGAAACGCCCTTTGAGCTGCTTCAACGTGCTATTCAGCGGTTTGATATACAGGCTATTGTTACTGAGTTGAATATCGCCACTGGCCTCCACTTCACCGTGCGCCAGGGGGATATCAAGGTGCAACGTACCATTGACGCTACCGCCAATTTGCAGTTGCTTTAACGCGCTCCCCACGCTGTCTTTAAGCGGCGTGTGTTCAAAATAGTGCCCAACATCAGGCCCTTCCCCTTGAAGTTCACCATCGATCAGTAACTTTTCTTTACTGTAGTCGGGGATGGCGGCAAGAATGTTTCTGCCAGAGACATTCCCCAACTGCGTTGATGGCGCGGACATCCACAGGCCATTGTTGGCAAAATTGAGATCGATATCCAGCGGTGACAGCGCGGGCCAACCGGGTTCAAACTCAAAGGTCGCTGCGCGCAGCGGCACCCATACTTGAAACTGGCCTTCGTTATGCTCAAAAGGGAAATGCGCCGGGTTACCGGCAAAAACCAGCGTGGCGTTGTCGACATGCCCCCCTTTTAACGCGCCAGTCAGGTAGTTCACCAGTTGCGTGCCCATCAGCGGCTCCGGGAAGTAACGCCAGGCTTCAGAGGCATCGGTCAGCCGAATGCCCGCCAGAATATCCAGACGCGGCTCCCCATTCACCGGATGACGGTATTGAAAATCGCCCTGAGCCTGTAGCGCACGTGCTTGTACATTCAGTCCTTTACTCCACACTTCCCAGCCGTCGGCAGCATTGCTCCAATCAACAGCACCGTTTGCCTGCTGAATCTCAAACGGTGCACGGAACTGATTGCCGCTGGGGAGTTCACTTTGTGGCAAGGCAAACGTCACGCGCCCACGCTCAACGCTGCCACTCAGCGTACCAGCCAGCTTTTCGCCGCCCGGTAACCATTCCCACGCTTTCCAGCGCAGATCGCGCCATGCCGCTTGAAAACGACTTTTTTCCGGTTGTTTTAAGGGAATATCAAGGGCCAGTTGTGTCAGAAGCCCTTCCGGTTGCAGCGCCTCCCAGCGCGTTTTAAGCTCAGGCGTGGCGGTGGACAGCAGCGGTAACAAAGAGCGCAATCGCGCCAGACTCAACTCACTGGCGCGCACCCGCAGCATATCTTGCTGCTCTGCCGACGGTGCGGGTATCCAGCTCGCGGCCAGACTCCCCTTCGGCCAGGCAACGCCGTCCGTTGCCAGGTTCAGGACAGGGACGGCAACCTGCCAGCCCTCGCTTTCCCTCGTGGCGTGCAGTGCTAGCTCGTCTACGCTCAGACGATGGGTAGTGTCTCCTTCTTTCCAGGCGGCCGAGCCCTGGGCCAAAAAGACATCGCTGGCAACCAGCGCTCCGCTGCGCACTTGCAACCAGGCCGCCAGATTGAAATTGGCGCTCTCCAGTCCGGTATTATTTTTTAGCCATCGGCTGATCCAGGGCTTCATATCCATATTGTCAGCCTGTAGGTACACCGTGCCGTCATTCAGATGGCCCTGAATGGCCTGCAAATCCATGCGTACCTGCACCACACCGTGCTGCCCAGTGAAACTCGACAGACTGATTTGCCCTTCGGCGCGGTGTCGGTTGTTGCGGTTCAACCAAGTCAATTGCGGGATGGCAAGTTCAGCACGATCGCCAGAAGGCGTGAGGAAAGAGAGGCGACTGTCGCGCAGATCGAAGTGATCGAACTGTTGAAGGAACAATGTACTTAGACGATCGGTTTCGATCAGGCTACCGTCAGCCCGTTGACCGGTCAATGTCGCATCCAGCGTCAGGTGCATGCGGTGAAACGTCAGATCGCGAAACTGCCAGCGCGCATGCAGCAATGACTGCCACACATCCAGCGCAAGCGTGATGCGCTCTGCCTGCCAGCGTGCAGCAGGCGACTCGCTCGTCAGACCATCGATGGAAAGCGTCGGTCCAAAAGAGGCCCAACTGCCAGTAAGGCGTTGCGCGTCAACCGCGACACCCGTCGTCGACGTCACCCACGCCATGATTTGCGGCCGAAAACGATCGAGCTGCGGCATCGCTAATCGTAAACCACTGACGATCAGCGCCACGACAACAATCATCGTAGCACCCGTCATCAGCAGTAGGCCGGGCAGTCGCCTCACACTATTCTCCTTGATCTTCGTCGCAGGCGACGCGGGGAAGTCATTCTGTTCGGTTTATCATCGACATAGGGATTACATCATCACCACATCAAACTGTTCCTGACTGTACAACGGCTCAATCTGCACCTTGACCTGTTTACCGACAAAGATTTCCACTTCCGCCAGGGCATGAGATTCTTCGCTTTTCAATACCTCAGCCACCGCCGGCGATGCGTATACCAGGAAGCGATCGGTGTCATAGGCATGGTGCACCCGCACAATTTCACGCATGATTTCATAGCAAACCGTCTCGACGCTTTTCACCCGGCCGCGACCATGGCAGGTCGGGCACTGATGACACAGCACATGTTCAATGCTCTCACGGGTGCGCTTGCGCGTCATCTCCACTAATCCTAGTTGAGAAAAACCATTAATACTGGTTTTAACCCGATCTTTGGCGAGCGCCTGCTCCAGAGAGTGCAGCACCCGACGACGGTGGTCCTCATTACTCATGTCGATGAAATCGATAATGATAATACCACCCAGGTTGCGAAGCCGCAGTTGGCGGGCAATGGCCTGCGTCGCTTCAATATTGGTGTTAAAAATGGTCTCATCCAGATTGCGATGACCGACAAAGGCCCCGGTATTGATGTCTATCGTCGTCATCGCCTCAGTTTGATCGATGATCAGGTAGCCACCAGACTTCAACTCAACCTTTCTGTCCAGCGAGCGCTGAATTTCATTCTCCACGTCATAGAGATCGAAAATCGGCTGACGTCCGGCGTAATGCTCCAGCTTATTGGTGGTTTCTGGAATATAGTCCGTGGTGAACTCCAGCAGCGCGTCATAGGTCAGGCGCGAGTCGATGCGGATGCGATCCAAGGCCGCACCGGCAAAATCACGCAGGATACGCTGTGCCAGCGCCACTTCACCATACAGTTTGCATTTGGTCTGATTACGTTTTTTACGCTCACTGACTTTGGTCCACAGGCGTTTAAGGAACGCGGCGTCAGAAGAAAGCTCATCTTCCCCAATCCCTTCTGCCGCTGTGCGGATAATAAACCCGCCCTGCTCGTCGCAGTATTCGCTGACGATTTTCTTCAGGCGTTCACGTTCCACTTCACTTTCAATACGCTGTGAAACCCCAACGTGGGCCGCGCCGGGCATGAAAACCAGATAGCGCGATGGCAGCGTAATATCGGTGGTCAGTCGGGCACCTTTGGTGCCGAGCGGGTCTTTCACCACTTGCACCATCAAGTCCTGCCCTTGGCGCACCAGTTCAGCAATATCGCGCACGTGGAAGTTTTTCTGCTCTTCCCCAGCCACGCATTCGGTGTGGGGCATAATGTCTGACGCGTGCAAGAACGCCGCTTTATCCAGCCCGATATCCACGAACGCGGCCTGCATGCCCGGCAATACCCGGCTGACACGGCCTTTATAGATATTGCCCACGATGCCGCGTTTCGCTTCACGCTCAATGTGGATCTCTTGCAGTATTCCGCCGTCAATGTAGGCAACGCGCGTTTCCGACGGCGTCACGTTGACCAGTAACTCAGCTGTCATTTTCTGCTCCTGCCGTGCGTAACGCGACAATCTGATTATACAATTCATGGGTTTCCACCAGCGGCAGCCCGACAACCGCATGGTAGCTGCCGGCAATCGTCTTGACGAAACAGCCGCCTTTACCCTGAATGCCGTAGGCTCCCGCTTTATCCATCGGCTCGCCGCTAGCAACGTAGTGGCTAATGTCCTGCGGCGTCAGCGCGCGAAACGTCACGTCGGTCACCACCAGCGCACTGCACTGGGTGCGACGATCGGCCAACGTGACCGCAGTCATCACCTGATGCTGTCGCCCTGAAAGTATCGATAAAATGCGTGCCGCATGAGCTTCGTCACGCGGTTTTTCCAATACCTGACCTTCCAGCACTACGATGGTATCGGCCCCCAACACCGGCAAATCCTGCGGTGCGGCAGCAACCCCAGCCTGCGCTTTATCTTGCGCCAAGCGGCGCACATAGCGCTCTGCCGTTTCATGCGCTGCCCGCTGCTCGATAACATCAACCCTCAGCACTTCAAAAGGGATGTCCAGCAACGTAAGCAGTTCGCGGCGGCGCGGTGAACCAGAGGCCAGATAGAGCGCAGTCATATATCCTCACTACGTAGCCACGCTACGTATTTTACTGTAGGCGCCCCGGTTAAGGACTACGCCCTTATTGATTATTGTACTGTGAACTGACGGCGAATTTTGCGCATCAACAGGAAGAGCCAAGGCCACAACACGCCATCGACCACACAGTTCCACAAATTTTCTGGCCTGAACGACACATTGCTTACCAGGAATTCCGCCCAGAAGACAATCAGATCCATCACCAGCGAGAGCACCATGACGATCAGGGCTTGTTGCCAGAGCGCCATATTGCGGAACAGTTGAAACTTGAAGGCCACCAGGTAGGCGACAATGCTGAGCGCCAGCGCTCTCACGCCGAGCGTGGATCCTAAAATCAGATCCATCACCATTCCCAGCACAAAACCGGTGCCGACGTTGACCCGATGCGGTAACGCCATTACCCAATAAATAAGAAACAATGAGAGCCACGATGGCCGGAAGTGATAGAACTGATCCGGCCACGGCATGATTTGCAGCACCATGGCGATCAGGAACGATAACCAGATGATCCAGTTGCCGTGACGGCGATAGCGGTTCATTGGCGTCCTCCCTGTGTTGGCGTAGCCGCAGGCGGCGTATTACGTTGAGGTTGCTGACCTTGAGACGTACTGCGCGCAGGGGCGTTTTTCGGCTGTGCATTGCCCTGCGACGGCGCGGCAGGTGCGGCAGCCGCAGGCGGTGCGGGCGGGCCCATTTCATCGGGGGATGGCAAAACCTGCGGCATCATCTGCATCAAGCGTTCGTTGGCGACGCGGTGCACTTCTTGCGGTGGCAAGCCTTTGCCCGAAACGTCGTCGACGCCCCACAACAGCAGCAAATAGCGTAAACGTTGCAGACCGGCGGTAGGATGTGCCTTGATAACGGTGTAGGCGCGTTGCGTATCCACTTTCACTTCGGAGACGACGCCCACTGGATACCCTTCAGGGAAACGACCGCCCAGCCCGGATGTCACCAACACATCGCCGACGCGAATATCGGTGTTGTTGGGCAAATGCTCCAGTTGCAGAGCGTCAGTGCAGCCATTACCGGCAGCAATCACGCGAATATCATTGCGCAGCACCTGAATCGGCAACGCATGGGAAACATCGCAGATCAGCAACACACGGCTGGTCAACTGACCGACCGCAATAACCTGCCCGACCACCCCTTTATCACTGATAACCGGTTGCCCTTCGTAGACTCCGTGCGCCGCCCCTTTATCAATCACGACCTGATCGCTATAGGGGTCTGTGCCTGCGGAAATTACCTGCGTCACCATCTTCTGCTCATCCTGACGCAGCGGCGATCCCAACAGTTCGCGCAGACGCGCATTTTCCTGTTTCAATTGGCCGAGCAGCAGAAGATCGCTGTTACGCAGTTGCAGTTCCTGGCGTAACGCTCGGTTTTCCAGCGCCAGCTGATTTTTGGTCGCCAGCGATTCAGAGACATTATCTAATACTTCACGCGGCCCGTTGGCGAGAAAATAGAACGGGCTGACCGCCGTATCCATATAGGTACGGATCTTGAGAAACGTCCCCAAGCGGCTGTCGGCGATAATGATCGCCATCGCCGTGAAGACGGCAAGAAAAAGTCGCAATTGCAGGGAAGGTCCCCTGCTAAAAATCGGCTTCATAAAGGTTGCGTATTCCTCAACGCGAATAAAGAACGCCCGACACGCTCAATACTAAAGAGACCATTCATGTTATTCACCGCCGTCATGCCCGCAGAAACGCTGGGGCAGAGGGGCGTCGGGCGTAGGGAATTACGCTAATGGCGATACCCGTGAAAACGACTCGCCACAGAATAAAAAAAGAGGGGCTACCCTACGGGATGAAAAACAACGCTGTTTCCCCATACGGTTCCCCTTCCTTTTATTCGGCACTCTTACTCTTCGCTGAACAGATCACCGCCGTGCATGTCGATCATTTCCAGCGCTTTACCGCCACCGCGAGCCACACAGGTCAGCGGATCTTCGGCAACGACCACCGGGATGCCGGTCTCTTCCATCAGCAGGCGATCCAGGTTACGCAGCAGCGCGCCACCACCGGTCAACACCATGCCGCGTTCAGAAATATCGGAAGCCAGTTCTGGCGGGCACTGTTCCAGAGCCACCATCACCGCGCTCACGATGCCGGTCAACGGCTCCTGCAACGCTTCCAGAATTTCGTTCGAATTCAGGGTAAAGCCGCGCGGTACGCCCTCAGCCAAGTTACGACCACGCACTTCGATTTCGCGTACTTCATCGCCCGGGTACGCAGAACCAATTTCGTGCTTGATGCGTTCCGCCGTCGCTTCACCGATCAGCGAGCCGTAGTTACGGCGCACATAATTGATGATGGCTTCATCGAAGCGGTCACCACCAATGCGCACGGAAGAAGAGTAGACCACACCGTTCAGCGAGATAACCGCCACTTCTGTGGTACCGCCACCGATATCCACGACCATGGAGCCCGTTGCTTCAGAAACCGGTAATCCGGCACCGATAGCTGCCGCCATTGGCTCTTCGATCAGGAACACTTCGCGCGCCCCGGCCCCTTGCGCAGATTCGCGAATGGCACGGCGTTCAACTTGAGTTGCACCGACCGGCACACACACCAGTACGCGCGGGCTCGGACGCATAAAGCTGTTGCTATGCACTTGTTTGATAAAGTGCTGCAACATTTTCTCGGTCACGAAAAAGTCGGCGATAACACCGTCTTTCATCGGGCGGATGGCTGCGATATTACCCGGAGTACGACCAAGCATCTGTTTGGCTTCATGGCCTACGGCGGCGACGCTCTTAGGCGAACCGGCACGATCCTGACGGATAGCGACCACAGACGGCTCATTCAGTACAATGCCCTGCCCTTTAACATAAATCAGGGTATTGGCGGTACCCAGGTCGATGGACAAGTCGTTGGAAAACATGCCACGAAATTTTTTAAACATAACGAAAGGATAATCCTGCAAGCTGGGGGCGAAAAGAAATCCGCCTACTTTACCAACCACACGGTGCAGCGACAAGGCACGACAGCGCTCTGCATCGGTGAAAAATTCCCCTGTGTCTTACGCATCACGTTCCCCTGAAAAACGACCGGGGCGGTATTTCTTTGTGCAGTAAAGCGAGTTACCGCTTTTTCACGCAATCGGATGGCATCAACACAGGACACAAAATCTAACATTTTATCGGCCAGCCCATGCAATAAGCACACACTAACCGATTTATAAACCACGCATTCTACGTCAATTTACCTGCGACATTCACCCTAAACACGATGCCGAGGTGAATATTTTTTCAACTCATCGCTGACAGGGATAGACGCCGCGAAAAAATCCCCCTGGCCACCGTAAACACCGCGACTCGCTAGCGTATTCCACTCTTCCTGAGTTCTGACGCCTGCGGCAAACACGTTGGCAGACGTTCCCTTGCAGGCCTCTATCAGGCTTTGTACAAAAAGCTGATTTTCTGTCCTGCGTTCAAAACGGCGCACCAGACCTGGATGCAACTTGATGACTTCCACCTGTAACGTTCTGATATAGGTCGTGCTGACCAAGGTCAGCCCGGCTTGCGTCACCGCCAACCGACACCCCAACCCCACCAACGTATTCAAAATAGGACGCAAGCGCTCGATATACTGACACACATCAGACTCAGCAAGTTCAAACAATATGCGTTGACGCTGCTGTTTCGGACATTGCAATAGCACTTCTTGTAGCCAACGCCAGAAAGGACGCTGCAACAGCGAATCCACATTGACGGGCATCGCCAGCGTCTCTTGCGGCCAGGAAGCAGACAGCGCGATGATTTGTGACACCAGCAGCCGGTCATAATTGGGCGTCAGCCCCAGTTGCTGCACCAGCGGCATATATTCGGCGGCCAGCAGAACCTGATCACCATCGGTAATACGCGGCATGATTTCCCGATGATGCACCACGCCATCGCGCGTCACCGCCGGTTTTTGGTACAAATGCGGGCCACCTTTTGCCAGCGTCCGCTCCAGCAATGTGCGCCATTTCACGCTGCCGCGCCCCTTGTCAGGTACTTGCCTGTCAAATACGCACCAGCCGTTTCCGCCCTGCAATACCGCATTGCGCGTAGCATCCTCCACGCTCTCCATCACCTGCTCAGAACTCTGCCCGCTGGCATAGGCACAAATGCCGATATGCAGTACATCTTCACGATCGATAAGCGGCGTGATGGGCAGAATATCCAGCGCTTTAACTAACTGCGCCGCAATAATATCCGCTTCTTTCAGCGAACGGTGCGGCAGCAGCACAGCAAAATCACTGTTGAAATAACGAGCCAGCAGCGCGGAAGGGTAACGCATGACAAAGGTCGACAACATATTGACCAGCGTATTGCGGTACTCACGCAGTTCATTGGCATAGCGATGCGTTTCCTGCAAGGTATCGAAATCCGGCAGGCGAATCATCATTACCACACCGTGGGTGCCGACATTTTCTGCGTCTTCCAACTGTGTGGTGAGCTGGTTATCGAAAAACAGGCGATTGCTTAATCCGGTTTCCGCATCCTGGGCGGCAAACGCGCGAATCAGCGTATCCAGTCGGCTGCGTTCTTCCCGCGCGTCGGCAAGATCCGACAGCAACTGATCGAACGCACCGCTGGCGCTATCGGGCCATTCGCGTACCGAACCGCGCGCCACCGATTCGCGTTCACCGCGCAGAATGCGGTTTGCGCGCGTCTCCAACTGTTCGTGCCCTGCTACCTTACGGCGAAAGCGCCGTAAGGCAAACACCAGCAACGCGGGCATACACGCCATCGCCACCACCATAGCGATGGTGGAGAAAATCCAGCGCGGCGAGCCGAAAAAGGGATCCAGATAAGTCAGGTTGACGCGAAAGTCGGCGTTTTGCATCAACGGCAGTTGCATCACATGGTGCACATAATCGTCTTCTGCGCTCATCAGTTCCGGCAGTCGCAGCGAATATTGCAGGTTTTGATCGAGGTCGCGGATCTCCAGCAACACGACCCCCGCCGCCTTCATCATTGAGGGCAGCCAAAAGCGTAACCGTTCAGGAGGTTGCACCAACAGCGCCTGATCGATACTGGTCGCGATAGCGTGAAGCTGGTGATCAACCTGCTGTAGATTATCATCAACAATGGTGATTAACCCTATGATAAACAGCAGGGATATGACGACGACCAGCACCACCGTCATCAATGAAGAAAATTTCGTCATTCGCCCATCCCTGCATCCTCTCGCCGCACGAGGTCATACCCCCGCGCCGTATTCACCACTGTTGTTCATACTACCTGTTACAAATATAGACACTAAAGGATTTTCCCCGACTTTTCCTCTCCGGTCACAATCACATTGCGATCGTGGCGTAAACGCCACCGATAACGACCGCCAGTTTCCCTTTAGGCGGGTCGTGCAACACTCTGCAATGAACTCTTTTTTGCTCGAACCGTCTTATCTTCCATACTTACTGTACTCAGTCGTCGTACCCCGTGGAGCATCATCATGTCTGACTCTTACCGTCAACGCCAACCGAGCGCCGCCGACGTTACCCCTGAGGGGATTTTTCACCAGCGCCGCGCCGTGATGAAAGCGCTGGGCATCGCTGCCGCCTCGCTGAGCCTGCCGCTTAGCGCACAGGCGGATGTGCTGGACTGGCTCACAGGCGGCAAAAAAAAACCGACGGCACCGCCGCCCACACCGCTCACCTTCACACCGGAATCCAATGCGCCAACGTCACTCACGTTGACACCCGAGGACAAGGTCACCGGCTATAACAACTTCTATGAATTCGGGCTGGATAAAGCCGACCCGGCCGCCAATGCCGGCGGGTTGCGTACTGAGGGCTGGAAGATACAAATAGAAGGGGAAATCGCCAAGCCCGTCACGCTGGATATCGACGACATTATCAAGCGCTTTCCGCTGGAAGAGCGCATCTATCGCTTTCGCTGCGTCGAGGCCTGGTCAATGGTGATTCCCTGGGTGGGATTTCCTCTGGCAAAACTGATTCAGTTCGTAGAGCCAACCAGCGCCGCGCGCTATGTTGCCTTTCAAACCCTGCACGATCCCGAACAGATGCCGGGGCAGAAAGATCGCTTTCTCGGTGGCGGGCTTGACTATCCTTATGTAGAAGGCTTAACCCTGGAAGAGGCGTTACATCCCTTGACCCTGCTGGCACTGGGCGTCTATGGCAAAACCCTGCCCCCGCAGAACGGCGCGCCCATCCGGCTGGTGACACCGTGGAAATACGGATTCAAGAACATCAAATCCATCGTGAAAATCCGCTTTACCCGCGAACGACCGCCTTCAACCTGGAATCTGGCAGCCCCCAATGAATATGGTTTTTATGCCAATGTGAATCCGGATGTTGACCACCCGCGCTGGTCGCAGGCCAGTGAACGGGTGATTGGTGCAGGCGGATTGCTTAACGTTCAGCGCCAACCGACGCTGCTGTTTAACGGCTATGCAGAGCAGGTGGCGCACCTGTATCGCGGTCTGAACTTGCGGGATAATTTCTGAATGCGTCTGACACTCCGCCAGGTGTTCTGGCTAAAAATCATCTTGCATGCTGCCGCTGCGTTACCGCTGCTGTGGCTGTTTTATGCCCTTCAACACGGAGCATTAAGCGCCGATCCGGCCAAAGATATCCAGCATTTTACCGGGAGAATGGCGCTCAAACTGCTGCTGGCAACGCTGATGGTGACACCGTTGGCGCGCTACGGCAAACAGCCTCTGCTGATCCGCTGTCGCCGCTTGCTCGGCCTGTGGTGTTTTGCCTGGGCCACGCTGCATCTGACCAGCTATGCGCTGTTGGAACTGGGGCTCGACAACCTCGCGTTGTTGGGCCAGGAACTGATTAACCGCCCTTACCTGACGCTGGGCGCGCTCGGTTGGCTGCTATTGCTAACCCTGACGCTAACCTCGTTTCAGGCGGCACAACGCACGCTTGGCAAAAACTGGCAACGCATACACAACCTTATCTATGTCATCGCGGTTCTCGCGCCCATTCATTATTTATGGTCGGTAAAAATCTTATCGCCACAGCCCGTGATCTATGGGCTAAGTGCACTGTTCTTGTTAGCACTGCGTTACAAAAAGTTCCGCCAGTGGTGGCGTTGATATCGGGAAAGCGTCAGTGGCGCAACGCCGCGCGCGGCGGGGGCGTCAAAGCCATTTGCGGAGATAAGACCAGTATTTAGCTGCTAATTGCCACGATATGGTTATAATGCCCGACCTTATCGCCCGGTGAACAATTTACGTTGCCAAAAGGTGACAAACGATGTGCTTCGCGCTATGTTGTGCGACACGTTTTTCTACAAACTGGGTGTATCGCGGGAGATAGCGGCACAATGGCAGAGAGATTTCACATTTTGCTTTTGAACGGTCCCAACCTGAATCTGCTGGGAACCCGTGAGCCAGAGAAGTACGGCAGCACTACGCTTGCTGAGATCGTCAGCGGTCTGGAACATCAGGCGCAGGCGCTCAATGTACACTTCTCCCATGTCCAATCCAATGCAGAGCATGTACTGATAGAGACGATTCATCAGGCACGCGGCAATACGGATTTTATTTTAATTAACCCGGCGGCATTTACCCACACCAGCGTAGCATTACGTGATGCGCTGCTGGCCGTGGAAATTCCGTTTATTGAGATCCATCTGAGCAACGTGCACGCTCGCGAGCCGTTCCGTCATCACTCTTACCTGTCTGATGTGGCGGTAGGTGTGATTTGCGGCCTGGGCGCGGATGGATATGGCTATGCGTTACAGACGGCGGTAAAACGCTTGTCCACGTCAAACTAAATAAACCCATTTCAACAAATGAGTACGGAACCACATCCATGGATATTCGTAAAATCAAGAAACTGATCGAACTGGTTGAAGAATCCGGCATCGCCGAACTGGAAATTTCAGAAGGTGAAGAATCAGTACGTATCAGTCGTGCGCCGGTAGCACCGAGCTACCCGATGATGCAGCAAGCCTATGCGCCCATGATGCAGCAACCTGCACCGGCGTTGGCAACCGCTGTAGCTCCTGCGCCGGAAGCCGCCGTTGCCGCTGCACCGGCTGCCGTGAGCGGTCACACCGTTCGCTCTCCCATGGTCGGTACGTTCTACCGTACCCCGAGCCCGGATGCCAAGGCATTCGTTGAAGTGGGACAACGCGTTAACGTCGGCGATACCTTGTGCATCGTTGAAGCCATGAAAATGATGAACCAAATCGAAGCCGATAAAGCAGGCGTGGTGAAAGCCGTGCTGGTTGAAAACGGCCAACCGGTAGAGTTTGATGAGCCTTTGGTTGTCATTGAATAACCGGTTGTCATCGAATAACGAGGCTTACCATGCTAGATAAAATCGTTATCGCGAACCGCGGGGAGATTGCGCTGCGTATTTTGCGCGCCTGTAAGGAACTGGGCATCAAAACCGTTGCCGTTCACTCCACCGCTGACCGCGATCTGAAACATGTGCTGCTGGCGGATGAGACCGTATGTATCGGCCCGGCTCCGTCGACCAAAAGCTACCTGAATATCCCGGCGATCATTTCCGCTGCGGAAATCACCGGCTCTGTGGCAATCCACCCCGGCTACGGCTTTTTGTCCGAGAATGCGGATTTCGCCGAGCAGATTGAACGCTCCGGCTTTATCTTCATTGGTCCGCGTGCAGACACCATTCGCCTGATGGGTGACAAAGTCTCTGCCATTTCCGCCATGAAAAAAGCGGGCGTGCCGTGCGTACCGGGTTCTGACGGCCCGTTGGGCGACGACATGGACAAGAACCGCGCCTTTGGTAAACGCATCGGCTACCCGGTGATTATCAAAGCTTCTGGCGGCGGCGGCGGTCGCGGCATGCGCGTCGTGCGCAGCGAGAAAGATCTGGAACAATCCATCCTCATGACCCGTGCGGAAGCGAAAGCCGCTTTCAATAACGACATGGTGTATATGGAAAAATACCTGGAAAATCCGCGTCACGTGGAAATTCAGGTCTTGGCTGACGGTCAGGGCAACGCTATCTATCTGGCAGAACGCGACTGCTCCATGCAGCGTCGTCACCAGAAAGTGGTGGAAGAAGCGCCAGCACCGGGCATCACGGCGGATTTGCGTCGCTATATTGGCGATCGCTGCGCGAAAGCCTGTGTGGATATCGGCTATCGCGGTGCCGGTACGTTCGAATTCCTGTTTGAAAACGGTGAGTTCTACTTTATCGAGATGAACACCCGTATTCAGGTTGAGCACCCGGTAACGGAGATGATCACTGGCGTCGATCTGATCAAAGAGCAGCTGCGCATCGCTGCCGGTCAGCCGTTGTCGATCAAACAGGAAGAGGTCAACGTGCGCGGTCATGCGGTGGAATGCCGTATCAACGCCGAAGATCCCAACACCTTCCTGCCGAGTCCGGGCAAGATCACCCGTTTCCACGCACCGGGCGGTTTTGGCGTACGCTGGGAATCGCACATTTACGCGGGCTACACCGTGCCGCCGTACTACGATTCCATGATCGGCAAGTTGATCACTTACGGTGAAAGCCGCGATATCGCGATTTCCCGAATGAAAAACGCCTTGGCGGAACTGATCATTGATGGTATTAAAACCAACATTGAGTTGCAGTTGAAGATTATGAACGACGAGAACTTCCAGCACGGTGGAACCAATATCCACTATCTGGAGAAAAAACTCGGTCTGCAATAATCTGCATCGTACACGCGTATAAAGGCCAGCCATGCTGGCCTTTTTGCATGTTGGTACCGCTTTACAGGGAAAAACCATGGACAAACGCTTCCCCCAAGCGCACAAAGAGGCGCGATGGGCACTGTTCCTGACGCTATTTTACCTCGTAGGCTGGATAGTCACCGCCTACGTGCCTGACAACACCGCCGGGTTGACCGGGCTGCCGCGCTGGTTTGAGCTCTCCTGTCTGCTGCTGCCACTGGTATTTATCGTGCTGTGCTGGCTAATGACACACCTGGTGTTTCGCGATATTCCGTTAGGAGACGACGATGCACAATGATGTGATTCTGCCGCTGGTCATCTACCTGATGCTGGTGTTTGGGTTGTCGATTTACGCTTATCTGCGCCGCCGCAAGGGCAATTTCCTCAACGAGTACTTCCTGGGTAGCCGCTCGATGGGCGGATTTGTGCTCGCCATGACGCTGATTGGCACCTATGTCAGCGCCAGTTCGTTTATCGGTGGGCCTGGTGCTGCCTATAAATACGGTCTGGGTTGGGTGCTGTTGGCGGTGATCCAAGTGCCCACCATGCTGCTTTCTCTCGGCATTCTGGGGAAAAAATTCGCCATTCTGGCACGGCGCTACAACGCCATTACGCTGAACGATATGTTGTATGCGCGTTACGGCAGTCGCCTGCTGGTATGGTTTGCCAGCCTGAGCCTGCTGGTGGCTTTTATCGGGGCAATGGCGGTGCAGTTTATCGGTGGCGCTCGCCTGCTGGAAACCGCCGCTAATGTGCCCTACGACATTGGCCTGCTGATTTTCGGCGTTACGATAGCGCTTTACACCACCTTCGGCGGTTTTCGCGCCAGCGTGCTCAATGATGCGATGCAGGGCGTGGTGATGCTGATAGGCACGGTATTGCTGCTGGTGGCGATTATCTCTGCCGCTGGCGGACTGGGCAGCGCGGTAGAAACGCTGCGTCAGATCGATCCGGCACTGGTCGACCCGCACGGCAGCGGCCAGACGCTCACCTTCCCGTTTATGGCCTCATTCTGGATATTGGTGTGCTTCGGCGTCATCGGCCTGCCTAACACCGCCGTACGCTGCATCTCTTACAAAGACAGCAAAGCACTGCATCGCGGCATCATTATCGGCACCATCGTCATTACCGTGCTGATGCTGGGTATGCACCTGGCAGGCGCGCTGGGGCGCGCAATCATGCCTAACCTGACCATTCCCGATCAGGTGCTGCCGGAACTGATGGTGAAAGTGCTGCCGCCGCTGGCAGCGGGTATCTTCCTCGCTGCGCCCATGTCCGCCATCATGGCCAACATCAACGCGCACCTGCTGCAAGCGTCTGCCACTATCATCAAAGATCTGTACCTGAGCGTAAAACCGCATCAAGCGCAGAATGAGCGCCATATCAAATGGCTCTCCAGCGCCACCACGCTGCTGCTCGGCGTGCTGACACTGCTGGCCTCCTGGCGACCACCTGAAATGATTATCTGGCTCAATCTGCTGGCATTTGGCGGCCTGGAGGCGGTATTCCTATGGCCATTGGTGCTCGGGCTTTATTGGGAACGCGCCAATGCGACCGGTGCGCTCAGCGCCATGATGGTTGGTGCCTTATGCTATACCCTACTTGCCACCTTTAAGCTGAACCTGGCGGGCTTTCACCCGATCGTCCCAGCCCTGTCGTTCAGCCTGCTGGCCTTTCTTATTGGTAACCGTTTTGGCAGCAACCCTGCGCCAAACGCTGCCGCAACACCTTCACATTAACGGGAACAGAGGCTGCTATGCCGTGGATTCAACTCAAAATCAATACAACGGGCGCGCAGGCTGAACAACTGGGCGATGCGCTTATCGAGAGCGGTGCGGTGTCCGTCACCTTTCAGGACACCCACGATACGCCAGTCTTCGAGCCGCTGCCGGGTGAAACCCGTTTATGGGGCGATACCGATGTGATTGGGCTGTACGACGCCGAAACCGAGATGCCGGACGTGATTGCCCAACTGGAACAAGAGCCGCTGTTGGGTGTCGGTTTTCGCCACAAAATCGAGCAATTGGAAGACAAGGACTGGGAACGGGAGTGGATGGACAATTTCCACCCGATGCAGTTTGGCAAACGCTTGTGGATCTGCCCGAGCTGGCGTGACATTCCTGACCCAAATGCCGTTAACGTGATGCTGGATCCCGGTTTGGCCTTTGGCACCGGCACGCATCCGACCACGTCTCTGTGCCTGCAATGGCTCGACGGTCTGGATCTGGCGGGCAAGACGGTTATCGATTTTGGCTGTGGTTCCGGTATTTTGGCAATCGCCGCGCTGAAACTGGGTGCCGCACAGGCAATTGGCATCGATATCGATCCTCAGGCGATTCAAGCCAGCCGCGACAATGCGCAGCGTAACGGCGTCTCAGAGCGTCTGGCGCTCTATCTGCCGAAAGACCAGCCTAATGACCTCTCTGCCGACGTCGTGGTTGCCAACATCCTTGCAGGCCCGTTGCGCGAGCTGGCACCACTGATTAGCACACTGCCCAAGGCGGGAGGGCATTTAGGATTATCAGGCATTCTGGCGTCACAGGCAGAAAACGTGGCGGCAGCTTACACCGATCTGTTCGAACTCGACCCGACCGTTGAGAAAGAAGAGTGGTGCCGCATTACGGGCATCAAGCGCTAAGCGTTATGGTGAGTGCCCTTAGCTGTTTTACGATGGTTGGCGGCACTCGTCGGGTACTGAGGTAAAGCTATTGCGCGAGAAATCACCCGTTATTGCCCATGAAAACGCCACCGGGCGCGGCATGTCCAGGCATTTGCGTACTGTTGCACAGAAATGTTTGCTCGGGCAAGAGTTGGATCAATGAGTGATTTTTCTTATAACATGCTGTAATAAAAAGACAATTATAAAATTTAATTGCGCGAAGACACATTTCCTTGATCTGTCCCGCTCAATTGCTCAAAGTTTGGCCTTTCATCTGGCGTAAAAAATGCGTAATATACGCGCCCTTGCAGACACAGTATGGTCACTCTTTGTCTATGCACATTGGACAATTTCAGCTAGCTAATCGATTGATTGCCGCCCCCATGGCTGGCGTCAGCGATCGCCCTTTCAGGACGCTCTGTCATGAGATGGGGGCTGGGATGACGGTCTCCGAAATGCTCTCTTCTAATCCAGAGGTGTGGCGTTCGGATAAGTCGCGTCTACGCATGGTGCACAGCGATGAACCTGGGATCCGCGCCGTGCAGATTGCCGGAAGCGACCCTGATGAGATGGCGGCGGCAGCCAGAATCAACACCGATTTCGGCGCGCAAATCATTGATATCAACATGGGGTGTCCTGCAAAGAAGGTAAACCGCAAGATGGCGGGTTCTGCGCTGTTGCAGTATCCGGATTTGGTAAAACAAATCCTCTCCGCCGTGGTTAAGGCGGTGGACGTACCGGTCACGCTGAAAATTCGTACTGGCTGGGCACCGGAGCACCGTAACTGTGTAGACATTGCCAGACTGGCCGAAGCCTGTGGTATCCAGGCGCTTACCGTACATGGCCGCACGCGTGCGTGCCTGTTCAACGGTGAGGCAGAATATGACAGCATTCGGGCGGTTAAGCAGGCCGTTTCCATTCCCGTTATCGCGAATGGCGACATTACAAGCCCGCATAAAGCCAGAGCGGTTCTTGATTACACCGGGGCTGATGCCCTGATGATAGGACGGGCTGCTCAGGGAAGACCCTGGATCTTTCGGGAAATCCAGCATTATCTGGACACGGGGGAGCAACTGGCACCGATGCCGTTGGCAGAAGTGAAGCGTTTGCTTTTCAAGCACATACGGGAATTGCACGACTTTTATGGTCCGGGCAAGGGATTTCGTATTGCTCGTAAGCACGTCTCTTGGTATCTCCAAGAGAACGCCCCCAATGACCAGTTTAGGCGCACATTCAACGCCATTGAGGATGCCAGCGAACAGCTGGAGGCGTTGGAGGCATACTTCGAAAATTTTGCGTAATAGAAATAAAGAGCTGACAGAACTATGTTCGAACAACGCGTAAATTCTGACGTACTGACCGTTTCTACCGTTAACTCTCAGGATCAGGTAACTCAAAAGCCCCTGCGTGACTCGGTTAAACAGGCACTGAAGAACTATTTTGCTCAACTGAACGGTCAGGATGTGAATGACCTGTATGAGCTGGTACTGGCTGAAGTTGAACAGCCACTGTTGGACATGGTGATGCAGTACACCCGTGGTAACCAGACCCGCGCGGCCCTGATGATGGGTATCAACCGCGGTACGCTGCGCAAGAAACTGAAAAAATACGGCATGAACTAACAAGAGTTTGTATCGCATTGATTTATAAGGCGCCCATCAGAAATGACGGGCGTTTTTTATTGAAAATGACTACACCACTGACTACACATACCCGCGAACAGTAATAAACAAAAAGGCCGCATGAGCGGCCTTTTTGTTTGTGTCACCAGACTATCTTTTACTGCTCATGGCTATACCTTATGCCTTAAGCTACGAAATGCAATTACCACTGCCAGCTAATGCCAACTCATATGCATTCCAAAGCTCAAACTCTTCAGTTGAACTTTTTTTATTACATTCCTTACAGAGTGGGACTATATAGTGAACATTATCAGTACTACCTGATTTTTTAACATGCGCACCCACTTCAGCTGTATTTGTGCACGCAGAGTTTCCACAGAAAGAGCTTTTTTGATCTGTGATATTTTCCCAGTGCTTTAGCCAAGACCCACAGCTACACGTTTTACCAGTGGTATGATTCAAGTTTTTGATTTTCATAAAAGACCTATTGATTGAGCGTCTTGTCCTACACAGGACAAGACGCTCAATCAATAGTTGGTGCGCTCACCGCCAATTCAATGATGATTTAGCCCTCTATCAAAATGAAAAAACAAATAATTCAACCTAATGAAAATTAAAAGAATTATTTTCTTTTTTAATTATGTATTTCTGGAAAAACCGTATAAGTGACGTCAGACACCATCAAATATAGCGAGCCGCTCTTTTTGGGTTTCGCTCATATCAAACGCAAAATCTTCATGCTCTGCCTGCCACGTACTAAACGACATCAGGAACGCGACGGCGAGGTCTATTTTGTTGGCGGATTTCTTTTTGTTCGGCTTAATGTTGGCGTTGGCGTCCGTCTCCACATTGCTCATCGCCCACGCCAGCACCGGATCGCCGTTGTGCCGTATCAAGCGACGGTTAACAAATACCTCTGCGGATTTCGCTACCGGGCTGAATTTAAGGTAGGTTTGCGGGAACGGCTCAACGTCCAGCCCTGCGCCCTGTAGTTGGGTGCGTAAGTGGGTAGCGTTCCAGGTATCAAAGCCCACCAGCGTGATCCCGAATCGCTCCGCATCCCGCAGAATGTCACCGCAGCCATGGGGCTATACCGCCTGTATGGCACCGACTCGATTGTCAAAGGTGTGCCAAACACCAACGGGGCGCGTTATTCCAACCCGACGCTGGATGCGATTATCAAAACCACACAAACTGACACCAACCCTGCTAACCGCCTGAAAGCGTTCCATGAATGGCAACGTATTGCGATGACGGATTTTCCTAACCTGCCGCTGTTCGAGTTACAGCGTCAGACCGTTTACAGCTCGCACCTGCATGGTATCAGCGACACGCCAGGCCAAACCTTCAGTTCGCTGAAAAATGTCTGGCTGGATAAGGAGGGCCAGTGATGGCTCCCCACATTGCCGTTGTCGGTGCCGGCGCCGTAGGCGGGTTCATTGGTGCGCATCTGGCCGCAGCGGGAGAACACGTGACGCTCATCGATCGTTGGCGGGAACATGTAGACGCTACGCGCCGTCACGGCCTGCGTATTGACGGTGCCGTGCCGCAGGATAACGCCATCGTGCCAGTACGTATTCTGTCCGATGATGAGATTGGTAGCCTGAAGGCGCTGCCGCCGCTCGATATCGTCTTCATCAGCGTGAAATCCTATGACACACGCTGGGCCGCCGAATTGGTGTTGCCCTATCTTCACGCGGATGCCGTGGTTGTCTCAGCACAAAATGGCTGCAACGAGGCGACGCTTGCCGAGATTGTCGGTGCGTCGCGAACGGCCGGGTTAATCGCCGCGCGCATCGGCGTTGAGCTCTCGGCTCCGGGGGTGATTCGCCGCCGCGTGGTGCGGGGCAGCCCCGGTATTGATGTGTTTCGCGTCGGGGAACTCGATGGGCAGCGCAGCGCGCGTATCGAAGCGCTGGCAACGCTGCTGCGGCAGGTGGATTCCGTGGCAGTGATTGATAATCTGGCTGGGGAGCGCTGGTCCAAACTGGCGGTCAATGCGATGCGCAATGGTGTTTCTGCCGCCACGGGATTGACCATTGATGCGTTGGACAACCACCCGCAACTGCGGCGTTTTTCCATCGAAGTGGCAGGCGAGGCGGTGCGCGTCGGGCAACGGTTAGGTTATTCGTTGACCGCGCTCGGTGCCATTCCCGCCGCGTTATTTGCCGCCGCCGCAAACGGCAGTGCGGCAGCGCTCGCGGAGATCGAACAGCGCCTGATCGATGCGGCGCAGCGCGGCGCAGCCGGGCAACGACCGTCCATGGGTCAGGATATAGTGAAAGGTCGCCGCACGGAAATTGATGAGATCTACGGCCTGGTTATTCAACGTGCCACAGAGCTTGGGATTCCGGTTCCGGCAAACCAAACCGTGTATGACCGGGTGCGGGCCATTGAAAATGGCACGCTGACGCCCGCACCGGAAAATCTGTTGGACGCCGTAGAGTAACGGTTATTCACTCAGTGCATCAGGCTGGCGGTGACGGGTCGTTGACTCGCTCACCGCCATCGGCAAAGTTGCCAGCCAATCGGATACCTCTTCAAGGCTTAGCACATCGGCATAGCGCGCATTGAGATCCAGCAGGGTGAAATCCAGCAGCGACTGGCTGCGATCGCCAATCACTTCGCGCGGCAACATCACATGAAATCCCATCTGAAACGCTTCAATCGCGGTGGCACGAATACTGCCGCTGGCGGTCACGCCGCCCAGAATCAGGGTGTCGATGCCTTGCTGCTTCAGCCATGCGGCCAAATCATGACCATAAAAGTCGGACACATAGCAGGTGGAATGATTACGCTCAAAGGGCGCATCCCCCAGCGCTTCATCAATGCGGTTCAGGTAGGCATCTTCCGTCAGCGTGGTGATAAACGGGTATTTTTTTCCCCACAGCCAGGAAAAGGGATGCTCTGGCCGATACACCGTGCGGGTAAACACCGTCGGTAGCCCACGCTGTGCCGCCATGGTCAGTAATCGATGTAGCCCTGCTTTATCAAACGGGGTATCAATCGCCAGCGTCGAGCCGGAATCCATGTAGGCGTAGGTCACATCCCGCACCAAAATCGCCGCTTTGGAGCCAAAGCCGATTTTGTGGGCAAAACCGGTCTGTGAGAAAACGCGTTGAATCTCGTCGGCAAGGTAACGGCGCTGACCGCCGGGAGTATAAACCACCTTCAGCCCATAGGTTTTGACTTCTCCGTTATCTTCCAGCCGACGCAGCGTGCTGGCGGAGATACCCAGCATTTTAGCCGCATCAGAAACCGTCAATAATTTATCGTACATTACATAGTGTCCCACTGACTGGAAAAGCGTGCTGTAGACAAAACCGGTGCTCCCAGCACGTGCGATCGCGAGCGATCAACAATGGCATCTGACCAACGATAAGATGCCATCATCTGTTATGCCTGACAGAGTGGCGGCAGGCAAGCATGCCAGTCGGTTATCTGCTGGTAAAGCATACCCAAATCCACCAGCGCCTGTTCATTACCATGGCGGGCAACCCACTGCATCCCCATTGGCAAACCCGTTGTGGAAATACCCACGGGCAGCGCCAAAGTTGGCACCCCCGCGTTGGTAAACGGCATATTGTAAGCAGGAGACCCGGTCGCCGCCAGACCGTGCGGGGCTAATGTCGGCGTTGCGGGCGTCATCAGCATATCCACATCGTCGAACAAAGCCGCCAGTTCGTGGCGATAACGGGCACGCACCTGCTGCGCCTGTATGTACGCCTGCGCAGAAATAGCGAGGCCTTGTTGCAGAAACTCCTGCAAATAGGCGCCGAACAGTGTGGGCGTCTGCAAGAATGTGTCGCGGTGATAAGCAGCACATTCGGCCTGCATCACAATATGGTGCGCACGGCAGGCATCGTCAAAACTCTCAGGTAGTGCGATACGTTTAAGCTTCACGCCACGCCCGGCCAAGGCATCCATTGCCTGCAAACAGGCCGCGCCAATTTCAGCATTCCCCCCGGCATAATAGGGATGCTCGACGATCCCCACCGTGTAGTCGTGCTTCTCGCGCAGTTGCAACGGCGTATAGGGCAATGACAGCGTGGTGTCATCACGCGGGTCCGGGCCAGAGAGTGCATTAAACACCAGCGCCGCATCCTCTACCGTCGTGGTAAAGGCACCCACGTGATCCAGCGACCAACTGGCGGGAATGACCCCGGCCTTGCTGATGCGCCCATAGGTGGCTTTCAACACCGTCACACCGTTGAACGCCGCCGGACGAGACAACGAGCCCGCCGTTTGCGTGCCCAATGCCATCAGCGCCATACGCGCACCCACGGCAGCGGCAGAACCGCTGCTTGAACCACCGGGGGTATGCGCCGGGTTCCAGGCATTGCCGGTCTTGGGCGGCGTCCCCAGATTGGCAAACTCGGTGGTAGTCAGTTTCCCCAGCAGCAAAGCCCCCATGCCATCGAGCTTATCGATCACACTGGCGTTTTCACTGGAGATATTGCCCTCTAGCACCCTGGAGCCGCCTTCCGTCGGTAAACCGCGCGTATGGAAGATATCCTTGGCACCGTAAGGGATGCCAAACAGCGCAGGCTTGCAGGCAATGGCTCCCATTTGTTGGTCCAATTCCAGGGCGCGCTGGCGCACCCCTTCTTTATCGAGATAGCGCCACGCCTTGATGTCACCGTCGCGTTGCTCAATCCGCGTCAGAAAATGGCTCAATAGCTCGCTCGGAGAAACCTTGCGCGCGGCCAGTTGCCGCCGGGTGGCGGCAATCGTGGCAAAGGGCGAGGTATCCAACATGGTTTTCATACCCAATATAGCATTCATGCACTCATGTCCTGGTTATGGCTTGGTAGCAAACTGACCGTCAACGATTTGCGTATAGGGCATATCCTGCGTGATGTTGCCAACAAACTTCTGAATATCGATAGCCGTGGTAAAGGCCTCCTGCGAAATGACGGCGTTGGCGGGATAAACATTACTGTCAATCATGCGCTGCACCGCGGCATCGACCACCTTGCCATCCAACGCGGCGAACTCCTGACGGGCAACTTGCTTGGCAACATCAGGATTCTGATGAATGAACGCCAGAGATTCGTTGATGGTTTTCACGAAGCGCGCCACCAACTGCGGATTATCCGCAATCACTTTCTCTGAGGTGTTGATGGTGGAGAACGCGTACTCAGGATAGTCGCGGGTGAAATCGTAAATCACTTTCAGCCCCTGCCCCACGCCCTGATCCGCCTGCGGTTCATACACCACGGCGGCATCTGCACGGCCCGCTAACAGTGGCCCCAGTTCCGAACCGTTTTGCACTTCGTTAATCGCCACATCCGTCTTCGGGTTTAACCCGGTCTGGCCGAGCAGGCGCAGCAACAGCGTGTTAGAGGTTCCCGGGGCCAATCCCACCACCACACGTTTGCCTTTCAAATCCGCCGGAGAGGTGAATTTAAAATCGGGTTTAGCCACAATCCATACTGGCGCGCTGTTGGCCACCGCGCTCACCGCCTTGGCCTTACCGCCTTTTTGCTGGGCGAACCCAACGTGCTCAGGGCCGTGTACGGAGAACTGCGCTTCACCGGACAGCACCGCCGCCAGCGCGGTCGGGCCTGAACCCGCCGAGCGAATCGACGTTACGTCTATCTGATTTTTTTCGAATAACCCTTGGTGTTTGGCAACATATACCGGTAAGTACAACAAAGAGTGGAACGCCTCCGTCACCAGCACGCGATCGGGCTTGGCATCAGCCGCTGACGCATTGACGGAACCCGCTGTAAACAGCGCCGCGCACACCCATGCAACGATTTTATTCATCTCACTTTCCTTCTTAACCAGTTAAGGAACAACGGAACGGATACCACTAGCGATGTGTATTCTGGCGCTCCCAGGGCAGCAGCCAGCGTTGCAGTTGAACCACCACCAGATAGAGCACGATGGCGACCACCAGCAACGTAAAGACACCAACCCACACCACATTGAGATTGAAAAGATTGCCTGCGACGAAAATCATTTTCCCCAGACCATAATCGGAAGAGATGAACTCACCGCCGATGTCCGCAATCAGGGCAAAACCGATGTTGAGTCGGAAAGCAGCGATAATCCACGGCAGGGTCGAGGGCACCACTACCTTGCGGAAAATCTGGTTACGATTGGCCCCGAGGGAGCGCATCAGGTTGACCTGACTATCGTCAATCTGGTGCGTGCCCTGCCACGCGGAGAGCAGCGCCACGACATAGGTAGCGATAAAGGCCAACGCTATTTTGGAAAACAGCCCGGAGCCGAACCAAATGATGATGATGGGGGCCAACGCAATCTTCGGCAGGCTGTTGAGCGCGATGAAAAACGGGTCGAGAATGCGCGCCAACGTCGGGGTATGCCACAGCAACAGCCCGGAAAAGGAACCGAGCAAGCTGCCCAGCACAAACCCGGTCACAGTGGCATACACCGTGACGTAGGTGTTCTGCAACAGTTCACCGTTACCCACCAGTCGCACAAATTCCTGCCAGATCCCTGCCGGAGAGCCCATTAAGAATGCATTGACCACGCCAGCATTCACCCCGAACTGCCACAACGCCACGATGCTGGCAAGCAGCAAGGCGCGCCAGCCATTGTCACGCAGTAGCGACAGCCAGCGCTTTCTGCGCTGACTTGCCTGACGTGAACGACCCGAGGCCGTTTTATCAGTAACGACAGCAGACTTGTTCATGCGTGATCCCCCAGTTGGATATCCATATCAGCCCAGATCGCATCGAAGAAGGATTGGAACTCGGGGGCTTTGCGCGCACCCATGGCAGAACCGTGTCGCTTAGCAAGGCCAATATCGTAGGTTTTCTTGTTCCAGGTCGGTCGCTGTGACATCACGGCAATGCGATCGGACATGGCAATGGCTTCACCAATGTCATGGGTGATCAACACCACGGTTTTGCCGTATTCGTTGAGGATCGTCAGGATCTCCTCTTCCAGCACCAGTCGGGTTTGGTAATCCAGCGCCGAGAAAGGCTCGTCGAGCAGAATGATGTCAGGATCGATAACCAGCGTGCGGATCAACGCCGCGCGTTGACGCATTCCCCCGGAAAGCGTAGAGGGATAGGCGTGAGCAAAATCGCCCAGTCCATACTTATCGAGGTAGGTCATGGCCCGCTCGTGGCGTTCTTTCTTCGGCATCTCGCTGATTTCCAGCCCGAGACAGACGTTATCCAGAATGGTGCGCCACGGAAATAGCAGGTCTTTTTGCAACATGTAACCCACTCGCCCTTTGCCGGGCATGGCGTAGTACGGGTCGAACACCTGAATTTCGCCCGCAGTCGGAGGCAATAGCCCCGCGATAATGTTAAACATGGTGGTTTTGCCGCAGCCGCTCGGCCCGACAATGCTGATAAATTCCTGGTGATAAATATCAAGGGAAATGTCTTTGATAACGTCGACTGCGTTATCGTCGTGATCTAAAAACTGTTTTTTTACGCCTTTCATGGCAATCGCCACCGCGGGCGCGGCAGGATCGCCAGAAGGCATTTTTTCTCTTGCAGGTGAAAGGGTCATCATACACTCCTGACTAACGGCGTTTCCGACTGCCAAAAACGCGAAGCCGAATAACAAGGATGTCGATTGCGCGCACTTCACCGTGCAATAACTTGTCAAACTTGTCTAATACGACAAACTTATCAAACTTGTCATTCTTTCCATCAGGTTGGCATCAGACCGCACCAGCAGGCGAGTACACTACCCGCCTCTCCCTTTCAGGCATAAAAAAGGCGTCTGCCTGAAAGGCAGACGCTTGATGTCTCATAGAGATGCTATCAGGCTGTTAAACCGTCTCGCTTACGCTCAGCAACCAACACGACCCCTTTGCGCGATTCGTTCGGGGCGAGGCTCCAGATGTCGCTTTCTGGAATACTACGACCATCGTACCGAATCCGTTCTCCATCATAGGGCCAGAAAGCGTGTTGTTCTGAGTCGAAGACAAACACATCAATACCAACTTCTTTGCGTGCCATACGCGACCATAACGCCTTTCCTCCAGGAAATTGCACGTTATCGCTCACCAGCACAATGCCATCATTAATGAGCGCCTTATACATGGCACTGGCAACATTGGCATTTCGTTCACGCTTGGTGACGATGACACCCTCTACTTGCGCATGGGGAGGCAACACCGGTTGCAGGTTTTCGTAATAACCAATAACGGCCAAGATCGTCTCGGTTTTGTCATCGCTATTACGGGATTTCAAATCAATCTTTGCGACAACAACATGCCGTAAATCACCATTAACGTCATCAGGTTCGCCGTATATGGCAACGGCATGGTGCTGGTCATTATGGATATAGATATCCACAGCTCGACCATTGACCCCTGTTTCGCCAATTTTTCGGTATTCCCGCGCCACCGTGGCGGGGCTATATGACATTGGAATAACCGCCATATCAAAACTCCCGCTATCATTTAGGATTGGAGACATTGTAAGCATAGCCTGTTGCACATGATTGGGTCCTATAATACCAAACATCATGTGCGTTTATTAGCCAATTTACACCATACCCGATTCAAATGACGTTCAGCGCGACAGGCACTAATAACCGACGGTAAAGCGCGATTTCAGGTGGTTGCCCTGCTCCAGTTCATCCACCAGCGCGACGGAAAAGTCACCCGCAGAAATGGCACTGTTGCCCGCCTCATCGACCAGCAGGGTATCTTTGCCCAGACGGAAGTGCCCGGTGCGTGGCCCCGGCGTAAACAGCGCAGAAGGAGACAGGAATGACCATGACAGCTCATCATGCTGGCGCAGCGCGGCCAAGAACTCAGCGCCTCGCGTAGCTTCCGGGCGATAGGCATCGGGGAAGTCTGAGGTATCCAGCAAGCGGGTGCCCGCCACTTCCAGCGAGCCTGCACCGCCCACCACCAGGTAGCGTGTTACGCCCGACTGGCTAACTGCATCAATCAGATGTGACGGTTCGACCGCCTGAAAGCGTACTGCACTGATCGCAGCATCATGACCGCGCAGCGCGGCGCTTAACCCATCGCGATCGCTGACATCTAACGCCAGCGGCGTCACGGCGTCATGCTGTGGGATGGCGGTTGTATTGCGCGCAATCGCCGTTACCTGATGGCCACGCGCCACCAGCTCTTTCAGAATTTCGCTACCGGCCATACCGGTCGCACCAATCAGGGCAACTTTCATCGTGTTCTCCGTCATCAGATCGTTTTACCAAGCTCATCGGTTGAGCCTGCCACTGACCTTAGTGTAAGACATCGCGTGAACATGATAAGGCCAGATATCCGAGCAGCACTGTTGCAGTATTCGCACCAACATCAGGAAATGCTACGCAAATGCAGCGGGATTGGTGCGAAAAAGGGAGCAATGATGAGGCATCCCGGCAATCTATCAAACGAATAGCGCCGGGATGATTAACCGTGAAAGACGTATCAGTTGAACGCCTGATTGAGCAGAATGGAAGTGATAACACCCGTTGCCACCGCAATCAGCACGTAATTACCGTCGATATAGCGCCACTGGTGGCCCGGCGGTGGACTGGGCAGGCCATAGCCGCGCCAGTCACGCACCCAGTAGCGATCGCCGCGGTACGGACCGGGGATCGGATGCCCGGCACGAAAATCATAGCCACGCCAGCGGAAATGGTCTCGCCTGTCGTCATAGCGCCCCCAACCGCCCCTTGGGCCATTGTCCCAGCGCGGGCCGTGGCCTCGCCCGCGATCCCAACCGGGGCCACCTTCACCGCGCGGACCGCCATCCCAATGACGTCCCCCTTCGCCTCTCGGGCCATCAGGGCCGTGCGCATAAGCAAAGGAAGCGGAGAGTGGACCGAGAACCAGAGCGGTCATGACGAGCGTCAGAATGGTTTTGCGCATGTGCGTATCCTCAAGATAACGACGGTAGCCGCCGTTGCCGCTACTATCTGCCTTATCCTCACGCGCGAATATCTCCTGTATTCCTAATTATGCGGCACTTGATGCGACTTTACATTGCTTAACGCTTTCCTCACGCAAAGCCCGATGACCATCGCAAAAAGCACGGCTAAAACGCAGAAATCAGCATCTGGGCTATATTCATTTCAGTTCTAAATCATCGTCGAATGTGATTTAGAACCTTATGGTTTACGTCGTAGATTATTTAGCATCGAACGTTATATGACGTTCTCCACTACATAATAGGTAAACGCAATGAAAACACTGGCTTTGGCAGCATTCACTGGCGCACTGTTGATGGCGGGTACCGCCGCACAGGCACAAGACGACCTCAGCGCCATCAAGGCCGCTGGCGTACTCAAGATCGGTACAGAAGGCACCTATGCGCCTTACTCTTTCCATGATAAATCAGGAAAACTTCAGGGCTTCGATGTGGATATCGGTCGTGCCGTTGCTGAAAAACTGGGGGTAAAAGCCGAGTTTGTGGAAGGTCGCTGGGACGGTTTGATTGCCGGTGTGGACGCCAAGCGCTATGACGCGGTGATTAACCAAGTGGGTATCACCAAAGAGCGTCAGGCCAAATTTGATTTCTCTAAACCTTATATCGATTCCAAAGCGGTACTGGTGGTGCGTAGCGACAACGATATCATCAAAAGTTTTGCCGATCTGAAAGGCCGTAAATCGGCACAGAGCCTGACCAGCAATTTCTCCAAACTGGCCAGCAGCCACGGCGCTGAAATTGTTCCCACAGACGGTTTCAACCAATCGCTGGAACTGGTACTGAGCGGGCGTGCCGAAGCGACGTTGAATGACAATCTGTCATACCTGGACTTCAAAAAACAGAAGCCGGACGCCAAGGTCAAAGTGGCAGCAACCGCTGCGGAAGGCGATCCTTCAGGGATTCTGGTGCGCAAAAACCAGCCGGAATTGGTGGCAGCCTTGAATAAAGCATTGGATGAAATCAAAGCAGACGGTACCTATAAAACGATAGCGGTGCGATACTTTGGGGAAGATGTTTCCCAATAATCGTCGCGTTCGAGGTCACTATTGATGCCACCATGGCTACAACTTATGGCAGACTCCTTCTGGAGTCTGCTTTCTGCTGGGTTACAGTTTACCGTTCCGCTCGCTATTCTCTCTTTTGTGCTCGGGCTAGCGCTCGGCATTCTGGTGGCGTTGATCCGGCTTTATGGCCCCAAGCCGCTGAAATGGGTAGCAGATTTTTACGTGTGGGTGATTCGCGGTACGCCGTTGCTGGTGCAGCTGTTTTTGATTTTCTATGGGCTGCCTAACGCAGGCATCACGCTGGATGCCTTTCCGGCTGCACTGATTGGCTTCACGCTTAACGTGGGAGCCTACAGTTCGGAAATCGTACGCGGAGCCATCCTTTCAGTGGCTAACGGTCAGTGGAATGCCGCGGCCTCACTGGGCATGAATCGACGCCAGACGCTGCGCTGGGTGATCATTCCACAGTCGATTTTTGTCTCTATCCCGCCGCTCTCCAATACCTTTATTTCGCTGATCAAAGATACCTCGCTCGCCGCCGTTATCACGGTACCGGAGATGTTTTTGGCGGCACAACGTATTGTTTCCGTCACCTACGAACCCTTAATCCTGTATGTGGAAGCTGCGCTGATCTATTTGCTGTTCAGCACGGTACTGAGCAAGCTGCAAACCCGGCTCGAAACCTACTACCAACGCCACATTCCCCACTGATTTCGCCTTCCTGCCTCGTCTTGGGGCAGGTGGCTTTTCCCCGCCCATTTCCTTCACCCGAAAGTGGGCACTTTGCACCCAAATCGCGCATCTTTTGCAGCAAAGTGCCATTTAAGTGCACCTCAACCGAATAAACCTTATTGCGATGCGGCAATTTTTCTATTTTCTTGTTATTTATCATCAAAATAAATTATTGGCATCGGTTTTGCTTAACCCTGTCACGGCACGCTACTGTCTGACAAAACAACGGTGCCGACAGACAGGAATGGTGCAGCCAGATGGCTGTTACCGCACAGCAACACACAACGACTGAGCGACATAGGATCATTATGAAAAGAATGCTACTTTCCACGCTGGTTGCCGGCGCATCCCTCTTCGCCGCCATCAATCAAGCCCATGCGGGTGCAACATTGGATGCCATTCAGAAAAAAGGATTTGTTCAGTGTGGTATCAGTGACGGCTTGCCTGGTTTCTCCTATGCAGATGCCAGCGGGAAATACTCCGGTATTGACGTAGACGTTTGCCGCGGCGTCGCAGCCGCCGTGTTTGGCGATGCCAGCAAAGTGAAATACACCCCGCTGACGGCTAAAGAGCGTTTCACCGCACTGCAATCGGGTGAAGTTGATATTCTGTCGCGTAACACCACCTGGACCTCTTCCCGTGACGCCGGAATGGGCATGCTGTTTACTGGCGTGACCTACTACGATGGCATCGGCTTCCTGACCCACAACAAAGCGGGCCTGACCAGCGCGAAAGAGCTGGACGGTGCCACCGTTTGTATTCAGGCCGGTACCGATACCGAACTGAACGTGGCGGATTACTTCAAAACCCACAACATGAAATACACCCCGGTCACTTTCGACCGCTCTGACGAAAGCGCCAAGGCGCTGGAATCTGGCCGTTGCGATACCCTGGCGTCCGACCAGTCTCAACTGTACGCGCTGCGTATCAAGCTGAGCAAACCGGCTGAATTTATCGTATTGCCGGAAGTCATCTCCAAAGAGCCGCTGGGGCCGGTGGTACGTCGCGGTGATGAAGAGTGGTTCTCGATCGTTCGTTGGACCCTGTTCGCCATGCTGAATGCTGAAGAAATGGGTGTGACCTCTAAGAACGTTGACGCACTGGCCGCCAAACCGACCACGCCGGACATGTCTCACCTGCTGGGTCATGAAGGTAACTACGGCAAAGATCTGAAACTGCCCGCTGATTGGGCGTTCAAAATCATCAAGCAAGTCGGTAACTACGGTGAAATTTTCGAACGCAATGTCGGTATGGACAGCGAGCTGAAAATCAAACGTGGCCTGAATGAGCTGTGGAACAAAGGCGGTATCCAGTACGCACCAGCAGTGCGTTAATCGCTAACAGAAAGCGGGTGCCGCGCCAGTGTGCGGCACCTCAGTATTCCCGCTTTTTCCGTGTTCCTGCTATTGAGGCACTCGCATGCAACAACGCCCAACCGTGAAACGTGATTTTTCACTATCAAATCCAGCGGTGCGCGCCTGGCTGTATCAACTTCTCGTCATCGTTATTGTGATTGCCGTGGCGGGTTATCTGTTGCACAACACCGTCACCAATCTGGCCCAGCGCGGTATTACCTCCGGCTTCGCGTTTCTGAATAACAGCGCAGGCTTCGGTATTGTCCAGCACCTTATCGACTACCAGCAGGGCGATACCTACGCCCGCGTGTTTCTGGTGGGGCTGCTCAACACGCTACTGGTTTCAGCGCTGTGTATTGTTTTCGCTTCGGTGCTGGGCTTTATGCTCGGGCTGGCGCGGCTCTCGGATAACTGGCTGTTACGCAAACTGTCCACGGTGTATATCGAAACGTTTCGTAATATCCCCCCGATTTTGCAGATCTTCTTCTGGTATTTTGCCGTGCTGCGTAACCTTCCCGGTCCGCGCCAGGCGCTTAACACGCTTGATATTGCGTTCCTGAGTAACCGCGGTTTGTACCTTCCAGCCGGAGAATTGGGCCCCGGTGCGCTGGGCGCGCTCTTCGCGTTGCTCATCCCGTTGGTGGTCGGCGTTATTCTGTATCGGCGCAATAAGCAGATTCATACCCTTACCGGACAATACCGCCGCACCTGGCCTGTCGTTCTGGCACTGTTAGCAGTTCTCCTTGGCGTGAGCCACGCGCTGTTTGGCCCTGCCCTGCACTGGGATATCCCGCAGTTGAAGGGGTTCAACTTCCAGGGCGGCATGGTATTGATCCCGGAACTGGCGGCGTTGACGCTGGCCTTGTCGGTCTATACCTCGGCGTTTATCGCAGAGATCATCCGTTCCGGCATTCAGTCTGTCTCCTACGGGCAACATGAAGCGGCTCGTTCTCTGGGACTACCCAATCCGATCACGCTGCGTAAGGTGATTTTGCCGCAGGCACTGCGCGTCATCATCCCGCCGTTGACCAGCCAGTACCTGAATATCGTGAAGAACTCGTCGCTCGCCGCTGCAATTGGTTACCCGGATATGGTTTCCCTGTTTGCCGGTACCGTGCTCAACCAGACCGGTCAGGCGATTGAAACCATTGCTATTACCATGTCGGTGTACCTGATTATCAGCCTGATTATCTCCCTGCTGATGAACCTGTATAACCGCAAAATCGCGCTCGTGGAACGCTAGAGGCCGCTATGACGACATTGTCACAACCACAACCACATCGTCAGGCTCCGCTGTTTGCGCTGTGGCATTGGGCCAAGAAGAACCTGTTTTCCAGCATCCCAAACAGCCTGCTGACGCTGTTCTGCTTCTGGCTGCTGTGGCACATTCTGCCCCCGCTATTGAACTGGACGCTGCTACAGGCGAACTGGGTCGGTGAAACCCGCGCTGACTGCACCCGCGACGGTGCTTGCTGGGTGTTTATTCAGGCACGTTTCGGCCACTTTATGTATGGGCTGTATCCGGCTGAGGAGATCTGGCGCATTAACTTTGCGCTGGTTTTGGGCTTGCTCAGCATCCTGCCGATGTTCTGGCGTCGCATGCCGCGCCGTGGGCGCTATATCGCAATCTGGGCAGTATGTTACCCGTTATTGGCCTGGTGGCTGCTGTATGGCGGATTCGGCGGGCTGACGCGCGTGGAAACGCGCCAGTGGGGTGGGCTGACGCTTACCCTGATCATCGCGGCGATTGGTATCGCAGGTGCATTGCCGTTGGGGATTCTGCTGGCGTTGGGACGACGTTCAACCATGCCCGTGGTGCGTATTCTGTGCGTGGTGTTTATCGAGTTCTGGCGCGGCGTGCCGCTGATCACCGTGTTATTTATGTCCTCGGTGATGCTGCCGCTGTTTCTCACCGAAGGCACCAGCATCGATAAACTGCTGCGTGCGTTGGTCGGCGTCATCCTGTTCCAGTCAGCCTATGTGGCAGAAGTGGTCAGAGGCGGACTTCAGGCATTACCGAAAGGGCAGTATGAGGCATCCGCCGCACTAGGGCTGGGCTACTGGCGTATGCAGGGGCTGGTTATCCTGCCTCAGGCACTGAAGCTGGTCATTCCAGGTCTGGTGAATACCATCATCGCACTGTTCAAGGACACCAGTCTGGTCATCATCATCGGCCTGTTCGATCTGTTCAGCAGTATCCAGCAGGCGACCGTTGACCCGACCTGGCTGGGTATGTCGACCGAAGGCTATGTTTTTGCCGCCATGATCTATTGGATCTTCTGTTTCAGCATGTCGCGCTACAGCCAGCATCTGGAAAAACGTTTTAACACCGGACACAAGTCGCATTGAGGCTCTTATGAACCAGAACGCAATAACATCAGATAACTATATGATCACACTGGACAATGTGAACAAGTGGTATGGTCAATTCCACGTACTGAAAAACATCAACCTGCACGTGAAGCAGGGAGAGCGCATTGTGCTGTGCGGGCCGTCCGGCTCTGGAAAATCGACCACCATTCGCTGTATCAATCATCTGGAAGAGCATCAGCAAGGCAAGATCACGGTTGATGGC
This sequence comes from uncultured Symbiopectobacterium sp., assembly GCA_964293225.1. Classification (GTDB taxonomy): domain Bacteria; phylum Pseudomonadota; class Gammaproteobacteria; order Enterobacterales; family Enterobacteriaceae; genus Symbiopectobacterium. The sequence goes on along the minus strand of CAXYYB010000008.1, from coordinate 1,891 downwards.
ACCGAATTGGACGGAGATCTGCGTAATATTGAGAAGATCCGTGCCGAAGTGGGAATGGTGTTTCAGCACTTTAACCTGTTCCCACACCTGACCGTGCTGCAAAACTGCACGCTGGCCCCCTGCTGGGTGCGCCATATGCCGAAGAAAGAAGCGGAAGAACTGGCGATGCATTATCTGGAGCGCGTGCGCATTGCCGCACATGCGCATAAATTTCCCGGCCAGCTTTCTGGTGGGCAGCAGCAGCGCGTGGCGATTGCCCGCTCTCTGTGTATGAAGCCGAAAATCATGCTGTTCGATGAACCCACCTCCGCGCTCGATCCGGAAATGGTGAAGGAAGTGCTGGATACCATGCTCGGGCTGGCACAGGATGGCATGACCATGCTGTGTGTCACGCATGAAATGGGTTTTGCCAAAACGGTGGCAGATCGGGTGATTTTTATGGATCAGGGGGAAATTGTGGAACAGGCTGCGCCTGAAGCGTTCTTTGGCAATCCGCGTTCGGAGCGCACACGCACGTTCCTGTCGCAGATCCTGCACTGATCGGTATGCACAGCAGCCCGCGTCTGGTGCGGGCTGTTGACATCATTGCGGTGCAACGGTAGTCACAAAGTCTGGCATATCCCAGGTACCTCCACTACGGATCAAGCGACAACGCCCCGTGTTTGCGGCATAGCTATGGAGAAAGGACTCACCATTCCATACCCAACGTTTTATGACCAGGCAATCACCCAGTCCACGCGCACGATGGACAGCATCAATTTCACCGTTGTTATATTCTGAGCCACTGTCCGTCACAAGTTGAGGGGGTGATGTCATTTCGTTATCAACAACCCAAAATATTTCGCCCCAGTTGTAAGCGGCCATCCAGCAAGAAGCCGAAACGAGAGACTGTCGATCATTTAATCTGGCGATTTGCCAAGGCAGTTCGGGATCGTCAAGACGATCTTCTGTGCAATTGTTGTTCTCGTTTTCGGTCAAACTTTTCATCAGGCGAGGTTTATAAAAAGCCACTTCCTGTGCATTCATCACGCGCAGTTCAGCTTCCACGGCCCGTGCTTTGCTAATCACTGGGGCAGCAAGAGGGGGTTTAATACCAGACTCATCTTTCGTACCCTGTTTAAAAATAGCGCTGCGCGTATCGATTCTGCCCTGCACATCGTCCATTTTTAACAACACGGCGCTAGACCCCGCGCTGGAAAGCGGGTAACGGCCTAATTTATCCTGGAAAGTAATGTGATTGTCACGGCGTAGCGCGATGAGAAAAGCGGAAAACTGAGTCGCATTCATGCGCCAACGTTGGTCTTGCCCCTCCACCCGTTGCAGCGCACCCAATGAGCGCCCATCGATCATCAGCTGCGGCGTACCCCGATGTGGCAGAGCGTCTTCGTTATCCAACAGATCGGTCAACATCACTTGATTATCGACCACAGTATCCGCACCCGCATGGCGCATCAGCAATACTGCTGCGCTGTAGAGCTCATTTTCTGGGGAATACCCCTCAGCACGACAGGTCAGCGTGTTGTCACACACTAAACTCCATTGCTTATGGGAGAAGTAGACAAATGCTTCTTCAGAAAACGCCTGAGGGATCGAAAAGCCCAAGGCATACAATGCGCCAGTAGCAAACAGACGTAAGAGAGAGGATGCTGTATTCATTTAAGGATTCCTTTCCTAAAACATAAACAGTGTGCATCGGGGTTAAAAGGCAAACAAAAAAACCCTCCGTCTTTCGACGGAAGGCTTTTTGTCTATCTGGCAGGGGCGGAGAGACTCGAACTCCCAACACCCGGTTTTGGAGACCGGTGCTCTACCAATTGAACTACGCCCCTAAATAGGGTGGCGGAACGGACGGGACTCGAACCCGCGACCCCCTGCGTGACAGGCAGGTATT
>CAXYYB010000007.1:0-171136 GCA_964293225.1 uncultured Symbiopectobacterium sp. | reverse complement strand
TTTTAAGCCATTTTAAATGACTCTGAGATGTCTAACAAACCCGTAGCGATTCAATTTTTCACTCAGACTCTTTCTGGCTCTCGGCGGAGCCAAGAACTGCTGTTAAACTTTGTCACAAAAGCTTTTTCTGCTGCGCAGTGCGTAGTGGCGAGCGCTAACTTATAATGCCCGGGTCGTTACCAATACCGTAACCGTTATTTATTTAAGACGTTGAATAATGATTAAAAAACATAAGTTTTCTCTGCTTGCATTGCTGTTGCTGTCCGCGAACATGACATTCACCCCCTCCGTATTGGCGAAAACGGCTGCGCCAGCCATTGCCAGTGCACATCAGGAGATCGCTTCAGGCAGCGCGATGGTGGTCGATCTGCGTGATAATAAAGTGCTTTATTCCGCTAACCCGGATGTCGTGGTACCGATTGCCTCTGTCACCAAACTGATGACCGCGTTGGTGGTGCTGGATGCAAATTTGCCGCTGGATGAAGTTATCTCGGTGGATATCAGCCACACACCGGAAATGAAGGGCGTTTATTCTCGCGTGCGTTTGAACAGCCAGATCAGTCGCCGCGACATGCTGCTGCTGGCCCTGATGTCCTCCGAAAACCGCGCCGCTGCCAGTCTGGCACATCACTATCCGGGGGGCTATCAGGCATTTATTGCGGCGATGAATGCCAAGGCCAAAGCGTTGGGCATGACGCACACCCGCTATGTAGAGCCGACGGGGCTGTCGATTAACAACGTCTCTACTGCGCGCGATCTGGTCAAATTGCTGATTGCCAGCAAGCAATATCCGCTGCTGAGTCAACTGAGTACCACGCAGGAGAAAACCGCTACCTTCACCAATCCGAGCTATAGCCTGCCGTTTCGCAATACCAATCATTTGGTCTACAAAAATGACTGGAATATTCAGTTGACCAAAACCGGGTTTACTAATCAGGCGGGCCATTGTCTGGTCATGCGCACGGTGATCAATCAGAAACCGGTAGCGCTGGTCGTGCTGGACGCCTTCGGTAAATACACTCACTTTGCGGATGCCAACCGTCTGCGCCGTTGGATGGAGACCGGGCAGGTAACCGCAGTACCGGATGCCGCGTTAAGCTATAAAAAGCAAAAAGCGCTCGCCTCACGCGCATCGGGTCAAGTGGCGCGCGTTGCAACGGATAGTGAATAACGCGTTTTAACGCTGCTGCTTTGTCACAAACCCCGGCAGAGAACTTCTCTGTCGGGGTTAACGTCTTCGCCATCAGGCGCGAAAATCTTCTACTACCACTCGCGTGCCGTTATCAGTGACTTCATCTTCGTGCGCCGGTTCGCGCCAGGTTTCAGCCAACGCGCTGGTGTACCAACGTTGCATCGCGGGTTGCCCTAACAGATGTTGGCAGTAGGTCTGCACGGCTGATGAAACCGGCAAATTATACGTTTGAATGCGAAATACCACCGGCGCAAAAAAGGCATCCACGGCGCTGAAGGTATTCCCTGCTAAAAACGGCCCGCCAAAACGCGTAAGGCCTTCCGTCCAGAGTACATCAAGACGGGCTAACTCATTGTGCAATGCCGCTGACAGTTCCGGTAACGCTACGCGTACACCACAGCTCATTGCGCACTGGTTGCGCAACGCGGTAAACCCCGAGTGCATTTCCGCTGATGCACAACGGGCCCAGGTGCGGGCCGTATTCTCTTCGGGCCACACGCCGCGATGGCGTTCAGCCAGATATTCAATGATGGCCAGTGAATCCCACACCACCTGATTATCATCGACCAAACAGGGCACTTTTGCCGTCGGGGAAAAGGCTTTGAAGGCGGTTTGCACTGCGCCTGCGCTAAACGGCGTCAGCTGTTCGGTGAAAGGAATGTCCAGTGCGGTCATCAATACCCAAGGGCGCAGTGACCAAGACGAATAGTTTTTATTGGCGATATGCAGTTGATACATCGTTAGTGAGGCTCCAGGCAGTTTAGCGGTGGGTGATATCAGTAGGAGTATCATGAAATGTGCCTAATGACACGCGGCAGATGAGAGATGGCGCAGGATTGCGTAATTCTTTCAGTTTTTACTAAAGACAATCAGAACAAATACATTATGATTACGCGCTGGACATTTTGACGACGCTACTGACGTCATTTTCAAACCTCACAGGCGCTCCCCGATGACGTGGAGTGCGGCATGCTTGGGCTAGAATAACGAATGAAATGGCTTACCTCTTTGACGATTGCGATTGGCTTGGCTTGCTCTCCGGCCGGGGCGCAACTGACCAATACTGCACCTGTTGCAGCACAAAGTAATGCAGCACAAAACAATGCGGCCCATCAGGCGCAGCGTGATGCCTTTGTTTCCGATCTGCTGCGTAAAATGACCACCGACGAAAAAATTGGGCAGTTACGCTTGATCAGTGTGGGAACCGATAACCCGAAACACGTGATCCGCGAGATGATCAGAGACGGGCAGGTGGGCGCGATTTTTAACACGGTAACGCGTCAGGACATTCGAGCGATGCAGGATCAGGTGATGGAACTGAGTCGCCTGAAAATTCCGCTGTTCTTTGCCTATGATGTGGTGCACGGTCATCGAACCATTTTCCCAATCGCGTTGGGATTAGCCTCTTCCTGGGACATGAACAACATCGCCAAAAGCGCACGTGTCTCCGCTTATGAAGCCACCGAAGATGGGCTAAACATGACCTGGGCACCGATGGTGGATATCACCCGCGATCCGCGTTGGGGACGGGTATCGGAAGGCTTTGGCGAAGACACCTGGTTGACCAGCCAAATTGCCCGCGTAGTGGTGAAAGCGTTTCAGGGTGAAGCACCGACCGACCGACATTCACTGATGACCAGCGTCAAACACTTTGCCCTGTATGGCGCGGTAGAAGGCGGACGCGATTACAACACCGTGGACATGAGTCCCCAGCGCATGTTTCAGGATTACTTGCCGCCGTATAAAGCAGCGATTGATGCGGGCAGTGGTGGCGTGATGGTCGCCTTGAACTCCATCAATGGTGTGCCTGCAACCGCAAACCGCTGGTTGTTGAAAGAGTTACTGCGCGATCAGTGGAAATTCCAGGGGATTACCATTACCGATCACGGCGCAATTAAAGAGCTGATGAAACACGGTGTGGCGAGCGATCCACGTGACGCGTCGCGCATTGCTTTGAAATCTGGCATCGCGATGAGCATGAGCGATGAGTACTTTGTGAAGTACCTGCCTGAGTTGGTGAAAAGCGGTGCTATCACGGCGCAAGAACTTGATGAGGCATGCCGCCAGGTGCTGAACGTGAAGTACGACATGGGACTGTTTGCCGATCCTTACCGCATGCTGGGCGCTGCCAGCAGCGATCCGGTGGACACCAATGCGGAAAGCCGCTTACACCGTGCCGAAGCGCGTGACGTTGCTAAACGCAGTCTGGTATTGCTGAAAAACCGCCTCAACATTCTGCCGCTGAAAAAATCGGGCGTGATTGCAGTGGTGGGGCCGTTGGCGGACAGCAAGCGCGATACCATGGGCAGTTGGTCTGCGGCCGGATTAGCGCGCCAAACGGTAACCGTATATCGCGGCATTCGCACGGCAGTGGGTAATGACGCGACGGTATTCTATGCCAAAGGCGCGAATGTCAGTAACCACAAAGGCATTATCGATTTTCTGAATCAATATGAAGATGCGGTGCAGGTTGACCCGCGTTCGCCGCAAGCGATGATTGATGAAGCGGTGGCAGTGGCGAAGAAATCGGATGTGGTGGTTGCGGTCGTCGGTGAAGCGGCGGGTATGGCCCATGAGGCTTCCAGTCGTTCCAACATTGATTTACCCCAGAGTCAGCGCGATCTTATCGCCGCGCTCAAAGCCACCGGCAAGCCGTTGGTGCTGGTGTTGATGAACGGTCGCCCACTGGCGCTGGTGCGCGAAGATCAGCAAGCGGACGCGCTGCTGGAAACCTGGTTTAGCGGTACGGAAGGGGGCAATGCGATCGCCGATGTGCTGTTCGGAGATTATAATCCGTCAGGCAAGTTGCCGATGTCCTTCCCGCGTTCTGTCGGCCAAATCCCAATTTATTACAACCATTTACCTTCCGGTCGTCCGTATACGCCGGAAAATCCCGGCAAGTACACCTCGCATTACTATGACGAAGCCAATGGCCCACTGTATCCCTTTGGCTACGGCTTGAGTTACACCACCTTCAGCGTGTCGGACGTAAGCATGTCCAGTCCGCTAATGAAACGTAACGGCAGCGTGAACGCGAGCGTAACGGTCACCAACACCGGTAAGCGCACAGGCGAAACCGTGGTGCAGCTCTACTTGCACGATGTCGTCGCGTCTATCAGTCGTCCGGTCAAGGAACTGCGTGGCTATGAGAAAGTGATGCTGCAACCGGGCGAGAGCCGCGTTATCAGCTTTACCATCACGGAAGATGACCTGAAGTTCTACAATGCGCAAATGCAGCAGGTTGTCGAACCGGGCAAGTTTGAGGTATTTATTGGTCTGGATTCACAACGTGTGAAACAGCAGAGCTTTACGCTGCTCTGACACCTATCGCGCACCAACGATCCTCGGCTTGTGCCGGGGATCGCCTTCACTAACGGCATCGCGGGTGCGGTGGCATCAACCGCCGTGAACCAGAATGATATAACCGACCAGCATCAAACCGCTAATCCCGCCTAACGTCATCAATGAGAACACGCCGATCATGGCGATTTTGCCGAGATTCATAAAGTTATCCTTTTGTTAATCGCCATAAATTATAAAGCCTATCGCGTATGAAACAAGCGGCCTGCGCGATTAACGGTGTCAGTCCAGCCATAACGCCAGCAACAGATAACCGCCAAACAGCATCAATATGGCGCCTGCGCCGCGTTCAATCAGATAAAGGTAGCGTTGCAACGTCTGCTGTATCCGCTGTTGACCTATCATCGCAGCCAATGCGATATCCCACAGTAATACCACACTGAACATCCACCCGCCGCTGACGGCTTGTTGTGTCAGCGTGACGGATGGGCCAAGAATACTGGCCATCAGGCTGATATAAAACAGCATATTTTTGGGGTTAAGCAACGAAGAACCCAGACCGAGCAGCAACTGATGAGCCAGTGACGGCACGCGCTGTGTCTCTGTGACTGCTAGCGCGGTGGTGCGTGCCGAGCTGCGCACCAGCTGCGAGCCGATCCACAGCAGATATAGCGCCCCGGCGAGTTGCAGCAGAACAAAAATCTGTGGCATTTGCGAAATGGCTGCACCACCCATAACGGCCAGCAGGATATAGCCGCCGTTGCCCAGCGCGATGCCGATACAAATTCCGATACTGCCGCGCAGGCGGTGGCGCAGCGCGTAGGCCGCCAGCAAGAAGAAGTCGGGGCCAGGGCTGAGCAAGGCGACAAAATGTGCCAAGGCGAGTGCGGGGAAATGGGCAGGAAACAGGGTATCAATAACCATAACAGTGACCTCAACGAAATAATCGAGGCCAAGTCTAGTGAGCTTGTTGGGCTAATTATTGTCAAATAGTGATCGTGGCAGACGACGATTCACTCGCTTGCTGATATTGCCCCGGTGTCGCCGCCGTGTGCAGCACAAAGATTTTGTGAAAATGACTTTGATCGCTAAAGCCGCTTTGGTATCCGACATCGGCCAGTGGTACGCCTTGCTTAATCAGTGCTTTGGCATATTCAATGCGCGCATTATTCAGGAAAGCCATGGGCGTAATGCCGGTATCTTCACGGAAATGTCGTACCAGCGTTTCTCGGCGCAGGTGCAGCTCCTGTGCCAGCGTGGTCAGCGACGGCGATGTTTGCAAATTGCTGAGCAAACGCCGGCGCATATAGCGCGTGGTGGATTGCTCCACGAGCGGCTGTTGTGCAGCGCAGTAACGAGATAGCAGTGTGGATACCAGCGCGTTCAACTGTGGTGTCGCGCGGGTTATATCGTTGCGATAGAGGCTGTTGAGCAGTTGCAGCCCATCGCTAAACAGGGCGCTATCTTGCACGCGCACAGGGTGGCAATGGAGCGCAACCACCGGTTGCTCGTACTGTTCGGCCAAAAGTGCTCGGCACCAGGCCGCGTCGAAGTAAAACATGTGATAGCTGCGGGTCTGTCCCGGCAGTGGGGTACAGCTGTGCGGCGCATGCGGGTCGATCAACACCATATCCCCGGCGTGTAACACATGATCTGCCCCGCGATAGTGGCAGACGGTACTGCCCGCCACGACCAGGCCGAGGGAGAGCTGGGTGTGCGAATGGGTTTTATACCCCTGACGGCTACACCAGGTCGAACGGCATTCAACCTGAGGCAGATGAGGAGAAAACCAATAGGTTTGTTTGACGCGGTACACCGCCGACATGGAAAAGACTCTTTATCACGATTTACTTTACCCTACTGGCTGCATGCCGGTTTGTCGAGGGGAATGGCGGCTGACGTTTGCCGCTGTCTGTGGGACAATAGTTGCAGAATTGGACAGACATTGAGAAGGCATGGCGCTCACCCCCACCATCAAGCAGCAAATCGACCAGTGGTATAAGGCGCTGCAGCAACATATTCCTGATTTTATCTCCCGGGCTCCACAGCGACAGATGATCGCCGAAGTGGCGAAAACCCTGGCGGGGGAGTACCCGCGTCACGCAGTCATTGAGGCACCTACCGGCGTGGGCAAAACCTTGTCCTACCTGATCCCCGGTATCGCGATTGCGCGCGCGGAGAGCAAGACGCTGGTGATCAGTACCGCTAACATCGCGTTGCAGGATCAGATTGTCACCAAGGATCTGCCGCTGCTGAAAAAATTCATCCCTGAGCTCACCTTCACCGCCGCTTTTGGTCGGGCGCGTTATCTCTGCCCGCGCAATCTGGCGGCGTTGACCTCCGAGACCGCGCAAGGGGATTTACTGGCATTTCTCAGTGATGAACTGGAACCGGCCAGCAAAGAAGAGCGCGGGGCGTGTCTCAAGATGGCGAAAGCGTTTCAAGGGTATGAATGGGATGGGATGCGCGACCATTACAGCCTGACGATCGACGATGCGTTATGGCGCAAGGTCAGTACTGATAAAGCCAACTGCCTGGGCAAAAATTGCCACTATTACCGTGACTGCCCATTTTTTATTGCCCGTCGTGAGATTGAAAATACAGAAGTTGTGGTCAGTAACCATGCCTTGGTGATGGCGGCGATGGAAAGCGATTCGGTGCTGCCTGCCGCGAAAGATCTGCTGTTGGTGCTCGATGAAGGGCATCACGTGCCGGATGTGGCACGCGATTCGCTGGAAATGGCGGGAGACATTACCCCGGCGTATGTCAAAGCGCAGATGGACACTGTGATCCAACTGGTGGCGACCTGTATGGCGCAGTTCCCGCCAAAATCGCCGCCGCGTCTGACGAATCCTGAACGGTTGACGGCGCATATTGAAGAGATGGTCGAGCAGAACGCCGCTTTTGTTGCCATGAGTGAGCTGTTTCTCCAGGGGGAAGGGCAAGAAAATGACTATCGCTTCCCGATGGGGGTGATGCCGGAAGAGATGCGCCAAGTGTGTGTCCGGCTGCATAAGCTAACGGACGGCCTGCGTGGCTTAACCGAATACCTGTCTCATGATCTCGGCGAGAAAACTGGCAAGCACGATGTGGTGCGGGTTCATCAGGCACTTTTGCGTATGAGTCGCGCCATGGGCTATCTGGAGAGTAAAACGCAACTCTGGCATCTGGCCGCGCTGGAGAAAGTGTCCAATGCGCCGGTGTCCAAATGGCTGCATCGGGAATACCGCGAAGGGCAGTGGCGGCTATCGTTACACTGTGCGGGAATACGCGTCTGTGACCAGCTCGACCGTCTGCTGTGGCGCAATGTCTCGCACATCGTGCTGACCTCCGCGACCTTACGTTCCCTGAACAGTTACCAGCGCCTAAAAGAACTCTCAGGTCTGGATGAGGAGGAGGGCGATCGTTTTATTACGCTGGATTCACCTTTCAACCACTGTCAGCAAGGCAAGCTGGTGATCCCCAAAATGCACTGTGAACCCTTGTTGGAAAATGAGGTGCCACATATTGCCGAAATGGCGCGTTTTTTCCGCCAATCATTGGCCCAACGGGCGCACAAAGGGATTCTGGTGTTGTTCGCCAGCCAAAGAGCGATGCAGCAGTTTCTCTCTCAGGTCACCGATTTGCGCTTAATGCTGTTGGTGCAAGGGGATCAGCCGCGCTCGCGTTTGATTGCGTTGCACCGCCAACGCGTAGAGGCAGGTGATGTCAGCGTACTCATTGGTTTGCAATCTTTTGCCGAAGGGCTGGATTTGAAAGGCGAGCTACTGTCGCAAGTGCATATTCATAAGATTGCCTTTCCCCCGATCGACAGTCCGGTGATCCTGACCGAAGGGGAGTGGTTAAAAAGTCAGAAACGCCATCCCTTTGTAGTGCAAAGCCTGCCTGCCGCTTCATTTAACCTTATCCAGCAGGTTGGGCGATTAATCCGCAGCCATACCTGTTTTGGTGAAATCGTTATCTATGACAGACGCTTGTTGACCAAGGGATACGGTGCACAACTGCTGGCGGCGTTGCCGGTTTTTCCCATTGAACAACGCGATGTGCCAGCCTGAGATAAACATGCTATTTTTGCTGAAAGAGATCGACAGTCTTTTTCGCGGGGGAACGCATGGACTTTACCACCATCATCAAAGAGATTGGGCGGGGGAAAAATCACGCACGTGATTTGGATCAGGATTCTGCCTACACGCTATATCGTCATATGCTGCAAGGGGATGTGCCCGATCTGGAACTAGGCGGTGTACTGATTGCCTTGCGAATCAAAGGGGAAGGTGAGGCGGAGCTGCGCGGTTTCTACCAGGCCGCCAGTGAGCAGGTGTTGCGCTTACACGCGCCTGCCGGTCGCCCGATGCCTATTGTCATCCCCAGCTACAACGGCGCGCGGCGTCAGCCCAATCTGACCCCGTTGCTGGCGTTGTTGCTGGTTAAATTGGGCTTTCCTGTGGTGGTTCACGGCGTTGAAAATGACCCAACGCGGGTAACCAGCGCGGAAATTTTGCAAGCGCTTGGGGTGAAAAGCGTGAGCAGTACCAAGGCGGCGCAGTCATTGATTGATGAGGGGTTCCCGGTATTTATTCCTATTTCAGCCCTGAGTCCCGCCTTGGATAAACAGTTGCAACTGCGCTGGCGCATGGGCGTGCGCAACAGCAGCCATACGCTGGCTAAATTGTTGACGCCGTTTGGCGAGCAAGAGGCATTGCGTTTGACCAGCGTCTCTCACCCGGAATACGTCACTCGGCTTAATCAGTTTTTCCTAGATATCGATACCAGAGCGTTGCTGATGCACGGCACGGAAGGTGAGGTCTATGCTAATCCACAACGCTGCCCTGAAATTCACTTCATTCAGGGGCAACACAGCGTAGTGCTGCAACAGCGTCAGGATATTGTTGTGGCACCGGATAAGTTGCCGATTGCCCGTGATGTAGCGACGACTGCGCGTTGGACTGCGCAGTGCCTGGCGGGAGAAATTGCGGTGCCTTATGCCCTGCGTTTGCAACTTGCTTGCTGTCTGGTCGCTGGTGGGATGTCTCCAACGATGGAACAGGCGGTGGCGACCATTAGCAAACGGTTTGGCTAAAATGCCTGCACGTAAAATCTGACGTCATCATTTCAAAAGGTAGGATTAAGAAAGCCTTGTTAAGCCTGACTTTCGTGGTAAGTGAGAGCAGCAAGGCGGCTTGATGTTTACTGACAGACGTTTTGAACGACGCTGGGGTCAATGTTAAAAAGGATGCGTATGCAACAGGCTTTGGACTACTTTAATGCCTTGAATCGTGACTATCTCGCTGTGCATCAAGAGAAAGAAGCGTGTTTTTGGCAACACTATATGGGCATTGGTGATGACAGCGCGGCACAGGTATTCTCTGCCGCAGAACGTGCTTATAAACGCTTCATCGCTGAGCCTGAACGTTTGAAACAACTGCGCGCTTATATCTCGGCCCTTGAATCATTGCCAAACCTGGATCAAGACGCACAGGCGGCTGCGTTACTTCATGGTTTGCAGGGGTGGTATCGTTTTTTTGATTGTAATGTGATTGAAGATCCACAAGCACAAGCGCTGATGGATGAGATTATCGCTGCGGAAAGTGCGCTCTATACGCGGCGAAAAAGCTATGAAGTGACTCACTTGAATGCCGATGGCGTTAACGTCTCCGCATCCCTGGGTGAACTGCTTACCAACCAGGCGACCAACGACAATGAATCTTATCGTCAAAGTTCACAACAGGCCCTGCGCGATGTGGAACAGTGGTTGCTACACCATGGTTTCCCTGAACTGATTGCCCTGCGTAACCGTTTTGCCCGGCAGATGGGGTATCGCAATTATTTTGACTATAAAGTGAATAAAACGGAGCGGATGACCCCAGAGCAGTTGTTTGCCATCCTCGACCGTTTTGAGGCGCAAACGCGTGATGCGAATGCACGCAGTTTGGATGCACTCGCAAGTGAAAAGGGCGATAGCGCGCTTCAACCGTGGAATATTCGTTATGCCAGTTCAGGGGATGTCACCCGTCAACTGGATCCTTACTTTCCTTTTTCCGCCTCATTAGAACGCTGGATTAACAGCTTCAAGCGGCTGCACATCGGGTTCAACGGTGCAGAGATGCAACTGGACTTACTGGTGCGCAAAGGCAAGTATGAAAATGGCTTTATGCACGGTCCGGTTCCTCCCTTTGTGCAAGAAGGGCAGTGGTTGCCAGCAAAAATCAATTTCACCAGCCTGGCGAAACCGGATCAGGTGGGCAGCGGTGCTATGGGCATCAATACATTGTTTCATGAAGGTGGCCATGCGGCACATTTTGCTAATATTCGTCAAAATGCCCCTTGCTTCTCACAGGAGTTCCCGCCTACATCGATGGCTTATGCGGAAACGCAATCTATGTTTTGCGACAGCCTGCTGCATGACGCCGACTGGCTGAAACGCTATGCGAAGAATCGCCAGGGCGAAGCCCTCTCCGATGCGTTGATCAAAGCGGATATCGCTGTGCGCCAACCGATGCGTGCCTTTAACGAGCGCCATATTCTGCTGGTGCCTTACTTTGAATGGCAGCTTTACAGCATGGATGATGATGCACGCACGCCAGCAGCGATTACACAATTAGCGCGTGACATTGAGCAGCGTATTTTAGGCATTGGTGGCAGCCCACGTCCTACCATCGCCATCCCGCATCTGTTATCGATGGAGTCGGCGTGCTCTTACCAAGGTTATCTGTTGGCGCTGATGGCGGTAGAGCAGACGCGGCATTTCTTTCTCAAGCGTGATGGTTACCTTACGGATAACCCAGCCATTGGCCCGGACCTGGCACTGCATTATTGGCGTCCTGGCAACAGCGTTAGCCATGATGACACGTTGCGCAGTTTAACCGGCGAAGGGTTCAATCCGGCGTATCTGGCCGAGGCCTGTAATTTGACTGTTGAGCAGGCGTGGCAGCAAGCGCAAGCGGCGATTGATCATGCTGCCCAGCACCCACAACCAGAGGCTGATGCCGATTTGAATGCCCACATTCGTATTGTCGATGGTACACGCATATTGGCAGACAACCGGGATGGCGATAGTGCTATGTGTGAGGCGTTTGCGGCGTTCATTGAACGCGAATACCCCTACATCGCGTGAATCTCTAAACCGGGTATCTGGCCAGCGCGTAGCAATTTCGGCCGGTAATGTAAGGGCTGGTAACAAAGAAAAGGGGAGCCCGGTAAGGTGCTCCCCTTTTTTAGGGCCCTAGTGGGACAGCATCAGGAGACATGCTGCAAGAACTCACGCAACCGCTCACTGGGAGGGTTGGTGATCAGTTCTTCAGGATCGCCATCTTGGGCTATACGGCCTTTATCAATAAAAATCAACCGTGAAGCGACCTTATGAGCAAATCCCACTTCGTGCGTAACGATGACCATGGTCATGCCTTCGTCCGCAAGATCTTTCATTACGGTCAGTACTTCGTGACGTAATTCTGGATCGAGTGCCGAGGTTGGCTCATCAAACAGCATCAGTTTGGGTTTGACGGCAAGTGCGCGTGCAATGGCTACACGTTGCTGCTGACCACCAGAAAGCTCGGAGGGAAAGTGGTGCGCACGTTCCGATAGACCCACTTTTGCCAACAGCTCCAGTGCCAGTTTTTCGGCTTCCGCCTTGCTGGCACCGCGCACGCGAATCGGACCAAATGCCACATTTTCCAGCGCGGTCAGATGCGGGAAAAGATAAAATTGCTGAAACACCATACCCGCTTCCTGACGGATCAGGCGCTCGTCAACTTTTGGATCGTTCACTTTCAGACCGTCGACAATCAGCTCACCGCTGGTAATTTCTTCCAGCTTGTTGATGCAGCGCAGCAGCGTAGACTTACCGGAACCGGAGGGGCCGATAATCACCACCACTTCACCCTGGTTGATATTCAGATTGATGTCATGCAACACCTTTGTCTGACCAAAGTGTTTAGAAACGTTCTTGAATTCAATCATATAATCTTAAGTTTTCTTTCCAACTGACGCAAAACGAAACTCAGCACCAAAGTAATGACAAGGTAGATCACTGCAACCGCACTCCAGATTTCCAGCGCGCGAAAATTACCCGCAATGATTTCTTGCCCGGAACGCGTCAGTTCCGCCACGCCGATAACGATGAACAGCGAGGTATCTTTGATGCTGATGATCCATTGGTTGCCTAATGGCGGTAACATTCGACGCAACGCCAACGGCGCAATCACATGGCGTAGCGTATCGCGTTTTGATAACCCCAGTGCCAAACCCGCCTCACGAAACCCTTTGTGAATCGACAATACCGACCCGCGTGTAATTTCCGCGATATAGGCGCCTGAGTTGATCATGATCGTGACCACCGCAGCCGCGAAGGGATCGATACGCACCGACGTCAGGATCATCGGCAAGGCAAAGTAAATAAACATGACTTGTCCAACACTCGGTGTCCCGCGGATGTTTTCAATAAACCCCAACGCTACCTTTTGGGAAACCCAATCCCCGTAGACGCGGGCAAACCCCGCCACAACACCGATAACCAAGCCACCCAGCAGACCCAGCACGGAAATCAGCAAGGTCATTTTTGCCCCTTCTAACAGAAGGGGCAGAGAAGGCCAGATGGCACTCCAATCAAACTGCATGAACGTTCTCCAGACTGATACGGCAATTATTTCGGTTCAGTGCCGAACCATTTTTTATAAATTTCAGCATAGGTGCCGTTGTCACGCAGCGTTTGCAGTGCTGCATTCACTTTTTCACGCAGTTCGCTGCCTTTCGGGAAGGCGACACCGTATTGCTGTGCCTTGATGGAATCACCTACCGCTTTAAACTGACCGTTGCCTGCTGTTTTGATGAAGTACAGGATATTCGGCGTATCATGCAGTACCGCATCGGCACGACCGACACCTAACTCCATGTAGGCATTGTCAATATTCGGGAACTGGCGCAGTTCTTTGGTCTTGATGTTGGCCTTGGCGTAGTCAACCGAACCGGTGCCACTTTTCACTGCCACCACTTTGCCAGCCAGATCCTGCTCACCCTGAATGCTTGTGTTATCTGATTTTACCATGACCAGCAAGCCGCTGTTGTAATAACCTTCAGAAAAATCGACGGCGCGTTTACGTTCTTCGGTAATGGTGATCCCAGCCAGCGCCAAATCAACGTTGCGGGTTTGCAGGGCAGGAATAATACCTGCGAAATCCATCGGTTTCAGGGTGTATTCCAGTTTCAACTCTTTCGCGATAGCATCCCAGAGATCGATGTCAAAGCCGACGTATTTATCGCCTTGCTTGAACTCAAAAGGTACAAACGCTGTGTCTGTGGCAACGATGAGAGGCTTGTCCGCCGCGTAGCTGGAAACGCTCATGGTCAGCGCCAGCGCTGCCAATGAGGCCTTAAGTAGTGATTTCATCCGATCCTTCCTAATTAGCCGTTTGTGGGAAGCCTGTTTCAAGCAGGCACTACTAATAATAGTATTTAAGGAAAAAGCTGTAGAAACAGAGTGTTATATTTTATAACTCTTTGTTTTTATTCAGTGTCGCCAATGCACGCAAACATCGCCTCCGGCACGGGACGCCGCTATGAATAACTGATTATGCTGCGAGACACAACCGTTGATTGTGTTTGAAGGGATAAAAGCTAACTTTTTGTACGAATGTTAAGAGGAAATTGTATGAATGACGGTATAGATAAACCACAATGTAAAAGGTAGGCCACCGCTAACGCTATGCCGCGATGGCCTGATGCTCTCTATTTATAGCATGTCACGGTTATTCTGCGATGTTGGCTTCGATAAACCACAGGAATTTATCCAAATCGCGAGAGGCTGCTGTTAACATATCCGCACTGTCTTCATCGTCTGTTTTCGCAATAGCACTGCGCACTTCATTCGCGACAACGCTATAACGTTCCGCCAGCGCTTTCAGATGATCCTGTACACTGTGGATATTGGTCGGATAGCTCTTTAGCGAGGTTTCTTTATGAATGACCTGCACTGTACCCAGTGCAACGCCACCCAGTTGTACTACGCGCTCTGCCAACGTATCCAGATGGTCAGTCAGGGCGGTACGAAAGCCGTCCAGCATTTCGTGTACGGCGATGAAATTGGCACCGCGCATGTTCCAGTGGGCTTGCTTGGTGATCAATGACAAATCGATTAAATCGACAACTAACTTGTTCAATAGCTTGATGGTAGACGTTTTGACGTGCTCATCCAGATTATTGCGTGTATAGATGAGGTCGGATGCTGCTGCTTTTACCAATTTAGCCGTAGCCATAAGGTATCTCCTTCTGACAAATGAAATAATAATCTGACTGCTCAATGGAAATAACTATAGCAGAGTTCGAAACCGACAATAACAAGGTAATACCTATTATAGAAATTGCCCTTGTATTATGCAGGTGCATGTCTTATTGATTGATTTTATTATAGAAAGTGCACGTCATTATTACAGTGAATAACGATAATAAATGAGAATTATTTAGCTGTTGCACTCACCTGCGCCTATTAAGATACCGGTGTCATCCTTGATGCGATATATCTGAAGTGGTTCTTCTCTTGCCGTAGTAGGCTGCCTGCAAGAGACGAAATACGATTGAATTCAGAAAGGCGTGCGTGTCAGCCTTGCGTGCTATCGGTGATGCGTGCTCGTTTTGCCGTGAGGGTGGCACCAAGGGAAGCGGCGATGATGCAAAAAAGCGCTAACCATTGCGTCAGCAACAGGTGCTCACCAAGAAACAGAATCCCGGATAGGGCTGCTATGGCCGGTTCCATGCTCATCAACGTGCTGAAGGTCTTGGCGGGGAGACGGGTCAGTGCCATCATTTCCAACGAGTAGGGCAGTGCCGTGGAAAGAATGGCAATAGCGATGCCCAGCGGCAGAATAGCAGGGGAGAGCAATGAGGTATCTGCAAAATAGGCCCCTAGTGGGCAAAACACGATGGCCGCAACCAATGAGCCAATCGCCACTGTCGCCGGACCATGGTTAGCGCCTGCGCTTTTTCCAAACACAATATATAACGCCCAGCAGGCACCTGCGCCGATGGCACAGAGTGCGCCTTGCATATCGACGTTGGCAATGTCGTTATCCAGCGGTAATAGAAACCACATACCGGTTAGTGCCAAAAGAATCCAAAGAAAATCAAGCGCCCGACGCGATGAGAAAATGGCTACTGCCAGCGGGCCGGTAAATTCGAGGGCGACCGCGACACCCAGAGGAACGGTGCGAATAGAGAGATAAAACAAAAAGTTCATGCCGCCGAGGGTCAGGCCATACAGTATCAGCGGCAATCGATTCCCTTGAATACGCAGGCGCCACGGTTTAAAAACAAGGCATAAAATCAGCGCACCAAGCCCAAGGCGCAGTGCCGTGACGCCGGGAGCCCCTATCAGAGGAAACAGGTTTTTCGCTAACGCAGCCCCACTTTGGATGGAAAGCATCGCAATCACGATAAGAAGAACCGGCAACAGCGTCGAGCTGCGCAAAGCAGAGAAGGTCATCCTTTGGGCCTTGATAAGCAGGGAAGAAGTCACGATGGTGTGGAAATAAACATCCATAAATTATGGGGTATTCCACGCTAATCTATTGTAAATGATTTGTCGGCACTGCGCTTACTTTAATTGACTTTTATTTACGATATATTTATTTGCGGTACGGAATGCATCCCGGTCTGTATATTAACTGAACGCGGGATTAAGATTTTTCTGTATTTTACTGCCAGGTGGAAATTAATTTTGGTTTTGTGGTCAGCATTTTTTAATGATTAAAAATCATAGCCTTATGAGTTTATTGAAAATATTTGTTACATCTATAGGCGGTTTGATAAATATTTAATGCGCAGCACATCAGGTTTTTTTTGTTATATTAATCCTGCTTAAACTTCTTTCATAAGATGAATTCGAGGCAGTATATGAAAAAATTTGCGTGTCTTTCCGCACTGGCTTGCGTATTTGCAGTAAGCGCAGGTTCCGCATTCGCCGGCCAAAGCACCGTATCCGCCGGTTATGCTCAGGGTGATGCCCAGGGCGTGGTGAACAAAGCGAAAGGTTTTAACCTTAAATACCGCTATGAGTTTGACGACAGCCAGGTTGGCGTAATCAGCTCCTTCACCTACCTGGAAGACAGCCAGTCCAACGACGGTTACTACAATAAAGGCCAATACATGGGCTTTACTGCGGGCCCGGCTTACCGTATCAATGATTGGGCAAGCGTCTATGGCGTGATTGGCCTGAGCCACGGTAAATACACTTACAATGCGGCAGACGGTACTGACAACAACCATAACGATGATTATGGTTTCACCTACGGTGCAGGTCTGCAATTCAACCCGATTCAGGACGTTGCCCTGGACGTTGGTTATGAGCAAAGCCGTATCCGTAGCGTCGATGTTGGCACTTGGGCTGTTGGCGTCGGTTACCGTTCCTAAGGGTGCAGCGCGGTGAGAATATCGAGCCTGACCCGCAATATGATGCCCTATACAACTCCGCCATTATTATGGCGGATTTTTTTATCTACGCCACGGAGGGTCGACGAGGGGAGTCATGATTATTATCTTGACGTTAAGGTAATTTGTGCAAAAATACGCGCGAAGAACGTAAGCGTTCGTCTGCATTTTTAGTAACGCCATCCTCAGCACGAAGAAAACCATCACAGGATCATTTTATGCCCGTTTCCCCCAGGCACTCACGTCAGTTTCTGTTTATCGCCATTCTACTGCTCGGGATAAATCTGCGCCCGATTCTGGCGGTGGTGGGCCCATTGCTTGAACAAATTCAACAGGCTACTGGTCTGGACGACAGTCAGGCTGGCCTGTTGACGACGCTGCCTATTCTGGCAATGGGAATTTGTGCGCTTTACGGCGGCTGGTTGCAACGTCACCTGGGGGAGTATCGTGGCATTCTGCTCGGCATTACCATCATTACGGTTGCTTGTCTGGTGCGCTTTCCTTGGGATTCGCGCAGTGGGCTGTTGGTGAGTGCTGCGCTTGGCGGTGTAGGTATTGCGCTGATTCAGGCATTAGTACCGTCGTTTATTAAGCGCTTCTTTCTTCAGCGCAGCAGCCTGTTGATGGGGCTTTATACCACAGGGATCATGGCCGGGGCCGCCGTTGCTGCGGCAACGGTCTCGCCGCTGTCAGGTATCGCTGGCTGGTCGGGGGCGCTGGCATGTTGGGGGATCGTTGCCTTTATCGCACTGTTGGTCTGGCGCAAAGCGCCGTCTTCGCGTGAGGAGCACGAGCAGAATGCGATTTATCGCCCCGCGCCGCATGGGATACAACATTGGGCCTTAATGCTGTTCTTTGGGATAGGGACGGGAGCTTATACACTGGTACTCGCCTGGTTGCCACCCTATTACATGCAGTTAGGGTGGAGTGCCGCGCAAAGTGGCTTTTTGCTGGGGGGATTAACGCTGACTGAGGTGTGTGCGGGATTGGCCGTTTCCGCATTGATTTCACGCTTTCCCGATCGACGTATGCTGCTGGTGCCAATACTGGTATTACTGCTGTCAGGTATGATTCTGCTGTTGCTGGCACCCCTGTCTCTGGCTTTTGTCGCGATGATCCTTCTCGGCATAGGTATCGGGGCGCTGTTTCCTCTTTCGCTAATTGTTGCACTCGATCACGCTACCAATGTGCAAGAAACGGGGCGATTGATGGGCTTTGTTCAAGGTGGAGGTTATATCCTGGCGAGCGTGATGCCGACGCTCGCGGGAGTCATTCGACAGCACACCGAAGGGTTGGAGCAAGCCTGGACGATCATGGCATGGGGTGTTGTTGTGCTTATTGTGATGGCATTTCGCTTTCGGCCATTAAGCGCCCGCAAAACGCTCGGGCGTTAATGTGGTGTCGAGCCAATAACGTCTACCGCGCGTTAATCGGCGGGAGGTCGGTAGCGCCACAGCCACCGGCCGCTGACCATACGGCGATAATACAACAGGCCGCGCACGATCCAGTCAAAGAACATGCCCATCCACACGCCGATAACGCCAAAACCGAACCAGATACCGAGGATATAACCCGCTACAATGCGGCATCCCCACATGCTGGCCATAGCTACCCACATGGTGTAGCTGGCGTCTTTTGCCCCCTTCAACCCCGCAGGAACTACCCAGGCGGCTGCCCAAAAGGGGGTAAAGAGTGCGTTCAACCACAGCAACTGCTTGGCAACCTCAATAACTTCGGGCTCGTTGGTATACAGTGATGACAGGAAACCTGCCGAAGGGATTGACGATAAGGCGAGGATGCATAAACCGATATTGGAAAGCACAAAAATATACTGTAACTGGCGAATCGACTGAAAAATCTGCCCTTTGCCTAAGCGTGTTCCAACAATGATGGTGGCTGTCGACCCGAGGGCATTGCCGGGGAGGTTGATCAGTGCCGCGATAGAAAAAGCGATAAAATTACCCGCGATAACCTCTGTGCCCATGCCAGCGACGAAGCGTTGTGTGATCAGCTTGCCCAGATTAAACATCACGGATTCCACACTGGCAGGAACACCGATGCTTAACACTTCATACAGAATCGTGTAGGTGAAAGGCGCAAAATAGGATTTGAAAGGGATGCGCAGTGCACCGTTAAAGCCGTGCATTAACGTAAGAATGACAAACACCGCACCGATATAGCGTGACAGCGTCGTGCCGATACCTGCGCCATAGAACCCCAGACCATCCCAGGAAAAAATCCCGTATATCAGCACACTACTGATCAGAATGTTCAGGATATTCATGCCGATATTGATGAACATCGGTAGCTTGGTATTCCCGGCACCGCGCAGTGCCCCACACCCGACCAAGGCAATCGCCATTGCCGGGTAGCTCCACCCGGTTTGTCGCAGAAACACCAGCGCCAACGCTTTGACATGTTGGTCTGCCGATCCGGCGATCAGATTAATAATGGCTTCACCGGCCAATTCAATCAGCAGTACCAACAAAAAGGAGACCAGTACCAGCAAAGACATGGACTGACGCGTTGCTGAACGGGCCTGTTTGCGATTGCGTTGGCCCAGACTGAACGCAACCACGACCGCGGTGCCCAGTGCAACAGCGGTAAAGAAAGCAATGATGAGCATGTTGAAACTGTCGGCCAGGCCCACGGCGGCCATGGATTCCTTGCCCAACCAACTGACAAGAAAAGTGCTGAATACCCCCATCAACACCACGCATAGCCCTTCAATAAAAATGGGCACGGCTAATGGTGTGATCTCGCGCCAGAGCAGAACACGGTTTGAGTGCCGCTTTTTATACCAATCCGTTTGGTGATATCTATTGACTAATCGAGAGAAGTTTTTCATGCACCGCTTTGAAATTATTCTGAATAAGACCAGGTTGCGCAACAGCGACATTGCGATAACGCTACCTGCTGGTGTCATCACGCAAAGCCGCGATAGTGTGTCTTGTTTTACTACTGGAAACGTTGATCTGGCTAATGATCGCCCCCAACAGTTCGTCAGGCGCATAAGAAATCTGAAACAGTGGACCGATTTTTAATAGAGTAACAGCCAACCGAAAGATGCTCCAGTCCTGGTCACACTTTTCAGCGAAAACACTTGATTTGTTTTGATAGTAAATTTAGGATTTACTTAATTAAGGATATTCTAAAATAATTGATGATGCCAAATTCAGTAGGTGAATTGCAGCGGCGTGCTCATGACGCTGCATTGTTGTTAAAAGCGATGGCAAACGCCAATCGTTTACTGATTCTTTGTATGTTGGTTGAGGGGCAGCAGGTGAGTGCTGGCGTACTCGGGCAGGCTTGCGGCTTGAGCCCTTCCGCCACATCGCAGCATCTGGCGCGTATGCGTTCTGAAGGATTGGTCATCGCACAGCGCGAAGGCACCACCATCTATTACGCGATTGCTAACCACGATCTGGAACGTATTATCACAACACTCAAAGACATTTACTGTCCTTGAAAGAGAGGAATACCATGGTAACGTTACCCTACCTTTCCCCTATCGAAGCCCGGCAGCGCCAGTCTGATGGGGCGTTGATGGTTGACATTCGCCAGACAGATGAATTCCAGCGTGAGCATATTCCGCAATCACGTCTGTGTTCGCTGGGGGAGCATGCTAACGCGTCGCCGGGAATAACACTACCTGCAAATAAAACGGTTATTTTTTACTGTCTATCGGGAGCGCGTTGCGAACTGCATGCACAACAGATAGCAGCACTCATTCCCGGGCAACGTGCATTTTTGCTGGAAGGGGGGCTCAACGCTTGGAAAAAAGCGGGTTTGCCGGTTGAAGTAGATCGCTCGCAACCGCTGCCTGTCATGCGTCAGGTACAAATTGCTGCCGGCGGGCTGACACTGACAAGCGTTATCTTGGGGTACACGTTGCACCCGGCTTTTTTTAGTGTCGCTGGCTTCATCGGTGCAGGATTGGTGTTTGCCGGTGTCAGCGGATTTTGCGGTATGGCCAGATTACTGATGCACATGCCTTGGAATAAACGCAGTGGTCTTAATCGCTAAAACAGTGATCTGGTGCGTTAATCCGGGTGGTTTCAGATAAAAAAAACCCCGACTGGAGTCGGGGCAAAGGTATCTAGAACCTTACTTATAAGGCGGATCGGAGTATATAATTTAAAACGCCGTTCATACAATATAAAACGGTGTTTTGTTTTTTGAGATTGTGACGGTTATCTTGCTTTGGCATGCGGTCACGTCAGACTCGGTTTACTCAGCAAGGCTAGCGACATAGGGCGCAAGGCTAGAGTGGCGCTATTTTTACCGTGCTCTCATCGAGATGCGCAGCATCCAATACCTCTTTCAATTCGACATTATTCCCCTCAATAGAAATACAGTTAAACAAGGTACGATCTTCTATCAACACTTCCGCTTCATGCAGGTTACGGGTAAACCCGCTGATGGCGTGCGCAGCATGGGTGACATGGATTTTGTACAAGGCTTGATGAGGTCCTTTACCGGCCTTGTGGGCCATTGCGATATGCATATCAGCGGAGGTAGATAGAAACTTTTTAACCAGAAGGGTATCTCCGGGGTTTAAACTCGCCCGAAGTTCTGGCGTTAACTCGCCGCCGCGATACACCACACCGTGAAAACGGAGTAGTTTATTCAGCAAAGACCGTATATTTGTCACCATCTGCAATGATTGTTCAGCGAACGCCGGACTCAAAAAATCCTCAGGCATGTCAAGCTCAAGATACTCATTGATCATGTCAGAAACGTTGCGCGTGTAATCGCTAATGGCGCGCCGTTCGGTGGCGTTTGTCTGGTATTGCCCTCCATCGCGTTCCCGGTAGTCGTTATAGCGATTTCTCCTTGAGGTTTCTCTTCATGATTGAGGACGCCAAGGTTATTAAAGGAGGTTTTTTTTCTGGTAATCATCATAGTATTTCTTCAACAACAGCCCTGCATTATCAAAAAAATATCACCTCTCTTTTTATCTGTCGTATAGTAAGTTTTTTCATCATTAGTGATGATGCCCGTTTTGTATTTGCTTCCATTTTACCATGATGATAATTCCCTATGCTCATCCTATGTTGGTTTATAGTTATTGCCATTAAGGGGGATCTCCTTTTAGGTTAGTTATAGACACGGGTGACCAGTGGAAATACGCAAAGTAAGATTTTCTTGGCAGTGTGATAAAATGATCATAGCGAAACCATTTCCGCTTTTTCCTCGAGCGAATAGGCGATGATGATTACTGTTGCTAACCTGATGATGTCTTATGGAAATAATCAGTAATGAAACTGTTAGCGCGGTGGTATATGGCAGATGAATCGCCTATGATGGCATCTGGTTAACCACTTTATGTCCTGCCCATGACTATTTCTGTTAAAAATGATTATCACATCGAGCCATTATTGAGTGAATGGCGCACCTTGGTTGAAATCACACAACCAGAAGCCCATGCTCTGCTGATATCTCTAAGTGATGATGAAGTTCGCTATCTGGTAGATCGCTTTTATGATTACATGCTCAATGACGGGCATGCACATCGCTATCTCAATACCCGGCAGGTCACAGAACAGTTAAGTATTAGTATGTTTCACTGGCTGCGCAGCGTGTTGGGCAGTTCTCAACAAGATTTGGCTGCGCTACTCGCTCAACAGCACCATGTGGGCGTTGTGCACGCACGTATTGGCCTCCCCATCGATTTGGTGGCGCGTGGGGCGCGTAAATTAAAAAACGATCTTTATCCACTGTTAACCAACAAAGGGGAACAATCCCCGTTTGTAATCAATAGCGCACTTTGTTTTAGCTGATTAGCGATGGATACCGCTCTGGAAGCGATGACTATAGCCTATTCTCCCACCTATAAAAATGCCATGCGCGATCAGGAACGATATCGTGTATTGAGTGTATACGATGACGTTAGTGTAGAACGCGAAAGGCAGTTAGGTGCGTTAATGAACTGGGAAAATCAGTTTATTTATCACGTTGCGACAGAATTACCCTTGGCCGACATTACACGCCTGGGGCATTCGGAATTCGGATTATGGTTCTCACACAAAGGAAAGCACCTGTTTGGTTTTCCCGATTTGTTGCGTGAAACGGATATCTTGATTGACAAGGTTGACAGTGAAATTGGCACCGCTGCATCAGGGCCGGTCTCTCAGGCGGAGGTGCGCATGCGTCTATTACGCAATGTGCGACAACTGACCGGGCAAATTACGCTGATTATCACTTCCCTGTTTGACGAACTGGTCAAGTTTGAAAACGGCAAGGATCCTCTGACAAACCTGCTAAACCGACGTTTTATTCCAACCATCATGCGCCGGGAAATCGCTTTGGCGACCAGTACCAGAAAACCCTTTACGCTAGTGATGATGGATGTGGATCATTTTAAACAGGTCAACGATCGCTACGGTCACGACACAGGCGATGCAACGCTGAAAAGTATTTCATCCATGATTTACGATCACGTTCGTAGCAGTGATTATGTCTTTCGCTATGGTGGTGAAGAGTTCATGGTGCTGTTGGTAGAAACATCGCTGCATCAGGCGAAGGTGATCGTCGATACGTTGCGTGAAAAGGTGGCCGCTACAGCGATCAACGCCTTCGGTAGCCAATCCTTTTCCGTTACCCTCAGCATTGGGGTGGCAGAGTTTGATTATCACCCTGATTACCAGCGGCTGATTGATAACGCGGACGCAGCGCTCTACCACGCCAAGACCAGCGGGCGCAATAGGGTCAAATTACACGGCCGAGACCCGATTTATTCGTAAGGGCCATGCTTCATGTCTATGGGCAGCAATAGTGTATCGGCTAGCATCGAGAGCGGCAGGTCGATGATCACCAGGTATTTCCACCAGCTATCTTTGAGCAGCCACTGAACGCCAGGATAGTATTGGTGACCCTGTCCTTGTCCTTTGACCGTTCGGCTTATGATGCTGCCGCAGCCAGAAAGTTGGCTGGTGATGATGAATGCAATCAGGAATCGTTTCACGGGATAAACTCGGTGAGCCACTGAGTGATGAGAGAGTGATAAGGTACAGTCTACCTGATAATTATCGCGATGTGAGGGAGTGACCCGCGGTCAGCAGACGTTCAATGCAACTTGCGTCTGCGTTGCTCTTTTTCTTCATAACTGGCTCTTGTGTAGTCTATGTGATGCCCCTCGAGCACCAACACCGCGTTTTTACTGCCTTGCTGGTGTTGAATGAGGTTCGCACACACGCAAACCTCATGGTTATCAAACAACGGAGGCGATTCGTTGCAATGGCCTGTGAAACCTTAATGGTGTTGATTGCCGAGTGTTATCGCTTCTATTCAACCCACTTCAGGCCAGAATCCTCGATCTCAATATTTTCAGTATCACACTCTGAACCATCTGTGTAATTGCAGGTGCTGACCATCAGGAGAGATACCGTTGGATTTTTACCACAGGTCTTTCCGTAAGCCTCATTGGATAATGTACGCGATTCGTTGGGTTGAATGGGTTTACTGAAACTGAAATGCGCGGCATCACAGCGGAATTTGCCCTGTTCATTTTTGACGGTGATATAGGCTTCGAATCGCTTTAGTGGGCTGCTTTGCAGATTTTTTACGGTATAACTGCACGCACAACCCCCCTGTGTATCCTTGAGTTTAGCCTCGGTGATCGCCAACATTTTGGTTTCCGATTGCTCTGCTGTTTCTGCTGCATGAACCCAAGTGGGCGCCACTAAAGATACCGTAAATAGCGCCAGTAGAATGCGTTTCATTATATCTTCCCTGTTGAAATGATTAGACTTTATGTCCAGGTGATTATAGGGAAATAGGCCGTAATGTTGAATGTATAAAACCAGCAATGCGCTGATATGGCTTTTTATTCTGTTAGTTTTTATTGTTTAGGGGGTTCAACTTTTGTGAGGTGAGAGGCATTTGAATGAGCGGATGATGCGCTGTCATTCAGTGTGTGAGGGGCGTGCGCAAGGCTTTACTTTATAGTTCAATTTATTTGAAGGATGATAACAGTTTTCTCTGATATTCACCTCTGAATGATGGCGCTATGATTTATCCCATCAAAGGCAAACGGCCTTTACATCAAACATCGAACAGAAGGTTTTATATCATGAACGTTATCAAAAAGTTTGCCGCAGTTGTTGCTCTTGGCCTGGTTTCTTTCGGTAGCTTTGCTGCTCAAGACATGGGTACTGTGCAAGTGAGTGGTGCAGAAACGCTGAGCGCCTTTGAAGCTCAGGTAGCGGCAAAAGCGGAAGCGGCAGGCGCATCTTCCTACAAGATTGTTTCTGTTGTTGGTAACGATCAACTGCGTGGTACGGCAATCCTGTACAAATGATTTTGGGATTGTTGGTGTGATGGCAAAAGAAAGGGAGCGAAAGCTCCTTTTTTGTTTTGCGCGTGCCTGTTCAACACACGCCGTCTGGCATATAGCCCCCGACAAATTCCAGGTGTAAAAAAACCAACCGTAAAGGTTGGTTTTCTTGGGATTATTTGGTCGGCACGAGAGGATTTGAACCTCCGACCCCTGACACCCCATGACAGTGCGCTACCAGGCTGCGCTACGTGCCGACGCTATGGGGCGCTATATTACCGTCTCCTGAACCGATTGCAATAGTCAGCTGGCGCGATCGCTTTAGATTTAGGCAGTTAGTTGGCAATAAATCGCCTTTCGCTGGTCAGTACCTGTAACAGCAGCGGTAAACTTGGTTTTTCATCACGCAATTTTTCACCGTCGCTGTTGTAGGCATCGTAGCTGCCATTGGCTTCCAATTGGATGATCTGCTCTGGCGTTGTGATTAGCAACGCACCGCGGTTGCCGTTTACCAGCCAGTTATTCCGTCGCTGGGCTGCAAACAGGTCTTCTCCTTGCGCGTAATCCGTGGCGGACGTTTTGGCATGCAGCAAACGCTGCATCAGCGTGACCATAACGTCCTTTTGATCCGTCATTTTACTGATGGTTTGCGCCGGCGTACCCGGCCAATGCACCACCAGCGGGATCTGCCACTGTGAGCGACGATAGCGACTGCCTTTATCCTGTTCGCTGGATTTTGCCGTAATAATCACCACGGTATTATCCAGTCTGCCTTGGCTTTGCAGCGTATCCAGTATTGCGCCGATGTTTTGATCGGTGGCTTTAGCATCCGTTAAGGCTAGGGAGCCATTGCTGCCAAGTTCAATATAAGAGAACCACGGCGAGGTGGGCTGCGTACCGGTTTCCAGCCATGTCTGCCACTGTTGAACGGTATCAACATCACGTTGAATTACCGGTGCTGACAACGAAAAATCTGACAACAGTGCCTGGCGATAAAGCGGGTTATCGAAGCCGTTGCTTGAGAACAGACCAAATTGATAGCCTTGTTGGTTCAGCGAACTCATCAATGCGGATGGCGTGCGCGCACTCAATACCCCATCCATGTAGGTGGTCGAGATGCCATAAAACAGGTTGAACAAGCTGCTTTGTGTATTCTGGCTGACATTGAAATGGTTGCTAAAGTGCACATTCTCTTCGGCAAAACGCATCAACTTCGGCATACGGGGGAGCGGCAGCTGGTCTGCCACCACAATCAACAGATTGTAGCCGCTGCCAGCATCGCGGAACTGAATAGTGTTCAGCGGATATTCCAGTGTAATCGCCTCAGGGTTGCCCTGTAGCGCAATGCGGCGCTCATACGCTTGAGCGTCCAGCAGGCCGTGTTTTTCCAGAAAACGTCGTGCTGTCATCGGATAGGATAACGGCAATGTCGCACGCTGCATGGTGATTGGCCGATAGAAGTTGGCATCGGCCCAGATATACATCATATGCGAGGCGAAAAACGTACTGATAAACACCGCGGCGACCGGCATGCCAATGCGGTGACGGTTCAGGCTCCGCAGTTTTTGCCAGCACCAGGTGCCAAACAGCATCTCAACCATGAAAATCACGGGGATGCCGATAAACATCAACTGCCAGTCACGGGCCAGGTCGCTTTGCGCTGGGTTGATCACCAGTTCCCAGACGGTGAGGTTCAAGTGCAAGTGGAAGCGGCTAAACACCTCCATATCCAGCAACAGCAGCGTCAGCCCCGCGGTTGCCAACGCTGCAGAAAGAAAACGCAGCAAACGCTGCGACATCACCACGAACGTCAAGGGAAAGACAATCAATAGGTAGACGGCAAAAACGATAAAACTAAAGTGCCCCAGCCAACTGACAAGGGCATAGCTACGGCCAAGTAACGACGAGGGCCAGTCCGCCACGAACAGATAGCGGCTGCCCACCCCCAGACTCAACAGGATATTAAATAGCGCGAACCAATGCCCCCAACTGATCATCTGGGAAACTTTTTCGCGATAGTTGTGACGGTTGCTTACCATGGCCTCTGGTCGGTGTTAGTGCGCGTTATGGGTAGTGATGGATGCCTGCAACGCATCAGCAAAAGAACGAGCCAATACCTGACGCTGCCCCGGTGCTACGCTGGTGTTGATAAGGTTGGTGACCATGTTGCCCAAAACCATCAAGGAGAGGTCCGTGGGGGCGTGGTGTTTTTCCAATACGCTTACCAATTCGGAAAGCACTTGTTCGACGAGTTCGTCACTGTAACGGGATAATTGTGCCATAAAAGGGCGATTCTCAAGCTGATAAAGGGGAATATCTTACCGTAACGACCTGACGTTTTCCGCAATTTTATCATTTTAGCCTCAACCTCTGGCGCTGGGCGGCTTTCTCTTGCAGGGGACCTGCGTTGGTGTTTGAATACGCTCCTTGCCAAAAGGAGAGTTTATCATGAGTCTGGATATCGACCAGATTGCCTTGCATCAGCTTGTCAAACGCGATGAGCAAACGTTGGAGTTGGTATTACGGGATTCGTTATTGGATGCCACCCCCGCCGTTGACGAGATGATGGCTGAGTTGCACCGCGTCTACAGTGCGAAAAACAAGGCCTACGGCGTGTTTGAGGAGCAGAGCGAACTGGCCCAGGCACTGCGTGGCTGCCGTAAAGGGGAAGAGAATTTCCTCGGGTTTAGTCGCGCGGCTACCGCTCGGTTGCGTGATGAACTGGCGAAATATCCCTTTGCGGAGGGGGGCATCGTGCTGTTCTGCCAATACCGCTATCTGGCGGTTGAGTATCTGCTGGTGGCAGTGCTGAGCAGTTGCAGCAGCATGCGCGTCAATGAGCAACTGGATATCAGCAGCACACACTACCTGGATATTCCCCACGCGGATATTGTGGCGCGTATCGATCTTACAGAATGGGAAACCAACCCGGAATCTCAACGTTATCTGACCTTCCTGAAAGGACGGGTAGGGCGCAAGGTTGCGGATTTCTTTATGGATTTCCTCGGTGCCAGCGCGGGGCTTGACGCCAAAGCGCAGAATCGCGGCCTGTTGCAGGCGGTAGACGATTATTGTGCTGATGCGCAGTTGGATAAAAACGAGCGTCAGCAATACCGTCAGCAGGTATACAGCTACTGCAATGAACAATTGCAGGCTGGGGAAGAGATAGAGGTTGCTGCGTTGTCGCAGGAACTGCCGCCGTTGGGAGAGAAAACCTTCCATGCTTTTTCGCAAGAGCAGGGCTATGAATTGGAAGAGAGTTTCCCGGCGGATCGCAGCACGCTGCGCCAATTGACCAAGTTTGCTGGCAGTGGCGGTGGGTTGACGATCAACTTTGATGCCATGCTGCTGGGCGAGCGTATCTTTTGGGATCCGACAACCGACACGCTAACCATCAAAGGGACGCCGCCGAATTTGCGCGATCAGCTACAGCGCCGTTTAAGCAGCGGTGATCAGTAAGTGGTGATAAGCCAGCAACCAGAAAACGAAAAACGCCGCATAAGCGGCGTTTTTCTTATCGACATTCTTGCTTGCTAGGAAAACGCGCGGCGTCCCACGGGTTTCCCTAAACGATTAAGCGCGAACGAAGTCGATGTGAGTCAGTTTCGGCTTGTAAGCGTGACGCTGAACAGCCTGAACTTTCACTTTTTCTTCTTTACCATCGACAACCAGGGTCAGAACTTCGCCGTAAAAACCTTCTTTAGCTTCCAGGTTTTTAACGCTGTCGTGATCCAGAGCGATAGATACCGGCGCTTCCGCACCACCGTAGATGATGGCTGGGAATTTGCTGGCTGCGCGCAGGCGGCGGCTCGCACCCTTACCCTGCTCTTTACGTACTTCTGCATTAATCGTGATCATGATTTTCTCTACTTTAGAAAATACACCTGCTACAGGCGACCCAGCAACAGGTTAGGTTATTCGCAATGGAATGTGTTATTCACAATGGAACAGAGTGGCTTTTGCATGACAAAAGCGGGCTGCATTCTAACGGAATATCCGCGTGGCGGCAAATGAAACTGTGTTGGGACCGCTAGCGCAATTCATTGGCACGGCGAAAACGACCTTCATAATCAAACAGTTTTTCCCTCACTTGCCAAAAGCCTTGCCGCTGTTTGCCTTGGCGTCGCGCCACCACAAAGTCCGGCGCACGCAGAGCGGCCTGTTGGCGCAAGATATCCTGTGCGGATTGCCATGTCAGCGCCAGCCCCGGCGCACGTTGGTGCACCCGTAAAAACAGTTGAGTAAATACGCGTCGTTGGGCAGGCGTATGCAGGCGAAAACGTTCGCTGATGTCTGCGCCGTCTTCATCAACATAGGTGATTTTTAGCCATTCCCCTTTTTCATCCTGTCCGGCCGTCATCTGCATGCCGCTACAGCGCAGCACCAGGGCATCTTTCAGTTTGAGTGCGGCTTTGAGCATGTCGTCAGGATCGACCATAATGTGATCGCATTGGTGGCAGCGGCGCGCAGCAATGTCGTTTTCGGCACCACATTCCGGGCATACTTTAAAGCGGAAACGGTAATCACACTGCACGCGAACGCCGTTGTCGTCTTCTTCATAGCCCTGACAGCGGCGACCATAGTGTTCGACGATATCTCCCTCCGCCGTGGTTTTTCCCCAAAACAGGTTGGCAAAGCCACACTGCGGGCAAAGCACTTGTACCGGCTGGCTACCGCTGTGCGGTTTATGGCTGCCGACTTCCGGCATATACAAATCATGGGGATTCCCGGCGTAATCCAGAATCAGGCAATCGGTTTTTTCTGGCGACAGACGAAGGCCGCGTCCGACGATCTGCTGATACAGGCTGACGGATTCCGTCGGGCGTAGGATAGCGATGACGTCAACGTGCGGCGCATCAAAGCCTGTCGTCAACACCGCTACATTGACCAAATAGTGCAATTGTTGCTGCTTAAAGGCAGCGATCAGCGCATCCCGTTCTGCGGCGGGGGTTTCCCCGCTGATAAAAGCGGCTTTTCCCGCGGGCAACAGACCGTGGATTTCCCGTGCGTGCTCCACGGTCGCCGCAAAGATCATCACACCTTTACGTTCGGTGCCGTAGCTGACTATCTGATTGACAATCTGGGGCGTTACGCGCTGCTGCCGACGTAATTCATGGTTGAGTTCCGCTTCGCTGAACAGGCCGTGGGGTTGCACGCTCAAACGGCTGAAATCATACTGCACCACCGGCATATCCAGACGCTGCGGCGGTACCAAAAAGCCGTGTTTGATCATGTAACGCAGCGGGAGTTCATAGATACAGTCGCGAAACAGGCACTGTTCATTACCACGAATCATGCCGTGATAGTGATACTGATAAATCCAGCCTTTACCCAAACGATAAGGCGTTGCGGTAAGGCCAAGCAGGCGCAGTGCGGGGTTTTGCGCGCGCAGGTGGGTAATGATTTGCTGGTATTGGCTCTCGTCGTCATCGCTGATGCGGTGACATTCATCGATAATCAGTAGCGAGAACTGGGTAAAAGCGGGCAGGTTACGCGCCACGGATTGCACGCTGCCAAACACCACTTTACCTTCGCTGCGGCGCTGGTTAAGGCCAGCGGCAAAAATGTCGGCATCCAATCCCCAGGCGCAATATTTGGCGTGATTCTGTTCAACCAACTCTTTGACATGCGCCAGCACTAACACACGTCCTCGCGCCAACCGCGCCAGTTCGGCAATCACCAGACTTTTTCCTGCGCCGGTAGGCAGTACGATCAGCGCAGGGTGTTGATGTTGCCGAAAATAGGCCAGCGTTGCGGAAACCGCCTCCTGTTGATAGGGGCGTAAGGTGAACGCCATGGCTTAGTGTTGGCAGATCTTACTGGCCGCCGTGTTAAACCCCGCGTCCTGTGGGATAAACTTGCCTTTGTTTGCCAGAAAATCGACCAGCATGGTCGCGCTCATGTCGGCCGCAGAGCAGGTGTGAAAGCGTGCGTCGGCACCGAAACGCGCTTCAATGGCGGCAATCAGCCCCTCAGTGGTGTAGGATTCGGCAGAATCCAGCATCATATGCAGTACTTCATGACCGTGAATAGATGACATCGCGTGCTCCTGTAATAACCCTGAAAATAAAAGATGTATTTATTCTATATTTTTATGCGCCAGGGGCGAACCCTCGCCAGCGGTTAATGAGAAACAATCGCACATTTTGTGCGTATCCATGAGCACCGGTGGGGGGAAAACGTCGGACATTCTAGGAGCAATCGTCATCACTCGCTATACTACGGCATGATTTTCCTTCCTTAACACTGACAGGCAGTTGATTTTCTCATGCGATTGGACAAATTTTTATCCCAGCAACTCGGGATTAGCCGTGCATTGGTAGCGCGGGAGCTGCGTGCGCAGCGCGTTACCGTTGATGGTGAAGTGGTTAAAAGCGGCGCATTTAAATTGTCACCTGAACATCAGGTGGCGTTCGATGGTAATGCGTTGGTGCAACAGAATGGCCCGCGCTACTTCATGCTTAACAAGCCGCAGGGGTACGTGTGTTCAACGGAAGATCCAGATCACCCGACCATTCTCTATTTTATCGATGAGCCGGTTGCGCACAAACTGCATGCTGCGGGTCGATTGGATATTGACACCACGGGGCTGGTATTGCTGACCGACGATGGACAATGGTCGCACCGCATTACATCACCCAAGCATCACTGTGAAAAAACCTATCTGGTCACGCTCGAACTGCCGCTGGCAGAGGATACGGCGCAGCAGTTTGAGCAGGGGGTGCAACTGCACGGTGAAAAATCGCTGACCAAACCCGCACAACTGGAAAAGCTCGATGACCACCAGGTGCGATTAACCATTGGGGAAGGGCGCTACCACCAGGTCAAACGGATGTTTGCCGCCGTAGGGAACCGCGTGGTTGAGTTACACCGTGAGCGCATTGGTGCCATTGCGCTGGATGACACGCTTGAGCCGGGTGAGTATCGTGCACTGACGGAAGAAGAAGTCGCCAGCGTTATGCCGGGTTGAGCCGACTTGCACCATACTGAACTCAGTCTGCGTCATCCGTTTGTCATCCACCTGATATAAACACGGTGTGCCGTTGAACCGGCCATCAAACCTATTGAAACCGTCACCGTGGTGGAGGCCTGTCGCTGCGGTGAATTTTTTATTTTGCGGGCAAGACGCTGGGAGATATGCAGTGGGGAAAGCGCCATCACATCGTGGCTTGATTTTTATTCTTGGCTTGCTATCAATGCTGACACCGTTTGCCATCGATATGTACCTGCCGGCGCTGCCGGTGATTGCCAAAGAGTTCGACGTGGAGCCGGGCCAGGTGCAGATGACGTTAAGCGCCTACATCATGGGGTTTGCTATCGGTCAGTTATTCTACGGCCCAATGGCGGACAGCCTGGGACGTAAACCCGTGATACTGGGAGGAACGCTGGTCTTTATGCTGGCTGGCGTGGCGTGCGCGCTGGCGCAAACCATTGAACAGCTTACCGTGCTACGTATGCTGCACGGCTTGTCGGCGGCAGCGTCAGCGGTGGTGATTAATGCGCTGATGCGTGACACCTTCGCCAAAGATGAATTTTCGCGCATGATGTCATTTGTGATGCTGGTCATGACGGTCGCACCGCTGTTGGCGCCGATGTTGGGCGGTGTGTTGCTGCTATGGTTTAGCTGGCATGCGATTTTCTGGACGCTGGCCGGGCTGTCTCTGATTGCCTCGGTGCTGGTGATGCGTTTTGTCAAAGGGTCGTTGCCGGTAGAAAAACGCCAGCCGTTTCATTTTCGTACCACCGCCGGGAATTTCGCCTCGCTGTTTCGCCACAAGAAAGTGTTTAGCTACATGGTGGCAAGCGGGTTTTCGTTTTCTGGCATGTTCTCTTTTTTAAGCGCCGGTCCTTTTGTCTATATCGATCTTTACGGTGTGTCTCCGCAGCATTTCGGCTATTACTTTGCCCTGAACGTGGTCTTTTTGTTTCTGACCACCTACACCAATAGCCGTGTGGTGCGCCGCGTAGGGGCGAACCAGATGTTTCGCATCGGGCTACTGATACAGTTTGTTGTCGGTATCGCGCTGGTGGCTATCTACGCATTTGACCTTGGCTTCTTGCCGTTGGTGTTGGGGGTGGCTATCTATGTCGGCTGTATTGCGATGGTGATGTCAAATGCCATGGCCGTGATACTGGATGATTTTCCGCATATGGCGGGCACGGCGTCCTCGCTGGCTGGCACGCTACGCTTTGGTATGGGCGCACTGATAGGAAGCCTGCTGTCGCTGGTGAGTTTTACCAGCGCCTGGCCGATGATTGTCTCCATGTCACTCTGTTCCGTTGCTGCTTTTCTGCTTTACGGTTACGCAGCCCGCTCCCGCTGATGTCGTTCCCTTTTTCTGTTTGCCGCAGTGATGCGGTAAACGGAAGCTTCTCGTTGCCGCCCTTCAACGTCGTGCTTCATTAATTTGATCTTCCTTTTTTGTTCACGGTCAAGTGTTATCGATGTCACATTGTCTTTTTTTGGAATGTTGTTCTATAAATGTAAAATGTATGATTTAAAAGTGAACAATGTAAACAAAAGGGGTTGAGATATTGCAGGGAAAGCGTTAAATATAGGGCGACCTATAAAAATCTTAAAATGTGATCAACGTGGCATTAATCAGTATTGCAATCATTTCCATTCGCTAAGAAGGGTGACTTATGGCCATTGCAACGCGGATTCTTGTAGAAATGCTCATTCAGCAGTGCCGCCCTGTCTGGACACTGAGAGTAAACGTTCTTTCTTTGACGCCGATGTCATTGCGTTTGTTCACCATCATCATACCTGAGGGAAAGTAACAGTGGACACTCTCCAACTTTCGGTCGTGCATCGTTTGCCGCAAAGTTATCGTTGGCTATCGGGTTTCGCCGGTATCAAGGTGGAACCGATTCCGCTGAACGGTATTCCTCTGCGGGGACGAGATGAAGACAACAACCTGATTGGCTTTAAATTATTAAGCCATGACGGTGAAATGGCCTGGGTTATTTTACGCCAGTTGACCCAGTCTCTGGCTGAAATTCAGATTGATTGTGCCGTGTTGGAATGGGACGGGGAACCCTGTCTATTTTTACACCGTGATGATGAAAGCACAGCATTGTGTCGGCTTAAAAACGTGGGCGTTGCTATCGCCGAGCCCCTGAGCGCGCTCTATCCGTTTTAAACGCCATGCCTTTGCCACGACATGACGTGTGTGTATCTCACAGGGTGGCCATACGCAACAGTTCTTGTGTATAGGCGCTCTGCGGTGCGGAAAAAACCTGTTCACAACGCCCTTGCTCTACCACCTCGCCTTGACGCAGCACGATAACCTGATGGCACAACGCGCGCACCACCTGTAGGTCGTGGCTGATGAACAGATAAGCCAGATGGCGTTTTTGCTGTAAGTTTTTCAATAATGTCAGAATCTGCGCCTGCACGGTTCTGTCCAGTGACGAGGTGGGTTCGTCAAGGATAAGCAACGCCGGCTCAAGCACCAACGCTCTGGCGATAGCAATGCGTTGCCGCTGACCGCCGGAGAATTCAGACGGGTAACGGTGACGAAATTCGGGATTAAGGCCGACTTCGCGCATCACCTCAATCACCCGCAGTTCACGATCGGCGGCACTCATCTTCTGGTGCACTTCCAGCCCTTCTTCGATAATTTGCAGTGCGGTGCGCCGTGGATTCAACGACGAATTGGGGTCCTGAAACACCACCTGAATCTGGCTACGCAGCGGTAACATTTGGCGGCGATTAAATTGATGCAGCGGTTGTTCCTCAAACACGATGTTACCGCGCGAGGCGATAAGCCGTAACAATGCCAGCCCGGTGGTACTCTTCCCTGAACCGGATTCGCCCACCAGTCCCAGGCTTTCGCCACGACGTAAGGTGAAGTTCAACCCATTGACGACGGCTTTTTCTGCTACCGTACGCCGCAATAATCCACGCTTGATGGGGAATGAAATCGAGAGCTTTTCTACGCGTAGCAGCGTCGGCGTATCGTCCGAAAGAGGCAGGGCGGAACCGGAGGGTTCGGCATCCAGCAACTGTCGGGTATAGCTGTGCTGCGGTGCGACAAACAGGTCGTGACAACGGTTCTGTTCTACGCAGCGTCCGCCTTGCATCACGGCAACCTTGTCTGCCAACTGCTTGACGATATTCAGGTTATGCGTGATGAACAGCAAACTCATGCCCAGCTCCTGCTTAAGTTCACGCAACAGGGTGAGAATTTGGGCCTGCACGGTGACGTCCAGCGCGGTGGTTGGCTCATCGGCAATCAGCAAATCAGGCTGCATTAGCAGGGCCATCGCGATCATCACCCGCTGGCGTTCGCCGCCCGACAGTTGATGAGGAAAGTCCTTCAGGCGCGTCTGTGCCTGCCGTATACCAACGCGATCCAAACAGCTAAGCACTTCACTGCGTGCAACGTCTCGCGTCATTGCTCGGTGCAACGTCAACACTTCTATCAGCTGCTTTTCAATGCTGTGCAGTGGGTTCAGTGACACCATCGGTTCCTGAAAGATCATGGCGATACGGTTGCCGCGCAGTTCGCGTAACCGTGATTCTGGCGCATGCAGCAGCGATTCGCCATCAAACAGGATGTTCCCTTGAGGATAGATAACCGGTGGAGAAGGCAGCAGACGCAGCACCGACAACGCCGTGACGCTCTTGCCTGAGCCGGATTCTCCCACCAGCGCCAGCGTTTCACCGCGCTCGATGTTGAAGGAGACCGAATCCACCACCTGATGTATCTGCTCACCCTGGCGAAACGCGATGCTGAGATCCTGAATCTGTAACAGTGGAGTTGGGTTCATATCAATGTGCCTTGCTGGGATCAAACGCGTCGCGCACCGCTTCGCCAATAAAAATCAGTAACGACAACAGGGTTGCCAACACCAGAAATACGGTAATACCGAGCCAGGGAGCCTGAAGATTGTTCTTGCCCTCGAGCAGCAGTGCGCCCAGTGACGGCGAGCCGACCGGGAGCCCAAAACCCAGAAAATCGAGCGATGTCAGGGTGGTGATTGATCCGCACAAAATAAACGGCAGAAACGTTAACGTCGCAACCATGGCGTTAGGCAGCATACTGCGCATCATGATCACCCGATCGCTGACGCCCATGGCCTGCGCCGCGCGAATGTAGTCGAAATTACGGGTACGTAGGAATTCGGCGCGCACCACGCCCACCAAGCCCATCCAGCCAAATAGGATAGTGATACCCAGCAGCCACCAGAAGTCGGGCTGGATAACGCTGGACAGCAGGATAATCAGGAACAGGGTTGGCATGCCTGACCAGACTTCGATGAAGCGTTGCCCCCATAAATCGAGCCTGCCACCGTAGTAGCCCTGCGTTGCGCCAACCACAATGCCAATCAGGCTGGAGAGCAGGGTCAGTGAAAGCCCAAATAACAGGGAAATGCGAAAGCCGTACAGCACTTGCGCTACCACATCTTTTCCCTGACTGTCAGTGCCGAGCCAGTTCTGCCCGGAAGGCGGGGAGGGGAATGACTGGGTGGTGGCGTAATTAATGGTATCGTAGCGATAACGGATCGGCGGCCAGATACTCCAGCCGTGTTGCGCGATGCGTGCCGCCACGTAGGGATCGCGAAAATCTGTGGTGGTGGCAAACTGTCCGCCGAAGGTGGTTTCCGGGTAACTCACCAGCAGCGGCGCATAGAAGCGGTTGTCGTAGCGCACCAGTAACGGTTTGTCATTGGCCAGCAGTTCGGCGAACAGACTGAGGATAAACAGCGCCAGAAAGATCCACAGTGACCAGTAGCCACGACGATTGGCACGGAAACGGGCCCAGCGCGCCAGATTTATTGGGCTGATTCGGCTCATTGGCGCCCCTCAAAATCAATACGTGGATCGACCAGCGTATAGGTCATGTCGCTGACAATATTCAGCAGCAGACCAATCAACGTGAAAATGTAAAGCGTACCAAACATCACCGGGTAGTCGCGTTGCAGTGTGGCATCATAACCCAACAGCCCCAGCCCGTTGAGTGAGAACATCACTTCAATCAACAGCGAACCGGTGAAGAACATGCTGATAAAGGTGGCGGGGAACCCGGCAATGACCAGCAGCATGGCGTTGCGGAACACATGGCGATACAGAATGCTGTTTTCGTCCAGTCCCTTTGCGCGGGCGGTGACCACATATTGCTTGCGGATCTCGTCCATAAACGAGTTTTTGGTCAGCATGGTCAGCGTTGCAAAGCCGCCAATCACCGTTGCCAGTACGGGCAAAATGATGTGCCACAGATAATCGGTGATTTTGCTGTACCAGGGCAGGGTGTCGAAGTTACTCGATACCAGCCCGCGTAGCGGGAACCAGTCGAGATAGCTGCCACCGGCAAACAGTACAATCAGCAAGATGGCAAACAAGAACGCTGGGATAGCGTAGCCGATGATAATCAGCGTACTGCTCCAGGTATCAAACGGTGTACCGCTCTTGACCGCTTTTTTGATACCAAGCGGGATGGAGACCAGATAAATGATCAGCGTGCTCCATAATCCCAGCGTGATAGAAACGGGCATGCTCTGCTTGATGAGTTCCATCACCGAGGAGCCGCGAAACAGGCTATCGCCAAAATCTAATCGGGCATAGTTCCACAGCAGCGTGAAATAGCGCTCATGAATCGGCTTATCAAACCCGTAGCGTTTGGTGATTTCCGCAATCACCTCTGGGTCAAGTCCGCGAGCGCCACGGTAGGCATTTTCCACGGTCAGCGTGCCACCGCCACTGCGCGCCATCGCTCCATCCATTCCTCCACCAGCACCAAACCCGCTGCCCTGACCCATCTCGATGGCAGCAATGGCCTGATCAACCGGGCCACCTGGGGCTATCTGCACAATAAAAAAGTTAATGGTAATAATGGCCCACAGCGTGGGGATCACCAGCAAAAGTCGGCGTAGTAAATAGGTTCCCACCATGGCTCCTTAACGGCGTTCGGGCGGCAATGACTGCGCCCGCTGTGCATCGTACCACCAGCTATCCAGCCCTAACGTATAGGCCGGGCGGGTTGCTGGCATGGCGAATTTATCCCAGTAAGCGTAGCGATCGTGATTGGAATACCACATGGGGATCATAAATTGATTCCAGGTCACGACCCGATCCAGCGCGCGGCCAAGCGCCAGCAATGCCGCTTTATTGCCCTGATGTGCATCGATTTGCTCAATCAGTGCATCAATGGCCGGATCGCTCACGCCCGCCGTGTTATAGGTTGAATCTAGGTATTTCGTATGCCAGCCAAATTTGAGGTTGCCATCAGGATAGATTCTTGCCGGATAAGCGCGGGCGGTCATATCAAAATCGCGGGCACGCAGACGATTGGTGAACTGCGCGCTGTCAATCAAACGCAGCTTCATATCGATGCCCAACCGCCTGAGATTTTGCTGGAACGGCAGAACGTACTGCACGTTAGCTGCGCTGGGGAGCAATAATTCGAAGGTAAACGGTTTTCCGGTTTTCCGGTTGACCAACGTCTGGTTCTTCAATTCCCAGCCAGCGTCCTCAAACAACTGCAAAGCTTGTTGCCAATGCGTGCGATCGTAACCGCTGCCATCACTTTCTGGCGGTTGAAAACTGGGGCCAAAGACTTCCGGCGGTATTTTATCTCTGAGCGGTTCCAGCCATTTCAATTCCTCTGGGCTGGGGGTGCCTTGCGCTGCATATTCTGTGTTTTGGAACAGGCTGTTGACGCGCTGATAGGCGTTGTAATAGAACGCCTTGTTCATCCAGTTAAAATCAAAATTAAGTCCGATGGCCTGCCGGATGCGG
This sequence comes from uncultured Symbiopectobacterium sp., assembly GCA_964293225.1. Taxonomy (GTDB): domain Bacteria; phylum Pseudomonadota; class Gammaproteobacteria; order Enterobacterales; family Enterobacteriaceae; genus Symbiopectobacterium. The sequence goes on along the minus strand of CAXYYB010000007.1, from coordinate 132,205 downwards.
CGATCTTGAAACAGCGGGCGTTCACTATTAAACACCAACCAGCGGGTATCCTGTGCCGCTTGATTTGCCTGATCGCGTTTGACGATATAGCCTCGCGTGAAGTTTCCACCCTCATACTGCGTCGCCCAATGCTTGGGTGAGCCTTCGACGCGCAGATCGAACGCGCCCGCTTTGAATGCTTCCAGCGCGACACTGTCGTCCAGATAGTAGTCGTAACGGATTTGGTCGAAATTATTCAACCCGCGGTTTACCGGTAGATCGGCACCCCAGTAATCTTTTACCCGTTGGTAGGTCACATATTGGCCGGTGCGGTAGGCGGTGATGCGATAGGGCCCACTGGCCGGTGGGGGAGAAGAAAGCGGGTCGGCAAGGTTGTGGTTTTTCCAGAAACTTTCTGGCATCACGGGCAATGTCAGCAGCCCCAGTAGCCGTTCTTTATCTGGCTCAGGCATTTCCAGCCGCACGGTGCGCAGCCCAATAGCAGTCACCGTAGCGCCCTTGTACACCACGCGGAATTGCGGAACCCCTTGCGCCATAAACATCGTGAAGGTGAAAGCCACATCAGAGGCTAAAATTGGTGTGCCGTCATGAAACGTGGCTTTGGGGTTCAGTTCGACTTCCATCCAACGAAAATCAGCAGAATGACGCGAGTGCAGTGCAATCAGCGGGTAAAAGCTACCCGGCTCATCATCGGATGAGGTAAACAACGTATCGTACAGGCGTTCGGTACGCTCAGCCGCCACGCCGCGTAACGCGAAACGGTTGAAATTATCATAAGTTCCCAGTGCGCTGAGCGTGATGCTCCCCCCTTTGGGCGCGTCAGGATTAACGTAACCAAAATGCGTGAATCCCTCGGGATATTTAGGCTCTCCCAACAAGGCGAACGAGCTGTTCTGTTGGACGGTGTCGGCAAAGGCTCCCCAACAAAGAGAGCCAAGCAAAGCCAGAGTGGCCACACGTTTTAGCATTGCGCTGTGTTTCTCCTGCAAATCAGTGCAATTATCTTGCATCAGACCAAAGTCGCGGTGATTTTTATTGGATCACTTGAATATAGGTCAAACCGATGTCACCGCCTATGGGTCATAGGCCTGCCTGTCTCTTTTTATCATGAAAATTACGCGTAACCTACTTTATATCAGAGAGTTGAACAGCTTTTCATCAAGCGAGGCGTTCAGCCTGGGACGTGGAGTTTGGTGTGTGCAACATCATGACAAAAAAAACGCCGCTGATTTAGCGGCGTTCTCTTTCGTTTCGTTTTGCACATCAAGGGAAATGTGACTAATAGGTCATACCGTTAGCTGGTGGCGCCTTTGCTGAAAATGCGACGGCCTTCCTGATAACGTTTGTTCCAGTAGTCATCGTCCATGCTGGAAATCATCACACCTGCTCGGGTGGAGGCATGAACGAACTGGTTATTACCGATGTAGATGCCAACGTGACGACCTGTGGAACCTGCACGGAACAGCACCAAATCGCCGGGGCGAAGTTTACCGCGCTGCACCTGAGTGCCGGATTCCTGCTGTTCATAGGTCGAACGTGGAAGTTCCATGCCAAACTGTTCGCGGAAAGTGCGTTGAACAAAGGCTGAACAATCAATACCTTTGCGACTGTCACCGCCCAAACGGTAACGAACACCTTTCCAACTGGCATATTGATCCATCAGTTTGGATTTGACGTCCAGGTTACGCACCATGGCTTCAAATTCGTCCTGAGAGGCCTGCAATAAAAGACTGTCTTTATCATTTATTGCAGAACGATCAGTTTGTGCTTGATGAGATCCTGTATTTGTACAAGCAGATAGCGCAAGTGCCATCGCCAACGCGGGAATTGCCCGCCAGATATATCTCAGGCTCGGTTGAGATTTGACCATTATCGTTATGTTCCCTTGATTTCCTTAACGACCACCATCGTCATGTATGCAACTACGCCATATATAAACGCCGAAACGAAACGAGAGTCAGACTAAAACAGAGTTTCACCTGGACCAACCACTTGAGGACGAAACTGTGTGGAATCGCACATAATTTCTTCCATTCCGAGGATAACCGCGTTCGGTAAAACTCAAACTTTACCGAGACTACCCTAACGCTCCGGCGATTGCGAGCCTTTTTATGGAAATTCTTTATAAGAATTAATGATGTAATAAATCGTGAATTTGCGGATAGGATTTGTCCTAAAAAATGCAGGTAACCCTAACGCAAACAGATGGCAACGCGGCATCCAGGCGCTTCGGGCCAGAATGCCGGTGGGGTTGGGACAAAAAGGGGCTTTTAGCGGCGGTAACGCGCTGGTAATGAACGATGCAAAAAATTAATCATTGCGTCGCTGGCTGGCGATATCAGCCACCAGCTTAGTGCCACCAAAACCACAGACAGGGAACCAACCACAATGTCGGTAAACCAGTGGGCACCGATCATGACGCGCGGTGTGGTGAAAGCCACCACGATGACCAATGAGACCAAAAATGAACGGCGCGGAAAATAGCGCAGCATAAAAGCGGCGTAAATCATCAGCATCATGCCATGGTCGCCAGGAAAGCTGTCGCGCGAGGCGTCTTTAGTCGGCCAGCCAGTCAGTTCACCTACGCGATTGATATCACTGAAGTAGTAGGTTGGGCTGGCGTGCTGTACTGGCAGCAAGTGGCCCAACAGATTCAACACCACGGCGGTAATCAGCATAACCACACCCACAATCAGCAAACGCTGGCGTTCTGTGCTATCTCCGCGCCGATAATGGTAAAGATAGAGCAATCCCATCGCCAGCAGCGCACAGGCATCGAAAGCGCGGTTGTTGGTGATGGCGACCGTGTACAGCAACAATGAACTGGTTGCCAGATGCTGGTTAAAGTAAAAAAAGATGGCGCTGTCGAGGGTAAACCAGAATCCGTGATGAGCAGGAAGATACCAAGAAAAGAACAGCGCCACACCTGCTGCATTGAGCAGTAGAATGGCGAAAAGCTGACGTTGTGACATGCAAAAAACTCAAAATATTAAGAAAAAAACGCTTTAATCCTATTCCTGCAAACTTAAACGAAAGCTCAACAGTTGGCTTTGAAACTGATTCCACGGGGCCGATGCGGTATGAATTAGCTCAATCCGACTGTCGAGCGGGGGGAACGGTTTGGTTTCAATATGCAGGTCTGCGCCTTGCCGATTGATAATCAATGTACCTTCGGGAATGCGTAGCACACCTTTAATGCGATCGACTGGCGTCAACCGAACCCAATCCAAGAGTGCGATCGTGGAAAACTGCGTATCTGGCGAGAAAATCCAACCGCAGGCAAAATAGCCTTGCCCTTCATTGAGTGCACGACGCCAGGCTTCGCCGCTGGGCAGACGCAATGCGGCCAATCCGCGTTCTGAAGCATGGGAATGATGATGCGCACCATCAGGGAGTTCGCGCGTATTGCGGCGCGGTTCATCGAGCAGTGATACATCGATTTCACCCTGTGCGGCGCTAACAATAGGGCGGTCGCCCGCTTCGGCCTGCTGCCAACGCGCTAGCGCGGCGATGTCGTCTGCGCTGTAGGTATCCTGCTTATTGGCAACGATAATGTCTGCTGCGGCTAACTGGTCGCGGAAGTTTTCGTTTTCACGATAACGTACGTCCTGTAACTGCCGTGCATCCAACAGGCAAAGGGAAGCCTGCAAACTGAGCCAGGGTTGATAGTTTTCAGCGGTGAGCAACGAAAGAATCTGCTTTGGGTGGCCTAAACCGGTCGGCTCGATCAGTAAGCGGTGCGGTTTTTTTTGTTGCAGCAGCATATTCAGGCCAATCTGCATTGGCAGACCGTTCACGCAGCACATGCAACCGCCGGGGATCTCTTTCAATACCGCGCCGCTGTCAGACAATAACGCGCCGTCGATGCCAATTTCACCAAATTCATTGACCAGTACCGCCCACACTTCATCGTCGGGTTTTTGTGCCAGCAGGTGGCGAATGGTGGTGGTTTTGCCGCTGCCAAGAAAGCCAGTGATCAGGTTTACTTTGGTCAACACATCAGACTCCGAAAATACGCATGAACGGGGGCGGTGAGAGGCGCGCCAGTCAATGACCGGCGCGAGAGAGACTTAGTCGGCGCGGCCCATGTAGCGACGCTCGGCGATATGAATACGAATGTTTTCACCCGCGCTCAGGTATTCTGGCACCTGAACCACCAGTCCGGTGCTCATGGTGGCGGGTTTGTTGCGGGCGCTGGCGGAAGCCCCCTTGATGCCCGGTGCGGTCTCGACAATTTCCAAATCCACCGTTTGCGGCAGTTCCAGCGCCAAAATTTGTCCATCCCAGGTCAGCACCTGAATGCCGGGCATCCCGCCTTCCGGTATAAACAGCAGTTCGTCTTCAATTTGCTCTTTTTTGAAGATGTACGGCGTGTAATCTTCGTCATCCATAAAGACGTACTCATCACCGTCCACATAAGAGAAGGTGACAAAACGGCGCGTCAGGGTGATGGTATCGAGAATGTCGTCACCCTTGAAACGTTCTTCAACCTTCAAGCCGGTACGTACATCGGAGAAACGCATTTTGTACAACGTGCTGGCACCGCGAGCGCTGGGGCTTTGGATGTCGACATCCTTTACCAACAGTAACTTGCCACCGTAATTGATCACCATGCCACGTTTGATTTCGTTCGCTCTTGCCATGAAAAAACCCTGTAATAAAGAAAAAGACATTTTTGTGGCGACACGTTACTCGCGCTGCTGAATTCAGGCAAGCGGCATTTTATCATCCGCTCGCGCATTCATTGCTGTCGTTCTATTTTATCGCAGGTCGGTCAGGCGTAAACAGGCAGAGCACCCACTAGCGTAAGCAGATGCGCCGCGATGTTAATGGCGCCAAATGCCAGAACGATAACCACCAGCCACATTCCACCCGGTGCGCGATACGTTGTGCTCGTAGGGGCAAAGCGCTTGCGAGCGGCCATCACCATACAGGCAGGAATGATCACCGCCCACAGTGTTGCGGCCAGCCCGGCGAAACCGATGGCATGCAGAAAGCCATCTGGATACAGCAAGGCGGCAAGCGTTGGGGGAATAAAGGTAATGCTGGCAGCCTGTGCGCGGCCCCGTGGTGTATCGGCCAGAGAAAACGAGTCGTGAATATAATCAAACAGGCCTAAAGACACGCCGAGGAAAGAACTGGCCAGCGCCATATACGAAAAGGCGTTTAACAAAGGAATCAGATAAGCATTTTGCGCCGCGCTGCCCATGTGCTGAAGCAAATTGCCGATATTGCCGCCCTCGGCGACCACAGCTTTAAATCCCTCACGTGGAATGTTGCCCTGAATCACATACTGCCACAGTAAATAGATGGCCAATGAAAGTAAGGTGCCATACAACAGGCTGCGCGCCACCGTGCGGCCATCTTTATGATAGTACTTGACCAACCCGGGCACGTTGCCGTGATAGCCAAAAGAGGCCAAGAGATAGGGCAACGCCGCCAGCGCATAGGGAAAATAGGGCGCATCAGCAGGGGCGCTCATTAGCAGACGAGGATGGTTGACCTGAGTGAGCAGGTCGCTCACTGACAGCACAAAAGTAATCACCATACCGCCAATCAGAAGCGTACTTAGCCGATCCACGGCGCGCGTGGAGAGCCAGACAATAAAGGCGACCAGCAGGGAAAAAACAAAGCCCGATGTGGCCTGGCCTATGGGAAAAATCTCTGCCAGCGTATGGGTGACGATGGAACCGCCCGCCGAAATATAGGCATAGGTCAGGATATAAAGCACAAAGGCCACGGACAGACCGTTCAGGGTATTCCAGTGTCTCCCGAGCAGATCTTTCACCATGGTGTGGAAGCTGGCACCGGCGGGGTAGTGCAGATTGGTTTCCAGGATCATCAGCCCAGAGGCAAACATGCAAAACCAGGTAGCGACCAGCAGCAGCACGGAACCGCTAAACCAGACACCGGCGGTAACAATCGGAATGGAAAACATGCCTGCACCCACGGCAGTGCCAGCAATAATCATGGCACCACCAAAGGCAGAGCGAGAGCGGGAAAGCGGGAAAACGTCGGCTGACATTGCAGCTCCAAGGTAAATGTATTGTACTAGTTTAATGATACAAAAAACGTATGGCTAAGTAAATTGCCAATCTGCCAGGAAAACGTGAAATCGCCACCGCTTATGACGATAAAGTGGGGAGGCATGGTGAATTTCTCTGCGATACTCTGGTGTTATCGGGTAAATTTGCTAGGCTGGAGCAGCCACTAAACCCGCTTTGCGAGTAAACAGGATGGAATGTCGTTTAGGCTGTGGGGCCTGTTGTATCGCCCCGTCAATCTCCAGTCCGCTGCCGGGCATGCCTGCCGGGAAGCCCGCCAACGTACGCTGCTTGCACCTTGATGCTGCGATGCGCTGTGGCCTGTTTGGCTCGCCGTTGCGACCTGCGGTGTGCGCGACGCTGCAACCGCAGGCGGAGATGTGTATGACAAACCGTGATGATGCGATGATCTATCTTTTGCGACTTGAAGCCGAAACGGCCCCCTGATGGGGACCTGGTGGTTTATACATCCTTAATTTTCCACATGCAGTAACCCGCCCCCACGCTCATCAGCAGGGAAATAAAGAAGACGGAGTGATACCCCCAAAATTGTGCCACAATGCCCGCCAGCGATCCGGAAATGATCCAACCTACACGTGTGGTGTTGGTAAACAGCGTGGTGGCGGTGCCTGCTTGTCCTGGCATTAAATCCTGAAAATAGAGCATGCCAATACCGGCCAAAATGCCGATAAAAATGGCGTTCAGCAGTTGTAATCCTAATAGCGCCCATTCTGCGCTGAACAGCACCAATCCGACATAAAACAGCAGGCCTGCACCAACGGCAATACGCATCAAAAAACGTTTGCCAACGCGTTTTGCCACATAGCCCGCAATCAGCATAACCGGAATTTCCAGCCCTGCCGCCGTGCCCATCATGATCCCGGCCAGCTTCTCTGACAGTCCCAGGGCGTTGACCACATATAACGGCATGGTAATCAGGTAAACCCCGTTACACGTCCACATGGCGGTGCAGGCGAAAAAAAGCAGCAGCGTGTCATGTCGATTCTGGCGCGGTGATGCCAGTGTCGTATCCGTTTTCAATGTGGATTTCGGCATCGAGGGGAGCAGAAAGGTCACCAGCGCGCCGCACAGCAAAAAGACAATCGCTGCGGTGAGGTACATCACTGGGAAGCCAAAACCCAGCGCCAGGGCAAAGGCCACTGGAGGACCAATCACCCACGACAGAGAGATCTGAGCACGCATCACTGAGCTGAACATCGCAGCTTCGCGTCCGGTGCGATCGGCGTGTTCACGTGCCAGCGCGAACAGCTGTGGATTAGCAGTCGAACCGAAGCTAGAGAGAATGACGCCCACAATCAGCAAGATAAAGTAATTACGGTTCCAGGCATACAGCACGCATCCCAGTGCACCCAGTATGCAACAGTGCATAATCAGCCGCTTACGATCGCCTTGCTTGTCGGAGCGCGTGGCCAGCATTTGGCTCACGACAATACCGATAACGGCACTGCCCGTGTAATAGAGCCCCACCATCAGCGGGTTGACCTTCACTTCGGTAGAAAGGAACAGGCTCAACGTCGGTAACTGTAATGCCCCGGCAATACCCGTCAGGAAAGCAATCACCAGGAACGCAGAGGAGGTCAGATCGGGCTGACGCCGCAATACGGAGTTCAATATAGACATAGTTAACAATTTAGGGCAGTGCGTTTGTAAGTCAGAAAACGTATGGAAGATACGCGCGTGCAAAAACGTGCAAGATGAGAGTCAGTGCTGTTTTAGTCAGAAAATGCAAACCGTGATACCACAGCGCGCGTATTTTACGCGAGCTTTACGCATTCTGAAAAGTCGTTTCAACTTTTTTGCTTCAGCAAGCCTTCAGCTTGTGCGGTTTTCTATTATGAATTCAGCCTGCTCAATGACTAAAATGTGCGTGATGTCAAAAATCCATCACATGAAAGCCGTGGAATATTTGCATAAAAGCAACATTAGGCCCAGACTCATTGAAACGTTTCAGTTATCCTTTTTTTTTGCATTACTTACCATTCATGGCCTTAAATATTTACTTGTTTGCTGAAACGATTCAACAAAGCGGAGAGGAGCGTCATGTTCCAGTTATCACAGCAAGATATTCATATGGGTGCGGCTGCCAGCGATAAGCAGGACGCTATCCAGCAAGTGGCGGCCGCGCTGGCTGCTGCCGGGTGTGTCAGCCCGGCGTACGTCGATGGCATGTTGCAGCGTGAACTGCAAACGTCGACCTATTTAGGCAACGGTATTGCTATCCCTCACGGCACAACCGATACGCGCGATCTGGTGCTGAAAACCGGCGTTCAGGTATTTCAGTTTCCGCAGGGGATTGCCTGGGGAGAGGACACCGCCTATGTGGTGCTGGGCATCGCCGCTCGCTCGGATGAACACCTGGCATTGTTGCGTCAGCTAACCCACGTACTGAGCGATGAAAACGTTGCAGCACGTATGGCAAAAACCACCTCAGCAGAAGAATTGCGTAGTTTGCTGATGGGTGAGCAGCAAGGTACGGATTTCCGTTTTGATACTTCGTTGATTACGTTGGATGTGACCACTGACAGTCTGCTGACCTTACAGGCACTGAACGCGGGCCGTTTGCAGCAGATCGGTGCCGTCGATGCCGGGTTTGTCAGCGCGGCCGTCAGCCAGAAGCCGCTTTATCTGGGACAAGGGGTGTGGTTGAGCGATAACGCACAGGGCAACCTGGCGAGTGCTGTCACCGTAAGCCGTCCTGCCACCGCGTTTACTGCACATGACGAACCGGTAGCGCTGCTGATTACCGTTGCCGCCGCGGATGAACAAGCGTTGGCCCCCATCGATTATTTAAGCAACCTGCTGATTGCACAGAAAGCTGAACGCTTGCTGAATGCCGATGCCGCCACGCTGCTGGCCTTGCTGACCAGCGACGTACCGGAAGAAAACGATGTGCTGACCGCAGATTACACCATCCGTAACGAGCACGGGTTGCACGCACGTCCGGGCACCATGCTGGTGAATGTTATCAAGCAGTTCACCAGTGAGATCACGGTGACCAACCTGGACGGTACCGGTAAGCCGGCCAACGGGCGCAGCCTGATGAAGGTAGTGGCGCTGGGCGTTAAAAAGGGCCATAAGCTGCGCTTCACCGCAGCAGGCAGCGATGCTGAACAGGCATTGGCAGCAATTGGCGAAGCAATTAATTCTGGATTAGGAGAGGGCGCAGCATGAGCAGGCGAGTTGCCACCATTACCCTGAATCCCGCGTATGACCTGGTGGGATATTGCCCCGAAATTGAACGGGGTGAAGTCAACCTGGTGCAAACGGCGGGTCTTCACGCCGCAGGCAAAGGTATTAATGTTGCCAAAGTGCTGAAAGACCTCGGGATTGACGTCACGGTGGGTGGATTTCTGGGCAAAGACAATCAGGACGGCTTTCAGCAATTGTTCAGCGAACTGGGCATTGCCAACCGTTTTCAGGTTGTCCCCGGTCGCACGCGTATCAACGTTAAGCTGACGGAAAAGGCCGGCGAAGTGACCGATCTCAACTTCTCTGGGTTCGATGTCACGCAGCAAGACTGGCAGCGCTTCGTCAATGACTCGCTCAGTTGGTTAGGGCAGTTCGATATGGTTGCCGTCAGTGGCAGTTTGCCCGCAGGTGTCGATCCAGATGCGTTTACCGATTGGATGTCTCGTCTGCGCACCCAATGTCCGTGCATTATTTTCGACAGCAGCCGTGAGGCGCTGGTCGCTGGGCTGAAAGCCGCGCCCTGGTTGGTGAAACCCAACCGTCGTGAGCTGGAGATTTGGGCTGGCCGCAAGCTGCCCACGTTAGAAGATGTGGTAGACGCTGCCCATGCGCTGCGCGAGCAAGGTATCGCTCATGTGGTGATCTCGTTGGGGGCGGAAGGTGCTCTGTGGGTTAACGCCTCGGGTGCCTGGTTGGCCAAGCCGCCGGCTTGCGATGTTGTCAGCACTGTAGGTGCTGGTGATTCCATGGTCGGCGGATTGATTTATGGCCTGTTAATGCGTGAATCGAGTGAACACACCTTACGACTGGCAACCGCAGTGGCGGCGCTGGCCGTAAGCCAAAGCAATGTTGGCATTACCGATCGACCTCAGTTGGCCGCGATGATGGCGCGTGTCGACCTGAAACCCTTCAATCACTAACAGCAAGAGATAGATCATGAAAACGCTGCTGATAATAGATAAATCACTGGGGCTTGCCAGAAGCCACCTGGTGAAAAAACTGCTCGGCGCGGCGGCTGCGAAAGCGGACCTGACGCTGACTGACAAGATCGATGAAAGCGAACTGGCGATAGTCCTGGGTGGTGCACTGTCTGCTGACAGCGCGCTCAATGGCAAAAAGGTGTATGTCGGTGACGTTGAGCTGGCAGCAAGCCAGCCAGAACAATTCCTGACGCAGGCAAAAGCACAGGCGGAGTCGTATCAGGCACCTGCTACCGCTGCGGTGAGTGCGTCTTCCGTACCGCGTATCGTGGCGGTGACGGCGTGCCCGACCGGCGTGGCGCATACCTTTATGGCAGCAGAAGCCATTGAGCAGGAAGCGAAAAAACGCGGCTGGTGGGTGAAAGTGGAAACGCGCGGCTCGGTTGGCGCGGGTAACGCTATCACGCCGGAAGAAGTCGAGCAGGCCGATCTGGTTATCGTAGCAGCGGATATTGAAGTGGATCTGTCGAAGTTTGCTGGCAAAAAAATGTACCGTACCTCAACCGGCCTCGCGTTGAAGAAAACGGCGCAGGAGCTGGATAAAGCGCAGGCAGAAGCCACGGTGTACCAGTCATCGGCGCAAAGTGGTGCGCAACCAGCCAGTGCCGGACAGAAAAAGGGCGGCACCGGACCGTACCGCCATTTGCTGACGGGCGTGTCCTACATGCTGCCGATGGTGGTGGCGGGAGGCTTGTGTATCGCGCTCTCTTTCGTGTTTGGCATCGAAGCGTTTAAACAGGAAGGCACACTGGCTGCACACCTGATGAAGATCGGTGGCGGTTCCGCGTTTGCGCTGATGGTACCGGTGTTAGCCGGTTACATCGCCTTCTCTATTGCTGACCGTCCCGGTCTGGCTCCGGGGATGGTCGGCGGCATGCTGGCCGTGAGTACCGGTGCGGGCTTCCTGGGGGGAATTATTGCAGGCTTCCTGGCCGGTTATCTGGCGAAAGCGCTCAGTGATCATGTCAAACTGCCGCAAAGTATGTCTGCCCTGAAGCCGATACTAATTATTCCGTTAGTGGCTACGCTCATCACCGGTCTCATCATGATCTATGTGGTAGGTACGCCGGTGGCGAAGATCCTGACGGGCTTGACCAGTTGGTTGCAATCCATGGGCACGGCTAACGCGGTGATTCTGGGCGCAATACTGGGCGGCATGATGTGTACCGACATGGGCGGTCCGGTGAACAAGGTGGCCTACGTGTTTGGTACCACTCTGCTCAGTAGCCAGATTTATGCACCGATGGCGGCGGTTATGGCCGGAGGCATGGTTCCGCCGTTGGCGATGGGCCTTGCGACGCTGGTGGCTGCGAAGAAATTCAGCGCGTCCGAGCGTGAAGGGGGCAAAGCCGCGTTTGTGCTCGGCCTGTGCTTTATCTCTGAAGGGGCGATCCCTTACGCGGCGCGTGACCCAATGCGTGTGCTGCCGTGCTGTATTCTGGGCGGAGCCGTGACCGGGGCGCTGTCGATGGCCGTAGGTGCACACCTGATGGCACCGCACGGTGGGCTGTTTGTGCTGTTGATCCCAGGGGCAATCACGCCAGTACTGGGTTACCTGTTCGCGATTCTGGCGGGTACGGCGGTGGCGGGTCTGCTGTATGCTGTGCTGAAGCGCCCTGACGAGCAGTTGGTGAAAGCGGCGTAATTGGTAAACCGATACTGAAGCGATGCTAAAACGCCAGCCTTTCGGCTGGCGTTTTTTATGCCGCTTGAGCCTTCAGCCAGGCAATCTCATCGGCCCAGATATCCGGGTTTACGGTTTCCAGGATCAGCGGGATTCCGTCAAAACGTGGGTCGCGCATGATATAGCGGAAGGGTGCGAGCCCAATGTTTCCTTCCCCCAGGCTGTGGTGGCGATCGACGTGGCTGTTAAAGGCGCTTTTGGCATCGTTCAGGTGCATAGCGCGCAGATAACCAAAGCCTACGGTACGATCGAACGCAGCAAAGGTCTCATCACAATCGGCGTCGGTGCGGATATCGTAGCCACCGGCAAAGGCATGACAGGTGTCAATGCAGACGCCAACGCGGGTTTTATCCTCGACGCCGTCAATAATGGCGGCCAGATGTTCAAAGCGGAATCCCAGGTTGGTGCCTTGGCCTGCGGTGTTTTCGATAACAGCCGTCACACCTTGGGTTGCATCGAGCGCGATGTTAATCGACTCGGCAATGCGTGCCAGACAGTCGCGTTCATCAATCTGTTTCAAATGGCTGCCGGGGTGAAAGTTAAGCAATGACAGCCCCAATTGTTGGCAACGCGCCATTTCATCAATAAAGGCGCTGCGTGATTTCTCCAGCGCCTCCGTGTCTGGGTGGCCGAGATTGATCAGATAGCTGTCGTGCGGAAGGATTTGCCCCGGTTGGTAGCCGTATTGCTGGCAGGCGGCCTTGAACTGCGCAATGACCGGTTCGGATAACGGTGCGGCCTGCCATTGACGCTGATTTTTGGTGAACAAGGCAAATGCGGTTGCCTTGAGTTCGTGGGCTCTGATGACGGCTTGATCCACACCGCCGGCAGCGCTGACGTGTGCGCCTACATATTTCATGCTGTTCTCCTTATCGCTCTGGCGCACAGTATGCCACTGTTATTAACCAAAGGTGATCGCTTGAGCTAAAAAGCGTAACAGCATGCTAACTGCTGAGTACAACAGAAACGCAGTTATGCCAGTAACGCCGTGACGCCAAGGTTGATACCGGCACCGCCGACAATCAGCCAGATAAACAGCACTAGCGCCAGCAGTAACGGCTTGACGCCTGCACGGCGCACGGCGCTGAGTCGGGTGGTCACGCCCAATGCGCCCATCGCCATCGCTAATAACAGGTTATCAATCTGATTGAGCGTGGTTAACCAGGTGTCAGGCAACCAGTGGAGTGAATTGAACCCTGCAACGGCAATAAAACCCACGGCAAACCAGGGGAAGGCCATTGGCGTTTTTTCGGTTTCACTGCTGTTGGTGCGGCGTTGCAGACATGCGCCCAGCACCATGAGAAACGGAGCCAGCAGCATGACGCGTAACATCTTGCCAATCACCGCGGTGTTTTCAACCTCGGGTGAAATGCTGTGGCCTGCTGCCACGACTTGGGCCACCTCATGCACGGTGGAACCAATGTAAACGCCGAATATTTGCGGCGAGATGGGCAAATAGTCGCCAGTCACGGCCAGCGCGTACAGACAAGGATAAAGAAACATGGCGATAGTGCCGAAGATGACAACGGTAGCGACAGCAATCGCGACGCTGTCGCCCTCCGCCTTGACCGTCGGCGCGGTAGCCAACACCGCCGCAGCGCCGCAAATGCTGCTGCCCGCACCGATCAGATATACTGTCTTTTCGTCAAGGCCAAGCAGGGTTTTACCCAGATAACAGGCAAGAAGAAAGGTCGATGTCAGCACCAGCGCGTCAATAACAAGCCCGCTGATACCCAGCGCAGCAATGTGTTGCAGGCTGAGACGAAAGCCATACAGCACAATGCCCAGGCGTAGCAGATGATGCTTTGACCAATTAACACCCTCATCACAGTAGCGTTGCAGGCGAGGGTAAAGCGTGTTGCCAAGCAATGCGCCGCCCACCATGGCAAGGGTCAGTGAACCCAATCCCAAGTGGGCAACGGAAGGAAGCGCGGCCAGTTGCAGAAAGCCGACGGTTATGAGGGCAATAAAAAGCAGGCCAGGGAGCTTGCGTAAAAGCGGGTGGATAGATTTATCACCTTGAATTATAAAAAGAGATGCCATTGGAATACCTGTTCGCAGTCGAGCTAATCTGGAACACAGCCTATGATGAGTAGCCATAAAAGAGAAATTGATTATATGCTTATAACCTATTGCTATTTCCGGTAAGGGCTAACGATGCACATCACGTTGAGACAACTTGAAGTTTTTGCAGAGGTCCTGAAAAGCGGATCGACCACACAAGCGTCCGTTATGCTGGCCCTTTCTCAGTCTGCCGTGAGCGCAGCGTTATCAGATTTAGAAGCGCAACTGGGCGTACAGCTGTTCGATCGCGTGGGTAAGCGGTTGGTGGTCAATGAGCATGGGCGATTGCTTTATCCAAAAGCGTTGGCCATTCTGGAACAGTCGCTGGAGATAGAAAAAATGTTCCAGCAGGAGAATGGCGCGTTACGCGTGTTCGCCAGCAGCACCATCGGTAACTACCTGCTGCCTGCTATGATTGCCCGCTATCGGCGGGATTTCCCTTCTATCCCTTTCGAACTGCACGTGGGCAACACCCAGGATGTGGTAACCGCGGTGGCGGAATTCAGCGTCGATCTCGGTTTTATCGAAGGGCCTTGTCATCATCCAGATTTGGTGACGCAGCCTTGGCTGGACGATGAGCTTGTGGTTTTTTGCGCCCCCGATAATCCTCTCGCACAACAGATACTGACGGTTGCTATGCTGGCGGAAGCGCCGTGGATCTTACGTGAGCGCGGCTCAGGTACGCGGGAAATCCTCGATCATCAGCTATTGGCACAATTACCCCATTTCAAGCTGGTGATGGAGTTGGGGAACTCGGAGGCTATCAAGCATGCCGTGCGTCACGGCATTGGTATCAGTTGCCTGTCGCGTCGCGTCATTGCCGATCAGCTTGCTGCGGGATCGTTGGTGGCATTGCAGCTGGAACAGCCGCCTTTGGTGCGCACACTCTATCTGGTACATCACAGACAAAAACACCTTTCCAATGTGTTGCAGCGCTTTCTGGAATACTGCCAGCCAGCAAAATAACGTTTACGGCGGCCATTCGACTTTCTTATTGCTAATGATGGCGAGGCAGTTATGAAGCTCTCTTATAACTCGATAATGATAGCGCTTCTGTAGAAAACGATTTGCTACAATCCCGCCTCATTTTAGACAGAGCGCAGGATATTATGGCTCAGCAACAATTACATAGCACATCTCAGGGCGCGCCAACGCTGCGCCGTGAGCTTAAAGCGCGTCATCTCACCATGATTGCCATTGGCGGTTCCATTGGCACCGGGCTGTTTGTCGCTTCTGGCGCGACCATTTCGCAGGCCGGCCCTGGCGGGGCACTGCTCTCCTATGCGCTTATCGGATTGATGGTCTACTTTTTGATGACCAGCTTGGGCGAACTGGCCGCGTTTATGCCGGTGTCGGGATCGTTTTCCACGTACGGTGCCAAATATGTAGAAGAGGGTTTTGGCTTCGCCCTCGGATGGAACTACTGGTATAACTGGGCGGTGACCATAGCCGTCGATCTGGTGGCGGCGCAGTTGGTGATGGGTTACTGGTTCCCCGAGGTTTCCGGCTGGATCTGGAGTGCCCTGTTTTTAGTATTGATGTTCCTGCTTAACTACATCTCGGTAAAAGGGTTTGGTGAGGCAGAATATTGGTTCTCTCTGATCAAAGTGGTTACCGTCGTGATCTTTATTGCCGTTGGCGTGCTGATGATTATCGGCATTCTGCGCGGCGCAGAGAACGCTGGCTGGCACAACTGGCAAATTGGCGATGCGCCTTTTTCTGGTGGCTTCTCGGCGATGATTGGCGTGGCGATGATCGTCGGCTTCTCCTTTCAGGGCACCGAGCTTATCGGCGTAGCGGCGGGCGAATCAAAAGATCCTGCGCAGAACATTCCACGCGCTATTCGTCAGGTGTTCTGGCGTATATTGCTGTTTTACGTGTTTGCCATCCTGATTATCAGCCTGATTATCCCTTATACTGACCCCAACTTGCTGCGTAATGATGTAAAAGACATTACGGTCAGCCCGTTTACATTGGTGTTCCAGAATGCTGGGCTGCTGTCGGCAGCGGCGGTGATGAATGCCGTGATCTTGACGGCGGTGCTCTCTGCGGGTAACTCCGGAATGTACGCGTCAACGCGTATGCTCTTTACTCTGGCACAGGAAGGCAAGGCACCGCGTATGTTTGCCAAACTTTCCAAAGGTGGCGTACCGCGCAATGCGCTGTATGCCACTACTGTGGTGGCGGGACTCTGCTTCCTGACCTCGATGTTTGGTAACCAAACGGTCTATCTCTGGCTGCTGAATACTTCCGGTATGACCGGTTTTATCGCCTGGCTGGGGATTGCGATTAGCCATTATCGTTTCCGCCGTGGCTATGTGCAGCAAGGGTTGGATCTTAACGCTCTGCCGTACCGCTCGGGATTCTTCCCTATTGGGCCCATCTTCGCGTTCGTGCTTTGCCTGCTGATCACCCTGGGGCAAAACTATCAGGCATTTTTGCAGGATAACATTGACTGGTATGGCGTCACCGCAACCTATATTGGCATCCCGTTATTTTTACTGATTTGGTTCGGTTATAAGTTGTCGCGCGGGACACGCTTTGTGAAATATGCAGAAATGACCTTTCCCGATTTTCACAAATAACGATTAAGCCTGTGATTTGAACACGCCATTGGTAATCTGCTTACCGATGGCGTGTTGATGTAAATACTCCACGTTTAATAATAGGGTTATATCGTTAATTCGCACCGCGTAAAAAAATTCCTCTGCTTATGTCGTAATTCAGTATATCCACCGTGCTTTTTTATTATATTGTATAAGCGTGCTGATAAATAGTTTATCAAGGTAACTATTTGGCGCGTATCCACCCTGATTTCAGTCAAAAAGTGTCTTTCATTGACGTCAGTCATCACAATGAATGTTAATGAATTCAATGCTATTTGCAGTTAACTTGATGTGCGAATTAACATTGTCACTGGTTGTTGATAACAATACGCGCTATTTAGTTAAAGTAAAAAAAGTGTCGAATAACAATAACGCGTGACAACATGAAAAAAATTAACCTTCAGCGTTTAAAAAACAGTATTCATTGTCGTTTTTAATGTTTGTTATTATCATCAAATAAATCACAACGATAATTCTCGGGGCTGACATCATGTTGAAAATCATTTTCCTGGATAAAGGTGCATTGCCTGAAACCATTTTCTGGAAAAAGCATTTTTTTCGCAGACCGCAATGTCAACACGAATGGATCGAATATAGCTATACGCCGCCGGAACTGGTGGTAGAACGCGCGCAAGGGTGTGAGGTCATTATCACTAATAAAGTGGTGCTGACGCGGGAGATTCTGCAAGCGTTGCCTGCATTAAAACTGATTGCCGTTACCGCAACCGGTGTGAACAATATTGATGCCGCCGCTGTACAGGAACTGGGGATCGCTGTGCGCAACGTTCCTGCGTATTCGACGCAGTCGGTGGCTGAGCACGTGATCGCCATGATATTTTCCCTTAAGCACAGTCTGATGGGCTGGTATCGCGATCAACTCAGTGACCGCTGGGCCACGCAAAATCAGTTTTGCTATTTCGATCATCCGGTAAAAGATATCGCGGGATCCACGCTCGGCATCATCGGTTCTGGTGCGATAGGGCAAGAGGTCGCTAGATTGGCGAGCGCAGTGGGCATGAAGGTGCTGTTTGCGGAACGACGCGGTGCGGCGCAGTGTCGGCCCGGTTACTTACCCTTTGAACAAGTGATGCAAACCGCCGATGTTATCTCGCTGCATTGCCCACTGACAGCGGATACCCAGGGATTGATCAACGCGCAGACGCTGGCACTGTGTAAGCCGTCGGCGTTTATCATCAATACGGCGCGCGGTGCGTTGGTGGATGAGGATGCGCTGCTGTCGGTACTTTTGCAGCATCGTATTGCGGGGGCAGCATTGGATGGATTGACACAGGAGCCACCGTCGTTGGATAACCCACTGATGAAGGCCGCGAAAACCATGCCGAACCTGTTGATTACGCCGCACATCGCCTGGACATCAGGCTCTGCATTGCAAGTGCTGATGGAGAAAACCATCGCCAATATCGATGAGTTTGTGCAACAGCAGGGGCTATAACGCTATTCGTTGCCTGATTCGAGCGGATGAACACGCCAAGCTACCGCGCAGCGGGCCGTTGTTGGCCCGCTACTGATTAGGCGCTTGCTGTGTGATTACAGTTTATCAAAGGGAAATGAGTTTTTGACGTAGCGCGTGTAGTAACGGTATTTTGCCGTGCTGGACAGCAACTCTTCATAGATCATCCGTGCGACACCTTTGTACAGATAGACGCTGCCGTTCAGCAGCTCAATTTCCAGATGTTTTTTTTCTTCATCATAGCCGACAGAAAACAGTTCGCTTGAAGCCACTCGTTTACGTTGCAAATCAAATCCCTCCCAGTGAAATCCCCTTGTTTATACCTCGTCCTATTAGGACGTAGTGTTCCGCTAAACAGGTCCCTGAAACAGTTTCTTGCATTGCCTGGTGAATGAACGATTGTGTGACAAAAAAAGGAGTTTAACAATCTGTTGCTGTTGGCTATGTCGCAAAAAGCGCTTTCAAATTGCCATGTGATAGTCGATTGTCCGTACGGCGTAAAACGAGAGGGAGGAGAGACATGAGGCAGATCAGACGATCAGCCTCATGAGGGAATGCCGCTTAGGCCTTCAGATGGCTGGCGTGAAAACGTAAATGGTCTTCAATAAAGCTGGCAATAAAGTAATAGCTGTGATCATACCCAGACTGCGTGCGTAACGTCAGCGGCCAACCCTGTTCCTCTGCCTGCTGCGCCAAGCGCGCGGGCTGCAACTGATCGGGTAAAAACTGATCGCTGTCGCCCTGATCGACCAGCAACGGCAATCGCGCTGAGGTGTGTGCCAGCAGATAACAGGTGTCATATTCACGCCAGCTTGTCTCATCTGTACCCAAATAAGCGGTAAAGGCTTTACGTCCCCAGGGAACTTCGCTTGGATTAACGATTGGCGCAAACGCAGAAGCGGACCGATAACGCTCTGGATGGCGCAGTGCCAGCATCAACGCACCGTGACCGCCCATTGAATGCCCACTGATTGACTGACGATCGCTGACGTTGAAATGCTCACGCACCAGCGCAGGCAGCTCGCTGCTAACGTAATCATACATGCGATAGTGCGCAGCCCAAGGTGCCTGGGTGGCGTTGACGTAAAATCCCGCGCCTTGACCCAGATCGTAACCGGGATCGTTAGCTACCGCCTCGCCACGCGGGCTGGTATCCGGCATCACCAGTACCAGCCCGAGTTCAGCGGCGATACGCTGTGCGCCCGCTTTGGTGGTGAAGTTCTCATCGTTGCAGGTCAGCCCGGACAGCCAATACAGCACCGGTGGTGGCGTATCGTCTGCGGTTGGTGGCAGATAAATGCTGAACGTCATCGGGCCATTCACGCTGCTCGAGCTATGGCGATAGCGCTGTTGCCAACCGCCAAACAGGCGATGCTCTTCCAGTAATTCCAGCGTCTCGCTCATCGGGGCGTGCCTCCTTGTGCGCAGATTAACGGTAGTGAATAACAGTGCGAATCGATTTGCCTTCATGCATCAAATCGAAGGCTTCATTAATCTGTTCCAGCGGCATGGTATGCGTAATGAAATCTTTTAGCGGGAATTCGCCTTTCAGATAGCGATCGACGATACCGGGCAGTTGACTGCGGCCTTTGACGCCGCCAAACGCTGAGCCGCGCCATACGCGTCCTGTCACCAATTGGAACGGACGAGTGGCGATTTCTTCTCCGGCACCGGCAACGCCGATGATAACGGACTCACCCCAACCCTTGTGGCAGCACTCCAGTGCGGAACGCATGACGTTAACGTTGCCGATGCACTCAAAAGAGAAGTCCACGCCGCCGTCGGTCAACTCAACAATCACATCCTGAATCGGTTTGTCATAATCTTTCGGGTTGATCAGATCGGTTGCCCCCAGTTTGCGGGCCAGATCGAACTTGCTGGTGTTGATATCAATACCGATGATACGTCCAGCACCGGCCATCTGTGCGCCGATAATCGCCGACAGGCCGATACCGCCCAGACCGAACACGGCCACGCTGTCACCGGGTTTTACTTTGGCGGTATTCAGTACGGCACCCATACCGGTGGTTACGCCACAGCCCAGCAGGCACACTTCTTCCAGCGGCGCTTCTTTATTGATTTTCGCCAGGGAAATTTCAGGCACTACCGTCAGTTCTGCGAAGGTGGAGGTGCCCATATAGTGAAAAATCGGCTTGCCATCTTTAAAGAAACGCGTGGTGCCATCCGGCATCAACCCTTTGCCTTGCGTACTGCGAATCGATTGACACAGGTTGGTTTTGCCGGAGCGACAGAATTTACACTCGCCACATTCTGGCGTGTACAGTGGGATAACGTGATCGCCGACGGCAACGCTGGTCACGCCCTCGCCAACCGCTTCAACGATGCCGCCCCCTTCGTGGCCCAGAATGGCAGGGAATACGCCTTCTGGATCTTTACCTGACAACGTATAGGCATCGGTGTGGCACACGCCGGTCGCGACGATACGCACCAGGACTTCACCTTTTTGTGGCGGCATCAAATCAACGTCTTCAATCGAGAGCGGTTGGTTAGGGCCCCAGGCGACAGCGGCGCGGGTTTTGATCATATTCATGGTGTGCTCCTATAGGTCATGCAGTTGCAGTAATGGGATGAACCTCTCGCGTTCGTGTTCCGCAAGAGGTGAAAGTGCGTTTATGTATCGAACTGCTCGATAATCAGTTTCTTAAAGGCTTCCACATTGGGGCCGAAGGCGTCTCGCCGCCATATCAACCAGGTGGATGCGCTAGCCAGCGGCTCGGGCAGAAGATGGCGTTGTACCCGATCGCGTGCCGCAAGCGCGTCCAACACCGACAGGGGTAACAACGCCACACCGGCGCCGCTCGCGACGCAGGCCAGCATCGCTGCATAGGAGGTCACGTCAAGCGTGTGACCGGGCGTAACACCTGCCTGATGGAACCAGGTTTCCAACTTGTGTCGATAGGCGCAGCCCGCGCGAAACGCCAGCAACGTGCTGCCGGCAATATCCTGCGGATGGGCGATCGGCGCATGATCCAAGGCGGAAACCAGCACCAGCGTTTCGCCAAATGCGGCACATCCGTTAAGTTCGTCGGCCTGTATCGGCCCGTCTACCAGCGCGGTCGCCAGCGTTCCGGCTCTTACCCGCTCAACGATATCACTGGACACCGAGCAGGTGAGGGCGACAGACACCGCGGGGTAACGTGTATGGTAGGCCGACAGCAATGCGGGCAGATGGCTCACAGCGAGGCTTTCCATCGCACCCAGAGCGAAATTGCCGGTAGGTTCCCCCGCGCGCGTCATGCTGATCGCTTCTTCACTCAACGCCAAAATACGTTCTGCATAACAGAGAAAATTATGCCCCACCGGGGACAAACGCAGTCGCTGTTTCTCGCGGATAAACAGATCGCGGCCTAATTCCTGTTCCAGTTGACGCAATCGGGTTGTCAAGTTGGAAGGAACACGCTGCAACAACTCGGCGGCGCGAGCCACTGAGCCAGTTTCCGCCACCAGACAGAACATCCGAAGCTGCGTCAGGTCCATAAACCACCTTTCTTTTTATGAGACTAACAGTAATTGACTTGTTCACTTTAAATGATGAACTGAGTCTAACGACTATCACGTGACTTAGCAACGATCTTGTTACATCTGACAGAAAATCGCTACTGAGGTGAAGGCCGTCGAAGGCGATGCTAAAGCGCGCTAAACCTATTTCAAGTTTGTTACAAAATCACAACATTGTGCCTGTCACATAAAGAAAAACGCTGATTTTCTCCCAGTTTCTCACGAATGTTATTCGTAACATCATTATCGCTCAAGGGGGTAATACCGGATGTATACTGTAACTTTTAAAAATTATCATCTTGCTATATATGAAAATAAATTAATATTTTTTGTCTAAAAGCTGAGAAATATCTACTGTTAGTATGCTTGGGGTAGAGCGAATAAATACACTGTGTAAAAAAGCACTGGTTGCCAATGGTTTTTCAGATTCGAAAATAAAAAAGCCTAATGAAAGCGGAATTTATTACGAAAAAAATCAGTTCGTGCTAACAATTGAATCTATCTATTGTTGTAGATGTTTTTCTCGTGTTTAATGCTCGGCCGGGGTAAAGGTGAGTCATTTATTGCCGATGATGTTAGTTAAGACCGATAAATGTTTTTTTGTTACACGACAAGGAGTGTTTGATACGTTGTGGCGCATGGCCTATGTGTCACGCAGTGACGGTCGATCTCGATGAATACGCGGAAAACAGACAAAAAGCGTAAAAGAAGATCGCTGAATTAGTTACAGGAGTCATCCGTGAACTTTTTGAGAAATATCACCATCAGGGCAATGCTTCTTATCATTTTGGGGGCTTTTCTGCTGTTGTGGGCAGGGGTTTCCCTTTATAGCATGTCATCATTAAGCAAAATGACAGGGCTGCTTGAAGCGAGCGAAATACAGAAAAAAAATGTAGAAATGTTGTCGAGAGGTAATGACCAATATTTCCGAACTGTGACGCGCATGGTACGGTCAATGGATTTTAAGCAGGTCGGCAACAGTGCAGACGCTGAAAAAACCCTGACCGCCGCCGCGACCGCATTAAAAAACACCAGCGAGGCTTTAGAACAATTCAAAAATACCGATCACTCTATCGTCGATCCTGAGATTGCTAGCGCTATGGTCAACACCTGGCAGGCGCTTATCAGCAATGGGTTGCAGCCGATGATTGCGGCAGCGCAAGCGAACAAACCCGAGGTGTTCCAGCAATTATTCATGAACACCTACCCTCCGCTCAGCGTCGCTTTTGGTGGCGCGATGGAAAAATACCAGAACAGCATTACGTCACGTTCAACCGAGTCGTTGCAGCAGGTCTATTCCTTGCTGTCATGGGGTAGAAGTGTGCTTCTGGTGGCATTGGTGGTCGGGGCTTTGATGCTATTGCTCACCGATCGTTATCTGATGAACTATCTGGTGAAGCCCTTAAATGATATTAAGGCCCATTTCCGTGTGATGGCGGATGGCGATCTTGGCAGCCCGGTCACGGAGTTTGGACGTAACTGCGTGGGACAACTGATCCCTTACCTCAGAGACGTGCAAAGTAAATTGATTGGTACCGTTTCCGCGATTCGAGACAGTTCTGCAGCCATCTACCAAGGTTCGAGCGAGATTCGTAGTGGCAATAACCACCTCTCGGCGCGTACCGAACAGCAGGCCGCTGCCTTGGCCGAAACCGCTGCCAGCATGGAGCAACTGAGCGCCACGGTGAAGCAGAATGCCGATAATGTACATCAGGCGAGTACGCTTTCTCAAAATGCGGCAGTGGCTGCACGGCGCGGCGGCGAAGTGGCCTCTGACGTGGTGGAAACCATGGCCAGCATCACCACCAGTTCGAAAAAGATTGCTGATATTACCAGTGTGATTAACGGCATCGCGTTCCAAACCAATATCCTGGCGTTGAACGCCGCGGTGGAAGCCGCACGTGCGGGTGAACAAGGGCGTGGGTTTGCGGTCGTGGCCGGTGAGGTACGTAATCTGGCACAGCGCAGCGCTCAGGCGGCCAAAGAGATTGAAACGTTGATTGCCGAGTCGGTGCAACGGGTGGGTAAAGGTTCCGAGCAAGTAGCTCAAACCGGTGACGTGATGAATGCCATTATTGTGGCGGTGACGCGGGTTAACGATCTGATGGGGGAAATTGCCAATGCGTCGGATGAGCAGAGTCGTGGCATCAGCCAGGTCGGGCAAGCGGTGGCTGAGATGGACGGCGTGACGCAGCAGAATGCCTCGCTGGTGGAGCAATCTGCGGGGGCGGCTGCATCTCTGGAGGATCATGCGCGTCAGCTTACCGAAGCCGTTGCGCTGTTCAAACTCTCTGCGCAGGATAAAACGCTGTCACCTGCCGTTGCGTTGTCGCGTAAAAGTGCGACCCTCGCGCCTGCACTCTTAGCCAGTAGCAAGAAAAGTGCCTCAGCAAGCGATAACTGGGAGACGTTCTGACGCCTTAGCGGCGTAAAACAGTCACTTGTAGCAACCTGTTATCCTGGAGCGTCAGACGGACACGTCTGACGCTTTTTTCGTTCTACGATCCGTTATCCCTCGGCATGAAGTTGAACCTATTTCACCCATGATGAAGTACAATCACTGGATAATCCTGTGTCACTCCACTAGAGTGAACGCGCTTGGAATGTCACACCTGCCGGAGAAGAAAGAGAATGACCCCCACGTTGAGTCGCGAAGCGGCGCTGGTTCATGAAGCGTTGCTGGCGCGCGGTCTGGAAACCCCGCTGCGCGGCGCGCTGCTGGATGCCGCCACCCGCAAAGCGCGCATCGCCGAACACATGACCGAAATCATGAATCTGCTGAGCCTCGATCTGCAAGATGACAGCCTGGCAGAAACGCCACATCGCATCGCAAAAATGTATGTGGATGAAATTTTCGCCGGGCTGGACTATGCCAATTTCCCTAAAATCACCATCATTGAAAACAAAATGAAAGTGGATGAAATGGTTACCGTGCGTGATATCACACTGACCAGCACCTGCGAGCACCATTTTGTCACCATCGATGGCAAGGCAACCGTCGCGTATATCCCGAAGGAAGGGGTGATTGGCCTATCGAAGATCAACCGTATCGTGCAGTTTTTTGCGCAGCGTCCGCAGGTGCAAGAGCGTTTGACGCAGCAGATTCTGGTCGCGCTGCAAACTCTGCTTGGCACCAGCAACGTCGCCGTATCGATTGATGCCGTGCACTACTGTGTCAAGGCGCGCGGTATTTGTGATGCCACCAGTGCAACCACCACTACATCGCTGGGTGGTCTGTTCAAATCGAGCCAGAATACGCGTCAGGAATTCTTGCGCGCGGTGCGTCACCACCAGCATTGATCGTTGTGCCGCAGCCACCGGGTGTGGCTGTCGGCGGCATGCGTCCCATTGGATTGGCACAAGCGCCTATGAAGTCTCTCTTTCCGTCATCATCTCGCCGTATTGCCACGTTGGATTTCGTGCGCGGCGTTGCCGTGTTGGGTATTTTATTGCTCAATATCACCGCCTTCGGCCTGCCCAAAGCGGCCTACCTTAACCCTGCATACGCCGGTTATCCTGCACTGCGTGATGCCCTGACCTGGTCGGTGATGGATCTGCTGGCGCAGGCGAAGTTTCTGACCCTGTTCGCCCTGTTGTTTGGCGCAGGCTTGCAATTGCTACTGCCGCGTGGTACGCGCTGGGTGCATGCGCGCCTGTTCTGGCTGATGCTGATTGGCTTGTTGCACGGTATTTTCCTGTGGGATGGCGATATCTTGCTGGATTACGGTCTGATCGGCTTGCTCTGCTTTACCATGATCCGACAGGCAGACAGCAGTCGCATGCTGATGCGTATAGGCATGGTCATGTACGCCGTAGGCGTTGGCATGCTGGTGGTTTTAAGTCAGATTCTTAGCCCGGAGCCGGGGCGTTATTGGCTGCCGGGTGATGCAGACATCGCCTATGAAGCCTATTGGCTCCAAATGGGGGGCGTAGAAGCGTGGCGCAATCGCGTGGATCTGCTGATCGAGAGTTTATTGTCGCTGGGCGTGCAATATGGTTGGCTGCTGGCAGGCTCGTTGCTGCTCGGTGCCGGGTTGATGCGCAGCGGTTGGCTGCGCGGTGAATTCAGTACGGCGCACTATCGCAAGGTTGCGCTGTGGTTCATCGCAGGGGGATTGCTGATTGACGCTGTTGGCATGGTGTTGCAATGGCATCTTGCCTGGGAGTACCGCTGGAGCGGGCTGTTGCTGCAAATTCCTCGTGATATTGCCGCACCGATTCAGGCTATCGGATATCTGGCGCTCTGCTACGGGTATTGGTCAACATTGCAACAATGGCGGGTGTCCTCCTGGATAGGAGACATCGGAAGGATGGCGTTGAGCAGCTACCTGTTGCAGACGCTGATCTGCACCCAGTTCTTTTATCACTGGGGCGGTTTTATGCAGTTCGACCGTTTGCAATTGCTGGGTATTGTGCCGTTTATCTGGTTAATTAACGGGTTAGTGGCGCACTACTGGCTGCGTAATTTCGAACAAGGCCCACTGGAGTGGGGATGGCGACGCTTAACGAGGCTGGTTGCCGGGCCTTCGCGCTAATCTCGGATAACCGCCTCTGGTAGCGGTGGTTCCCGGATTACGGCTGTTGTGGTGCCGGATTACTGTTTGCGTCGGCGCTACCGTCATGCCCTTTCTCCGCTTCTGCGGGCGGGTTGTCTAACGTACTGAGCAACTCGGGAGGGACAGCAGGATAATCAGGCTCATCCTTGGCAATTTTGTGCTCTGCTGGGATAGGCACCAACGGACCCAGAAAGCGGGGTTCGCGTTTGAGAATGTAGAGGTCGAACAGCGTCCCAAGCCGTGCACCCACTTCACGCAGCCGGATCGTCATCATGTTTTTCGGTGAGGGTACGGCATAGCACTGTGCCTGAATACCCATATGCATAGCGATAAACAGCGCACGTTCACAGTGGAAGCGTTGGGTAATAATCGTGAAATCGTTGGTATCAAACACTTTGCGCGTGCGCACAATGGAGTCCAGCGTGCGGAACCCCGCATAATCAAGCACAATGTCGCTGGGTGAAATGCCCGCCGCGATCAAATCGCGCCGCATGGTCATCGGCTCATTGTAGCTTTGCAGCGCGTTGTCACCGCTGAGCAGCAAATAGCTGACTTTTCCGCCGTTGTAAGCATTGATAGCCCCCTGAATGCGGAACAGGTAGTACTGATTCAATGCGCCAACGCGGTAATATTTTGCCGTACCCAGCACCACGCCGACTTGACGCTCCGGCAGCTCAGCTAAATCGTCATAGATGTAGGGGGCCGTTTTCCAGCCAATCCACCGGTCCAGAGCGAATGCTGACAGTAATGATACGCAAAGAACAATACCTGAACCGACGATCAGGCGCTTCCATATGCTCATACGGGTATCAAAATAAGAAAAAGGATCATGAGCAAAGGCTACTTTACCCGTCTGGCGTAAGCAAGCCATAGCCAAGGTAATCGCCGATTATTGATTGATTGTTGTGCGAATGCGCGAAAAGCAGGCAAAAAAAACCGGCCTGTGAGCCGGTTTATGCAGTCTGCGATCCGGTCAGTTTACCCGACTGCCCCACAGGTCGTATTCATCGGCGTGTTCGATAACCACCTGCACAACATCGCCCACGTTGACGTTGGTTTCGCCGTTAAGGTAGACGCTGCCATCGATTTCCGGTGCGTCGGCCATGCTGCGACCAATTGCGCCTTCGTCGTCCACTTCATCGATCAGTACGCGCAATGTGCGGCCGATTTTCTCCTGCAAGCGCTCCGCGGAGATACGTTGTTGCAGTGCCATAAAGCGGTGAAAACGTTCTTCTTTGATCGCTTCAGGCACTTGATCCGGCAGTTCGTTTGCCGTTGCGCCTTCAACCGGGCTGTATTGGAAGCAACCCACGCGATCCAGCCGTGCTTCGCTCAGAAAATCGAGCAGCATTTGAAAATCTTCTTCGGTTTCACCGGGAAAGCCGACAATAAAGGTGGAGCGCAGCGTCAGATCGGGGCACATCGCGCGCCACTTTTTGATGCGCTCCAGCGTGCGTTCTACTGCGCCAGGGCGTTTCATCAGCTTAAGAATTTTCGGGCTGGCGTGCTGTAACGGAATATCCAGATAGGGCAGGATTTTGCCTGCGGCCATCAATGGGATCACGTCATCCACATGTGGATAGGGGTAAACATAGTGCAACCGCACCCACACGCCCAGTGAGGCAAGCTGTTCACACAGGCTGACCATGCTGGTTTTTACCGGTTGCCCGTTCCAGAAGCCAGTGCGCTGCTTCACATCGGCACCGTAGGCCGAGGTATCCTGCGAAATCACCAGCAGCTCTTTCACACCGGCTTCAACCAGGCGTTTGGCTTCATCCAACACGCTGCCAATCGGGCGGCTATCCAAATCACCGCGCATCGACGGGATGATGCAGAAGGTGCAGCGATGGTTGCAGCCTTCAGAAATTTTCAGATAGGCATAGTGCTTGGGCGTCAGTTTGACGCCTTGCGCCGGTACCAGACTGGTAAAGGGGTCGTGCGCCGGTTTGGGAACATAATGATGCACATGCGAGATCACCTGTTCATAGCTGTGCGGCCCAGAGATTTCCAGCACTTTCGGGTGCACTTCGCGGATTTGGTTCTCTTTGGCACCGAGGCAACCGGTGACGATCACTTTGCCGTTTTCGTTCAGCGCTTCGCCAATGGCTTCCAGCGACTCTTGCACCGCGCTGTCGATGAAACCGCAGGTATTGACGATAACCACTTCGGCGTCATCGTAGGTTGGCACAACCTGATAGCCCTCATTGCGCAATTCGGTCAGGATACGCTCGGAATCGACCAGGTTCTTCGGGCAACCGAGGCTGACAAAACCGACTTTCGGCGCGGCGGCAGGTGTTTTTGTGTGGGACATTCAACGTTACTCACTTTGCATCAATGGCGCGGGATTTTAATGACATTACGGCAAACATTATACAGCGAAGTGTGGGGGTAATGCGAGAACGTGGCAACATGCGCTATCCGTCGCATGATTGGCGTGTTCGGGACGCGCTAACGTCAAGAAAAGTAAAACGTCGTCGCTTTTTTTGCGTGCCGAGGCCACGCTGCCTACAGTTAGTGAAATGCCTTGCCAAGGAGCCCTGCCATGCTGTTTTCATTGACCCGCCCCGTTGCTGCCGCTGCTCGCGGGTTGCTGCTGCTTACTGTTACCGCTGCCGCACCATTGCTGGCGGCGCAGCCTGTGGTGACCGAGTTGCAGGATAAACTGGATCACCCTTGGTCACTGGCGTTCTTACCGGAAAATAACGGCATGCTGATCACCGAACGTGCCGGGCAATTGCGGCATTGGCAGCAGGGGAAGGGGCTTTCCGCGCCGATTGACGGTGTACCGGCGGTATTTGCCAAATCGCAGGGGGGCTTGCTGGACGTCGCGCTGGCCCCGGATTTTGCTCAGAGCCGGCGTATTTACCTGAGTTTTGCCGAAGTGGGCGACGACGGTAACGCGGGTACTGCCGTAGGCTATGGGCGTTTGTCTGAGGATTATCGCCATCTGGAGCAGTTCACCGTATTCTTCCGCCAACAGCCCAAACTCTCCAGCGGTAATCACTTTGGCGGCAAGTTGGCTTTCGATAAAAACGGCTTGCTGTTTATCTCGCTCGGTGAAAACAACCAGCGGCCCACCGCGCAGGATCTGGATAAGCTGCAAGGAAAGATCGTGCGGCTCACGGCACAAGGCAAAGTCCCTGTCGATAATCCCTTTGTGAACAAGGCCGGGGCGCGCCCAGAAATATGGTCGTATGGTCATCGTAATCCGCAGGGGCTGGCCTTTAATCCGGTCACCGGAACCCTGTGGGAGCACGAGCATGGCCCGCGCGGTGGCGATGAAATCAACTTTCCCGCTGCCGGGAAAAACTACGGTTGGCCGCTGGCGACACACGGTATCAACTACTCTGGGTTGAAAATCCCGGAAGCGAAGGGAACCCGGGTGCCAGGCATGGCCGATCCGGTGCACGTGTGGGAAAAATCGCCCGGTATCAGCGGTATGGCATTTTATCAGAGTGAGCGTTTCCCACAGTGGAAAAATTCGGTGTTTATCGGCGCCTTGGCAGAACGCAACCTGATTCGCTTAACGCTGGAGGGCGATCGTATCTTGTCTGAGGAGCGCTTGCTGACGGATCGTAATGAACGTATCCGTGAAGTCAGAACCGGGCCGGATGGCTACCTGTACCTGCTGACCGATGACAGCAATGGCAAATTGCTGCGTGTCGGGTTGAAATAACCGGCGCACTCTGTTCGAAATGACGCCGGATAAAACGCATCAGGTTAACGGCAACATGACTGTGTCGCGGAAGGCGGGGCGCGCGGTCAACTGCTGGTACCAGCGTTCCAGATGTGGCAATGATGGGCGTTCGATGTCCATGTTAAACCAGCCATACGCGATACAGCCGAGAGGAATATCGCCAATACTGAAAGCCTGCCCGGAGAGCCAGGGTTGACGGGAGAGGGCATCGTCAGCAATTGCCAGCAGGCGTTCGCATTCCGCTTTCTGTTTGGCAATCAGGGCTACATCGCGCTGTTCAGGCGCAGTGCGCACCAGGCCGATAAATACGGCACCAAACGGCACCCCTAAAGATATTGCCCAGTCCATCCATTTTTCTGCACTGGCGCGCTGACCGTGATCGGCCAGATACAGGCTCTGCTGACCGTATTTGGCGGCCAGATAACGAACGATAGTATTGGATTCCCATAACACCACATCGTCGTCTTGCAAGCAGGGGATTAGCCCGTTGGGGTTCATCGCCAGATAATCCGCCTCACGGTTACGGCCAAACTGGCCGCCAGCAAGGATATGCTGATAATTCAACCCCAGTTCGGCGGCAAGCCAGCGGACTTTTTTGACATTACTCGAATTCTCTCGGCCCCATAATGTAAGCATGATAACCCTCTGATGACGAATGGGAGGACGCGCGTTCGCGCCCCGGCAGCAACAGCGCAAACCACTATACCGGTTTTTCAACGGCGCGGGGGATAAGAAAAGGGAATTATCATCCTGAATAGCATGCTGTTTTGATCCCCGCTTGCCTGTGCTAACGTGTCGCCGACATAAAGATATGCCAATTTAATCTTTATCATCCCAAAGCGGATTTTTCATAATGCGGTACACACGATAAAACAGGGAAACCACCATGACTTTGACCCACCGTTTTCGCGCTTTGCTGGGCGCGGCGCTTCTTTCCGCACTGCCGTTTGTGGCGGGGACTTCCACGGCATTGGCCAGCACCGATCCGCAGACGTTGACGTTTGGTGTGGCACCCGGTCCTTATGGCGATATGGTCAATCAGACCATCAAACCGCAGCTCGAGAAAAAGGGCTACAAAGTGGTGGTACGTGAGTTTAGCGACTACGTGCAGCCTAATCTGGCGCTGGCGAACGGCAGCATTGATGCCAACTTATTCCAGCACTCGCTCTATCTGGAAAAGTTTGCGGCTGACAAAGGCTTGAAGCTGGCGAAGCTGATCATTGTGCCGACGGCGAGCATGGGGTTCTATTCTAAAAAAATCCACTCGTTGGACGAGTTGAAAAAAGGCGATGTGATTACGCTGTCCAACGATGCGACCAATCTGGCTCGCGGGCTGCGTTTTTTGCAATCGCTCGGGTTGATCACTATCAAGCCGGAGCTTGACGCTACCAAAGCATCAGAAAAAGATATTGTTGATAACCCACGCGGTCTGGTATTCAAACCGCTGGAAGCGGCCCAACTGCCGCGCACGCTGGATAGCGTCACCGCATCGCTGGTTAACGGTAACTTTGCGTTTGCTGCCGGGCTGAAACTGTCCTCTGCGCTCAAGCTGGAGACGTTGGATGAAAACCTGAAAAACGTCATTGCGGTGCGTGCGGACGATATTGATAAGCCGTTTGCCAAAGATATCAAAGCCGCAGTGGAATCCGAGGCGTATGCTGCTGCAATTAATGCACCGGGCAGTGTGTTCAGTGAATTCCAGAAGCCAGAATGGATGAAGGCGCGTGCCGCACAGTAAGTCGGCATAGTCCAGTGCGACAGCGTGTTATTATCCCGGCCTTTGGCCGGGATAATGTTTTTGGTCGGGATAAAACAGAGAATCGGTAATGATAGAACTCAACGCGATTAGCGTGAATTTTTCGCAGGGGAAAGCGGGCGCAACGGCGGCGGTAGATAACGTCAGCTTACGTATCCAGCAGGGCGAAATTTTTGGGATTGTGGGCACCAGCGGTGCGGGAAAAAGTACCCTGTTGCGTACCATTAACCTGCTGCAACGCCCGACGAGTGGCAGTGTCACGGTGAATGGCGTCACGATCAGCGATTTAAGCGGCAGCGAGCTGCGCCAGGCCCGTCAGGGCATCGGCATGATTTTTCAGCATTTCAATCTGATGCAAACGCGTACCGTGGCGGAAAACGTCGCGTTCAGTTTGAAAGCAGCGGGCAAATCTGCGCAAGAAATTGCCCAGCGCGTGCCTGAAATGCTGAACCTTGTCGGGTTGTCTGATAAGGCGGATGTCTATCCTTCCCGCTTGAGCGGGGGGCAGAAACAGCGCGTTGGTATTGCCCGCGCGATTGCCAACCACCCACAAGTGCTGCTGTGCGATGAGCCGACCTCGGCCCTCGATCTGGAAACCTCTGCCGCCATCCTGGTGCTGCTCAAAGAGATTAATCAACGCCTGGGGATCACCATTGTGCTGATTTCTCATGAAATGAGCGTTATCAAAACGGTGTGCGATCGCATGGCGGTGATGACGCAAGGCCGCGTAGTGGAAGAAGGTGAGGTGTTCGATGTGTTTGCTGCACCGCAACATCCCTTCACGCAACAGTTGGTTTCTCACACGCTGAATCTGGAATTGCCCGCGCGCCTGAAAGAAGAGCTGCAAGGCACGTTGCTAAAAATTCTGTTTATCGGCGATTCCGCCGAGCAGCCGGTGTTATCCGATGTGGCGGTGCGCTATGGCGTTTCGGTCAATATCTTGCACGGCAAGATTGAATATATCGGCAACCGTGCGTTAGGTATTCTGGTGGTGTTACTGACCCACCCGACGGACAGCGAGCAACTGGCTGCCGCTATCCATTATGTTCAAACCCGCACCGCGCGCGTGGAGGTGTTACATGGGTGATTTTTGGCTCGACCTGACCGTGGCGTTTGGCGAAACCTTTCAGATGGTCAGCATTGCGACGCTGTGCGCCATTGTCGGCGGCTTGCCTTTGGGTCTGTTGATTTTTGTCACTGACAGAAACCTGTTTTGGCAAAACCGTGCGGTGTATTTATGCAGCACCATTTTGGTCAACATTATCCGTTCTATCCCGTTTGTGATTTTACTGGTGCTGTTGTTGCCGCTTACCCAGATTCTGCTGGGTAACACCATCGGGCCGGTGGCGGCATCGGTGCCGATGTCGGTAGCGGCGATGGCGTTTTATGCGCGTCTGGTGGACAGTGCTCTGCGCGAAGTCGATCCCGGCATTGTTGAAGCCGCGGAGGCATTCGGCGCCAGCCCGATGCGCATTATTGTGACCGTACTGCTGCCGGAAGCCAAGGCAGGCTTGCTGCGCGGTCTGACCATCACGCTGGTGAGCCTGATTGGCTACTCCGCAATGGCGGGCATTGTGGGCGGTGGTGGCGTCGGTGATTTAGCGATCCGTTTTGGTTATTACCGTTATGAAACGCAGGTGATGGTGGTGACCGTGGTGGCGCTGGTTATTCTGGTGCAAGTGGTGCAGATGCTGGGTGACTGGTTTGCCAAGCGCGCGGATAAACGCGATCGTCGCTAATGCTCAGCTACTGGCAAGCTGTTCATGCCGCTTGCCAGTTTTCCCTTCCTTCCATGAGAAAACTCTCATAACGTGTTTATAAATCAGCGTATTTTCTAGACGTTTTCATTTCTTTGAGTATCTTTACAGAGTAGGGCGTTTCATAGTCGGGCGGCGGACGGTAGGGTAGACAGCTTATTGCCATTCGTTGCAAAGCATATCGAAATCTGACCAGATTAACTGTACGACTTACGACATGGAGGACGCATGAACACCACGGCCCATTTCCCTCAGGCTCGATTTTCTAAGGCCGCGTGCGCCCGCTTGATGCTATGCAGCACGGCGCTGCTGTGGCTGACGTTGACCCCACACGTCTACGCCGAACAGGCACCCGCCGCGCCGCAGCTCGAAGCCAAAGCCTTTATTCTCATGGATTACCACAGCGGTGTGGTGCTCGCGGAGCAGCGAGCGGATGAGCGACTGGACCCTGCCAGCCTGACGAAAATGATGGCAAGCTACGTTATCGGCCAAGCGATAAAAACGGAAAAAATTAAACCGGACGATCTGGTTACCGTCGGTAAAGATGCCTGGGCAACGGGGAATCCGGTGCTACGCGGATCGTCGCTGATGTTTTTAAAACCCGGCGATAAAATTCCGGTGTTGGAACTGAATAAAGGCA
Organism: uncultured Symbiopectobacterium sp.; assembly: GCA_964293225.1. Classification (GTDB taxonomy): domain Bacteria; phylum Pseudomonadota; class Gammaproteobacteria; order Enterobacterales; family Enterobacteriaceae; genus Symbiopectobacterium. The sequence goes on along the minus strand of CAXYYB010000007.1, from coordinate 98,221 downwards.
TCGTTATTCAATCGGGCAATGATGCCAGTATTGCACTGGCCGACTACGTGGCGGGCAGTCAGGATGCGTTTGTCAGCCTGATGAACAACTATGTCAAATCACTGAATCTCACTAATACCCACTTCCTCACCGTGCACGGATTGGATGCTGCGGGGCAGTACAGCACGGCGCGAGATATGGCGCTGCTGGGGCAGGCATTGATACGCGATGTGCCGGAAGAGTATGCCCTGCATAAAGAAAAAGAATTCACCTTCAATAACATTAAGCAGCCCAACCGCAACCGTTTATTGTGGAGCAGTAACCTGAATGTCGACGGCATCAAAACCGGACATACCAGCGGTGCCGGACACAATCTGGTGGCATCCGCGACGGAAGGTAACATGCGGTTAATTTCTGTGGTGCTGGGCGCACCGACGGATGCCGTTCGTTTCCGCGATAGCGAAAAGCTGCTGACCTGGGGTTTCCGCTTCTTCGAAACCGTCACGCCGGTTCAGGCCAATACCACGTTTACCACACAGCGTGTCTGGTACGGTGCACAGAGTGAAGCGCGGTTAGGGGTTGCTGACGATGTCGCTCTGACGGTACCTAAAGGGCAAATGCGCAATCTTAAAGCCAGTTTTACTCTGGCGTCGCCACATTTGCAGGCTCCGTTGACGAAAAATCAGGCGGTCGGTACGGTGGATTTCCAGTTGGATGGAAAAGTCATCGCCCAGCATCCGCTGGTGGTGCTGGATGAGGTACCAGAAGCCGGCCTGTTCGGACGGCTGTGGGATGCGGTATGGTTAACCCTGACCAAATGGTTTGGTGGCTGGTTTTAACAACCGGGGTAGATCAACATAATGCCGTTGTCGAGCGTAAAATCCTGATAGGTGCCCTGCGGGGCACAATCGGTCACCAGCGTATCGAACTGCGTCAATGCGCCGATAGTGGCAGGCTGTATTCGGCCAAATTTGCTGCTGTCGGCCACCAGAATAGTGCGCTGCGACAGCGCCATCGCCCGGTGTTTGATATCCAATTCGGCAAAGTTAAAACAGGTTGCTCCCCGTTTGAGATCGACCCCTGCTGCAGAGATGAAGGCTTTTCTGGTGCAGATGGGGTCCAGTTCACTCTGTCGCGTTAGCGGGGTGAAGATGGCATTATCGGGATGGAATTCACCGCCGCATAAAATGACCTTGGCAGCGGGTTTGGCTTGCAGCGCCAGAAAGGTGTTCAGGGAGTAGCAGACAGCGGTAAACGGCAGGTCTTCATCAATGGCATCAATAACAAAGGGTAGGGTAGTGCCGCAGTCAAAAAAAACGGTATCACCTGCCTCGATCAGTTGAGCCGCCAGACGGCCCGCCACGCGTTTCTCTTGCACCTGCTGGTTCTGCTGATCGGACACAAAATAGTGACCGATAGCGCTGCCCTGCGGATCGTTAACCACGTAACCACCCAAGAGAATCACGCTGGCTGACGTGGCGCTCAGATCGCGACGCACGGTCATTTCAGACACGCCCAACAATTCTGCCGCTTGTTTCAAGTGCAGCCGATCGCCACTCTTCAATGCCTGAGTCAATTTGTTGATCCGTGCTGCGCGCCGTGTTTCCATCGTATGGTTATCCCCTGTCAGTCCGGCGTAGATAGTACCATCCAACAGAATCGGGTCGCAAAGAGAAGTCTGGTGGGTAAGAAAAGAAAAGGCCCATCATTCTTGAACCTGAAAAGGCGGGAACAACGGGCTCCTCAATAAGGGGATTTCAAAGAAAAGCAGCGGCACTTATTCAGACGTTATGCATGAGAAAAAGTTCGGTTTTTTTTAAAGAATCGTGACATTTTTTTTCAACCTGCTTAAAACGGCAATTCAGGCCAGATAATCACAATCAACGAACCGGCTAAGGTCAGCAACACGTTGGCGATGGCATAAGTGCCCGCGTAGCCGAGCGCCGGGATATTACTGCGGGCGGTATCGCTGATGATATCCATGGCCGGTGCACAGGTACGCGCGCCCATAATGGCACCAAACAGCAACGCCCGGTTCATGCGCAGCACATAAGCACCAAACAGAAAGCAGAGCACCACCGGGATCAAACTGATCGCCAGCCCTGCAAACAACATTTGTATGCCTACGGAGCCAAAACTGGTGCCGATAGTGCTGCCCGCGCTCAGGCCAACGCCCGCCATAAACACCATCAGACCAAATTCTTTTACCATATTCAGCGCACCCTGCGGGATATAGCCGAAGGTCGGGTGGTTGGCGCGTAAGAAGCCCAGCATGATCCCGGCAAACAGCAATCCGGCAGCGCTGCCAATCGCAAAATTGAAGTTACGGAACTGGAAGGTGATAAGCCCGACCATGATGCCAATGATAAAGAAGGCGCAGAACGCGAGCAGGTCGGTAACCTGACTGTGGATGGAAATAAACCCGATGCGATCGGCGATGCTTTTCACCCGACGGGCATCGCCGCTCACCTGTAGCACATCCCCTTTGTTCAGCACCACGCCGTCATCAATGGGCATTTCGATTTGGTTGCGTACGATACGGTTTAAAAAGCAGCCGTGGTCGGTCAGTTTTAACTGGCTGAGGCGTTTGCCGACACCGTTGTTGTTTTTGACCACAATCTCTTCGGTGACGATGCGCATATCAAGCAGGTCACGATCGAACACTTCCTTGCCGTCACGAAAATTGGAGTTGAGGCGAGCGTGGGCATCCGGGTAGCCTACCAGCGCAATTTCATCCCCCAGTTGCAAGGTGGCATCCCCATCGGGCGTGGCGAGAATGCCGTTACGGCGCAGACGCTCAATAGAACAGCCGGTTTGCCGATAAATACCCAGTTCTCGCAGATTTTTCCCGTCAGCCCAGGCCACCAGTTCCGGCCCGACGCGATAGGCACGGATAATGGGGAGGTACACTTTGCGTTGGCTGTCAGGATCGAGACCGCGTTCACGCGCGATTTGTTGGGCACTGGTCGGCAAATCCTGATGTTGCAGTTTCGGCAGATAGCGCGCGCCAAAAATCAGACTGACCAGCCCGATCAGATAGGTAAGCGCATAGCCAAGGCTCAGATGATCCAACTCGACGCTGAGCTGCGGATCGATGCTGTTGGCATTGCGCAGAGCGTCTCCCGCCCCGACCAGCACGGGTGTTGACGTCATAGCCCCCGCCAGCATGCCGGCCGTCAAGCCGATATCCCAACCGAAAAGCTTACCCAACAGCAGAGCCAACACCAGCGCCGAACTGACCAACACTAAGGCCAGCGCGAAATAGTTTTTACCGTCACGAAAAAAAATGGAGAAAAAATTTGGACCCGCTTCGATACCGACGCAAAAAATAAACAGCATAAAACCCAGATTTAGTGCATCGGTATTTATGGCAAAGTGTTGCTGCCCTAATAATAACGACACCACTAAAACACCAATGGAATTACCCAGTTGAACGCTGCCTAGTCGTATTTTCCCCAGGCACAGCCCCAATGAAAGCACCACGAATAACAGCAGTATGTAATTCCCGTTTAACAAATCAGCGACGTTTATATTCATGGCCTGTAACGTGTTGTTTACTAGTAAGTTCTTGATATTAATGAAGGTAAGGGCTAAATTTATTGCCATTCACTCGGCGTACTCACTGTCGGGCAATAGCGGAACAGGGCGTTAAGAATCCTGCAGAAAAAGCGCGCGATTCGGTACTGGTGCCATCTGTTTCCTGAAAAAAAATTACCCATAGCGTAGCAAGAGTGCTGCCATTTTAGTTGGGTGCTTGTATTACAGCTAGCCTTTATTTTATAAAAAGTGATGCCGCCTTGCTTGTTGTTATATCAGGGATATTCCGATGTTGTTCCGATTAAATACGCCTCACTTGGCCTCGTCTTGCGACGTAGGCGTGGGGCAAAGAGAGGCGAATATGGGAAGCAATAAGGGGTGGGTCGGTGTAACCTGCTGTTTTTTGTTGTTTACCGTGGTATTTTTGAGTCAAAAAATGGATGTTTTTTCCGCAACGGAAACGGGATTTCGGGGTGAACCTGGGATGCTGTTGTTTTTGCTGCCCGGCATTGTTGCCAGCGGATTATCGGCGCGTGGTCGATTGCGTTATCCCTTTCTTGGCGCACTGATGGCTATGCCGGTGTGTCTGATTACCCTGCACTTTTGGCGCACTCCAACGAATGCGTTCTGGCAGGAACTGGCCTATGTGATGAGCGCGGTGTTCTGGAGTCTGATGGGCGCGTTGGGGTTTTTGTTCGTCTACGTGTCGTGCCAGCGCTATTTTCGCTGACGCTAAAAACACCAAAGGCGCAGGGAGCGCCTTTGGTGAGGATTGTGTCGATGCGCTGCCGTTTTACTGAAACAGGTTCAGGTTCGCTTTGGCATAGGCTTCGAAATCGGTGCAACCGCCGATGTGTTTTTCGTCCAAAAAGATCTGTGGAACCGTCTCAACCGGTTTACCCACCGTTTTAGACAGATCGTCTTTGGTGATCCCTTCTGCGTGAATATCAACGTAGCGGAAACTGAAGTCGTCACGTTGTTCAGTCAGTTTTTCTGCCAGCGCTTTGGCGCGAACACAGTAAGGGCAGCCAGGGCGGCCAAAAATAACAGCAAACATGTTAACTCCTTATCAAAACAAAAGGCTATAAACGGTATTATCCTCGTCTTTCTCTGTGGGTACTATGCCCCCATCCGCGCTGAAAAAAAAGCAGTAAATCCCTGTTACATTAATATGTAATGGCTATCAAAGCGCATAACTTACGCTGAGCGGCATTGGTCAGTCGCGCCGGCTGGCTTATACTGCCTGTTAAGCGCCTGGCTATCCGGTTCACAGAGCCGCTCCCGCGATCTTCAGGACACACCATCATAAGGACACGAAGCGTGACGCCAACTATCGATCTGCTGCTACAGCATCGCTCCATTCGTGCTTACAGCACACAGCCTATTGCGCCGGATGCGCGCGACGCCATTATTGCTGCCGCCCAGAGCGCGTCCAGCTCGAGTTTTTTACAATGCAGCTCCATTATTCGCATTACCGATCCCACGCTGCGCCAGACGTTGGCCCATTATTGTGGCGATCAGCAGCATGTGGTCGATGCCGCTGAGTTTTGGGTGTTTTGTGCCGATTTCCATCGCCACCTGGAAATTTTTCCGCAGGCACAAACCGGGATGGCAGAGCAATTGCTGCTGGGATGCGTGGATACGGCGCTGATGGGCCAGAATGCGCTGGTCGCGGCGGAATCGCTGGGGTTGGGCGGGGTATTCATCGGCGGTATCCGTAATCATATTGCCGATGTTACCTCACTGTTGGCGTTGCCACAGCAGGTGTTGCCGCTGTTTGGTCTCTGTCTGGGCTACCCCGCTGCGACACCGGACCTCAAACCGCGCCTGCCTGCCTCGCTGGTGGTGCATGAGAATGGCTATCAACCGTTAGATAAGGCTGCACTGGCACAGTATGATCAGCAATTGGGGGATTATTACCAACTGCGTGGCAGTCATCGACGCCGCGATACCTGGAGTGAGCACGTGCAGCGCACGCTGCAAAAAGAGCTGAGGCCCTTTATTCTGGACTACTTGCATCAGCAAGGTTGGGCAATCCGCTAAAACGTGGGTGAGGAACTGATGAAGATCGCCATTTTATCACGGGACGGCAGTCTCTATTCCTGCAAGCGGCTGCGCGAGGCCGCAGAAGCGCGTAAGCACGTTGTTGATATTATTGATCCGCTCTCGTGCTACATGAACATTAACTCTGCGGCGCCCACGGTGCATTATCGCGGCCGACAGTTGGTGAAATACGATGCGGTCATTCCACGTATCGGCTCGCAAATTACCTTTTACGGCACCGCCGTGTTGCGCCAGTTTGAAATGCTGGGAAGTTTTGCGTTGAACAATGCACTCTCAATTACCCGCGCACGGGATAAGTTGCATTCGCTGCAACTGCTGGCGCGTGAGGGCATCGATTTACCCATCACCGGCTTTGCCCATTCACCGGACGATACCAGCGATCTGATCGATATGGTGGGTGGCGCACCGCTGGTGGTTAAACTGGTTGAGGGCACGCAAGGGATAGGGGTGGTGTTGGCGGAAACGCGTCAGGCGGCCGAAAGCGTGATTGATGCGTTTCGCGGCCTGAATGCGCACATTCTGGTTCAGGAGTATGTGCGCGAGGCGCAGGGTAGGGACGTCCGCTGTCTGGTGATTGGCGACAAAGTGGTCGCGGCCATTGAACGTCAGGCCAAAGAAGGGGATTTTCGTTCCAATTTGCACCGTGGCGGCACCGCGCGCCCGGTCATTATCACGGAGCGCGAGCGTGCCATTGCGGTGAAAGCAACCCAAACGTTGGGGTTGAGCGTGGCGGGTGTGGATATTTTGCGCGCGACGCGTGGGCCGTTGGTGATGGAGGTAAACGCCTCTCCGGGGCTGGAAGGGATTGAACGTACTACCCAACTGGATATCGCCGGCATGATGATGGCGTTTATTGAGCAGCACGCCTGTGGCGGCGCATCGCCAGTAAGATAGGCAATCCCGCTTTTCTATTGGTATCGCGCGCGAATTTTACGTAAGCTAGTAAGGTTTTTACGTTACAGGCGCAAATGAGGCACATTATGATGGATTCACTCATCGTTCCGGATCTGAATCTGCTGCGGCGGTGGTTGGATCAACTCAATATTCTCTATTTTGAATGTGACTCCTGTCAGGCGTTGCATTTGCCCCATATGCAGAATTTCGATGGCATTTTCGATGCCAAGGTCGATCTGGTGGACGGCGTTGTTTTATTTTCTGCATTGGCTGAGGTGAAACCCAGCGCTTTGATTGCGCTCGCGGGCAACCTGAGCCAAATCAATGCCAGTTCCTTAACGGTGAAAGCCTTTCTTGATGTGCAGGATGACAATCTGCCAAAGCTTATCGTTTGTCAGACGCTCGACGTGGCGGCAGGCGTGGCCATTGAGCAATTCCGCCACTTTATGCAGCAGTCTGAAGAACAGATCTCCATGGTTATTCTGGAAGCCTGTGCTAACAATATGCTGTTTCTCGGTGAAGAAGAAGAGACCTCTCCTGCTCGCGCCCTGTCACACAGCCTGCATTGATTCTGTTGCTGCCTGCGGGCAGCAATCATTATTTCTTATTCTTCTATTGCCTTTGGTTTGTTCTGCAAAAAAACGTTTTTTCACTATATTCCACCGCCAACAGTAAAGACTTGCCGTTCACCACGCCAACTCCTGCATAATTAATCGATAAAAGCCGTTTTTTACGTTGCACATATAGCACCGCGAACACGAGGCGGTTATGCTAACTTCCTGTGACCGTCAGGTGATGACAATGCATTTATGTCTGTGTGTACTATGATTATTTTTAGTGCATAGCCATTCAACATCCCCGCCCGTCGGCGCGATTAATTCAGGTATGTGTCCGGTATCGTCCTGATACGGATTTTATTCCATGATTCACCCCTGGTATGGAGGAAGGAACGGATGTTCACCCAACGTAAAACATGGCTCTCGGGTGTTGTTGCCGGCTTGATGATGGCCGCGTCCGTCACCGCATCTGCGGAAGAAAAAACGCTGCATGTATATAACTGGTCAGATTACATTGCGCCGGACACCCTGAGCAATTTCCAGAAAGAAACAGGCATTAAAGTCGTTTATGACGTGTTTGACTCCAACGAAGTGTTGGAAGGCAAATTGATGGCGGGCAGCACCGGTTTTGACCTGGTCGTGCCTTCTGCCAGCTTTCTTGAGCGCCAGCTTGCCGCCGGCGTTTTCCAGCCGCTGGATAAAAGCAAACTGCCTAACTACAAAAACCTCGATCCTGAGCTGATGAAACTGATTGCTCAGCACGATCCGGACAACAAATATGCGATTCCCTACCTGTGGGCCACCACGGGCATCGGCTTTAACATCGATAAAGTCAAAGCCGCTCTGGGTGCCGATGCGCCCATCGACAGTTGGGATCTGGTGTTGAAGCCGGAAAATCTGGAAAAACTCAAAAGCTGTGGCGTTGCCTTCCTGGATGCGCCAGAAGAGATTTTCGCGACCGTGCTGAACTATCAGGGTAAAGATCCGAACAGCACCAAGGCCGATGATTACAGCAAAGGTGCTACCGATCTGTTGCTGAAATTGCGCCCGAGCATCCGCTATTTCCACTCTTCGCAGTACATCAACGATCTGGCTAACGGTGACATCTGTGTGGCTATCGGTTGGGCGGGAGACGTGAAACAGGCGGCTAACCGTGCCAAGGAAGCGAAGAACGGTGTGAACATCGGTTACAGCATTCCAAAGCAAGGGGCGTTGGCATTCTTTGACGTGCTGGCGATGCCAGCCGATGCCAAAAACAAAGAGGAAGCTTACCAGTTCCTTAACTACCTGATGAAACCGGAAGTGATTGCCAATATCAGCAATTACGTCTTCTACGCCAACGGTAACAAAGCCTCCGTTCCGCTGGTTGATGAAGCGGTACGTAACGATCCGGGTATCTTCCCGCCAGATGACGTGCGTGCCAAGCTGTTTACGCTCAAAGTGCAATCACCGCAGATTGACCGCACGCGTACACGTGCCTGGACCAAGGTAAAAAGCGGCAAGTAACTGTTTTTGTACGTTGAGAGTATGTGATAATCCACAGGCGGCTAATCCCCGCCTGTTTGTGCTGTATGTGGTGTAACCCATGGCGGTGCGAGGGGGGCTTGTCGCCGATCCTTCTCCACCGTGGGTTATTCGTTTGTTCTGCTTTTGCCGGAGAGCAATGCTAAGTGAATGATGCAATTTCCCGTCCCCAGCCTAAAACGCAAAAGGCCGTAACGCCGCTGTTGGAAGTGCGCAATTTGACCAAATCCTTTGACGGTCAGGCGGCGGTGGATGATGTGAGTCTGACTATCTACAAAGGTGAGATTTTCGCACTGCTGGGGGCTTCCGGCTGCGGCAAATCCACCTTGTTGCGTATGTTGGCCGGTTTTGAACACCCGACTCAGGGTCAGATTGTGCTGGATGGGCAGGATCTGTCGCTGGTGCCGCCCTATCAGCGTCCCATCAATATGATGTTTCAGTCCTATGCTCTGTTTCCGCATATGACGGTTGAGAAGAATATCGCTTTCGGCTTGAAGCAGGACAAGCTCTCCCGCGCGGAAATTAAAGACCGAGTGGAAGAAATGCTGACGCTGGTGCATATGCAGGAGTTTGCCGGACGCAAACCGCATCAGCTCTCCGGCGGTCAGCGTCAGCGCGTGGCACTGGCGCGCAGTCTGGCGAAACGCCCGAAACTGCTGCTGCTGGATGAACCAATGGGTGCGCTGGACAAAAAGCTGCGTGACCGGATGCAACTGGAAGTGGTGGATATTCTTGAGCGTGTCGGCGTGACCTGTGTGATGGTAACCCACGATCAGGAAGAGGCCATGACCATGGCCGGGCGCATCGCCATCATGAATCGCGGCAAGTTTGTGCAAATTGGTGAGCCGGAAGAGATTTACGAACACCCGACCACACGTTTCAGCGCTGAATTTATCGGCTCGGTCAATATGTTTGAAGGGCTGCTCAAAGAGCGTCAGGACGATGCGTTGATCATTCAGAGTCCGGGGCTGGTGCATCCGCTGAAAGTGAATACCGATGTCTCCGTGGTGGATGGCGTGCCTGTGCATGTTGCACTGCGCCCCGAAAAAATCATGCTGTGCGAAGAGGTGCCAGAAGACGGCTGTAACTTTGCCGTCGGTGAAGTGGTGCATATTGCTTATCTGGGCGATCTGTCGATTTACCATGTGCGTCTCAACAGTGGGCAGATCATCAGTGCCCAGTTGCAAAATGCTTACCGCTATCGCAAAGGCGCCCCCACCTGGGGTGACGAAGTGCGCTTGTGCTGGGAAGCGGACAGCTGTGTGGTGTTGACGGTGTGATAGGGCGAGATAATGACCATGTTTCCTGAACATAACTTTTCGGATGGCAAAACGGCGGAACCACCGGATGTGCCGCGCAGTCCTCTGCGTCGGCTGCTGACACAGTGGCACCTGAAGTATGGGCGCAAACTGGTGATTGCGCTGCCGTATATCTGGCTTATTCTGCTGTTTATGCTGCCGTTCCTGATTGTGTTTAAAATCAGTCTGGCAGAAATGGCGCGTGCGGTGCCACCCTATACCGATTTGCTCTCCTGGGCGGATGATAAGCTCGATATCACCCTCAATCTCGGCAACTATCTTCATCTGCTTGATGATCCGCTCTATTTCGAAGCCTATTTGCAGTCGTTGAAAGTGGCTGCGGTGTCGACGGTGCTCTGCCTGATCATTGGCTATCCGCTGGCATGGGCGGTCGCACACAGCCAGCCTTCCACGCGCAACATTTTGCTGTTGTTGGTGATCCTGCCTTCCTGGACCTCCTTTCTTATCCGCGTATATGCCTGGATGGGGATCCTGAAGAACAACGGGATATTGAATAACTTCCTGCTGTGGCTAGGCGTCATTGATGAGCCGCTGATCATCCTGCACACCAATCTGGCGGTGTATATCGGCATCGTCTACTCCTATCTGCCGTTTATGGTGTTGCCGATTTACACCGCGTTGACCCGCCTGGATTATTCGCTGGTGGAAGCCTCACTGGATTTGGGCGCGCGCCCGTTGAAAACTTTTTTCCACGTGATTGTGCCGTTGACTAAGGGCGGTATTATCGCTGGCTCCATGCTGGTGTTTATCCCGGCGGTTGGGGAGTACGTGATCCCTGAGCTGTTAGGCGGCCCGGACAGCATCATGATTGGCCGTATCCTGTGGCAAGAGTTCTTTAACAATCGCGACTGGCCGGTCGCCTCTGCGGTAGCGACCATTATGCTGTTGCTGCTGATTGTGCCCATCATGTGGTTCCACAAGCATCAGAACAAAAGTGCGGGAGATCAGGCATGAATAATTTACCTGTGGTTCGTTCCCCGTGGCGTACCCTGATTCTGGTTATCGGTTTTACCTTTCTGTATGCGCCGATGCTGATGCTGGTGATTTACTCTTTCAACAGTTCCAAGCTGGTGACAGTGTGGGCGGGGTGGTCGACCCAATGGTACAGCGCGCTGTTTCAGGACAGCGCCATGATGAGCGCCGTGGCGCTAAGCCTGACTATCGCAGCCGCCTCCGCCACCATGGCGGTGGTGCTCGGCACGCTGGCGGCGGTGGTGATGGTGCGTTTTGGCAGTTTTCGCGGCTCCAACGGCTTTGCGTTTATGCTGACTGCGCCACTGGTGATGCCAGATGTGATTACCGGTTTGTCGTTGCTGTTGCTGTTTGTGGCGCTTGGGCATGCTATCGGCTGGCCCTCGGAGCGCGGTATGTTGACTATCTGGCTAGCCCATGTGACCTTCTGTACCGCCTATGTCACCGTGGTTATTAGCGCGCGGCTGCGCGAACTGGATCGTTCCATTGAAGAAGCCGCCATGGATCTGGGGGCGGCACCGCTCAAAGTGTTTTTTATCATCACGGTCCCGATGATTGCGCCCGCGCTGGTGTCCGGCTGGCTGCTGGCGTTTACGCTGTCGCTGGACGATCTGGTGATCGCCAGTTTCGTTTCCGGGCCGGGGGCGACCACGCTGCCGATGCTGGTGTTCTCCAGTGTGCGAATGGGCGTTAATCCGCAAATTAACGCGCTGGCATCGCTGATATTATTGGTAGTAGGCGTGATTGGCTTGATTGCCTGGTGGTTTATGGCACGTGCGGAGAAGCAGCGCGTTCGTGATATGCAACGAGCCAGACACGGTTGAACTAAGTGCTAAGGGTATAAACAGCACAGCGCCACCTTTTCGGTGGCGCTGTTGTCTCTGTAAAGGAAACCGACTCACGATGCTGCACAGCAAGAAGACATTGGTTGCACAAGGCAATTACGCCCCTGTCGCTGTGACAGTAGCGGGCATTGGTATTATTGCCACCTGTGTCCTGAGCCTTGTGATGCTGCTGTGGGATCTGGGATTAAGCAGTTTTGGTGGCTGGATTGGTAGCAGCGCAGAGTCCTGGGATTCAACGCTGGTGCTATTGGCCGCGCTGGTGATTCTCTGTTTTGAAGTGCGCTGCGGTGTAGCGGTGATGTCAGGGAAAAACTGGGGGCGCTGGGGCTACCTGATTGGTCAGGGAGCGATCTCTGGCTACATGCTGCTGGCCTCTTTTAGCGATTTTTTGCCGGATATCTTTCACTTTAGCGGAGAGACAAGCTGGGATGTGCTGCACCAGTTTGCCACACAGCGTCTGCCTGACATACTCGTGCTTTTCTTGCTGTTTGTCCCGCACCGTAGCCGCCGTTTTTTTCAGCGCGACACCGCGTAGCGCTGTACCATCGTGCCGATCGGTGCGCGACTACAAGACATCGTGCCTGACGGTGCTATAATGCCGCCCCGACTTCACTGACTCCTCTTCTTCTATGCAGTGTGCACGATATACCAAAGGCAGTTGCCGCTCCTGCCAGTGGCTGGAAAAACCTTATATACAGCAATTGTCTGACAAGCAGCAACATTTGGCTTCGCTGCTGGACCAACACGCAGTGGGGGCTTGGCTGCCCGTGGTTTCCTCGCCACAGCAGGCTTTTCGCAACAAGGCAAAAATGGTGATCAGCGGCAGCGTTGAACGCCCGGTGTTCGGTATTCTGCGCCAGGATGGTAGCGCGGTCGATTTGTGTGACTGTCCGCTTTATCCGGCATCGTTCGCGCCGGTGCTTGCTGTGCTCAAAACCTTTATTGCGCGTGCTGGGCTTACGCCCTATCAGGTGGCCCGGCGGCGCGGTGAATTAAAGTATCTGCTGCTGACGGAGAGTCGCCTGCGCGGTGAGTTTATGCTGCGCTTTGTGTTGCGCTCAAAAACCAAACTGGCCCAGCTACAGCAGGCGCTTCCCTGGTTACAGCAGCAGTTGCCGCAGTTAGCGGTGATCTCAGCCAATATCCAGCCGGTTCATCAGGCGATTCTGGAAGGGGAAGAGGAGATTGCGCTAACCGAAAACCAGATGCTGGAAGAGGCGTTCAATCAGGTGCCACTTTTCTTGCGACCGCGCGGTTTCTTTCAAACGAACCCGCACGTCGCTGCCACACTCTATGCCACGGCGCGCGACTGGGTTGCCGCGTTGCCGGTGACCAGCATGTGGGATCTGTTTTGCGGCGTCGGTGGTTTTGGGTTGCATTGTGCCACGCCGGACATGCCGCTGACCGGTATTGAAATCAGCGCCGAGGCTATCGCCTGTGCGCAGCGCTCCGCCACGCAACTCGGGCTGACGCAGGTGACCTTTCAGGCGCTGGACTCCACACAATTTGCCACTGGCAATGCCAGTGCGCCGGATCTGGTACTGGTCAACCCACCCCGACGCGGCATAGGGAGCGAGCTCTGTGCCTATCTGAGCCAGATGGCCCCGACGTATATCCTCTACTCAAGCTGTAATGCACAGACCATGGCCAGTGATATCAGCCTGTTGTCGGGATACCAGATTGTCCAGGTGCAACTGTTCGATATGTTCCCGCATACTGCACACTATGAGGTGCTGACGCTATTGCGGCGTGAGTAAGGTTCAGGAAAAGAGACAAAAAAAAGCGCCCGAGGGCGCTTGTTGACTTGAATCTGGTTTATTGCGGGAACCATTTGTCGTTAATGGCTTTATAGGTGCCGTCCGCTTTGATGGCTTCCAGTGCGCCGTTTAATTTTGCCAGCAGCGCCTTGTCATCAGGACGAACGGCGATACCGAGACCGGTGCCGAAGTATTCCGGGTCAGTCACGTGTTCACCCACGCTTGCCAGTTCCGGGTTGTTCTTGATCCACTCATTGACCACTGCCGTATCACCAAAAACGCCGTCGATACGTCCGTTTTTCAAATCCAACACCGCATTTTGATAGCTGTCGTAGGAGACGGTCTGCACTTCCGGGTGCTTGTCATTCATGTACTTTTGGTGTGTGGTGCCGTTTTCCATCCCGATACGCTTGCCTTTCATGGCGGCAAAATCACTGAATTTTCCCTTTTGTGCGATGACCACGGCAGAGTTGGCATAATAGGGTTGGGTAAAGGCCACTTGCTTGCTGCGCTCTGGGGTGATGTCCATCCCAGAGATCACGGCATCATAACGACGGAATTTCAGCGCCGGAATCAGACTGTCGAAAGCCTGGTTGGTGAAGGTGCAGTTAGCTTGCATCTGTTTGCACAGGGCTTTCGCCAGATCCATATCAAAGCCGACGATCTCGTTGTTAGCATCGAGAGATTCAAACGGTGGATAGGTGGCGGAGGCGGCAAAACGAATAGTGTCTGCGGCGTTAGCGCCGAATGCCATACCTGCCAGTAACGTGGCGACCACGAATTTTTTCATGTTGTGCTCCAACGATTTTTTTGAATTTTTTCTGCGGTGTGCTTCCCGCTTAACGACAATCACATTGCCATTAAGTGAATTGATATGCAAATAAAATGATTAAAAATACATTTGAGTGGCGATAAAACAGACAAAAAAAGCAGGCCGTAGCCTGCTTTTTGTCGTACAAACGGGATCAGTTACGGTGTTCAAACGCCAGCGCACGACGTTCGATAAGCCGCATCAGCAACGTCAGCAACCCATTGACACACAGGTAAATAATCCCTGCGGCACCGAACACGGCGACATCGTAAGTGCGGCCATACATCAGTTGGCTGTAACCCATCACCTCCATCAGCGTGATGGTATACGCCAGCGAGGTGCTTTTAAACACCAACACCACTTCGTTTGAATAGGATGACAGGGCGCGTTTGAAGGCATAGGGCAGCAAAATTCGCAGCGTTTGTGCCGGCGACATACCTAGCGCCGCGCAGGATTGCCACTGCCCGGAAGGGATGGCGCGCACCGCGCCGTAAAACAGTTGCGTCGTATAGGCCGCGCTGTTTAATGCCAGCGCAATCATGGCGCACAGCCAGGGCTGAGAGAGCAAGTGCCACAACCACGGGATCTGCTGGATAGCCGGAAACTGCCCCGGGCCATAGTAGATCAGGAAGATTTGCACCAGCAGCGGTGTGCCGGTAAACAGGGTGATGTACGCCCGGGACAGCAGGGACAACACCGGTGTTTTTAACGCGAGCACTGCCGTCAACACTAAAGAGATAACCAGTGCAGCAATCAACGCCACCAGCGTAAGGCTCAGACTGGTGTGCAGACCTTTAAGCAATTCAGGTAAATAGGCGAGCATCAGGACGGCCTCCGTTCAAAGCGCGTAGTACGCAGTTCGATACGTTTGAGGACGTATTGACTCAATAAGGTGATCACCAGATAAATCGCTGCCGCAATCACATACCAGGTAAAGGGCTCTTGAGTACGTGTGGCGATGCTCTTGGTTTGCAGCATCAGATCGTTCACGCTAATCAATGACACCAAGGCCGTATCTTTCAGTAATACCAGCCATTGGTTGCCGAGGCCGGGCAGGGCATGACGCCACATTTGCGGCATAATCAGACGAAAGAAGATGGCCGCTTTGCTCAACCCCAGGGCTTGTCCTGATTCGCGCTGCCCTTGCGGAACCGCTTTGAGCGCGCCGCGCAGCGTTTGTGACGCATAGGCTGCATACAGCAGCGCCAACGCAATCACACCGCACAGAAACGGGCTGACTTCAAACGTCTCAATGTTTAACTTGATGGGAAACGCTGAGCCACCCACATTGAGCGTAAAACCATCCGCCAGTATCAGCAGCAGCTGTGATGAACCAAAATAGATAAACAGCACCACCAGAATTTCTGGCAGACCACGTAGCAGCGTCACTAACGCTGTGCCACACCAGGCAACGGGCTTCCAGCGTGCCATTTCCCAGACGGCAAACAGCATCGCCAGAATCAAACCGAGTACCAGTGCACAAACGGCAAGGCCGACGGTCATGCCGGCGGCGCTTGCAAGAGGATGAAATTCAATCATTGAGCGAGATTACTGCTGAAACCATTTGTTGTAGATGGACTGATACGTGCCATCCTGTTTGACTTTGTCCAGCGCGTCATTGAAGCGTTTGACCAGCGCATCGTTACCCTGGCGCACCGCAATGCCCAAACCGATACCAAAGTAGTTTTTATCCGTCACGCTACTGCCTACGGTAGCCAACTGGTCATTTTGTTTCAGCCACTCATTCACCACAGCGGTGTCACCGAATACCGCGTCCAGACGGCCGCTTTTCAGATCCAGAATGGCATTCTGATAGCTGTCATAGGGTACTGTGGTCACATCTTTGTGTTGGTCCAGCAGGTATTTCTGGTGAGTCGTACCGTTCTGCACGCCGACGCGTTTACCTTTCAGGGCATTGATATCGGCCACTTTGCCTTTCTGTGCGATAAACAGCGCTGAGTTGTCGTAGTAAGGTTGGCTAAAGGCCACCTGCTGCTGACGTTCCGGCGTAATATCCATCCCGGCCATCACCGCTTCATAACGGCGGAATTTAAGCCCTGGGATCAAGCTGTCAAAGGCCTGATTGCTAAACGTACAGGTGGCGTTCATCTCTTTGCACAGTGCGTTGGCTAAATCGACGTCAAACCCTTGAATCTTGTTATCATCGCCCACGAATTCAAACGGAGGGTAAGAGGCTTCAGTCGCGAAACGGATGGTTTCTGCGGCGCTGGCGGCAACGCTGGCGCTGGCGAGGAGTGTTGCAACGAGTAATTTTTTCATTGTCATTTCCATCTTGTTCATCAATGAGAAAGATAACTGGCGAACTCGGCGGTTTGCGGCGCGGTAAAGTGGCCCGCATCACCCTGTTCGACAATACGGCCATTTTCCATGTACACCACACGGCTGGCAGTTTTACGTGCAAAATCCACTTCGTGAGTGACGATCACCTGGGTGATGCCGGTCTGTGCCAGTTCCTGAATAATACCGACCACTTGGGCGGTGATTTCAGGATCGAGAGCGGCCGTCGGTTCATCAAACAGCAGCACCTGAGGTTCCATCATCAGTGCGCGGGCAATCGCCACGCGTTGTTGCTGCCCACCGGACAAGTGCAGCGGGAAACGATCGGCAAAATCGCGCAGGCGTAAACGTGTTAACAGTTTGTCTGCTCGCGCCAGCGCCTCGTCTTTGCTCAACCCCAATACCCGGCAAGGTGCCTCGGTCAGGTTTTGCGTGACGGTCAGGTGTGGCCACAGGTTGTATTGCTGAAATACCATGCCGACATTGCGACGCAGTTCGCGGATGGCACCGTCACTCGGCGGCTGTGCAAACGTAAACTGGTTGCCTGCGATGGCAAGCGTGCCCGAACGCGGCATTTCCAGCAGGTTCAATACGCGCAGCAGCGAGCTTTTCCCTGCACCACTGGGGCCCAATAACACCAGCGTTTCGCCAGCCGGACAATCAAGGGTGACATCGAATAGCGCCTGATGCGCGCCATAGAAACAGTTAATGCTGTTTAGTTGAATACTCATGCGCAAGAATTGAATAGACATTGATGCCGCGAATGTTAACGTCGGCAGGATACTTATGCAATCGCCATGGGTTAAAATTTGCTGATTAGCGGACTAATGGGTAAATAATAGCACAAAATATCGGTTAAGCGGCGGGGTGGCTGTGATTGTCGGGACCGAAGGATAACAGACAGCAAATCTGCCCGTATCGGCGATTATCATGCTACGGTTTAGCGCTGATCGTATTAAAAAATACAGGTTATGAATGCGTTATAGTGATGAATGGTTGAAGTTGTTTGTGGCAAGATTAATGGTTTGTGTATTTTTGGTTATGACGTTAGCGCCCCAGCGTGGCGGTCAGTTGCGCCTGTTAACACGCGCATACAAAAAAGAGCGTAATAGAATGAATGCCAGTGCAATTCCTATCCTGATGTATCATCACGTTGGCCCTAAACCTGGGCTGGTGACGCTGTCTCCCGACACCTTTATTGAACAGATGACCTGGCTGGCGCGTGCCGGGTGGAAAACCGTAACCGCGGCTGAATTGGAAGGATTCTACCGTGGAGAGCCCCTGCCGCGTAAAAGTGTGATGATCACCTTTGATGACGGCTATTTGGACAATTGGGTTTATGCGTTTCCGGTGTTAAAACGTCTTGGTCTGCATGCGCATATTTTTCTTATTACGGGCCAGATTGGGGACGGCCCCGTTCGTGAACTGACGGAGATTGCATTCTCTCACAAAGCGTGTGAGGAAAAAGTCGCCACCGGCCATGCCGACGATGTGATGATGCGCTGGTCTGAAATTAAAGCGATGCAAGCCAGCGGGTTAGTGGAGTTTCACGCGCATACCCACACGCATCAGCGCTGGGACTGGCAGATCACCGATCCTGCTGAACGCCATCGCGCTTTGGAGGCCGATCTGCGTTTGTGTCGTGAAACGCTGCTTGCGCGATTGGGGTCGTGCAGCCGCCATTTTTGTTGGCCTATGGGTTTTTATAACCATGATTATGCTGCCATTGCTCAAGCGCAAGGGTTTGACTATCTCTATACCACCGAACGGCGAATGAACATGCCGCGAGACCTTACCTGGCGTTTAGGACGTATCAGTACCAAAGAGCGAGAAGACACTTCCTGGCTTAAGCGGCGACTGTTTATGTATACCACACCGGCTATTTCTTCACTATTTGCCTTACACAAGGGGCAGCGTTATACCTAAAGCTTTTTTTATGCCATGACCACGTGCCCAGAATAATGTTCCTGGGCATTTTATGTATTTATTTTCCGAAAGTACGCTTTTGTATAAAAAGTATTTACCTTTCGTTTAGCTTCGCTCCCATAAGATTACGCCAGACGTTATACACACCGCGCATGCTCTCATTCGAGAGTAGGGTGTTGGTTGTTTTTATTGGGTTTATTTATGAGAAAACGCATTCTCTATACGGAATCCTCTAAGCATGTGGGCGGGCAGGAATTGCAGGCGATGATGCAATTACACGCCTTACAACATTTAGGCTTTGAGGTGTTACTGGCATGTCGCCCGGAAAGTGAAGTTGCTACACTTGCTGCCGAAAAACATATTCCAATATTCCCGATTACATTCAGAAATAGTTATCATTTCCCTTCTCTGTGGCGTTTCAGACAACTTATTCATGAATATCATCCGTTATTTATCGTCAGTCACAGCGGGCACGATGCAAATATTGCTGCCTTGGCAACCAAGCTGGTCTGGAACAAGCCAACGCTTGTACGGCAAAAAACCTATCTGACCAGCCGAATTAAACCGTTTAGCACCAATTATCTGGCGGATCAGGTGGTGGTGCCGAGCAGTGGCATGAAGCGCGCGATGGTGGAAGGTGGCTGCCATGATGAAAAAATTGAGGTGGTCGCCCCCGGGTTTGACTTTGCTACCTTGCACGCCCACAGTGAGCAGCCTTTGCCTGTCTCTGTGCAATGTTGGCTGGAGGCCGGTACGTCACCTGTCATTGTACAGGTCGGTATGCTGCGCGGTGAAAAAGGCCATGATACCGCGTTGGCGGCGTTGGCGGCGCTCAAACAGTCAGGCCATGCGTTTCGTTATCTGATCGTGGGTGATGGCCCTGAGTACAAGGTTATCAACGCGATGATTGCGCGCTACGGTTTACAAGATAATGTGATGATGGCGGGCAAGCTGTTTCCGGCTGCGGCCGTCTACCGGTATGCCGATCTGGTGTTGATGCCTTCACGTAATGAGTCATTTGGAATGGCATTGGTTGAGGCGATGTATTTTGGTGTCCCGGTAATGGCGAGCGACGTGGGAGGCATCCCGGATATCATCCGCCATCAGGAAAACGGCGTATTGTTGCCGTGCAATGATATTGCTGCCTGGCGGAATGCTATTGCTGATTTCCTCATGCATCCTGAACCCTACCGCCAGAGGGCACGTCACGCCAGCGATGACGTGGTGTTACGCTACGCTATCGATGCTTGCGTCAAAAAAATTATCGCCTTGGCCTATAAGGAGCCCACACCCGCGGTTGCGGGTGTGGCAGCGCCTTAGGTCACGCCAGTACCGTATCTCCGTGCAGTTGGCAACTGCACGCGAGCACATAGCCTTGTGCTATCTCTTCCGCTGTTAGCGTCATGGTGCTACTGGTGGTGTAATTGCCGGAAAGCACTTTGGTTTTGCAACTGCCACAGACACCAGCACGGCAGGCGGCATTAACCGGTATTTTGTTGCTTTCCAACGCAGCGAGCAAACTGATGCCAACAGGAACACGCAGCGTATTTAGCGGCTGGCGAATGGTCAGCGTCAACTGCTCACCGTCCTCTTCCAATGATTCAGCGCCAATCTGGAACTGCTCTTTATAAAAACGCGTCGAGGGGACGCCAGCGTCAGCAACCAGTGCGGCAACTTGCTGCATATAAGGGGCTGGACCGCAGGTCATCACAATGCGCTGTGCCAGATCCGGCACCGCCTGTTTCAGTAACTCAGGCGTTAACCTTCCAGCGAGAAAACCGGGTTCGGCGTCAAACTCGGCGACCAAGGTCAGCGACAGCTGTGATGGATAACATTCTGCGAGACGTTGCCACTCTGCGGCGAAAATCACCTGCTGCGGATTACGAACATTAAAGATAACCTGCAAGTGAACGTTCGGACGGTGTGCCAATAACCAGCGACTCATCGACATGATGGGGGTAACGCCACAGCCTGCGGCCATCATCAGATAACGTTCCTGCTCGGCATGGCCTTTATCAACGCAGGTAAATTCGCCCTGAGCATCGGAAAGCCACAGATAGTCACCGGGTTTGACCTGCTGCGTCAGCCAGCCTGAACCCGTCCCTTCTTCCAACCGCCGCACCGTCAGCGTGATGAACGGGCTTAACCCAGGGGTTGACGAGAGGGTATAGGCGCGCAGGGTATCGGGGTTGTTGGCAATGCAAACCAGCGCATACTGCCCCGGACGATAGGGGTAGAAATCGTGATTAATCAGCGAAAGCGTCCAGACGTCAGGGGTTTCCTGACGAATGGAGTGAACTTGCATGCGGTTCGGGCATGCGGAGGTCGGTTGTGTCATGTGTGCTCTCCAAACAGCACAAGCGACGCGTTGCCGCGCCGCTTGTTATCCTATTGCTCTCAAGCGGACAGAATGGTGTTGATGTCTTCTTCTACGGTGGTAATCGAGCACATACCGAATTTTTCGTTCAGCACGGCCAGCAGGTTATCCGTCAGGAAGCCGGGGGCGGTAGGGCCGGTTCTGATGTTTTTCACGCCCAGTGACAGCAGCGTGAGCAGAATAACGATGGCTTTTTGCTCAAACCAGGAGAGTACCAGGCTCAATGGCAGGTCGTTCACCCCACAGCCCAGTTTTTCCGCCAGTTTCACGGCCAGAATGATGGCTGAGTAGGCATCGTTACACTGACCGACATCGAGCAGACGCGGTAACCCTTCCAGCGTGCCAAAATCCAGCTTGTTAAAGCGATATTTACCGCATGCCAGCGTCATGATCAGGCAGTCATCCGGTACGCTACGCGCGAAATCGGTAAAATAGCTGCGTTCACTACGGCTACCGTCACAGCCACCCACCAGGAACACGTGGCGCAATTTGCCTGTAGCCACCAAATCGATCACGGTATCCGCCGCGCTGAGTAAGGTTTCACGCCCGAAACCGACGGTGATGTTGTGCTCAATTTCGCTGTAGGGGAAACCGGCCAGGCCTTGTGCCTGAGCCACGATCTGGCTGAAATCATCCCCTTCCAGATGGTTCACACCCGGCCAACCCACAATGCTACGCGTCCAGATACGATCGCCGTAGTTCCCAACGTTCGGATCGATGATGCAGTTGGAGGTCATCACGATAGGACCTGGGAATTTGGCAAATTCCACCTGTTGGTTCTGCCAGCCACTGCCGTAGTTACCCACCAGGTGCGAGAATTTTTTCAACTGGGGATAGCCGTGCGCAGGCAGCATTTCACCGTGCGTATAAATATTGACGCCAGTGCCTTCGGTCTGCTCCAGCAGCATCCGCAGGTCTTTCAAATCGTGACCGGAGATCAGAATGGCTTTGCCTGCGACCGGACGCACGTTTACCTGTGTTGGATTGGGATGACCGTAAGTATCGGTTTCACCTTTATCCAGAATTGCCATCACGTTGAAGTTCATCTTGCCAATCGCCATGGCATTGTTCAGCAGCGTATCCATGTCGCTCGGCTGCGTGCCCAACCAGGCCATCAGCGCGTGGAATTCGGCATAGATAGTGTCATCGTATTGGCCGAGTACATGGGCATGCTCCATATAGGCGGCGGCCCCTTTCAGGCCATACAGGCACAGCATACGCAGACCATGCAGGTCGGCACCAATCGTGGCTTTATCATGATCCAGTGCGAACTGGCTGGCCTGTTGTAACAGCGTCGGAATATCGTTGCCTGCCAGTTGCAGTTCAGACAGCGGGTGATCAACGCTGGCATCTGCCTCAAGCAGACGACAGCGCGTTTTCAGCCCGTGACGCAACTGGATAGCTTCTTGCGCGTAACCAATGATTCTCTGCGAATCGAAGTTGACGTTGGTCAGCGTGGCGAAGAAAGCACGAGGCACGAAGTTATCAACCGTGTGGTCGATGATATCCAGAGAACGTGCTTTCAGCGCCCAGGCTGACAACCCTTGCAATACGGCGACCAGCAGGTCTTGCAGATCGGAGGTTTCAGCGGTTTTACCACACATGCCTTGCGCATAGGCGCAACCGTTTCCAGCCGGGGTACGGATAGTTTGCTCACATTGCACACAAAACATAACGTTATCCTTTTTAAAGTTGCATTTATAATGCTTGTTTTGAAGCATAGTGACTTCCCCCTCAGTAAAAAAGGCTTTTTACATGCAACTTCAGGTAAATTTGATGTAGCGCAATTTTCACCTTGTCGGATGAAAATACGTCTCAATTCAGTCTGTTTGCGTCGGGAAATGCATACGCGACTACTTTATGAAAGGGGCTATTTCTGCTTTCACGTACAGTATCTGCTACTGAATAATTTGTGATACAGGAGTTCTGTTGCCCATGCTAGATGTTAGCGCCAAGAAAAGCCGCGTTTGTAATCAGTATGAAGACCTTGCTGTGTCATCCTCAACGTGCTTATCGGCATCCCCGACAGTGACCCGCCACATCGTGAATATCGATAGCTTACCGGTGGAAATGATCCAAAAAATTGCAACCTACCTTCCCATCAATGACTATGACAATCTTAGAGCGATTAATCGAACTATTTGCAATGCCCTGATATCGATAAAGGGTATGCACAACGCGTTGGCGGAAAAACCTCACTATGGCGTTCAAGGCGCATTCTACAAAATTTGTGCAGAGGCTAAACAGCTTGAGGCCCGCTGTCACATGTTGACCGAGCGTGAAATTACAACGTTACTTAACCTACGCGTACAGCCAGACCATACGCTCGACAGGGCCATTGTGGTTGAATGCCAATACCCCATAGATGATTTGACGTTAAACGATGGCATCATGGATATTGTGGAGATATTTTGCAAGAAGCTGAGGACCATGGTCATGTGCCAGAAACCGTCTTCGAGCCCGGCGCAGTCCTACCAGTACCAATATAATGTCAGCATTGAGATGCGCACGTTTGATGCGCAAGCCGAAGTGATTTTTCAGGCGAGTAATATTTGCGAATTATCGCAGCTCAATGATTTTTATGCCTGTGCGCACCAACTGTATGACGAACTTGCGATTGGGCAACGCATTTATCTGACCGCAATGATGGTCAAGTTACACCACTTCTGGCGTGCGTATCCGCCTGCCAACCTTGACAGGCAGGCAGTCGATAAAACCATTCGATCCTATGTCACGCTTCTCCGTTCAGGGAATGACGTGCTGGCGTACTGTAAAGCAATGAAGATAAACACTTCTGGTGATGCAAGTTCGAACCCGTAAGGGATCACAGAACAGGCATCTGCTGGATGACACGGCAGTCGGGGTAAAGCACGCTGGTTAAGGTATACAATGAAAACAGTGCTGTGCAGTTGTGCAGTCCGAACATCAGGAGGTGTGCATGTACCTTGAAAGCGTGGAAATTGTTGGGTTCCGCGGCATCAATCGTTTGTCATTGGTACTGGAGCACAATACGGTCTTGATTGGGGAAAATGCCTGGGGCAAGTCGAGTCTGTTGGATGCCTTGTCTCTGCTGCTGTCGCCAGCGCTGCCGTTGTATCATTTCTCTTTGCAGGACTTCCATTTTACGCCCGGTGATGAAGCGAGCCGGGAACATCACTTACAGGTTATTTTCACCTTCTGTGAAAGCGGCGTTGGGCATCACCTGGGACCGCGTTACCGTGGTCTGGCACCGGTTTGGGTCAGAGGCGAGGGAAGATTACAGCGTATTTTCTACCGTCTGGAAGGTGAAGTGGATGACAGCGGCGCGGTGTGCACCTGGCGCAGTTTCCTCGACACGGATGGGCAGCCGCTGGCGCTGGAAAATATTGATGCGCTGGCACGCGAACTCATTCGTTTGCACCCGGTTTTGCGGCTGCGCGATGCGCGTTTTACCCGGCGAAAACGGGTTGACGTGGTGCCGTTGCCGGTGCGGAAGAGTAACAGCGATGACCTGACCCAACACCTCAATCAACTGATGCAGGAATTGACCCGCAATCCGCAACGCCTGACCGATCAGGATCTGCGTCAAGGGATTGTGGTGATGCGGCAACTGCTGGAACACTATTTTTCCGAGCAGGGGGATGAGGGCATCACGCTGCGCCATCACCGCCATGCGCGCGCGCACAACGGAAAATCCTGGCGCTCTCTGGATAATATCAACCGGATGCTGAGCGAGCCCAACAGTCGCAGCCGCCGTATCATCCTTCTCGAACTGTTTTCGACGCTGTTGCAGGCGAAAGGCGCGGTATCGCTGGATACGGAATCACGTCCGCTGCTGCTGGTAGAAGATCCTGAAACACGATTACACCCCATCATGCTGTCGGTTGCCTGGGAACTGCTGATGCACTTGCCCCTGCAAAAAATCACCACCACCAATTCCGGCGATCTGCTGTCGTTGGTGCCGGTGGAGCAGGTGTGCCGCCTGGTGCGTGAGTCCTCGCGGGTGGCGACTTACCGTATTGGCAAGCAAGGGATGAGTCCTGAAGACAGCCGCCGTATCGCGTTCCATATCCGCTTTAATCGTCCCTCATCGCTGTTCGCGCGCTGTTGGCTGCTGGTTGAAGGCGAAACGGAAGTGTGGATGTTGAGCGAACTCGGCCGTCAATGTGGACATCACTTTGAAGCAGAAGGCGTACGCGTCATTGAATTTGCGCAATCAGGACTACGGCCGCTGCTGAAATTTGCGCACCGTATGGGCATTGAGTGGCACGTGCTGGTAGACGGCGATGACGCAGGTAAAAAGTATGCTGCCACGGCGCGCAGCCTGCTGACCCAACAGGGGGAAACCGATCGTGACCATATCACGATGCTTTCTGCTCCTGATATGGAACATTTTATGTATCGCAATGGCTATAAGGATGTTTTCCACCGCGTTGCACAACTGCCGGAAAATGTGCCGCTCTCGGCCGTGAAAGTGATCGTGAAAGCGATTCACCGGGCCTCAAAACCGGATCTGGCCATTGAAGTGGCAATGGCTGCGGCTGAACGCGGCAATGACGCCATTCCTGTGTTAATTCGCACACTTTTTTCGCGTGTACTCTGGTTAGCGCGTGGCCGAGCTGACTGAGTCTGTCTGCTCGTAGAGGATCCCAAATAAAAATGCCGGTTGTAAAACCAGCATTTTCTTTTGTGGATAATGGGGACGTGCTTCAAACCACCGCTAGGCTACAGCCTCTGCGATCAGCGGGACGATCAAACTGGCGTGATTTCCTTTAGGCCCTTTATGAACATCAAATCTGACCGCCTGGCCTGCCTTCAGCGTGCGATAACCGTCCATTTGGATCGTCGAGTAGTGGGCAAAGATATCCTCGCCTCCACCTTCGGGACAGATAAATCCAAAGCCTTTGGCATTATTGAACCATTTAACAGTACCTGTCTCCATGCATTTACGTCCTTCGCAAGAGTATTATCGAAACGAGAGGTTAGGTTATTTGGTCGTTATGAATGCGAATTGATTAAAACCCCGTCAATTCACCTGTACACTCTAGTGAAATCGAAAAGAGCGTCAAGCCATCCCACCGGGGCAGCACAGAGCAGTTTGTCAAAGTTTGATGCAGGTAACGCAATTGATGATTTTCATGCAGAGTTGTTGCTTCAATACGTGTGCTGTTACCGATGACATCACCGGACGATTTCTTGCTTCTTGGCAACACAGTGCGCGTTCAGGTGATAAAATAAAGAGTAAATGGTTGATGTGGGACACTCAGCCTGGTGTCGCATTAATGAAGATGGATGAATAATGAGTAACCGCAGTGTGGGGATTGAAAAGAGGTGGGAGCAAGTTACCCACGTTAATGCAACGTCGCAGATACGTATGGAGAGCCGTCCCTGGACGCATTCTGACAGCGTTCTGTTGGAAAAACAGCAGCAAAAATTGCAACCGCCATCGATGTATAACGTGATTTTAAACAATGATGATTACACCCCGATGGAATTTGTTATTGACGTTCTGCAAAAGTTCTTTTCTTATGATATTGAACGCGCAATGCAACTTATGCTGACGGTTCACTATGAAGGGAAGGCTGTCTGTGGTGTTTACAGTGCTGATGTGGCTGAAACCAAGACGGTGCAAGTGAATCGTTATGCAAGGGAAAATGAGCACCCGTTGCTCTGTACGCTGGAAAGGGCCTGATATCAGGTAATTTATTGTGGGGAGGCGCCTATGCTTAATCAAGAACTGGAACTCAGTCTCAACATGGCTTTCGCCAGAGCGCGTGAGCGCCGCCACGAGTTTATGACCGTGGAGCATTTGCTACTGGCGTTGCTCAGCAACCCGGCCGCGCGCGAAGCGTTAGAAGCCTGTTCGGTGGATTTAGCTGCATTGCGCCAGGAGTTGGAAACGTTCATCGAACAGACCACCCCGACGTTACCGCAAAATAATGAAGAACGTGAAACGCAACCGACGCTGAGCTTTCAGCGCGTATTGCAACGTGCCGTGTTCCACGTTCAGTCTTCTGGGCGCAGTGAAGTTTCTGGTGCTAACGTGCTGGTGGCTATCTTCAGCGAGCAGGAATCGCAGGCCGCTTACCTGTTGCGTAAGCATGATGTGAGTCGGCTTGATGTGGTGAACTTCATTTCCCACGGCACGCGTAAAGAAGAGCCCGGTCAGGCACCAAGCTCGGAAAACCCTGTCAACGAAGAGCCGGTAGGCGGGGAGGATCGCATGGAAAACTTCACCACTAACCTTAATCAATTGGCTCGCGTTGGCGGTATTGACCCGCTGATTGGTCGTGAAAAAGAGCTGGAACGCACCATCCAGGTGCTGTGCCGTCGGCGCAAAAACAATCCGCTGCTGGTCGGCGAGTCTGGCGTAGGGAAAACGGCTATTGCGGAAGGCTTGGCCTGGCGCATCGTTCAAGGCGACGTGCCGGAAGTGATGGCCGGTTGCACGCTCTATTCTCTTGATATCGGTTCGCTGCTGGCGGGCACCAAATACCGTGGCGATTTTGAAAAACGTTTCAAAGCGCTGCTCAAGCAGTTGGAACAGGATCAAAGCAGCATCCTGTTTATTGATGAAATCCACACCATCATTGGTGCGGGCGCGGCGTCGGGTGGGCAGGTAGATGCCGCCAATTTGATTAAACCGTTGCTCTCCAGCGGCAAGATTCGGGTTATCGGTTCTACGACTTACCAGGAATTCAGCACTATCTTTGAAAAAGACCGTGCTTTGGCGCGCCGTTTCCAAAAAATCGATATCACTGAGCCAAGCGTCGAAGAGACCGTACAAATCATTAATGGGCTCAAACCGAAATATGAAGCTCACCATGACGTACGTTACACGGCCAAAGCCGTGCGCGCCGCCGTTGAACTGTCGGTTAAATACATCAACGATCGCCATCTGCCGGATAAAGCTATCGACGTGATCGATGAAGCTGGCGCGCGTAGTCGTTTGATGCCAGCCAGCAAACGCAAAAAAACGGTGAACGTTTCAGATATTGAATCGGTGGTGGCGCGTATCGCCCGTATCCCCGAAAAAACCGTTTCTGCCAGCGATCGCGATGTGCTGAAAAACCTGAGTGACCGCTTGAAGATGCTGGTGTTTGGTCAGGATAAGGCCATCGAAGCGCTGAGTGAGGCTATCAAGATGAGCCGCGCTGGTTTGGGCAGCGAGCGCAAGCCCGTCGGCTCTTTCCTGTTTGCCGGGCCGACGGGGGTTGGGAAAACCGAAGTCACCGTGCAACTGGCAAAAGCGATGGATATTGAGCTTCTGCGCTTTGATATGTCGGAATACATGGAGCGCCACACGGTAAGCCGTCTGATCGGTGCTCCTCCGGGCTACGTCGGTTTCGATCAGGGCGGATTGCTGACTGACGCGGTGATCAAGCATCCGCATTCGGTGTTGCTGCTCGATGAAATTGAAAAGGCGCATCCGGATGTCTTCAACCTGCTGTTGCAAGTGATGGATAACGGTACGCTGACCGACAATAATGGTCGTAAGGCAGATTTC
Source organism: uncultured Symbiopectobacterium sp. (assembly GCA_964293225.1). Taxonomy (GTDB): domain Bacteria; phylum Pseudomonadota; class Gammaproteobacteria; order Enterobacterales; family Enterobacteriaceae; genus Symbiopectobacterium. The sequence continues at coordinate 69,875 of CAXYYB010000007.1, read as the reverse complement.
CGCAACGTGATTGTCGTCATGACCACCAATGCGGGCGTGCAAGAGACCCAACGCAAATCGATTGGCCTGATACAACAGGACAACAGCAGCGACGCGATGGAAGAGATTAAAAAGATCTTCACGCCGGAATTCCGCAACCGTCTTGATGGCATCATTTGGTTTAATCATCTGTCAACACAGATTATTCAGCAGGTGGTGGATAAGTTTGTTGTGGAACTGCAAGCGCAGTTGGACGCCAAGGGCGTGTCGTTGGAAGTCAGCGAAGATGCGCGCAATTGGCTGGCGGATAAAGGCTATGACAAGGCGATGGGTGCACGGCCAATGGTGCGTGTGATACAGGAAAACCTGAAAAAACCGCTGGCGAACGAACTGCTGTTTGGCTCGTTGGTGAACGGTGGCTCCGTGAAGGTGGAACTGGATAGCGCGACGAAAACATTAACTTACAGCTTCCACAGTGCGCAGAAACTGAAAGCGGAAGGGACGGTACACTGAGTGTGCCATTGAGTGGTAAAAGAAAAAGCAGTGCGCGAGCACTGCTTTTTTTATCTTGGCTGTGGTGAGTACCACCACGCGCAATCTGTACCAAAAACAAAAGCCCTTACTTGAATAGGGAAGGGCATATAAGGCGGGTACATCCTCAGGTGTCGCAGCGTTAGCGACAGGCGAACCGATTAACGGCTACGGAAGACAATGCGGCCTTTACTCAGGTCGTACGGGGTCAGCTCTACAGTGACTTTGTCACCCGTCAGGATGCGGATATAGTTTTTACGCATTTTACCGGAGATATGAGCGGTAACCACGTGTCCGTTTTCCAACTCAACGCGGAACATGGTGTTAGGCAGTGTATCAAGCACGGTGCCTTGCATTTCAATATTGTCTTCTTTGGCCATCGAATCCTCTAGGGTTAACTACCTTAACTTTTTTAACGGGCACGATAATGCCGAAAAACCGGCATTATGTAAAGGAGCGTTGATGATCTCAGCAGCAACTTTCGGATAAGAAGGGCGTATGAGCACGCTTATCTTTCCCCAACAGGCGCCAGTGGCAGCGTTTGTGGCTGCCAACTCGATGCCGTGAGACGAGCGTCCTGCAATGCGCGCAGCGCCGTCAGATACGTCGCGCGCGACACCTCTGTGGCCCCGAGAGACGCCGTGTGAGCGTTTAGCACCTGGCAGTCGAGTAACTGCCCGCCACAGCGCACAAAATGCGTGACGAGTGCAACCAGCGCGCATTTAGACGCGTTATCACGGCGGCTGAACATCGATTCGCCGCAAAACAGCTTTCCTTGGGCAATACCGTACAGCCCACCCACCAATTCATCGTGGTGCCAGACTTCGATGGAGTGTGCGTGCCCCAGCTCATGCAACGTGCAGTACGCGGCAATCATCTCTGGGCTGATCCAGGTTCCTTCCTGGCGCGCATGCGCACAGGCGTGTATCACGGCGCTGAACGCATGGTTAAGCGTAACGTGAAAAGGTTGCTTGCGCATGAATTTATGCAGGCTACGGCTGATATGAAGCGCTTCAGGATGCAATACTGCGCGTGGATCGGGAGACCACCACAGAATCGGATCGTCGGGAGAGTACCAGGGAAAAATGCCGCCTCGATACGCCGCCAGCAATCGGTCTGGCGAAAGGTCTCCGCCAAACGCCAATAAGCCGTTGGGGTCAATCAACGCCTTCTCGATCGGAGGAAAAAGGGGGGTATTGGCTGAAAGTTGAAATAGCTGCATTATGCCTGCCGAATGGCGTGTTGATGGAACTGCCAATAGCGGCCTTTTGCTGCCAGCAGGTCGGCGTGGCGACCCTGTTCAACCAGGCGACCATTATCCAGTACGCAAATCCGATCCAGAGAGGCCAGGTCGTGCAGGCGATGGGTAATGATGAGAACCGTTTTACCGAGGGTGTTTTCGCGCAGCAGATGCAGAATTTTCTGCTCGGTATCGGCATCCAATCCTTCGGTCGGTTCATCCAACAGTACCAAAGGCGCTGGATGGAGTAGGGCGCGCGCCAGCCCAAGACGGCGCTGTTCGCCACCTGAGAGCTGACGTCCACCTTCACCGATCCAAGCATTAAGGCCCTCTGGCGTTTCCAGTAAATTCCCTAATCCTACCTGCTCCAACTGTTGACTCAACTGGGCATCGCTGGCCTGCGGTGCGGCCAGTAGCAGGTTGTCGCGCAGCGTCGCGCTAAAAATATGTACCCGCTGTGGCACCACGCTCATCATGTCGCGCAGTGCCGGTTCACTCCATTGTGCGAGCGGCAGGTCGTTCAGAGTAATGCTTCCTGCGTCGCAGTCCCAGGCACGGGTCAGTAATTGCAAGAGGGTTGACTTGCCACACCCTGTACGCCCCAGCAGCGCAATGTGCTCGCCCGGCGCGATATCCAGCGTAATGTCCTGCAATACCGGTAACGGTTGGCCGGGATAGGTGAAGCTTACCTGCTGTAATGACAGCGCTGCCGTTGTGGTTACGGTGGCGGAGGGGGTTGTCGTTGTAAAAGTCACTGCGGGCTGCTGATGCAAAATCTGGTTAACGCGTGTGGCTGATGCGATCACCTGGCCCATGTGTTGAAACGCGCCGGTAACCGGTACTAACGCTTCAAACGCAGCCAGTGCAGCAAAGACAAACAGGGCAATCAACGCCCCGGGCTGCGTATCACCGCCAATGCCCGTGGCCGCCAGCCAGAGCATGGCGGTAACGGTAAAACCGGTGCAGATCAGCATCAGTGCCTGCGACAAGCCCGTCAGGCGTGCCTGTCGCTGTTGCTGCGTCAGCCAGGCCTGTTCTGTATCGGCGAGTTGGCGGCGAAAGGCGGTCTGTGCGCCAAATACGGTTAATTCGGCTTGCCCTTGTAGCCAGGTGGTTAACTGCGTGCGATAACGTGAGCGCAGCAATGTGAGGTGGGTGCCAATCGGTTTGCCCGCACGGTAGAACACCGGCGGGAGCAAGGCTAACAGCAGCAACATAATGGTGCCAAGGGTCAGTGCCAGTGAAGTGTCCAGCCAGCTCAGCCCGTAAGTGACCACCAGAATCACCACCAATGCGCTGACCAAGGGGGATATCACGCGTAAGTACAGGTGATCGAGCGTATCAACGTCGGCAACCAGACGGTTAAGCAAATCGGCCTGACGAAACCGGGCTAGCCCTCCTGGCGAAAGCGGAAGCGTGCGCGAAAAGGTAAATACGCGCAGATGTTGCAGCACGCGGAAGGTCGCGTCATGGCTCACCAAACGCTCGGCATAACGTCCGGCGGTACGCAGGATCGCTGCACCGCGCACGCCCGCCGCAGGCAGCATGTAATTGAAGGTCATCAATCCGGCAAGGCCCGCCAGTGATGCTCCCGCCAGAAACCAGCCGGAGAGCGTCAGCAGTCCAATACTTGCCAATAATGTGATAATGGCGAGGACGACGCCAATGCTTAACCGCCAAATGTGGCGACGATACAGCAGGAGAAAGGGTTTCAGTGCCTGCAACGGACTATTTTGCGACATATTAGTAAGCTCCCTGACGCTGTGCCAGAAGATCGGCAAACGGGCCTGACTGCTGACGTAGCGTGTCGTAGTCACCCTGCTGAACCAGTTGTCCTTTTTCCATTACCCATACGCTATCGTAATGGCGCGTGTCGTCGAGGCGATGCGTCACCAGCAGGGTGGTTTGCTGGCGTGCGGTGTTTTCCAAGGCGTGCATCACGCGTTGTTCACTGTGTGAATCCAGACTGGCGGTTGGTTCATCCAGCAGGAGCAACGGCGAGTGTTTTAACAATGCGCGCGCAACGGCAACGCGCTGAGCCTGTCCGACAGAGAGTCGCGCGGCGCCATCACCCACGGCGGTATCAAGACCCTGCGGTAACAGGGGCAGAAACTCGTGTACGTAAGCGTGTTCCACCACCTGTTGCAACGCGCCCTCAGTGGCTTGTGGATTCCCCAACAGAATATTGCTGCGCAGCGTTTCTTCCGGTAAATGCGGATTTTGCCCTAACCAACTGATGTGTTTACGCCATGCAGTCGCATTCAGCGCATGCAGTTCGTGCCCGTTGATAGACAGCGAACCACGATAGGGTAAAAAACCAAGCAGTACGTTGAGCAACGAACTTTTCCCTGCACCACTCACGCCGACCAGCGCCACCCGTTGTCCCGGTTCAAGCGTAAAGGTCAGAGGCTGGGTGAGCGCAGAGCCCGTGGGCGATAGTATCACCAGTTGGTCAGCCTGGATGGTAACGGTCTGTGCATCAAAAGGTTGCGTGCCGAGGCCGACCTCTTCCGCTTCAGCGGTAAGAAAGCTCACCAGCGATTCTGCTGCGCCGACCGCCTGCGCTTTTGCGTGATAAAACGTGCCCAGATCGCGCAGCGGCTGGAAAAACTCGGGAGCAAGAATCAAGACCAGAAAGCCGGCAAACAGGGTGATGCCAGTGCCGTAATGGCCGAAATCCAGCTCGCCGAGGTAAGAAAAACCAAAATACACGGCGACGACCGCGATGGAGATCGAGGCAAAAAATTCCAGTACGCCGGAGGAAAGAAACGCCATGCGCAACACTTCCATGGTGCGACTGCGAAAATCTTCCGATGCCCGACGAATGTCATCCACTTCGGCTGCACCGCGATGGAACAGGCGCAGCGTTTCCATACCGCGCAACCGATCGAGAAAATGACCGCTCAGTCGCGCCAGTGCCAGAAAATTGCGGCGGTTTGCATCGGCGGCCCCCATGCCGACCAGCGCCATAAACAACGGGATCAGCGGGGCGGTAACCAGCAAAATGAGCGCCGCCGCCCAGTTGATGGGAAACACAGCGGCCAGAATCAGCAGAGGAATCAAAGCAGCAAGATACATTTGTGGCAGATAGCGCGCATAGTAATCCTGCATGTCTTCGACTTGTTCTAAAATCAGCGTCGCCCAACTGCCAGCGGGTTTTCCCTGTACCCAGGCCGGCCCCAGTCGCTGTAATTTTTCCAGTACCTGATGGCGAATTTGTTGCCGTACCGCCTCACCACAGCGAAAGCCCACCTGCTCGCGCAGGAAATGCGTGAGCGCGCGTGCGGCGAACAAGCCTATAAGCAGCATGAACTCGCTGACGAGTGTCTGACGAGGCTCGTGTTCAATAATCAAGGCGTGCAGCAGTGTTGCCAACACCCATGCCTGTGCCACGATCAGAAGGCCGCTTACCACCCCCAGCAGTAAAGAGAGGCGGAGCCAGCGTTGTGCCAGTTTGCTCTGTTGTTTTAGCCAGCGTGCAAGTTGTTGCTGTCGAGTCTGTTTCATAGAGTACCGAGCTGCGCTATAGAGAGGGAAATACCCAAAAAACAACCTTTATGTAACTGTTATATAACAAAAAAGCGGGCGGGTATTTAGCAAGGCTTCATGTTACCGCGCTAAAGTGCAGGTGCAAACCAAAAGGAGGGTGAAAATGCGGGAAGAGATCAATTTTCCCAAAAGGGAGCCAAAAAAATCCCCTTATTCATGTAGTACGATCTGAATAAGGGGAGAAGGGCAGAATATTATCGGGTAGCGAGACCATCCAGATAGCGTTCTGCATCCAGCGCAGCCATGCAACCGGTGCCCGCCGAGGTAATGGCCTGACGGTAGATATGATCCATCACGTCACCTGCGGCAAACACGCCGGGGATGCTGGTCTGAGTCGCATTGCCGTGGATACCGGATTGTACCTTGATGTAGCCGTTTTCCAGCGCCAGTTGACCGTCAAAAATCGCGGTGTTTGGGCTATGGCCAATGGCGATAAATACGCCAGCCAGTTCCAACTCTTCGCTCTCGTCCGTGCGGGTATTACGAATACGCACGCCAGTCACGCCCATGTCATCGCCGAGTACTTCATCCAGCGTGCGATCGGTGTGCAGCACAATATTGCCGTTTTGCACTTTGTCCATCAGACGGTCGATCAGGATTTTCTCAGCGCGGAAGCTGTCACGGCGGTGGATTAAATGCACTTGCTGCGCAATGTTAGACAGATAAAGCGCTTCTTCTACCGCGGTATTGCCGCCACCCACAACAGCGACGCGCTGGTTACGGTAAAAGAAACCGTCACAGGTGGCGCAGGCGGATACACCCTTGCCTTTGAAGGCGTCTTCGGAAGGCAGGCCGATATAACGTGCGGAGGCACCGGTCGCCACGATCAGGGCATCACAGGTATATTCTTCGCTGTCGCCAAACAGGCGAAACGGACGCTGTTGCAAATCAACGCGCTGAATATGATCGAAAATGATCTCGGTGTTGAATTTTTCAGCATGAGCGTGCATGCGGTCCATCAGCAACGGCCCGGTAAGCCCTTCCGCGTCGCCCGGCCAGTTTTCCACTTCTGTCGTGGTCGTCAACTGCCCGCCTTTTTCCATGCCGGTAATCAATACCGGATGCAGGTTGGCGCGCGCGGCGTACACCGCAGCGGTATAGCCCGCGGGGCCAGAACCTAAAATCAATAGCTTGTGGTGCTTGACGGTACCCATGTGTTCCTCTTTTGCAACGGTCTACTTGATCTCGATTGTAAGGAAATTACCGGACTAAAAAAAGTAGGCAGCAAAATTGTTACCTATTTGTTTAATCGGTTGTGCCGATAACCCATACAATTCACTGATAAGACAGCGTCATTTATTAGCAAAATGATTGAAAATGGTCTTACTGAGCGCGCAGTAGGGTTTTATTTGGCAGTTTCTTCTGATTTTCATTGTTTTGCTTTGACAATCGGCTACCGTTTTGCGAAAACATCTAAGGAAGAGGAAACTATTTGTATGTGAATGGTTGAAAGCTCGGCTTTTCTTTATGTTATGGCTTTTACTGTGCGACCCGCTGATGGTGCGTTTATAACAGGACAGACAGGGTGTTATGCACGCAGGGATGACATTGCGGTGCGACGTGGCAGTGAAAGGGAAGTGACGTAAAGCGACCCTTGATATACAAACTAGGCAGCGCGTCTTCTTTTAGGGCTGCTCTGATACATTGATGTGGGTCGGAGTGTAGCAAGGGCAAGGATGTAGTGAAGAGAGACAATAAGAATGGTAGACACGAAAAAACGACCGGGAAAAGATCTTGATCGCATCGATCGCAATATCCTGAATGAATTACAAAAAGACGGCCGAATCTCTAACGTTGAACTTTCCAAACGCGTGGGGCTTTCTCCTACGCCGTGTCTGGAACGCGTGCGCCGCCTGGAGCGTCAGGGTTTTATCAATGGCTATACTGCATTGCTGAACCCGCATTACCTCGATGCGTCACTGCTGGTGTTTGTTGAGATCACGCTGAACCGCGGTGCGCCTGATGTGTTTGAGCAGTTCAATACTGCCGTGCAGAAACTGGAAGAAATTCAGGAGTGCCATTTGGTCTCCGGGGATTTCGACTATTTGCTGAAAACACGCGTGCCGGATATGTCAGCATACCGTAAGCTGCTGGGTGAAACCTTGCTGCGCTTACCGGGTGTCAACGATACCCGTACCTACGTGGTGATGGAAGAAGTAAAACAGAGCAATCGTCTGGTGATCAGAACGCGCTAAACGCAGGGGTGCAAAGCCCGCTAATTTCAGCTACACTCCTGTGAATATATACAGTCACAGCGCCGAGTTCGCCTCGGCGTTTTGTCATGAACATGAACAGGACCCCTGGAGAGACGCTTGAGCCAGGAATATACCGAAGACAAAGACGTGGCGCTGAAGAAACTCAGCGGCAGCCGTCGTTTATTGGAAGCGATTTTAATCGTTGTCGCGCTATTCGCCGTTTATTTGAGCGTAGCGCTGTTAAGCTTCAGTCCGTCTGACCCCAGTTGGTCACAAACGGCCTGGCATGAGCCGATTCATAATCTGGGCGGTGGTGTCGGTGCTTGGCTGGCCGATACGCTGTTTTTCATCTTTGGTGTGCTGGCTTACGCCATTCCACCGATCATGTTATCGCTGTGCTGGGTCGCCTTTCGCCAGCGCGATAATCAGAGCGATGTCGATCTGTTTACTCTCTCTTTGCGCCTGATTGGTACGTTGGCGTTGATTCTCACGTCTTGCGGTCTGGCCGCGCTCAATGTTGACGATCTCTACTATTTCGCCTCGGGTGGCGTGCTGGGCAGTCTATTGAGCAGTTCCATGGTCCCGCGTTTCAACAGCATGGGGGCCACGCTGATTCTGCTCTGCGTCTGGGCGGCGGGCTTGACACTGTTTACCGGTTGGTCATGGTTGACCATTGCGGAAAAAATCGGCGGGGCGGTATTAGGCTGTCTGACGTTCTTCTCCAACCGTTCGCGCGCAGAAGATAACTACCGTGATGAGGAAGACGATTCACACGACGATGTGGATCGCGAGGGTGAACAACCTGATACGCTAACCGCGTCCGCTGAGGCAATAGCCGAAGACGTGGATACGGATGATATATTGCTGGCACCTGCTGCACGTGAATGCGCCGCTGATGAAACAGGGCAAAACAGTGCGCTAGGTGCCGCTGACGCTACGGCTCCTCTCGCACCTGTGCAGCAATCGGCTGCGGTTGAGACGGTCACAGACCCAGCGGTTTCGCCCAGAGCATTCAATCCGGTTATGCCAGCAACGGCAGGCAGTCACGACACCCCTCAACAGGATTCACTGCCGCCGCTTTACGCGTTTGAGTTGCCGCAGGCTGCTGTGCAGGACAATACCGCGTTACCCGTCTTTTCGCCGACGACGGTACCCGATCATACGCCACCGTTGGGCGCGATTCATCAACTGGCTGCACCCGCAGTGGCAGCGACCACGCCTGTGTCTAGCGATGCCGTGCCCTTTATGCCTGCCTTTACCGCCGCTGGGGAGGATAATCCTCAGGTGAAACAAGGCATGGGCCCGGAATTGCCGCGTCCAAACCCGGTGCGCATTCCTACCCGGCGTGAACTGGCGTCTTACGGCATCAAGTTGCCGTCACAGCGTCAGGCTGAAGAGCAAGAACGAGAAGCGCAACGCCAGGCACAGTCCCAGCCTGAAACGGTTCACCTGGGGGCCCCAGACGGTGCTGACGTTGATGACGCCGCACAAGAGGCTGCCTTGCGTCAGGCTTATCTGGAGCAACAGGAGCAGCGTTACGGCGAGGACTATGCCGAGCGCGAGCAGGATGAAGAGGCGCTGTTACAGGCGCAATTGGCGCAGGCGTTTGCTCAGCAGCAACAGGCGCGTTATGACATCAGTGCGCAACCAGAAACCCCGAGCGCAACGCCAGCCGTCGAACCCGCAGGCACAAAAGCAGTGGTCCCAGCCAGTGTCGCGGCGGCATTCATCGCCGGTGTCGCTACGGATGCCGATGCGAATGAGCCTGCCTTTTCTTTCTCGCCGTTTGACGATTTGGTGGATGAGTCTCCCAAAGCACCCTTGTTTACCTTGTCGCCAGCCGATGTGGCTGAACCGGAGCCTGCCTCTGCACCCCCATCGCCTACATGGCGTGCGGCAACGGATGACAATGATACCCCTGCAATGCACACACATCCCGTTGAGGAACCTCAGCATGATGAGGATTCTGCGTATGACGATGAGCCAGAAAGTGATGCTGCGCCCTCATTGATGGATAGCCTGATTCACCCGTTCCTGATGCGTAACGATCAGCCGCTACAAAAGCCAACCACGCCGTTGCCGACGCTGGAACTGCTCACGGCACCGCCGGAAAGTGAAGTGCCAGTTGACCATTTCGAGCTTGAACAAACCGCGCGTCTGATTGAAGCACGTCTGGCGGATTATCGTGTTACCGCCAGCGTAGTGGGTTACGATGCAGGGCCGGTGATCACCCGTTTTGAGCTGGATTTGGCTCCCGGCGTGAAAGCCGCGCGCATTTCCAATCTGTCTCGTGACCTGGCGCGCTCGCTGTCGGTTGTCGCGGTGCGCGTGGTGGAAGTGATCCCCGGTAAACCTTATGTCGGTCTCGAACTGCCGAATAAACTCCGCCACACCGTTTATCTGCGCGAAGTGCTCGATTGCAAGGCATTCCGTGATAACCCGTCACCGCTGGCTGTGGTGCTGGGCAAGGACATTGCGGGTCAGCCGGTGGTGGCCGATCTGGCGCGTATGCCGCACTTGCTGGTGGCAGGGACGACCGGATCGGGTAAATCTGTCGGCGTGAACACCATGATCATCAGCATGCTGTATAAGGCGACGCCGCAAGACGTGCGCTTTATCATGATCGACCCCAAAATGCTGGAGCTGTCGGTCTATGAAGGCATTCCGCATCTGCTGACCGAAGTGGTCACCGATATGAAAGATGCGGCGAATGCGCTGCGCTGGTGTGTCGGTGAAATGGACCGTCGTTATAAACTAATGTCGGCTTTGGGCGTGCGCAATCTCGAAGGCTATAACGAGCGGGTAAAAGCAGCGGAAGCAATGGGGCGTCCGATCCCTGACCCGTTCTGGAAACCCGGCGACAGTATGGATACCACTCCGCCGGTGCTGGAAAAATTGCCCTTTATCGTGGTGATGGTGGATGAATTTGCCGATCTGATGATGGCGGTTGGCAAAAAGGTGGAAGAGCTGATCGCTCGTCTGGCGCAGAAAGCGCGCGCAGCCGGTATCCATCTGGTGCTGGCGACGCAGCGGCCTTCTGTGGATGTTATCACTGGCCTTATCAAGGCCAATATCCCGACGCGCATCGCCTTCACCGTATCGAGCAAGATTGATTCACGTACCATCCTCGATCAGGGCGGCGCTGAATCGCTGCTGGGCATGGGGGATATGTTGTATATGGCGCCAAACTCCTCGATTCCAGTGCGCGTGCACGGTGCGTTTGTTCGTGACCAGGAAGTGCATGCCGTGGTGCTGGACTGGAAAGCACGCGGGCGACCGCAGTACATTGACAATATCACCAGTGCCAGCGATGACGGAGAAGGCGGTAATCTGGAATTTGGCGGTGATGAAGAGTTGGATCCGCTGTTCGATCAGGCCGTGGCCTTTGTTGTGGAAAAACGGCGAGCGTCCATTTCTGGCGTGCAACGCCAATTCCGCATCGGTTACAATCGTGCTGCGCGCATTGTGGAACAGATGGAAATGCAAGGTATCGTTAGCGCGCCGGGGCATAATGGCAACCGAGACGTGTTGGCTCCGCCGCCCATGGACTGATGCCATTTACAGACAATTCGTCTACCGCATCGCGTGATTCTCTGGCAATAGTTAATGGCTGTACGGCGTGCAGTACAACAGGTGCAAAGTACGATAGTCAGACCGCAATGGCGGTCTTTTGAATCGACAGCAAAGGATGTAAATAATGAGAACAGGCTTAGTGGCAGGCGTGCTGATCGCCGGGATGACGTCCAGCGCGGTTTATGCCGATGCGGCGAGCGATTTACAGAGCCGACTGAATAAAGTGAACAGCTTCCACGCAACGTTCACCCAGAAAGTCACTAGCGCCGAAGGGACGGCGGTGCAGGAAGGTCAGGGCGAGCTTTGGTTGAAGCGGCCAAATCTGTTCAACTGGAAGACTACCGCACCCGATGAAAGTGTACTGATCTCTGATGGCAAAACGCTGTGGTTCTATAACCCGTTCGTCGAACAGGTTACAGCAACCTGGCTGAAGGAAGCCACGGGTAATACCCCCTTTATGCTCATCACGCGTAACGATGCCAGCGAATGGGGCCAGTATAACGTGCGTCAGCAAGGGGATGACTTTGAGTTAACGCCGAAGGCGGCTAAGGGCAACCTGAAACAATTTGCGATTAACGTCAATGCCAGCGGCACCATCAAGAGTTTTGTCGCGACGGAGCAAGATGGGCAGCGCAGCAGCTATACCCTGAAAAACCAGCAAAATGGCGCTGTGGATAGCAGCAAGTTCACCTTTACGCCGCCGAAAGGCGTGACGCTGGACGATCAACGGCAGTGAGGCCATCGTGAGTAACCTGTCGCTGGATTTTTCGGACAATAGCTTTCAGCCGCTTGCAGCGCGTATGCGGCCCGCTACGTTGGCGCACTATATCGGCCAACAGCATCTGCTCGGCGCAGGTAAGCCCTTGCCGCGAGCGATAGAGGCGGGGCAGTTACACTCCATGATTCTATGGGGGCCGCCCGGCACCGGAAAAACCACGCTGGCAGAACTGATCGGTCGCTATGGACACGCCGACGTGGAGCGGATCTCTGCTGTCACCTCCGGCATTAAAGAGATTCGCGAAGCGATAGAGCGTGCGCGGCAGAACCGCGATGCCGGGCGACGCACCATCCTGTTCGTGGATGAAGTGCATCGCTTCAACAAGAGCCAGCAGGATGCTTTTCTGCCACACATTGAAGACGGTACCATCACCTTCATAGGTGCAACCACCGAAAACCCGTCGTTTGAGCTTAACTCGGCGCTGTTGTCGCGTGCGCGTGTCTATTTATTGAAGGCACTCACCGCAGAAGACATCGAACAGGTGTTACAGCAGGCGATGACCGATACCGCACGCGGGTTTGGCGGGCAGAACATCGTATTGCCACCAGAGACGCAGCGGTTGCTGGCGGAGCTGGTGAATGGCGATGCGCGACGCGCGTTGAACAGCCTGGAAATGATGGCGGATATGGCCGAGGTTGATGCGCAGGGCAACCGGGTGCTGACGCCTGAATTACTGCACGAAGTGTCGGGCGAACGTAGTGCGCGCTTTGATAACAAAGGCGACCGCTACTATGACCTCATTTCTGCATTGCATAAATCGGTGCGGGGTTCCGCACCGGATGCCGCACTGTACTGGTATGCACGCATCATTACCGCCGGTGGTGACCCGCTGTATGTTGCACGGCGTCTGTTGGCGATAGCCTCTGAAGATGTGGGCAATGCTGATCCGCGGGGAATGCAGGTGGCGATCGCCGCTTGGGATTGTTTTACCCGCGTGGGGCCAGCAGAAGGGGAACGTGCTATTGCCCAGGCGATTGTGTATCTGGCCTGTGCCCCCAAGAGTAATGCGGTCTACACCGCGTTTAAAGCGGCGATGCAGGATGCCAGAGAGAAACCGGATTACGACGTGCCGGAGCATTTGCGCAATGCGCCCACCAAACTAATGAAAGAGATGGGGCTGGGGGCGGAATACCGCTACGCCCATGATGAACCTAATGCTTACGCGGCGGGTGAAGACTATTTCCCGCAAGCGATGGCGCAAACGCGCTACTATCAGCCAACTTCACGCGGTCTGGAAGCCAAAATTGGTGAAAAGCTGGCCTGGCTGACTGCACAGGATCAAAATAGCCCGACAAAACGCTACCGCTGAACTAGGCGTTGCGGTAAGGTTATAGGGTTCTTTTCTGCCGCGCGACGGGTGTTGCGCAACGTAAAATTTCACCAAAAAACATTAAAACAGGATTAGCATGCTCGATCCCAATTTACTGCGTAATGAGCTAGACGCAGTTGCCGAAAAGCTACTGGCTCGCAGAGGTTTTAAACTGGATGTAGACACGCTGCGTCAACAAGAAGAACGCCGCAAAGTGCTACAAGTAGAAACGGAAAGTCTGCAAGCAGAGCGTAACTCCCGATCGAAAGAGATCGGTGCGGCTAAAGCTCGTGGTGAAGATATCGAACCGTTGCGCCGCGAAGTGAATACCCTGGGTGAAAAGCTGGATGCGGCCAAGTCCGAGCTGGATGCATTGCAAAACGCCATTCGTGAACTGGCGTTGACCATTCCGAATATGCCGGATGACGCTGTGCCATTGGGCAAAGATGAGCATGATAATCAGGAAATCAGCCGTTGGGGTGAACCGCGTCAGTTTGATTTCCCGGTGCGCGATCACGTTGATTTAGGCGAACTGGCGAAAGGTGTCGATTTTGCCGCTGGTGTTAAATTGACCGGTGCGCGTTTCGTTGTCATGAAAGGGCAGATTGCTCGCCTGCACCGCGCGCTGTCACAATTTATGCTGGACCTGCATACCGAACAGCACGGTTATCAGGAAGCCTACGTGCCTTATCTGGTTAACCACGCCACGCTGTACGGCACCGGTCAGTTGCCGAAGTTTGGTGAAGACCTGTTCCACACCAAACCGTTGGATGAAGAAGCAGAAAGCAGCAATTATGCCCTGATCCCGACGGCAGAAGTGCCGTTGACCAATCTGGTGCGTGATGAAATTCTGGATGAAGACACCCTGCCGATCAAAATGACAGCGCACACCCCGTGCTTCCGTTCTGAAGCCGGTTCCTATGGTCGTGATACCCGTGGTCTGATCCGTATGCACCAGTTTGACAAAGTGGAGTTGGTGCAGATTGTACGCCCAGAAGACTCCATGGATGCGTTGGAAACATTGACGACCCATGCGGAAACCGTGTTGCAACTGCTGCAACTGCCTTATCGCAAGGTACTGCTGTGCACCGGTGACATGGGCTTTGGCTCAACCAAAACCTACGATCTGGAAGTGTGGCTGCCAGCGCAGAACACCTACCGTGAAATCTCTTCTTGCTCCAACATGGGGGATTTCCAGGCTCGACGCATGCAAGCGCGCTGCCGCAACAAAAGCGACAAGAAAACGCGTCTGGTGCATACGCTGAATGGTTCCGGTCTGGCGGTTGGGCGTACACTGGTTGCCGTGCTGGAAAACTATCAGCAGGCGGACGGGCGTATTGCCATTCCTGATGTGCTGCGTCCTTATATGGGCGGGTTGGAGTACATCGGTTAAACCCGTCGCTCTGCCGTCTTCAAAAGCGCCTTCCGGGGCGCTTTTTGTATTATGGTACCCCAGTATCACAAAACGTGCGGCCCGGGATTGCCCTCGTTGACTTTTAAACGCGCAGTGGCATGATGCGCACACACTTCCTTGTTGTATTGGTTACCCACGCCCACTATGTCTGCTTTTTCTCGCCCAGTGCTGTTATTGCTCTGCGGCCTTATGCTGCTTACGGTTTGTATCGCTGTACTGAATACGCTGGTTCCGTTATGGCTTAACTATCAGCATGCCTCCGTGTGGCAGGTGGGCGTCGTGGGGTCAGCCTATTTTGCGGGTAACTTGCTGGGGACATTGCTGGCAGGACGCTTGATCCTCCGTCACGGGTTTAACCGCAGCTACTATCTGGCCGCTTTACTGTTTGGTTTGGCCACGCTGGGGCTACTGTTTTCTACGGACGTAATCAGCTGGTTGGTATGGCGTTTTGTCGCAGGCATAGGTTGTGCGCTGATATGGGTTGTGGTGGAAAGTGCACTGTTGTGCAGCGGCTCATCCACGCACCGAGGTCAACTGCTGGCAGCTTATATGGTGGCCTATTATCTGGGTAGCGTCGTTGGTCAGATCTATGTCGGCCTGCTGCCAACCGCTGTCGCGAGTGTTATTCCCTGGATGGTCATGCTGATTGTGCTTGCCGTATTGCCGCTGCTGTGTACCCGTTTACCGCGTCTGGTGCAGCCGGATCATCCGGTTCATGTGGGGAAAATGCTGCGTAAACGCAGTGCGCGTCTGGGCATCCATGGCTGTGTGATTTCCGGTGTGATCCTGGGGTCGCTGTATGGGTTGATGCCGCTTTATCTCTCCCACAGTGGCACCAGCGATGCCGACGTGGGGTATTGGATGGCGCTGTTGATTGGTGCCGGTATTGTCGGTCAGTGGCCAGTGGGGCGCATGGCAGATCGCTATGGGCGCTTACTGGTGCTGCGCGTGCTGGTGTTTGCCGTTATTGTCGCCTGCGTTGCACTACTGAGCGTTGGACATCTGGTCATGGTGCCTGCGCTGTTTTTACTGGGCGGCGCGGGATTTACGCTGTATCCGGTAGCCATGTCCTGGGCGTGCGAAAAGGTGCGTCATGACGAACTGGTGGCGATGAACCAGTCATTGCTGCTCAGTTACACCGTCGGCAGCCTGGTGGGGCCCAGTATGGCGGCGGCGCTGATGCAAACCTATTCTGACCGCGTGCTGTTTGTGCTGATTGCAGCAGTGTCGTTGGTTTATCTGGTTATGCTGCTGAAGAAAAGCGATCGCCATCCCAAACCGTTGGCGGCGTAATGTGGAGCCCCACGCTTCCCAAATGGGTCGCGTGGGAAGGACATCAGTAAATCACTTTATGCCCGTAGCTTTGCAGTATGGACTGAACGCGGTTCATGGTATCGGCTTTCGGCGGTTTAACACCATCCAGCTTATACTCTTCCCCCATAGCGACCCATTTATGCTTGCCCAACTCGTGGTAAGGCAGTAATTCGATTTTCTCGATGTTGGTCATGTCTTTGGTGAATTCACCCAGCAGGTGCGCTGAGGCATCATCGTCCGACCAACCGGGGACGACGACGTAGCGAATCCAAGTGCGCTGATTGCGCTTGGCTAAATAGCGGGCGAATTCCAGCGTACGGTGATTGGAAACCCCCACCAGATTCTGGTGAATACTGTCATCCATCTGTTTCAAATCCAGCATCACCAGATCGGTCACATCCAACAGTTCATCAATCACCGGATCGTAGCGGCGCACGAAACCATTGGTATCGAGGCAGGTATTGATGCCTTCTGCCTGACAGGCGCGGAACCAGTCGCGCACGAATTCAGCCTGAAGAATCGCTTCGCCGCCTGATGCGGTAACACCACCGCCCGAGGCATTCATAAAGTGGCGATAGGTCACCACTTCTTTCATAAGGTCCTCAACCACGATCTCCTTGCCGCCGTGGGTATCCCAGGTATCGCGGTTATGGCAATACAGGCAGCGCATCAGGCATCCCTGAAAGAAAACGATGAAACGAATACCGGGACCATCTACGGTTCCGCAGGATTCATAGGAGTGAATGCGACCTATTAGTGACATTGCAAGTATTTCTCCAAATGTGGCCGTTCAATAGCAGCCGGTGTTAACACGAACGGGGAAATGCAACGGTATGCCGACGTCATGTAGGACGTGTAATAAACGAACGGAAAACCGTCTCGCCGATATCGTGTTGAATCTGTTTTGCCAGCTCGCCACGGTGTAAGGAGCGGGCTGGCAAAACAGGTTATCAGTGCGGGGGTGAGAAAAAGGCCCCACCGGGGTGGAGCCTTTATTTTACGCCTTTTCAGTCAGTCAGGGAAATTACATTGACTGAGTGAAAGTACGGGTAATCACGTCTTGCTGCTGTTCTTTGGTCAGCGAGTTGAAACGCACGGCATAACCAGAAACACGGATGGTCAACTGCGGATATTTTTCCGGGTGTTCCATCGCATCCAACAGCATTTCACGGTTCATCACGTTCACGTTCAGGTGTTGACCACCTTCGATGCTGGATTCGTGGTGGAAGTAACCGTCCATCAGACCCGCCAAGTTGGTCTTACGCACATCATCATCTTTACCCAATGCGTTAGGTACGATGGAGAAGGTGTAAGAAATACCGTCTTTCGCGTAGGCGAACGGCAGTTTGGCAACAGAAGTCAGAGAGGCAACAGCACCTTTCTGGTCACGACCGTGCATCGGGTTAGCACCCGGTCCGAACGGTGCACCAGCGCGACGGCCATCCGGGGTGTTACCGGTTTTCTTACCATATACCACGTTAGAGGTGATGGTCAGAACAGACTGCGTCGGGGTAGCACCACGGTAGGTGGTCAGTTTCTGAATTTTCTTCATGAAACGTTCTACCAGGTCACACGCCAGGTCATCAACGCGCGGATCGTTGTTACCGAACTGCGGGTATTCGCCTTCGATGTCGAAGTCGATAGCCAGGCCATCGGCGTCACGAACCGGTTTAACTTTCGCGTATTTGATAGCAGACAGGGAGTCAGCGGCAACGGACAGACCGGCGATACCACATGCCATGGTACGGAACACGTCACGATCGTGCAGCGCCATCAGCGATGCTTCGTAGCTGTATTTGTCGTGCATGTAGTGGATGATGTTCAATGCAGTGACATACTGCTTGGCCAGCCAATCCATGAAGTGGTCCATACGGTCCATTACCACGTCAAAGTCCAGCACATCGCCTTTGATCGGTTCAGATTTCGGACCAACCTGCATCTTCAGTTTTTCGTCTACGCCGCCGTTGATAGCATACAGCATGGTTTTTGCCAGGTTGGCACGCGCACCGAAGAACTGCATTTGTTTACCCACAACCATCGGGCTTACGCAACACGCGATAGCATAGTCATCGCTGTTGAAGTCAGGACGCATCAGATCGTCGTTCTCGTATTGCAGAGAAGAGGTATCGATGGACACTTTCGCTGCATACTTTTTGAAGTTCAGCGGCAGTTTTTCAGACCACAGGATAGTGATATTCGGTTCTGGCGACGGCCCCATGGTGTACAGGGTGTTCAGGAAACGGAAGCTGTTTTTGGTCACCAGAGTACGACCGTCCAGACCCATACCAGCCAGGGACTCAGTTGCCCAGATCGGGTCACCGGAGAACAGTTCATCGTATTCAGGGGTACGCAGGAAGCGCACCATACGCAGTTTCATCACCAGGTGGTCGATCAGTTCCTGTGCGTCTTGCTCAGTGATTTTACCGGCTTTCAGGTCACGTTCGATGAAGATATCCAGGAAGCTGGATACACGACCGAAGGACATGGCAGCACCGTTCTGAGATTTAACCGCAGCCAGGTAGCCGAAGTAAGTCCATTGCACGGCTTCTTTTGCATTGGTAGCCGGGCCAGAGATATCGCAGCCGTATTTGGCAGCCATTTCTTTGATCTGAGACAGCGCGTGATGCTGGTCAGCAATCTCTTCACGCAGACGAATTGTCGCTTCCAGGTCTTCACCGTTTTCCAGTTTGGTTTGCAGGGAAGTGAACTGAGCGAATTTGTCTTTCATCAGGTAGTCGATACCGTACAGCGCAACGCGACGGTAGTCACCGATGATACGGCCACGGCCATAAGCATCCGGCAGACCGGTCAGCACGCCAGATTTACGGCAGCGAAGGATATCCGGGGTGTAAACATCGAATACGCCCTGGTTATGGGTTTTACGGTATTCGGTGAAGATTTTTTTCAGTTGCGGATCCAGTTCACGGCCATAAACCTTACAGGAACCTTCAACCATTTTGATTCCGCCAAACGGAATCAGCGCACGTTTCAACGGCGCGTCAGTTTGCAGACCAACGATTTGTTCCAGGCTCTGGTCGATATAACCGGCGTCATGAGAGGTGATGGTGGCTGCAACGTTGGTATCGAAGTCAACCGGCGCGTGAGTGCGGTTTTCTTGTTTGATACCTTCCATAACAGCATCCCACAGCTTGGTGGTTGCCGGAGTAGCGCCAGCCAGGAAGGACTCGTCACCTTCATACGGTGCGTAGTTCTTCTGAATGAAGTCACGTACGTTGACGCCATTCTGCCATTCACCCGCGATAAAACCTTCCCACGCGTTAGCCAATTTTTCATTCAGTTCGGTCATATTACACCTACCTTTGGTTTGGAATTCATAACCCGATTTGCAGTCCGCGACAGATTAATGTTTGTCGCCACCGCGCAAATAAATAACCCAATATGTTAACCCTACCAGAAAACCACCGCCGACGATGTTGCCCAGCGTGACAGGAATCAGGTTGTCCACGATAAAGTTGTGGAGGGTAAGGTGCTCAAAGTGGGACGGCGCTTTGCCAATGGCTTCCCAAAATTCGGGCGCCGCGAAATTCTTGATAACAATCCCCATGGGGATCATAAACATATTAGCAATGCTGTGCTCGAAACCGCTGGCAACGAACATGCCGACGGGCAGGATCATTGCGAACATTTTGTCTGTCAGCGTCCGGCCTGAGTAGCTCATCCACACCGCCAGACAAACCATCAGGTTAGCCAGCACGCCGAGGCAAAACGCTTCGACAAAGGTGTGCTCCACTTTGTGTTCTGCGGTTTGCAGCACATTCAGGCCCCATGCACCGTTGGCGACCATGTGCTCACCGGCAAACCAGATCAGAGCGACAAAAAACAGTGCGCCGAACAGGTTGCCCACATAGACGTTACACCAGTTGCAGGCCAGTTGCTTCCAGGTGATGCGGCCGCTTGCCTTGGCAATCACTGTTAATACCGTTGAGGTAAACAGGTCAGCGCCGCAAACAACTACCAGCATCAGGCCGAGTGAGAAGCAAATCCCACCAATCAGTTTAGCCATGCCGTAAGGCATAGACGCGGAACCGGTTGTGGCTGTGATATAAAAAACGAAGGCGATAGAAATAAAAACACCAGCAGTAATCGCCAAAAAAAACGTAGTCAGGGGTTGTTTCGTAGCTTTATAGACACCAGCATCTTCAGCGACTTTCGCCATGGCTGCTGGTAGTAAAAGTGTAAAGGGGTTGTCAGCTTTCACACTAACGTTCTCCAAGATTTATCCGCGAGGGAATACTAACAAAGCAGTATAAAGCAAAATTTGACTTGGATCATATCGTGAAAATTTAGTAGGGTGAACCCCCTCAGCGATCTGCACCAAAGTCATCTTAAATAATTGAAATTATTAAAGAAAAAATATTTTAAAAATTATAAAAAGAGTTGAATGCAGGGGGTAGAATACCGTGAAAAAGAGTTAAATGATATGCGTTTTTGTATCATTTCGGTGTTATGGGTTGCTGCAAATTAATTAAAAATTCACCATTTAATAACAATAAGTGCAATATTCTTCATTTTCTACGAAATGCCGAATTATTCGAATTATGCAGCGATAAGATAATTGGATGATGAAATCTGGCGTGTTGCTGGAAAATCGATCGAAAAAAGCAAGGTTATCGTTCGAGGGGCACAATAGAGGGAATGCTCCCCGGCGTTAACCGGGGAGGACGGGCGATACGGCATTAGCCCCAGAAACGACGCTTCGCCGCTTGCAGTTTCTCGTAAGCCGCCAGTAGCGATTGGTGTGCGGGCAAGGTGGAGAAGGTGTCATCGACGTCAAACAGCCCGTAGAAACACTGCTCACCAGCAATTGCTGCGCTCGCGGCGTCGACGGTGTCGCTGCCGTACATCTTCACAAACGCATCGTAATACTGCGATGGCTCGCGCTCTTCGTCCAATGCCAGCGTCAACAGCGTCTGCAAGCAACGGTAGTAGTTGCTGCGCAATGGGCTGAAGACGGAGCCGTTGAAATCTTGCGTCCATTCCGCCCAGATTAACGCCTGTTCCAGATCGCCGCCTGCCAGCGCCAGCATCGCTTTTAATTCACCGATGCGCAGCGTAAGCCAGCCGTTATCCTTGCCGGTTGCCAGCCCCAGCAATTCGCGCACGCGGGTGAAGTCATCGAAACCTTCATCATCCAACTGGGTAATCAGATCGAGATACGCTTGTTTTTCCCACTGGCTGCCGGGCAGGGAGAGAATCGTCTCGCGTAAATGCACACCCATATTGTTGTTTGCCAGCAGCAAATCGTCTGTCGGATAAATGTCGGACATGCCCGGCACGATAATGCGGCACGCGTAAACAGACAGGTGCTCGTAATCGGCGATGTACACTTCTTTGTGCTCTTTGTGGAAAATCGCCATCAAGGTAGCAAATTCCTGCTCGGTGCTGCCTTTAAAGCTCCAGTCGACAAAGGGGTAATCCGCGTCGGTTTTAAACAAGTCCCAGGAGATCAAACCGCTGGAATCGATAAAGTGGGTTTCCAGATTGGCATGATCCGCCACATCATCATTGTCGAAGCTCGGCGGGGTAAACACATCGAGATCTTTCAAGCCGCGCCCTTGCAGCAGTTCGGTGACAGTACGCTCCAGCGCGACGCCGAAATCTGGGTGCGCACCGAAAGAGGCGAAGCAAGTGCCGTTGCTGGGGTTGAACAGCACCACGCAGATCACTGGGTAGTTACCGCCTAGTGAGGCGTCATAGGCAAGGATCGGGAACCCTTCTTTTTCCAACGTGGCGATGGCTTCCACCACGCCAGGATAACGTTGCAACACGCTGTCTGGGATGGCTGGCAGGCTGATGGCTTCAGCAATAATGCGGTTCTTGATGTGGCGTTCGAACACCTCAGACAAACCCTGCACACGCGCTTCATTGGCGGTGTTGCCGGCGGACATCCCGTTGGAGACGTAGAGGTTACCGATGATATTCATCGGGATGTAGACGGTGGTGTCATCGGATTGACGGGTAAACGGCAGGGCGCAGATGCCGCGTTCGTCGTTGCCGGATTGCAGATCCACCAGCATGCTGGCGCTTAATTCGTTGTCAGGGTCGTAAAAGGCACGCAGGTGATCATCCAGAATCCCGGGCGGCAAGCTGTCATCGTCCGGCAGCGGGAACCACTGCTCGTTCGGGTAATGTACGAAATCGCCGTTAGCAATTGACTTGCCCAGATAGAAGTCAGCAAAAAAGTAGTTGGTGGAAAGACGCTCGAAATATTCACCCAAGGCTGAAGCCAGGGCGGCTTTCTTGCTGGCGCCTTTGCCGTTGGTAAAGCACAACGGGCAGTCTTTGTCGCGAATATGCACGGACCAGACGTTAGGCACCGGGTTCAGCCAGGAGGCTTCTTCGATGTTGAACCCCAGGTCACGGAGTTGTTGTTGAAAACGGGCGATGGAGTCTTCCAGGGCGGCGTCTTTGCCTGGGATGAACGTTTGGCTCATGATTGTCACTTTTCTCTTTTATGGGACGTGCATCATACGGACTTTTCACGGACAACTCCACGCCGTCGCCGTGCGGGTTTTATACGGGAAAGCGTAATAAGGATTGCAGCGGGAAGGAGCCAGTGATAAAAACAAATGATGACGGTTGCTGCAAAAAACCATGATGGCTGCTGCAAATAGCCAATATGGTTGTTGCAAAAAATCATAATAGTCGCTGTAAAACAGACAAAACGTTAAAAATAGTCGTACTAAACACGTGGTGAGGGGAAATGACACAAGTTTTCAATTTTAGCGCCGGTCCAGCCATGCTGCCGGTTGAAGTGCTGCGTCGTGCTGAGCAAGAATTGTGTAACTGGCGTGGGCTGGGAACATCCGTAATGGAAATCAGCCACCGCAGTAAAGAATTTATGCAGGTGGCGGCGGAAGCCGAGCAGGATCTGCGCGATCTGTTAAAGATCCCCTCCAACTATAAAGTGCTGTTCTGCCAAGGGGGCGCACGCGCACAGTTTGCTGCTGTGCCGCTTAACCTGTTGGGTGACAGCACCAAAGCTGACTATATCGACGGCGGCTATTGGGCGCACAGTGCGATTAACGAAGCGGAAAAATACTGCAAACCGAACGTTATCGACGTGAAAACCCGCATTGACGGTCTGCGCGCTGCCAAACCGATGCGGGAATGGGCGCTGTCTGACGACGCCGCCTTTGTGCACTATTGCCCGAATGAAACCATTGATGGTTTGGCTATTGAAGAAACCCCTGACTTTGGCGACAAGATCGTGGTCGCTGACTTCTCCTCCAGCATCCTGTCCTGCCCGATCGATGTCAGCCGTTTCGGCGTGATTTATGCTGGCGCGCAGAAAAACATTGGCCCTGCCGGTTTAACCTTGGTGATTGTACGCGATGACCTGCTGGGTAAATCCAACAGCGTGCTGCCGTCGGTGCTGGATTACAAAACGCTGGCCGACAACGACTCCATGTACAACACGCCGCCGACCTTCGCCTGGTACCTTTCTGGCATGGTATTTAAATGGCTGAAAGAGCAGGGTGGCTTGGTGGAAATGGAAAAACGCAATCGCGAGAAAGCCGATCACCTTTATGGCGCTATCGACAGCAGCGATTTCTACCGCAATGACGTGCTGGCCGCCAACCGCTCACGCATGAACGTGCCGTTCCTGCTCGGTGACGACGCGCTGGATAAGCTGTTCCTGGAAGAGTCAAAAGCGGCTGGGTTGCATGCGCTGAAAGGCCACCGTGTAGTGGGGGGGATGCGTGCGTCTCTGTACAACGCGATGCCGCTGGCCGGTGTGCAGGCGTTGACCGCTTTTATGGCGGATTTTGAACGCCGCCACGGCTAATACCGTCACGAGTGACGCTGTGGTTTGACCGCGGCGTTGCAGGTCGTACCGTTGTCGCAGCATGTGAAGCGGCAACCTGTTTTCAGTAAACCCCGGTTTGCGCCGGGGTTTGTTATGTTGATGACCGGAGTTAAGAGTTACATGCAGGAATCCCTTACCCTACAGCCTATTTCCCTGATCGATGGTGTGATTAACCTTCCCGGTTCGAAAAGCGTCTCTAACCGTGCCTTGCTGCTGGCCGCATTGGCAACGGGGACGACGCGTTTGAAAAACCTGCTCGATAGCGATGACGTTCGCCACATGCTGGACGCGTTGCAATTGTTAGGCGTGCAATATCAGCTTTCGTCGAGCCGCACCGAGTGCGACGTCACCGGTATTGGTGGACCGTTCACCGCGTCGCAACCGGTAGAACTGTTTCTCGGCAACGCGGGTACGGCAATGCGTCCGCTGGCTGCAGCTTTGTGCTTGACGCAGGGCGATATTGTTTTGACCGGCGAGCCGCGTATGAAAGAGCGCCCGATCGGCCATCTGGTGGATGCGCTGCGCCAAGGTGGCGCGAGCATCGACTACCTTGAGCAGACTAACTATCCGCCATTACGCTTGCACGGCGGTTTCCAGGGCGGAGAGATCGCCGTGGATGGTAGCGTCTCCAGTCAGTTCCTGACTGCGTTGCTGATGACAGCGCCGTTGGCGAGCAAAGACACCCGCATCAGTATCAAAGGCGATCTGGTGTCCAAGCCCTATATCGATATCACGCTGCGCATGATGAAAGATTTCGGCATCGATGTGCACAACGAGAATTACCAGCACTTCAGCGTACAGGGCAACCAGCACTATCGCGCACCGGGTGAGTATCTGGTGGAAGGCGATGCCTCCTCCGCCTCCTATTTCCTGGCGGCGGCAGCCATTAAAGGCGGAACGGTCCGTGTCACGGGCGTGGGGCGCAACAGCGTGCAGGGCGATATCCGTTTTGCGGACGTGCTGGAAAAAATGGGTGCCATTATCCGCTGGGGCGATGACTATATCGAGTGTCAGCGCGGCGAGCTGCATGCCATCGATATGGACATGAACCATATCCCCGATGCGGCCATGACGATTGCCACGACAGCGCTGTTTGCCGAGGGCGGCACCACGACGCTGCGCAATATCTACAATTGGCGCGTAAAAGAGACCGACCGTCTCGCGGCCATGGCGACTGAGCTGCGCAAAGTCGGTGCAACGGTGGAGGAGGGGAACGATTATATTTGCATTACGCCTGCCCCTCAGTTACGTTTTGCCGAGATAGGTACCTACAACGATCACCGTATGGCGATGTGTTTCTCGCTGGTGGCATTATCCGATACGCCAGTGACCATTCTCGATCCCAAATGTACGGCAAAAACTTTCCCGGACTATTTTCAACAGTTGGCGCGTCTGAGCCACGGTGAATAACCGGGCGGGGTTGCACTTTTCCTGTAGGGCGGGCCTATGCCCGCCCTCAGTTTTGCAAGGCATCTTCTGAAATTTTATCTTTCTCCGGGTGTTAGGTTAACGGTTTTGCTCGTTGGCGCGTATAATGAGGCACCGTAAGTCCTAACAGACCCGCGGTTGACCTGAGTAATAGGAGAAAGAGATGGCAGTAACGGCACCGGTAATAACGGTTGATGGGCCGAGTGGCGCAGGCAAGGGAACGCTGTGCAAGGCGTTGGCAGAAACATTGCAGTGGAATTTGTTGGACTCGGGTGCGATTTATCGCGTGCTCGCCTTGGCTGCCTTACATCATCAGGTTGATATCGGTTCAGAAGAAGCGTTAGTGCCGCTGGCGTCACACCTTGACGTGCGTTTCGTTGCGCAAGACGGGCAACTGAAAGTGATTCTGGAAGGCGAGGACGTCAGTAACGAAATTCGTAATGAAACGGTCGGTAACACCGCCTCGCAGGCGGCCGCGTTTCCGCGCGTGAGGGAAGCCTTATTGCGCCGTCAGCGCGCGTTTAGAGACGCGCCGGGGCTGGTGGCGGACGGCCGCGATATGGGTACGGTGGTGTTCCCCGATGCGCCTGTGAAGATTTTTTTGGATGCCAGCGCGGAAGAACGTGCACAACGACGCATGCTACAGTTGCAGGAAAAAGGCTTTAGTGTTAACTTTGAACGTCTTTTGTCCGAGATAAAAGAACGGGATGCGCGCGATCGGAATCGTCCGGTAGCACCGTTAATCCCTGCCGCAGACGCGCTGGTGTTGGATTCTACCGATATGTCTATCGATGACGTTATTGCGAAATCGCTCACTTATGCGCGTGAAATCCTTGCTCAATCACAGCGTTGATTGAGGCGCGGTATAGTATTGTTTTTTTAACCTTGTTGTAAGGATAACAGCAGGGCATGTGAAACAACCCCATCAAGCAGGATGCCAGATGGACGTTAAATTGAAACCCTTAAGATTAACAACATGACTGAATCTTTTGCTCAACTCTTTGAAGAATCGCTGAAAGAAATCGAAACTCGTCCGGGTTCCATCGTTCGCGGCGTTGTCGTTGCTATTGATAAAGATGTCGTACTGGTTGACGCCGGTCTGAAATCTGAATCTGCCATTCCGGTAGAGCAATTCAAAAACGCACAAGGCGAACTCGAAATCCAGGTGGGTGACGAAATTGACGTTGCCCTGGACGCGGTAGAAGACGGTTTCGGCGAGACCCTGCTGTCTCGTGAGAAAGCGAAACGCCACGAAGCCTGGCTGATGCTGGAAAAAGCCTACGAAGAAGCTGCGACCGTTACCGGTGTTATCAACGGTAAAGTGAAAGGCGGCTTCACGGTTGAACTGAACGGCATCCGTGCGTTCCTGCCGGGTTCTCTGGTTGACGTTCGCCCGGTTCGCGACACGCTGCACCTGGAAGGCAAAGAGCTTGAGTTTAAAGTGATCAAGCTGGATCAGAAACGCAACAACGTTGTCGTTTCTCGCCGTGCCGTTATCGAATCCGAGAACAGCGCTGAGCGCGATCAACTGCTGGAAAACCTGCAAGAAGGCATGGAAGTTAAAGGTATCGTTAAGAACCTCACTGACTACGGTGCATTCGTTGATCTGGGCGGCGTTGACGGCCTGCTGCACATCACCGATATGGCATGGAAACGCGTTAAGCATCCGAGCGAAATCGTAAACGTTGGCGACGAAATCACTGTTAAAGTGCTGAAGTTCGACCGCGAGCGTACTCGTGTATCTCTGGGCCTGAAACAGCTGGGCGAAGATCCGTGGGTAGCTATCGCTAAACGTTATCCGGAAGGTACCAAACTGACCGGTCGCGTGACCAACCTGACCGACTACGGCTGCTTCGTTGAAATCGAAGAAGGCGTTGAAGGCCTGGTTCACGTTTCCGAAATGGATTGGACCAACAAAAACATCCACCCGTCCAAAGTTGTTAACGTTGGCGACGTAGTGGAAGTTATGGTTCTGGATATCGACGAAGAACGTCGTCGTATCTCCCTGGGCCTGAAACAATGCAAGTCCAACCCGTGGCAGCTGTTCGCTGAAACCCACAACAAGGGTGACCGCGTAGAAGGTAAGATCAAGTCTATCACTGACTTCGGTATCTTCATTGGTCTGGATGGCGGTATCGATGGTCTGGTACACCTGTCTGACATCTCTTGGAACGTGGCTGGCGAAGAAGCCGTTCGCGAATACAAGAAAGGTGACGAAATCGCCGCTGTTGTTCTGCAAGTTGACGCAGAGCGCGAGCGTATCTCCCTGGGCGTTAAGCAACTGGCAGAAGACCCGTTCAATAACTATCTGTCACTGAACAAAAAAGGTGCGATCGTAACGGGTAAAGTCACTGCTGTTGACGCAAAAGGTGCTACAGTTGAATTAGCCGATGGTGTTGAAGGTTACCTGCGCGCTTCTGAAGCCTCTCGTGACCGTGTAGAAGATGCTACGCTGGTTCTGAACGTAGGCGATGAAGTTGAAGCCAAATACACCGGTGTTGATCGTAAAAACCGTGTTGTAAGCCTGTCTGTACGTGCGAAAGACGAAGCGGATGAAAAAGACGCTATCGCTACCGTAAATAACAAACAGGAAGAAGGTAACTTCTCCAGCGCAATGGCTGAAGCGTTCAAAGCCGCTAAAGGCGAGTAATAGGGTGGAGTGAGTCGGCCATGCGGCTGGCTCATTCTGTTACGGTAGTAAGTCAATCGTGGCTATCCAATATTGATATAACCACGCACTTGGAGGAATTATGACCAAGTCTGAACTGATCGAAAGACTTGCTGGGCAGCAATCTCATATCCCGGCCAAGGTGGTTGAGGATGCAGTGAAAGAGATGCTCGAGCAGATGGCGGCAACGCTGGCTGATGGTGATCGCATTGAGATCCGAGGGTTCGGCAGTTTTTCACTTCACTACCGTGCACCACGCGTTGGGCGCAATCCGAAAACCGGTGAAAAAGTGGAGCTGGAAGGTAAATACGTTCCCCATTTCAAACCAGGTAAAGAATTGCGCGATCGTGCAAATATTTATGGCTGATACGCCGAGATAATCTGCACGGAACTCCGTGGTATTACTTGCAACAGACTGTAATGTCTGACTTTTTCGAAAGGCACCTGTTAAAAGGTGCCTTTTTTATTTTCCGTAAACTCAACGATCTTGCAATCGTTGTCAATATTGCGAGGTTCCCGCCAAAAGCGTAACTCACTGATAAACCCATTTGTTACGCTAACCGATAACCTTATTAAGTCTATGGTTTACTTTGTAAGGGAATATCATGTTGAAAAATATATCGATTCGTACAGGGTTATTAACGTTGCTTGGGGTGATGGCCGCACTGTTGCTGCTGGTAAGCGCCACGGGAATCATTGCCATCAATAAAAGTTACGATGCGCTCGTGGTACTAAATCGTATTCAGGGCGTGGAACTGGGCAATCTGGCGAGCAGTAACACCAATATGCAGCGTGTACGCGTAGCGGCGTCTTTTGCGATTCGCGCGTTGGAAACGCAGCAGTGGGATGATGCCATGGCCGCGGCGGGCCGTTCTGGACAATATGCCATTGCCGCGAAAGAGGATTTAGACCGTTTTTTTGCTGCAACCCAGGGCACCGGGCAGGGAGAAATCCTGGCTAAGGATATTGCTCAAGCCTATAAAAATTATTACGAAAATGGCATCTTACCGATGCTTGACGCGTTAAAAAGTCGAGACAGTGAGCGCTATTACCAATATCAAGTCACTCAGCTCAAGCAACTCGGGACGGTATTTGATAAAGCCAACAAAACCTATTTCGACTATGCCCAACAGGCTGGCGTTAATCAGCTTACGCAGGCTTCAGAAGGTCGGGTGCGTATGCTATGGCTTATCGGTGCGTGCTGCGCAGCTGTCGTGGTGTTGATTGTGTTGTCATGGTTGATGCTGCGTGCGCTGCTGCTTAAACCGCTCACCAGTGCCATCAACCACCTGGAGTTCGTCGCGGCGGGGGATTTAACCCAAACGTTGCCCGCGTCGACGAAGAATGAATTGGGTCGATTAAACAGCGCGTTGCACGATATGCAGCAGTCATTATCAGACTCTGTGGTGCGGGTGCGGGAAGCCAGCGAGCAAATAGACGTAGGCAGCCGCGAACTGGCGCAAGGCAATGAAGATTTATCACGCCGCACCGAGGAGTCCGCCGCGTCGTTGCAGGAAACTGCGGCCAGCATGGAGCAACTGACGGCTACGGTGCGTAACAATGCGGACAATGCGCGCCAGGGGCATGCGTTAGCGGAAGATGTGGCGCAAACGGCACAGCAGGGTAATAAAGTGGTTCAGGAAGTGATGGCTAAAATGCAAGAGATTGCGACCAGCGCCAACAGCATTGGCAATATTCTCGGTGTGATTGACGGCATTGCGTTCCAAACCAACATACTGGCGTTGAACGCTGCCGTGGAAGCCGCGCGTGCCGGTGAACAAGGGCGTGGTTTTGCGGTAGTCGCCAACGAGGTGAGAACGCTGGCACAGCGCAGTGCGCAAGCGTCAAAAGAGATTCATGCGCTGATCGTGGACTCCAACACGCGCGTCAGCGAAGGATCCAACCTGACGGCACAGGCCAGCGAAACCATGTCCGCCATTTCAACGCAAATTATTAATGTTAACGCGTTGATGAAGGAAATCGCGCAGGCTTCCCAGGAACAGAGCCACGGTATCGATCAGGTAAATATCGCGGTGACGCAGATGGAAGTGGTTGCGCAGCAAAATGCATCGTTGGTCGAGGAAGCGACGATGGCAACCCGTTCGCTGGAGGATCAGTCAAGGCAACTGATTTTGGCGATGGATACCTTTAAAGTGCGGCGTATACAACCGTTACCGGGAACTACGTTGTCATCATCGGCGCTGCTGACACACGCGTCGCTATAGCGGCTACTGAGTGGCAAAAGGGAAATTCCGGGCCAGACCGGAACTTCCCTTGTGGGGATGGTACTATTGGGTATGACGCGCTTTCAGACGGCCAATAATGGTTGCCAGATCCAACTCCTGATCCTGCAACAACACCAGCAGGTGATACATCAAATCAGCGGCTTCGTTAGTCAGCTCTTCGGTATCGTGTACGGTGGCAGCCAGTGCGGTCTCCAGCCCTTCTTCGCCGACTTTCTGCGCAATACGTTTGGTGCCGCTGGCATACAGTTTTGCCGTGTACGAGCTGGCCGGGTCGGCCTGCTTGCGGCTTGCTAACAATTGCTCAAGCTGATGCAAAAATAACCACTCGTGCTGCGCTGGGGCAAAACAGCTGCTGGTGCCTTGGTGGCAGGTCGGTCCGATAGGATTCGCCAGCACCAGTAGGCTGTCATTGTCGCAGTCTGGCGTAATGCTCACCACGTTAAGGAAGTGGCCGGAAGATTCGCCCTTGGTCCACAGCCGTTGTTTCGTGCGGGAATAAAAGGTGACCTTGCCGCTCTGCTCAGTCGTTTCCAGCGCCGCCTGATTCATGTACCCCAGCATCAATACTTCGCCGGATACCGCATGCTGCACAATGGCGGGGATCATCCCGTCGGTTTTTTCCCAATCAAGTTGGGCTTTCTGTTGTTGGCTTAACACGCTCTGATCTCCACACCTTGTTGCTTAAGGTATTGCTTTAAT
This sequence comes from uncultured Symbiopectobacterium sp., assembly GCA_964293225.1. Classification (GTDB taxonomy): domain Bacteria; phylum Pseudomonadota; class Gammaproteobacteria; order Enterobacterales; family Enterobacteriaceae; genus Symbiopectobacterium. The sequence goes on along the minus strand of CAXYYB010000007.1, from coordinate 39,121 downwards.
TCGCCAATATTGATGATTTGCTTATGGAATACTGAAGCAGCCAGCGCACCGTCCACCTGAGCCTGCTCAAAGGCGTGTAAAAAGTGCTCAGGGGTGCCGGCTCCGCCAGAGGCGATCAAGGGAACATGGCAGCGTTCGCGCACCAATTTCAGCTGATCCAGATCGTAACCGTTACGCACACCATCCTGATTCATCATGTTCAGCACAATTTCACCGGCACCGCGCTGTTGCACTTCCTGCACCCAATCCAGCGTTTCCCACTGGGTAACGCGGGTGCGGCTTTCATCACCGGTATACTGATTCACATGATAACGCCCAGTCGCACTGTCATACCAGGTATCGATACCCACCACGATGCACTGCACGCCATAACGGTCGGCAAGGCGGGTGATTAAGGAAGGATCGGCCAGCGCCGGGGAGTTGATTGAAATTTTATCGGCGCCAAATGAGAGGATTTGTCCGGCATCTTCGACGCTTTTGATACCACCGGCTACGCAGAAGGGGATATCAATCACTTCTGCCACGCGGGATACCCAGCTTTTATCGACCACACGCCCGTCAGACGACGCGGTGATATCGTAAAAGACCAGTTCGTCTGCGCCTTCCTGCGCATAACGCTGTGCTAACGGAACGATATCGCCGATGATTTCGTGGTTGCGAAACTGCACCCCTTTTACCACCTGACCGTCACGCACGTCGAGACAGGGAATTATCCGTTTTGCCAGCATGCGATAGCCTCCGTTACATTGAATTTGCCTTCGAGCAGCGCTCGTCCGACGATCACGCCTTGCACACCGCTGCTGCGCAGGTTGGCGATATCCTGCAATCCGCCAATGCCGCCAGAAGCCTGGAACGCAATCTGCGGGTAGCGTTGGCACACCGCGCGGTAGAGTTCCACGTTGGAACCGCTCAGCGTACCGTCACGAGAAATGTCGGTACACAGCACGTGTTTCAGACCAACAGGTTGATATTGTTCGATAACCTGCTCCAGCGTGACCCCAGAATTTTCCTGCCAGCCACTGATGGCAACCTGTTTGACGCCTGCGTTATCGATACGTACGTCGAGCGCCAGCACCAACGCATCAGCGCCGTAACGGGTAAACCATGCCTGTACCAACTCAGGCTGTTTAACGGCGGTAGAGCCAATCACGACACGGGTCGCTCCGGCTTCTAACAGCGCAACCACATCTTGCTCGGTGCGGATACCGCCACCCACCTGTACCGGTACATTCACACCGGCTAACAGGGTTTTCAGCAACGGGATCTGGCGTGCCGCCGGATCTTTTGCGCCGGTTAAATCCACCAGATGCAACACCCCAGCGCCCTGTTGCTGATAGGCTTGCAAACGGGGCAGGGGATCGCTGCCATACTGGCGTTGCTGACCGTAGTCACCCTGATGAAGACGAACCACCTGTCCGTCGATAAGATCGAGTGCGGGGATAATCATGCTGATTACATCTCCAGAAAGTTTTTCAGCAACTGAGCGCCTGCGGCTCCAGAGCGTTCTGGGTGAAATTGCACGCCGTAGAAGTTGTCCTTCTGTACTGCGGCGGTAAACGCTTCACCGTACTCTGCTTGTGCGATGGTGTTGGCACATACCGGCATGGCATAGCCGTGCACAAAGTAGAAGTAGGCTCCGTCATCAATGCCTTGGAACAGACGGTGCCCTGCCTGCGGCGTGACCTGATTCCAGCCCATGTGCGGTAGCGGCAGGCCGCGATCCTGCATTTTTTTTACCGCAGCCGGAATGATATTCAACGTATCAATGCCGCCATTCTCATCGCTGGCAGTGCCGAGCAGTTGCATGCCGAGGCAGATACCCAGCACCGGTTGGGTGCAAGCTTTGATCAGTGGAATCAAGTCACGGGCGGTAAGTTGGTCCATGGCAGCCTGTGCGGTGCCGACGCCGGGCAGAAACAGCTTGTCGGCACGCAGCACGATCTCAGCGTCGCGGCTCACCACCGGGTCATAGCCCAGGCGACGCACCGCGTAGGTGACGGAAGCGAGATTGGCGCAACCGGTATCGAGAATCACCACGTTCATCACAACACCCCTTTCGAACTGGGCAGGGTGTCACCCTCCACGCGGATGGCTTGGCGCAGCGTGCGACCAAACACTTTAAACAGGCTTTCTACACGGTGGTGATCGTTACGGCCTTTGGTTCTTAAGTGCAGCGTGCACCCCATGGCATAGGAGAGCGAACGGAAGAAGTGCTCAACCATTTCCGTGCTTAAATCGCCCACGCGCTGGTAGTTAAATTCGGCTTTATATTCCAAATGCGGACGACCAGAAATATCCAGTGCGCAGCGTGCCAGACACTCATCCATCGGCAACACAAAGCCAAAGCGACCGATGCCCCGCTTGTCGCCCAGCGCTTTGTTCAGTGCTTCGCCCAACGCGAGGCCGGTGTCTTCCACCGTGTGGTGATCGTCAATGTAAAGATCGCCTTTCACATCGATGTTCATACGGAACCCACCGTGGGTGGCAATCTGGTCGAGCATGTGGTCGAAGAAACCGACGCCAGTGTGAATTTTGCTGCCGCCTTCCTGATCCAGCCACACTTCCACATTAATGGACGTTTCCCGCGTCACGCGATTGACCAGCGCATGGCGGTTGCGTTGGGTGAGCTTGTCAGTGATGGTCTGCCAGTTAAGTCCATCACGCTGATAGCGTAATCCAGTGATCCCCATGTTTTGCGCCAACTGTACGTCCGTTTCGCGATCGCCAATCACGTAACTGTTAGCGCTGTCCATCGGGTTCTGTTGCAAAAAGGCATCCACCAGCGCGGTTTTAGGTTTGCGACACGCACAGTTATCTGCTGGAAGGTGCGGACAAATCAGCACCTCGTCAAATTCAATACCCTGCGAGGTAAGAATCTGCATCATCAACTGGTGTGGTGGATCAAAGGTTTCTTGCGGGAAATTGGGCGTACCAAGTCCGTCTTGATTGGTGATCATCACCAGCTTGAAACCGGCTTTCTGCAAACTCAGCAGGGAAGGGATGACGGCAGGCTCCAGCGCCAGTTTATCTAAACGGTCAACCTGGAAGTCTTGCGGCGGCTCGGCAATCAGCGTGCCGTCGCGGTCAATAAAAAGAAATTTCTGTCCCATGTCTGCTCCTGAAGATTACTCGTTAGTGCCGGATAAGGCGCGCAGTGCGGCAACCACCTGCTGGCATTCGCCACGGCTGCCAATCGTGATGCGCAGGCATCCGCAAAGGCCGGGCTGTTTGTTCTGATCGCGTAAAATAATGCCCTGATCCCACAGCGTTTTGAAGACATTACTGGCGGCGGCGAAACGTACCAATACGTAGTTGCTGGCGCTGTCGAACACCTGTTCCACACAAGGCAACGGTGCCAGCGCAGCCATCAGCCAGGCGCGGTTCTCAGCAACCTCTGCGACGCGTTCACGCATTGTGCCGATCCCGGCGTCACTCAGCGCTTGTGCGGCGATATCCGCCACCGGCGTTGACAGCGGGTAGGGGGCGATGACCTTCAGCAGCAGCGCGATCACGGGTTCATTCGCCAGCGTAAAACCGCAACGTAGCCCTGCCAGCGCAAACGCTTTGGACAGAGTGCGCAGCACTACCAGATGCGGATAGTCTGCCAGCCAGCCTGAGACCGTGGAGCCGGGGTTGAATTCGATATAGGCTTCATCCACCACCACCAGCGCTTTGCCCGCCGCCAGCGCCAACAGCTCACGCAGATCGGCTGCGTCAAGGACATTACCGGTTGGGTTATTGGGGCTGCACACGTAAATCAGTTTTACGTTATTGAGATTGTCTGCAATAGCGGGCAAGTCTAACTGCCAATCCGCTTTGCTGGGTACCGTACGGCGTTCAACGCCCAGAGTTTCCGCACTGACGCCATACATGCCATAGGTGGGAGGGCAATAAAGCACGGCATCTTGCCCCGGCTCGCAAAAGGCACGGATCAGCAGTTCGATCCCTTCATCTGCGCCGCGACTGACCAGCACCTGTTCCGGTTTCACTCCGGCATAGGCAGCGTAACGCGCAATGACGGCAGGCGGCTGGCATTCAGGATAACGGTTCAGCGTCTGTACGGTGAGTTGGAATTCCGGTGCCTGAAAATATTCATTGGCATTGAGCCACACATCACCTTTGCCGCCCAGACGGCGTGCCGATTGATACGGCGTAAGCGCGCGCACATTGGCGCGGGCCAGTTGTTCAATGCTCATTGGGACTCCTTCTCTTTCAGGGCAGCGACGCGCAGCGTGACGGCATTCTTGTGGGCAACCAGTTGCTCCGCCTGAGCCAACACCTCAATGGTGGGCGCCAGACGCAAAAAACCTTGCGGTGTTAACTGTTGAACGGTCATCCGTTTCTGGAAATCCGCCAGCCCCAGACTGGAGTAGGTGGCGGTATAGCCATAGGTCGGCAGCACGTGGTTGGTGCCAGAGGCGTAATCCCCTGCGGATTCCGGTGACCAGTCACCAAGGAACACGGAGCCGGCGCTGGTGATTTGTGCAACCAGTGCTTCGGGTTCGCGGGTTTGAATGATCAAGTGCTCTGGGCCGTACCGATTACTGATGTCAATGCACTGCGCCAAATCGCGCGCCACAATGGCGCGGCTGCTGTCCAGCGCCTGACGCGCGATCTCTGCACGCGGCAATTCGGCTAGCTGCTGCTGTACCGCTTGCGCGACGGCGCGGGCCAACTCGGCGTCCGGCGTGACCAGAATCACCTGGGAGTCCGGGCCGTGCTCTGCCTGCGATAACAGATCGGAGGCCACAAACGCCGGGGTTGCGCCGCTGTCTGCTATCACCAACACCTCGGAAGGTCCAGCTGGCATATCGATAGCTGCGCCATCCAGACGCTGGCTCACCTGACGCTTGGCTTCGGTCACATAAGCATTGCCGGGGCCAAAAATCTTGGCGACGCGGGGAACGCTTTCGGTACCAAATGCCATCGCGGCGATGGCCTGTGCGCCACCCAGTTGAAACACTTCTTGTACGCCACACAGCTGGGCGGCATACAGAATTTCATCGGCAATCGGTGGAGGAGAGCAGAGAATCACACGGCGGCATCCGGCAATGTGCGCCGGGGTTGCCAGCATCAGCACCGTGGAGAATAACGGTGCGGAGCCTCCGGGAATATACAGGCCGACGCTGTCAATAGGGCGTGTTACTTGTTGACAGCGTACGCCCGGTTGGGTTTCCACATCGACGGGCGGTAAACGCTGCGCGTTGTGAAAAGTCTCAATATTACTGACGGCGACCGCCATCGCCTGTTTAATCTCATCGCCCAGTCGTGCGGCAGCGGCAGAGATTTGCTCCGGCGTAACGCGAATGCTCTCCACGTCAACCTTGTCAAACTGGGCACTCAAGGCACGCAGTGCGCTGTCGCCTTCGGCTTTTACCCGATCGAGAATCTCGTTCACGCTGCGAGTGATGCGATCGGAGGCCGAAATGGCAGGGCGGGTCAGCAACTGCTGGCGCTCTTGTTCAGTGCACTGTTCCCACTCGATAAGCGTATCGAAATTGCGGCTGGTCATGGCGGTTACTCCATCATCTTCTCGATAGGCAGCACCAGAATGGAACTGGCACCCAGCGTCTTGAGGCGTTCCATGGTTTCCCAGAACAAGGTTTCGCTACTGACCATATGCATGGCAACGCGGCTTTGATCGCCCGCCAGCGGCAGGATAGTCGGGCGCTCAGCACCAGGCAGCAAGGCAATCACTTCATCAAGACGTTCACTGGGCGCGTGCAGCATAATGTATTTCGACTCACGTGCCTGAATGACGCCTTGCATACGGGTCAGCAGTTTATCGATCAACTGCTGTTTCTCGGCGGGCATCTCGCCGTCACGTTGAATCAGGCAGGCTTTGGAACGGTAGATAACGTCGACTTCGCGCAGTCCGTTTGCTTCCAGCGTGGCACCGGTAGACACCAGATCGCAAATGGCATCGGCCAATCCTGCGCGCGGCGCGACTTCCACCGAACCGTTTAACAGGCAGGATTTAAAATTGATCCCTTGTTTATCGAAGTATTTTTTCAACAAGTGCGGGTAAGAGGTAGCGATGCGTTTGTTATCAAGACACTGTGGGCCGGTGTATTCTTCATCCAGCGGCATAGCCAGTGACAGGCGGCATGCGCCAAAATCGAGGCGACGCAGCATAAAATAACGCGGGTCTTCCCCTTGCGCCCGGCGGTTGAGCAGTTCTTCTTCCAGCACGTTTTCGCCGATGATGCCCAGGTCGACCACGCCATCCATCACCAGGCCGGGGATATCGTCATCACGCACCCGCAGGATATCGATAGGCATATTTTCTGCAAACGCGATTAAACGCTGCTGCTGTAAATTAATTTTAATACCGCAGCGCGCCAGCAATTCCCGGGAATCATCGCTCAGTCTGCCTGATTTTTGCATTGCAATGCGTAAACGTGTTTTATCCAGCATGGAAACCTCTTTTACCTGTCAAAATGGATGCGCTGCTGACCACCGCTTTTTGTTTATCATCGGGCCATAAAAAAACCCTCGGAAGATGATCTTCCGAGGGCTCTCTTTAGGTTCTGCGCCACTGGAAGATCTGAACGTCTTCCAGCACCAATTGCCTGAAAGACTAGTCAGGATGATGGTGATGATGGTGGTTTGACAGAACGCGTAACATAAAAAATTCTCTTAAATAAACAGCACTAATTGCATTGCCAATAAACCTAAACCATCTCACTGTCGTTGTGCAACCTTTTTTTGTTTTGCACGGTGTTGCCCCGCTTATTTATGGAAAATGCACAAGCGAATTTTGTAACTGCAATGATAAATAGTCACATTATCGTCGGTGGTTAATGGATTAAATAGGATAATCTGCCAGCGAAGGGTGCGGGTTAGAACGATGCTAGGGTTTTACACAACGCTGCATTTTTCCGGGTCGCGCTGTGGGGACAGAAAGCGAAAAATCGTCTTGTCGGATACGAGGCGACGATTCGAGAGTAGAATAGAAGGTAACTTCAGACAGCCGGGAGTGATGTCGATGAAAAAGGTGTCAATCGTAGGGTTAGGGTGGTTAGGCATGCCGTTAGCGTTGGCGCTCAATGCGCGCGGCTACCGGGTAACGGGGACGAAAACCACGGCTGACGGTGTGGAAGCGGCGCGCATGAGTGGGATTGCCTGCTATGCGTTGCACTTAACGCCGGAACTGGTGTGTGATGCCGACGATCTCGACAGCATACTGAATGTCGATGCTTTAGTGATCACGCTGCCTGCCAGCCGAACGGCGCAGGGGGGCGAGAACTACCTGCTGGCCGTTCAACAATTGGTGAACAGCGCGTTGGCGCAAGGTGTTCCACGCATCCTGTTCACCAGTTCGACCTCCGTGTATGGAAAAGGCACTGGCACCATGCGTGAGTCCTCTGCGCTGCATCCTGAAACGTCAGCGGGGTACGTTTTGGTGCAGTTAGAGCAATGGTTGCATGCTTTGCCCAATACCTCAGTGGATATTCTGCGGCTTGCTGGGCTGGTGGGACCCAATCGGCATCCTGGGCGATTCTTGGCGGGGAAAACGCACCTTCCCGATGGGGATGTCGGTGTTAATCTGGTGCATCGCGATGATGTAGTCGCCGCGATTGAGTTGTTGTTACAACTGCCGGCGCGGGGGCACTGTTATAATCTCTGTGCGCCACAGCATCCCAGTAAGCGAGCGTTTTACACGGAACAGGCTCATCGGCTCGGCGTTGTACCTCCGCAATTCAACGCCGAAAGTGAACAGGGCGGACGGATTATTGACGGGCAGCGTATCTGCCGTGAACTGGGGTTTGAGTACCAATACCCCGATCCCATGATCATGCCCTGGTAAGCGATTCAATCATGTCGTTGTTGGCTGCCGCGGCGTTTACCCGCGGCAGTCAAGTCAGCGTCAGAAGTGTGTCCAATCCTGCTCATTGCCTGCAACCGGCGCTTTTGCTGGCAGAGCCTGGGTCGCAGGACGCGCCAGCCGCGACGGTGGCGCCGTTTCTGTATTGCCAAGCCGGAAGGTAGCCATCAGTTGTGCCAGCACAATAGCTTGTTCTTCCAGCGTGTTAGCACTGGAGGATGAGGCGCTAACCAGCGTGGCATTTTGCTGCGTGGTGCTGTCCAGTTCCGTAATAGCGCGAGAGATCTGTTCAATGCCACGGCTCTGCTCTTCCGAGGCTGACGAAATCTCTTCCATAATGTCGTTTACCCGGGCGACCGAGTTGACGATGCTTTCCATGGATTGCCCGGCCTCCGCCACTAACTTACTGCCCACGCCGGTACGTTCCACTGATTCATTGATTAACGCGGCAATATCCTTGGCGGCCTGAGAGCTACGCTGTGAGAGCGCTCGCACTTCACCCGCCACGACGGCAAAACCGCGTCCTTGCTCACCGGCGCGTGCTGCTTCGACCGCAGCGTTAAGCGCCAGAATATTGGTCTGGAACGCGATGCTGTTAATCACTGTCGTGATATCGGCAATTTTCCGGGCGCTGGCGGCGATATCATCCATGGTAGTGACGACGTTGCGCACCACCTCTCCGCCTTTTTGTGCATTTTGCGCGGCTTCAGACGCTATTTGGCTGGCGTGCCGTGCGTTATCGGTGTTGTTTTTTACCGTTGAGGTTAGTTGTTCCATACTGGCAGCAGTTTCGACCACGGCGGCCGATTGTTGCTCGGTGCGTGAGGCCAGATCGCTATTGCCTGCGGCAATTTCTGCCGCAGACGATGACACCCGGCCAACGCTGTCGCGCACATCGGCAATGACATGATGTAACCGATCGTTCATTTGCGCCATGGCTGCCGTGAGTCTGCCCAGTTCATCATTGCTATCGGACTGGATGGTGGCGGTCAAATCCCCGCTAGCGATCCGTTCCGCCAGTGCCAGATTGCGTTGCACCGGGCGTGAAATCTGGCGCACGATATAAACGGTGATTAACATACCGATCAACACGGCAATGGCACCTATCACCAGCGTGATGTAGGCAGAACCGTAGGCCAGTCGGTCGTTTTGATCTTTGATAGAGGCAATCAGCGATTTAATCACCGCACTGCTTTTGTCGCCCCCCACTTTTACCGCATTTTCTGTCTTCTTCAACACGGCCATTGCGTTGTGATGTTCCTGATGCAGCGCGACGTAGCGCTGCGTATAGCGCCAAAGCGCATCGAGCATTTCCTGTGTCTCTGTGGGAAGTGTCGGCAGCACTGCCTGATAGGCGTGCTGTGCAGCCTGATAACGGTCATCCAGTGCTTTTGCTGCATCGTCGGTGTCGCTTTGATACAGCACGCTGGCTAACTGCTTGAGTGCCGCGCTCAGGTAGGCAATATCGTCCGCCCGTTGGTACTCTGACAGCCCTAATGGCTGTGCGGCGATGCCGTCGCGAAAACGCGCAATGGCGTCCTGTCCATCCAGTTCAGCAATCTGTTTTTTTAACGCCACAGTTTGCGAAGACGCTTGGGCCATCGCTTTTATTGCCTGTTGAAAATCAGCCAGGATACCTTCCAGCGCTTGCAGATCGTTCTGCTCTTCAGGGCGCCAGGGCAGTGAACGCGCACTTTGTGCCAGTTCGCTAGCATGTTTGATGAAATTGCTCAGCACGGTCTGGGTGGCATCATCGGGGGTATAAAAATACTTGAGTCGGTTGATTTTTGCCTGAAAGACTTCGATATTGATGTTGTATATCAGATTGGTTTTTTCATAGATGACGCGAATGTCATGAAAGCGCATGGCGCTAAGCGAAGAAGCCAACACCACTAACAGCAATACCACGCCGAAGCCTAAAGAGAGCTTGTGCGAAATTTTAATGTTTTTCACTGCGTTGTTGAATAACCCCATGGAGATACCCCTTGCGTGACGGTGTTGATTGACCGATGTAGCTGGTCTTTTATTGTCATTTTTTCGGTTATCGGTAGCGGCGGGGCACGAATTTAGCGTGTAGCCTGAGCAGGTGGTAAATCTGTGATAGGTGTTGATGTTTCCAGCGGTGTGCCCATATTTTGCTGGGCACATGCACAGTTGCCAATGTACTCATTTATTGAGAGGGGATAGCTGCTTTAATAAAATAAACGGCTGGCATTAATGCCGTTCGCACAAATCGCTACCCGTGTTGGCGGTGTATTGAGCGTGTCTCTGGCGCTGCTGATGTTGAATACTCTGTTGGTCTGAATACCTGACACGTATTGGCTTGACGCCAGGCCTCTCCACACCGTAACGTTAAGTGGTTCAGCATCATGTCCTGCACGCTCTGCAATGATAGGGCCGTTACGGCTGAGCTAAAGTTTAACGATTCGTTGCCGATACTACTGTGATGTTTTTTTCATGCGATTGGCTGCCGATGTGCATTGACCATTCATTTCATGATGGGGATAGGTGTGGTGGAACAGAATTCCAAAGAACAGTTTGTTAAGCGTAATAAACTGGCTATCTGCGCGACGTTACGCGACTTGCAAAAAAATGATATCACTGTGATGGTCAACCATGCGCGCGGGCAATTTATCAGTAAGATTCTGGATGTGTTGCCAGATGATAACCTGTTTATTTTCGACCTCGGTGGCGTGGAAACCGAAAACAGTCGCGCATTGTATGCGGGCGACCTTTCTTTCGTGGCTGAGCCGGCGGGCGCAAAAGTAGAATTCAAATCCAGTATTGCCCGCACGGTTAATTTTCAAGGTTTACCGGCGTTCACAGCCCAGGTTCCATCGGAACTCTTCTACATACAGCGCAGAAACTATTTCCGCATCACTACGCCCGTGTGGCCACCGCTGCTGTGCCGCGGTGAACTGGTGGATAAGACGCCGTTTCAGTTTGAAATCAAAGATATTTCCCTCGGTGGTTTGGGGCTGTTTACCGAACGTGATATGAGTGATGTGATGTCTCCAGGCGACATTCTGGAAAATGTCGAGATGGATCTGGATGAATACGGTTTCTTCTGCGTCGATATGCAATTGGTCGGGCAGGCTGACAGCAAAGTCGTTGACAGCAAAGGCGAAGTGAAAGTCATGAAGCGGCTGAGCTTTAAATTCCCGGCGCTTTCGGCTTCTCAGGAACGCGATTTGCAGCAGGTGATCTACGAATTGGAGCGCTTGCAAATCCAAAAAAGAAAGCGTTTTCAGGATTGATGCCGGGCGGTGCCCGATAGAATAATATCTTTTTACATTTAGGTCGGTGAGAATCTTACCTAATGTCATTAAGAATAACACTATGGCTTGTCAGGACACCCCGATTAGGGCATTATACGCGCCCTGTAAATAGCCGACGCTTCACTAGCGTCGGTTATTTTTTTGCATCAATACATGACGCAACATCTGTGTTTTCAACCAAGAGGCCGGACATCGATCCGGATAGATAATCAGTATTCTGTGTGCCAAACGGCCACGATGAGGAAAGGAAAATGGGGCAATTTCTCAATAGGGCACCGGCGTTTGTCGGTCCAGCGTTGTCTGTTGTGGGAATAGGAGAGGCTTATCATGTCTGTTAACACTGCCGCTCCGGCTTCGCAACGTGCTCAGTTAAGAAAAACCCTGACACTGTGGCAGGTGGTTATGATGGGGCTGGCGTACATGCAGCCAATGACCATTTATGATACTTTCGGCATCGTGACCAATTTGACGGATGGCCATGTCGCCACCGCCTATGGCTTTGCACTGATTGGTATCCTGTTTACTGCTGTCAGCTACGGCAAACTGGTGCGCCGTTTTCCTTCCGCAGGCTCGGCCTACACTTACGCACAAAAGGCGATCAGCCCGCACGTCGGCTTTATGGTTGGCTGGTCTTCGTTGCTCGATTATCTGTTTATGCCGATGATCAATATCTTGCTGGCGAGAACCTATCTGGAAGCGATTTTCCCCGGGGTGCCGGCTTGGATTTTCGTGGCAGGGTTGGTTGCACTGATGACGATGTTTAACCTGCGTGGTATCAACATTGTTGCCAACCTGAACTCGATTATCGTGGTGGTGCAGGTGGCGATCATGGCGGTATTCCTGGGCTTGCTGATTCACGGTGTTTCACAAGGTGAAGGCGCGGGTACGCTGGTGAGCACGCGACCGTTCTGGTCTGAAAATGCGCACGTTGTGCCGATGATCACTGGCGCGACCATACTGTGCTTCTCTTTCTTGGGCTTTGACGGCATCAGTTCGTTGTCAGAAGAGACCCCGGATGCCGGACGCGTGATCCCGAAAGCGATATTCCTGACCGCACTGATTGGCGGCGTGATCTTTATCGTGGTGTCATACTTCCTGCAACTCTATTTCCCAGACGTTGCCCGATTCAATTCGCCAGAATCCTCGCAGCCGGAAATCATGCTGTACGTGGCGGGGAAATTCTTCCAATCGATTATTCTGGTGTTCTCCTGCGTGACCGTGCTGGCTTCCGGTATGGCCGCGCATGCGGGGGTGTCGCGCCTGATGTATGTTATGGGGCGTGACGGTGTGTTCCCTGAACGCTTCTTCGGTTATATCCACCCGCAATGGCGCACGCCATCACTGAACGTACTGCTGGTCGGTGTGGTGGCGCTCTCTGCGGTTTCTTTCGATCTGGAAGTGGCAACGGCGTTGATTAACTTTGGTGCGTTGGTGGCATTCACCTTTGTTAACCTGTCGGTGATTTCGCAGTTCTATCTGCGTGAAGGTCGTAACCGCACGCTGAAAGATACCTTCCATTATCTGGTGTTGCCGCTGTTAGGCGCATTGGCGGTGGGCGCGCTGTGGCTTAATCTGGAGAAAAGCTCCATGACGTTGGGGCTGATCTGGGCGTCTATTGGCCTGATCTACCTGGCGTTTGTGACACGCACTTTCCGTGAACCAGTGCCGCAGTGCAGCGAAGAACTGCTGTGATGACATAGCGGAGAAATCACTGTTTGACCTTGAACCGGTTCACGATGTGAACCGGTTTTTTTATGCCTTGATGCAGCGTACGGTTTCAACCCACCAACGTCTGCGTATAGACAAACAGGGCTTTCAGCAGTTCGGCTTTACGTTTGTCGTCTTCGTGCTGAGCATAAAGCTCTTGCAGGTGTGACACATAGTCTTGAAGACGCTCGGGGGCGAATACCGCTTTGCGGTGCTGTAACCACCGCTGTTGCTCACTGTCATCCAACGTGCCGGGAAAGTTTCTGGCGCGATAACGGAATAATAAGTGCGCGATGCGATTGTCATTGAAGGAAAGATCCAACGCTGGCAGGTTCTTTGCTGCCGTCTGCTGAATAATGTTCATGGCAGCCCGGTCGGCATCGCCAAAAAAGCCATCATATAACCGCATATCCACGTCACTGTCTGGCGTGAAGGGCGGCGCATCGGCATAGAGCGCAACCACTTTTTCGCGCAGATCGCCGCGTTGACGTAACACCGCCAGGTTATCAAGACAGTGTTGGCGGTCGATCCCCAGTCGTTCAGCATCTTCTGGGCGCAGTGTGTTGGCGGGAGCCAGCACCGGGCATTTATTGATATGCACCAGTTTAACCGGGGCCGGGCTTTGCTCGGGTGCCAGACGCTCACGCGGGGTATAGAGCCGTTCACGGAGCGCATCAGCATCCAGCTCGAGCAGCGGGGTGATATCACCGGCCAGATCGCACAGGATGACCGCATTGCGATTTTCCGGGTGCCAGGCCAGCGGCACTACCCAACTGGTATTGCCGCGCGCCGCGCCAAACATCCCGCTGACATGCACCAGCGGCTTCATTTGGGGAATATCGATAAGCTGACTGACTTTGTTTTTATTGCGCAGTGCAAACAGATACTGGAACAGTTTCGGCTGAGCGTGCTTAAACAACTTCGCCATGGCAATGGTGGCATACACATCGGACATGGCATCGTGGGCGTGTTCGTGCGCTACGCCATTGGCCTGTGTCAGGTGTTCCAGACGAAAACTGGGCAAACCGTCATCATTCAACGGCCACTCGATACCGTCCGGGCGCAAAGCGTAGCAGGCGCGCAGCGCATCCAGCAAATCCCAGCGGGAATTGCCGTGCTGCCAACTGTATGCGTAGGGATCGTAGAAATTGCGGTAAAAAATATTGCGGCTCACCTCATCGTCGAAGCGAATATTGTTGTAACCCATGATGCAGGTGTTCGGCACGCTGAAAGCGGCATGAATCTGGCGCGCAAATTCCGCTTCGCAAACCCCTTTGGCTTGCGCGATTTGCGGCGTAATGCCGGTGATGAGCACCGCTTCTGGTTCGGGCAGATAGTCATCCGTGGGCTGGCAGTAAATCACTAGCGGCTCACCAATGATATTGAAGTCCATATCGGTACGCACACCGGCAAACTGCGCCGGGCGATCGCGGGCAGGGTGTTTGCCGAAGGTTTCATAATCATGGATGAAAAACGTGGGTTGTGTGGTATCGGCCATATTCACTGTCGCTCGACTGTCCTTGGGTGCGCCGTTCGTGCGGATAAGCGTCAAGAATACCATTGAAATGAGATTCTGTGCGGGTTTCCTGATGTGCATCAATTCCTAAGAGGCAGGAATCCCTATGCATTCACACCATCATTCGTTACAATTTCGCACTTTAATGCGAATGATAATTAAATTCCTTCTGACACGCAGTGCGGTGTCGTAAGGCAATTAACAAGGAGACGATGATGCGGTTTTCCAGTGCGATTAAAACGACGCTGTTAGCTTCTTTGCTGGTAGTGGCAGGGTGCGATCAGTCAGATAAGACTTCTAGCGCCAGCTCAACCCTTAGCGTTGAACATGCCCAAGGGGTAACAACGGTACCGCTACATCCGAAAAAAGTTGTCGTGTTTGATCCTGCCATTCTGGATACGCTGGATGCATTGCAAATCCCAGTCGCCGGTGTGCCGCAAAGCAGCGCGCATCTTCCTCCTTTCCTGGCCAAGTACACGGGCAGTGAATACCTGAATGCAGGCACGCTGTTTGAGCCTAATTATGAAGCGCTGAGCAGCGCCAAACCGGACTTGATTATTGCTGGTGGTCGCGCCCGTGATGCCTATGACAAACTGAGCGGTATTGCGCCGACCATTTCTCTGGATGTGGATGAGCAGCAATTTATGCCGAGCTTTATCCATCGAATTGAGCAACTGGGCGAGATTTTCGGCAAGCAGGATGACGTCAAAGCCAAGCTCGATGATTTCAAACAACGCGTCGCACAAACCCGTGAAAAAGCGGGGCAGGCGGGTACTGCCATGGTGCTGATGGTCAACGGCGGCAAGATTTCTGCCTATGGCCCGAAATCACGCTTTGGCTTTGTGTTTGATGAACTGGGGTTCGCCACGGCCACTGAATTCCCGGATCCGGGTCGCCATGGCAACGTGGTTACCGCTGAACTGTTGCTGAGCATCAATCCCGAATGGCTATTTGTGTTAGACCGTGACAGTGCAATCGGTACCACTGGCGGATTGCCCGCCCAGCAAGTGTTGGATAACCCACTGGTGACAAAAACCAAGGCATGGCAAAACCAGCACGTGGTGTATCTTGATTCCGCATCACTCTATATCGCAGGTGGTTTGCAGAGCTATTCGCGTCTGATTGATGACGTCAATAAAGCATTAGACAAGAAGTAATCAGACAGCACGATGTTTGCCATGAAACCTGTCTATTTGTTGGCCGTATTTATCCTGTTGTCGGGGATGATCGTTGCCAGCCTGTTTATCGGTGCCGGCCAGGTGACTCTGGACGCCGTGTGGCGCGATCCGATTATGCGCGATATTTTCTTGATCAGCCGTGTTCCGCGCACGCTGGCGCTGCTGCTGGCGGGCAGTGCCATGAGCGTGGCGGGTTTGATCATGCAGTTGTTAACGCAGAATCGCTTTGTCGAGCCATCGCTGGCGGGGACTACACAGTCAGCCAGCCTAGGGTTGTTAGTGGTGATGGTGCTAATGCCCTCCGCCTCGCTGCTGGTGAAAATGACCGTTGCCAGCCTGTTTGCTATGGCAGGCACCGTGCTGTTTATGCTGCTGTTGCGGCGCATCGTGCTGAAATCGGCGCTGGTGGTGCCGCTGGTCGGTATTATGCTGGGCGCGGTGATCGGCGCGATAACCACCTTCGCGGCGATGCATTTTGATTTATTGCAATCGCTGAGCGGCTGGGAATCTGGCGATTTCTCCGGTGTGCTGCGCGGGCGTTACGAACTGCTGTGGTTGGTGGGGATTCTTACGCTGATTGCCTGTTGGACGGCAGATCGCTTCACTGTTGCGGGCATGGGACGCGAGTTTTCCGTTAACGTTGGTCTCAACTATCGACAAGTGATGCTGCTCGGGCTGGCAATTATCGCCATCATCAGTGGGGTGGTGATGGTGGTGGTCGGTACGCTGCCTTTCCTTGGTCTGATCGTGCCTAACTTGATCAGTATGCTGCTCGGTGACAATGTGCGTAAAACCATTCCCTGGGTGTGTCTACTGGGGGGCGGGTTGGTGTTGCTGTGCGACGTGATTGGGCGGGTGATTCGTTATCCGTTTGAGATCCCAGTGAGTGTCATTCTGGGTGTCATTGGCGCGGTGGTGTTCCTTATTCTGTTGTTGGGGCAAAAACGCCATGTCAGTTAACGAGGTTAAACTCTCCCGCAGCAATACCGGGCTGATGGCCGTTATCGCTACGCCCGCGAAACGCTTATGGTTACTCAGTGCGTTGGCGCTGACGACGATCGTTATTTTTATGACGATAAAGCTCGGCAGCAATTTGCAGTACATTCTGGTGCATCGTGGCCTGACGTTAGCCACCATGCTGCTGGTGGCATTCGCCGCCAGCACCTCCACGCTGTTGTTTCAAACGGTGACCAATAACCGCATCCTCACGCCCTCCATCATGGGTTTCGAAAACCTGTTTGTGCTGATTCAAACGCTGATCATCTTTGTGTTTGGGGCCAGGGGCATTCCCTGGGTGGGCGTCAGCGGCAAGTTTCTGTGTGAAGCCCTGCTGCTGGTGACGTTTTCTGCGGTGCTTTATCGCTGGCTGTTTCTGGGCCGGCGCGACAACCTGCATCTGGTGCTGCTGGTCGGCATTATCTGCGGCACGCTGTTTCGCAGCGCGTCGAGCCTGATGCAGCGTCTACTGACGCCCACGGAGTTTGCCGTGTTGCAAGGGCGCATGTTTGCCACCTTTACCCGTGCGGTGCCGGAGCTGATCGCGTTGACCGCACTGATCGTCGTGATGGTCGCCATCGTTATCTGGCGGCGGCGTTTCGAGCTGGATGTGCTGGCGTTGGGGCGTAACAGTGCGGTGAATCTGGGCATCAACTTCAATCGCAGCGTCACGCTGATTCTGCTGCTGGTGTCGGTGCTGGTCGCGGTTTCTACCGCGCTGGTTGGCCCGCTCACGTTTCTGGGCTTTATGGTGGCCAATCTGGCTTATCTGGTGGCCGGTTCCAGCCAACATCGCATTTTGTTACCTACGGCATTTCTGCTTGGGGTGATATCCCTGGTGGGCGGGCAACTGATTCTGGAGCATCTGCTGAACATGGCAGGTGCGTTGTCCGTCGTGATTGAATTTATCGGTGGAACACTGTTCATCTTGTTGTTATTGAAAAAGGTTGCTGTGTGATTGAGATCGAGCATCTAACCAAGGCCTATGGCGATCAAGTGGTGCTAAATGACATTACCGCCACGATTTCCCGTGGTGGCGTAACGTCAATCATTGGACCGAATGGGGCAGGGAAATCCACCCTGCTGTCGGTGATAAGTCGCTTACTGGTGGCGGACAACGGTCGCGTTACCGTCAATGGGATGGATATTGCCACCACGCCCGGTGAGCTGATGGCGACCTGCCTCTCGG
This sequence comes from uncultured Symbiopectobacterium sp., assembly GCA_964293225.1. Classification (GTDB taxonomy): domain Bacteria; phylum Pseudomonadota; class Gammaproteobacteria; order Enterobacterales; family Enterobacteriaceae; genus Symbiopectobacterium. The sequence continues at coordinate 21,429 of CAXYYB010000007.1, read as the reverse complement.
TGTTGCGTCAGGAAAACCGCTTCACCAGCCGCCTGACCGTTGAAGAGTTGGTCGGTTTCGGCCGCTATCCCTATACCAAAGGGCGGTTGAACGCCGACGATCGCAAACGCATTGCCGATGCGCTGGCCTTCCTCAATCTCACTGAGTTTAAAGATCGGTTCCTGGACGAACTGTCCGGTGGTCAGCGCCAGCGCGCGTATGTAGCCATGGTATTGTGTCAGGATACCGAATACGTGCTGCTGGATGAGCCGTTGAACAATCTCGATATGAAACACGCAGTGGCGATGATGAAACAGATTCGTCGCGCAGCGGATGAACTGGGCAAAACCATCGTACTGGTTATCCATGACATCAATTTTGCGTCGGCCTACTCGGATTACATTATTGCGATGCGCAAAGGGCAGATTGTGTACAACGGCAAGCCGGAAGAGGTGATGGTCTCTTCGGTGCTGGAATCTATCTTTGATACCGAGGTGGAGATCGAACAGGTACGTAATCAACGCATTGCCGTCTATTATCGTTGATATTGCCATCGATTTTCGCCTTTGATGGCGCGGCAGGCGGCGTAACTGAAAAACCGACTTGTCGAGCATAGTCACTCCCCTGTATCGTGAGCGGAGTGACGGTCAACACACCGTTGATCTCAAAGTTAACTGATCCACGTGAGGGGATAACAATGGATAAGGCGACCAAGCCCTGTTTCCAGGATGTGCTCGAGTTTGTGCGAATTTTCCGTCGTAAGAACAAGTTGCAACGTGAAATTGTCGATAACGAGAAGAAAATCCGTGATAACCAAAAGCGCGTATTGCTGTTGGATAACCTGAGCGAATACCTGAAACCGGGCATGAGTATTGAAGATGTGCAGGGCATTATTGCCACGATGCGCGGTGACTATGAAGATCGCGTGGATGAATACATCATCAAGAATGCCGATTTGTCAAAAGAGCGTCGCGATCTCTCGAAGAAGTTGAAAGAGATGGGCGAAATGAAGTGCGCCGTGCCGGATAAAGAGGCGTAAGAGTTAGCTCCTTTTTCATCAGGCCGCCAGTGCGGCCTTTTTTATTTCAGCCTTTTCCTTCTCGGGTTTGATGTTTCTCAGGCCGCCCGAAGCCCGCTAACGATTGCGATCGCGCTTCACCCATCGCGCATCTTTATGAAAATTGGCCTCATCCTGTGCGAATCCTGCTGCAACTCAGCGGCACAAGGCTGTACGGCTCCACCGCAACGCGTCACGCTGCTTGTCGCTGAATAAGAAAGGAGGCTGCGATGGCGAGCGTGTCGTTTAGCCTGGCGTCATGTGCTGTTATTGCGGGAACACTGCCTCTGCTGTGGTTGCCGCAGATACCGCCACGCTGGGTCTCCGTCACGGTGTTGATCGTGGCGATGCTGTTGCTGGTAATGTGCCGTGCCAGAATAGTGCGTGTGTTAAGCCTCTCCATTATCTGTTTGGCGTTCGCGCTGCTTGATGCCCGTTCGATGCTGACGACGATGGTCAACATCGATAGCAAAACGCTGAGTGCTGAGGTGAAGATCGTAGAGATGCGCATCTCCGGTCATCAAGATCAACAGATTCTGGTTCAGGTTGAGAAACTGCAAGGCCGATGGGTTTTTCCGGCATTTTACGCCACGCTCACGGTGCCGAGTGCAATGGAGGCGTGGTGTGGTGGTCAGCGTTGGTCGATTCGCGCCCGTTTTCGTCCGTTGCACAGTCGCTTAAATCAAGGTGGGTTTGACCGGCAGCGCTGGGGGATTGCCAAGCGACAGTTGGCGTCGGCGCGCGTACTGCGTGCAACACCGATTACCCTCGCGTGCGGTGCGCGTCAGCGTCTGTTAACACAGGTTGAACAGCATGCCAACGATCTGCGTTGGCATGCCATTTTGCTGGCACTGGTGTTTGGTGTAATGAAAACGTTAACGCCGCAAGACAGCGCCGTGCTGCAACAAACGGGCACCATGCACCTGATGGTGATTTCTGGATTGCATATCGTTTTGGCGGCCCTGTTCGGTTGGGGACTGATGCGTGCGTTGCAATGCCTGTTACCGTTGCGTTGGATTGTACCGCCGCTTCCCATGCTCGCGGGTGTGCTCTTGGCGTGGAGCTATGCGTGGCTAGCGGGCGAGAACCCGCCGGCGATACGGGCCGCACTGGCATATAGCGTCTGGACGCTGATTCGCTGTTGGGGGGTCACCTGTACATCCTGGCAAGTGTGGTTGTGGTGTGTCGCTCTGGTGTTTTTGAGTGAGCCAATGATGGTACTGTCTAACAGCTTTTGGCTCTCTTGTGTCGCCGTTGCCGGGCTGATTTTTTGGTTTCAATGGGCTCCGTTACCTGAGGGTTTACGACAGGGGTGGCAATGGGCGCTGCTGCGTGTGGCGCATTTGCAATGTGGCATCACCTTACTGTTGCTGCCGTTGCAATGGGGCATATTCAAGGGCATCAGCCTGACATCGCTACCGGCTAATATCTGGGCCGTGCCGCTGGTTTCTTTTATTACAACGCCGTTGGTGTTGTTGGCACTGCCGCTGGCGTCGTTCCCTACGTTAAGTTACAGCACCTGGTGGTTGGCGGATCGATCGTTGGATCTGGTGTTTCTGGTGCTCAAACCGTTGCAACGCGGTTGGATAGCGATTGATGAACACTATCTTGCCTGGAGTCTGATGGGGTGGTGTGGGGTCATTATCTGGCGTTTTGGCTGGTGGCGTATCTATCCTGCCAGCGTGGCGGCATTAGTGCTCTATCTGGTACTGCAACGCACGGCTGCCCCGCAACCGCAATGGCGAGTAGATATGCTGGATGTGGGGCATGGATTAGCCGTTGTTATCGAACGGGAGGGGCATGCTGTCCTGTTTGATACAGGCAGCCAGTGGCCGGGTGGCGACATGGCGCAGTACGAAATTCTGCCCTATTTACGCTGGCGTGGCATCACGCCCGAGGCGGTTATTCTCAGCCACAGTCATCAGGATCACGTTGGTGGTCTGGGCTCTTTGTTGCAGGTGTATCCGGCGCTCACCGTGTACAGTCCGTTTACTGCGCCGGGGCATCGCGCCTGCATTCAGGGGGAACGCTGGCAGTGGCGGGGGTTGACGTTTACGGTATTGTGGCCGCCAAAATCCGTGGCGCGCGCAGGCAACGATGATTCCTGCGTGGTGCGTATCGATGACGGTAAACACCGTGTGTTATTGACCGGAGATATCGAAATGAAAGCAGAACGAGGTCTTGTGAGCACCGCGCGGGACGAACTGGCTGCTGATTTGTTACAAATACCTCATCACGGCAGCAAGACCTCATCCAGTGCGCCGTTTTTACGCGCGGTGAATCCTCAGTATGCGCTTGCCTCTACCGGGCGCTATAATCCGTGGCGTCTGCCGTCTGCTGCAGTTGTCGCGCGTTATCGCAAAGGGGGGCATCATTGGGTGGATACGGCGCAGTCAGGACAGGTGAGTGTGCGTTTTTTCAACGAACACTGGCAGGTTTTACCCTATCGTGAGCGGCTATCGCCGTTTTGGTATCATCAGTGGTTTGGCGTAAAGCGCGATAGTGAGTAGAATAAGCGGCTATTTATAAATAATTCAGGTTTATTGCATGCTGAATGATAAAGACCTCTCCACCTGGCAGACCTTCCGTCGCCTGTGGCCGATGATTTCTCCCTTCAAAGCGGGTTTAGCCGCAGCGGCCATTGCGCTTATCCTCAATGCGGCGGGCGACACGCTGATGCTCTCGTTGTTGAAGCCTTTGCTGGATGAAGGGTTTGGGAAAACCGATCGCAGCATTCTGCTGTGGATGCCGCTGGTGGTGATGGGCCTGATGCTGGTACGCGGGGTAACCAGTTATGTGTCAGCTTACTGCGTCTCTTGGGTATCCGGCAAGGTGGTAATGAATATGCGCCGTCGCTTGTTCAGCCACATCATGGGTATGCCCGTGGGCTTCTTCGATCAACAATCAACCGGAACGCTGCTTTCGCGCATTACCTATGATTCTGAGCAGGTGGCTTCGTCATCATCCAGCGCGTTGATTACGCTGGTGCGTGAAGGTGCATCGATTATCGGCCTGTTTGTGCTGATGTTTTACTACAGTTGGCAACTGTCTATTATCCTGATTGTTATCGCCCCCATCGTGGCTATTGCGATCCGCGTCGTGTCCAAACGCTTTCGTAATATCAGCAAAAATATTCAGAACACCATGGGGCAGGTGACGGCCAGCGCCGAGCAGATGCTGAAAGGTCATAAAGAAGTGCTGATTTTCGGCGGCCAGGACGTTGAAGTGGCGCGTTTCGATAAAGTCAGTAACCGCATTCGTACCCAGGGCATGAAAATGGTGTCGGCATCCGCGATTTCTGACCCGATTATCCAGTTGATTGCGTCTCTGGCGCTGGCCTTTGTGCTTTATGCTGCCAGCTTTCCGAGTGTGATGGATACGCTGACGGCTGGGACTATCACCGTGGTATTCTCCTCGATGATCGCGCTGATGCGCCCGCTTAAATCGTTAACCAACGTCAATGCCCAGTTCCAACGCGGCATGGCGGCCTGCCAAACGCTGTTTGCCATTTTGGATATGGAGCAGGAGAAAGACGAAGGTACGCGTGTGTTGGAAAGGGCGGAAGGCGATGTGGAATTCCGCAACGTCAGCTTTGCCTATCCGACCAAAGAGACGTTAGCGTTGAAGAATGTCAGCCTGCATATTCCTCCGGGTAAAACGGTAGCGTTGGTTGGGCGTTCGGGGTCCGGTAAGTCCACTATCGCCAACCTGATCACCCGTTTTTACGACATTCAATCCGGCGAGATCCTGCTGGATGGGCACGATCTGCGCGACTATACACTCTCCTCGTTGCGCCGTCAGGTCGCGTTAGTGTCGCAACACGTGCACCTGTTTAACGATACCATTGCGAATAATATCTCGTATGCCTGCGGCGATCGCTACTCGCGAGAAGACATCGAGCGCGCAGCTAAAATGGCCCATGCGATGGACTTTATTAGCAAAATGGATAACGGACTGGATACGATTATCGGTGAAAATGGCGTATTGCTCTCAGGTGGGCAACGTCAACGTATCGCCATTGCGCGCGCCTTGCTGCGTGATTGTCCGATTCTGGTGCTGGATGAAGCCACGTCTGCACTGGATACCGAATCAGAACGCGCGATTCAGGCTGCACTGGATGAGCTGCAAAAAGATCGTACTGCGTTGGTGATTGCACACCGTTTGTCTACCATCGAGAGCGCTGATGAAATTCTGGTGGTTGAGGACGGGCAGATTATTGAACGCGGGCCACATGCCGAGCTGCTGGCGAAAAATGGCGCTTATGCACAGTTGCATAAAATGCAGTTTGGCGAATGATAGCGCGCATCTGGTCCGGTGCATCGCGGCTCTACTGGCTGCTGATCCCTCTCGCGGTGTTGTACGGCCTGATAACGGCGGTTATTCGCTATAGCTACCGTGCGGGCTGGCGTCATGTCTGGCGAGCACCCGTGCCAGTAGCGGTCGTGGGTAACCTGACCGCCGGTGGCAATGGTAAAACACCGCTGGTGGTGTGGCTGGTGGAACAATTGCAACGCCAGGGGTATCGCGTTGGCGTGGTGTCGCGTGGCTACGGTGGTAAGGCGGAGCGCTATCCGCTGGTAGTGGATGCCTCGGTGTCTACGGCGCAAGCGGGCGATGAACCGGTGTTGATTTACCAGCGCACCGGCGCTGCGGTGGCGGTATCCCCTGTGCGGCGCGATGCCATTGAAGCACTACTGGCATGTCAGCCGCTCGATGTGATTGTCACCGATGACGGTTTGCAGCACTACGCGCTGGCGCGGGATATCGAGATCGTGGTGGTGGACGGTGAGCGCCGCTTTGGTAACGGCTGGTGGCTGCCCGCCGGGCCGATGCGCGAGCGGGCCGATCGCTTGCACAGCGTGGATGCCATTGTGGTTAACGGCGGCGAACCCCAGTCCGGCGAAATTGCCATGCATTTGCAGCCGGGTGATGCGATTAATGTGCTCACGGGTGAAACCTGCCCGGTAGCGACCTTGTCGGGAGGCGTCGCCATGGCGGGCATTGGCCATCCGCCCCGATTTTTTGCCACGCTACGTACGCAAGGCGTGAACGTTGTGCGCGAAGTCACGTTTGCCGATCACCAAACGTATCTGCCAGAAGCCATTCAGGCGCTGACCGAGGATAATCAGCAACCTTTGCTGATGACGGAAAAAGATGCGGTGAAGTGCCGCGCTTTCGCTCAGGCTAACTGGTGGTATGTGCCGGTAGAAGCGCAACTTGCCGAGCCGGGTGCGTCGCTATTGCTGGGTAAGATAACGTCACTGTTGCCTTCACCGCGTGCGTAACGTGGCTACCCATTTTGTTTGTAAGCGCCTTTAATGGAGGATGCATGGATCACCGTTTACTTGAGATCGTTGCCTGTCCGGTATGCAACGGACGGCTGTACTACAACAAAGAAAAGCTGGAACTGATTTGTAAAGCGGATGCGTTGGCCTATCCGGTGCGTGAGGGTATTCCGGTCCTGCTGGAAAACGAAGCGCGCAAAATTCCCGCCGATGAGATAACACAATGAGTTTTACTGCGATCATACCTGCGCGCTATGCCTCAACGCGCTTACCGGGAAAACCGCTGGCGGATATCAATGGTAAACCGATGGTGGTGCATGTAATGGAGCGCGCCCTGGAATCCGGTGCCAGCCGCGTCATCGTCGCGACGGATCATCCTGACGTTCAACGTGCGGTGGAACTGGCTGGCGGGGAAGTGTGTCTGACCAGTCCCGATCACCATTCTGGCACGGAGCGTTTGGCAGAGGTTATCGAACGCTATCAATTTCCAGATGATGAAATCATCGTTAACGTGCAAGGGGATGAACCCTTGATTCCTCCGGTGATTATTCGTCAGGTAGCGGATAATCTGGCGGTGTGTCAGGCCGGGATGGCAACGCTTGCGGTACCGATCACCACCGCTGAAGAAGCGTTTAACCCCAATGCGGTAAAAGTGGTGATGGATGCGCAAGGCTATGCGCTCTATTTTTCCCGCGCCACCATTCCCTGGGATCGTGAGCGTTTTGCTCAAAGTAAGGAGACGATTGGCGACCATTTTTTACGCCACATTGGCATCTACGCGTACCGCGCGGGTTTTATCCGTCGCTATGTGACCTGGCAACCCAGTAGCCTGGAGCAGATCGAACTGCTCGAGCAACTGCGCGTGCTGTGGTACGGCGAGAAAATCCACGTTGCGGTAGCGCAGGCCGTGCCCAGCGTCGGCGTGGATACGCCAGAAGATTTACAGCGCGTGCGCGAGGCGATGCTGTAACGTTCGCCACGACGTTGTTTACCTGCGATAGCCCAGCTAAACCCTGTTTTTACGGGGTTTTTTTATCTCACCCCGCCACTCACCTGTGATATCACTTCTCGCCTTGCGCCAAAACCTGCATACCGTCTGCCGATGGCACTTTATTTGATCTATATTGAAGAAATTGACGGCGGTCCACCGCATGATGGCACGCAGGATCCTGAAGCAGGAGCGAGGTTCATACCCGTCATACTTCACGTTGCAGGTGTGTTGGCTGCGCTCACTCACCCGAATCACTTACGTGAGTAAGCTCATCGGGATAAATGAATCTCATCCCTGAGATTCACCCTGCGGGCCAGTGCAGGCACTGTTCAAATCTGTTCCAGACAGATTTGTCCTTCACTTGCCGTCTTCCTGCAACGCGAATTATTTAGGGTACAGCAACATATGGAACATTTGAAGGCTGAATTAAGTACGGTGTTGGGGGAAAGATTAAGCCGGCTCGAACGCATCAGTGAGCAGCCCTATGCACACTTGTACGCGCTGTATGACAATAACGGCAACGCCATGCCGCTGTTGGCGAAAAGCTATGTCTGTCAGGGCATTGCCCAGCAGGAAGCGTACAAACTTTCCATGCTGGCGCGCGAGGGAGATGTGCGCTTGCCGACGGTGTACGGTGTGGTGATCACCCAGGAAGCGCCCTATAAAGAACTGCTGTTGATTGAGCGCCTGCGCGGTGTATCGGTCGAAGCGCCGACGCGTACTCCCGAGCGTTGGATCTCGCTGATGGACCATGTGGTTGAAAGCGTGTTGCTCTGGCACCGTATCGACAGTCACGGTTGTGTGGGCAGTGTGGACAGTACGCAAGATAACGACTGGCTCAGTTGGTACGGACAGCGGCTGGAAGTCCTTTGGTCAACGTTATTGAATGTCGGTGCACCGTTACTGACGCAGGAAGATCGCAGCGTGTTGTACCGCTCGCGCCAGTGTCTCGATGCCCTGTTTGATGATTTTGATGATGGCTGCGTGTTGGTGCACGGCAATTTATCGCTGCGCAGTATGCTCAAAGACCCGCGCAGCGATCAGTTATTGGCGATGATCAACCCCGGCATGATGCTGTGGGCTCCCCGGGAGTATGACATGTTTCGCCTGTGCGAGTCGGGCATGTCAGAAGCGCTACTCTATCGCTACCTGCAAAAAGCACCGTTGGCGGAAAATTTTGTCTATCGCCGCTGGCTTTACGTCATTTGGGAAGCGGTTTCCCGCTACCTTCACACCGGGCAATTGGATCGCGCGCTGTTCGAGCGCGCCACGCGCGAATTGACCCCCTGGCTGGAATAGCCCTCTCAGTGTGATGCCGCTTCTGGCGGCGCTTCACTGCCTTTTAGCCGTTGCCACAGTAAGCCCAGTGTCTCATACCAGGCGCGTTCGCTGTGAGACAGATAAAATGCCGAAGGGAATATTTTCTCCCACGGGTTGAGCGGGCTGGTAATGGCCAACTGATTGGCGGGGGCCGGTATGGGGTGCAGCCCCTGTGCCTGGAAGAACACCATGGCACGCGGCAAATGGCTGGCTGATGTCACTAACAGAAAGGGCTGCTCACCGATAAGGGTCGCCGTGCCTGCGGCCTCTTCTTCCGTGTCGCGCGGCGTGTCCAGTGTGATGATATCCTCACGCGGAATCCCCAGACTCTCCGCGACCAATGCAGCGGTTTGTGCGCTGGTCATTGGATTTCCCTGCGCGGCCGCGCCAGTGAAGATCATCTTTGCGCCAGGATTGGCATGATAAAGACGCACGCCTTCGGTCACCCGTGACAGGCTGTTACCGATTAAATTGGCGCTCGGTGCCCACGCTGGGTTGTAGGTATAGCCGCCGCCCAATACCACAATATACGGAACCGGTGCTGTGCTTGCCTGCCAGGTCGCGTAGTGACTTTCCAACGGCAGCAGCAGCTTATCGGCGATCGGTTGTACACTCAGCAGCAATAACGCCAGCCAGGCACAGGAAATAACGGCTTTTCCCCCTCGTTGCCTGCGCGTGAACCACAGCAGCGCCAGACCAACGCCCATCAGTACCAGCAGTAACGGGAGAGGTTGCAGCAGCCCGCCAACGACTTTTTTTAGGGTAAACAGCATGAAATCAGGTTCCCTTTGGGTGAAAAAACGGCATCCGGCAAAATATCGTGCGGTCAGGCGGTTTATTCTCGTTCCGCCTGTGCCAAAATAACGGGTTGAAGGAAATATGGCGTTATACCCGAACGCCGGGTATATAAGGCACACCGTGCCGCACGATCGCCTTAACGATGACGTGGAACGCAACGCAATGCAAGATCGCAATTTTAACGATATCGCTGAAAAATTTGCCCGTAATATCTATGGCACCACCAAAGGCCAGGTGCGTCAGGCGGTGCTGTGGCAGGATCTGGATGCGTTGCTGAAAACCTTGCCTGACCGGCCTTTGCGGATTCTCGACGCGGGCGGTGGTGAAGGGCACATGGCCTGTCGTTTGGCGGCTTTAGGACATCAGGTCTTGTTGTGCGATGTTTCAGATGAGATGATTCACCGCGCCAGCAGCATCGCTCAGGAACAGGGCGTCGCCAATAACATGCGTTTTGTTCACTGCGCCGCGCAGGATATCGCGAGTCATATGGCGCATCCGGCGGATTTAATCTTGTTTCACGCGGTGCTGGAATGGGTAGCCGAACCGCAGGCCATCTTGCGGACGCTAACGGATTGTTTGGCACCAAACGGTGCTTTTTCGCTGATGTTTTATAATCATCAGGCGCTTTTGCTGCGCAATGTTGTGCTGGGTAACTTTGCCTATGTGCAAGCCGGTATGCCAAAGCGCAAACGACGTTCGCTGTCGCCGGATCATCCCCTCGATCCCCAGCAGGTTTATGGCTGGCTTGATGCGTTGGGGATGGTCATTGAAGGAAAGACCGGTGTACGGGTGTTTCATGACTACTTGCAGAACAAGCAGCAACAAATCGATAATTTCGAGGAATTGTTAGCGTTGGAACAGCGCTATTGTCGCCAGGAGCCCTTTGTCAGCCTGGGACGCTATATTCATGTCATGGCGCGTAAACGCCCTATAAAGGATGCACTATGAGTGATTTTTCCCAGACAGTGCCGGAACTGGTTGCCTGGGCGCGAAAAAATGATTTTTCCCTGTCACTCCCCACCGAACGCCTGGCGTTTCTGCTGGCTATCGCCACGCTGAACGGCGAGCGAATGGATGGCGAAATGAGTGAAGGGGAACTGGTGGATGCCTTTCGTCACGTCAGCAAGGGATTTGAACAAACCCATGAAACGGTGGCAATGCGCGCCAATAATGCCATCAACGATCTGGTGCGCCAGCGTTTGGTGAATCGCTTTGTCAGTGAAATAGCGGATGGCAATGCCATCTATCGACTGACGCCGCTCGGCATTGGCATCACCGACTATTATATCCGCCAGCGCGAATTTTCGACGCTGCGCCTGTCTATGCAACTCTCTATCGTGGCGCAGGAATTGTTGCGCGCGGCGGAGGCTGCAGAGGAGGGGGGCGATGAGTTCCACTGGCACCGTAATGTTTTCGCGCCGCTTAAATATTCGGTGGCGGAAATTTTTGACAGTATCGATCTTTCGCAGCGCGTGATGGACGAGCAGCAGCAGGGCGTGAAAGAGGATATCGCGGCACTGCTGACGCAAGATTGGCGCGCCGCTATCTCCAGCTGTGAGCATCTGCTGACTGAAACCTCCGGCATCCTACGTGAATTGCAGGACACGTTGGAAGCGGCGGGCGATAAGCTGCAAACCAGTCTGTTGCAGATTCAGGAAGCGACGGTGCAGCACCCTGAGCTTGAGTTTGTCGATAAGTTGGTGTTCGATCTGCAAGCCAAGCTTGACCGCATCATCAGTTGGGGACAGCAAACCATCGATCTGTGGATTGGCTATGACAGGCACGTCCACAAGTTTATCCGTACCGCCATTGATATGGATAAAAACCGGGTATTCGCTCAGCGCCTGCGCCAGTCGGTGCAAAATTACTTCGATCAACCTTGGGCGTTGACCTTTGCCAATGCCGATCGCCTGCTGGATATGCGTGATGAAGAGCTGGCGCTGCGCAGCGATGAAGTGACGGGAGAGTTGCCGCCGGAGTTGGAGTATGAAGAATTCAGCGAAGTGCGCGAACAGATCGCCGCGCTGATAGAAGCGGCGCTGCAAAAATACAAAACCGAGCGCATCCCGCTCAACCTGGCGGACGTGGTGCGCGATTACCTCGGCCACTATCCCCGGGCACAGCATTTTGATGTGGCACGAATCGTGGTCGACCAGGCGGTGCGCTTGGGTGTGGCCGAAGCGGATTTCACCGGATTGCCTGCGCTATGGCAGTCAATCAATGATTACGGAGCCAAGGTACAGGCCCATGTCATCGACAACTATTGATAAAATCATGCCAGCTAAACTGGCAACGGCGTTAGCCAATACCCTGTTCCCCGCGCTCGACAGCCAACTGCGTTCAGGGCGTCATATCGGCGTGGAAGAGTTGGAAAACCATGCTTACCTGATGGATTTTCAGGACGTGTTGGAGGAGTTCTACGCACGCTACAACGTGGAACTGATCCGCGCGCCAGAAGGTTTCTTCTATCTGCGCCCGCGCTCGACCACGCTGATCCCGCGTTCGGTGCTGTCCGAGTTGGACATGATGGTGGGAAAAATTCTCTGCTATCTCTATCTCAGCCCGGAGCGGCTGGCGCAAGAGGGCATTTTCACGCAGCAGGAGCTTTATGAAGAGCTGCTGAGTCTGGCCGATGAAAACAAGTTGCTGAAGTTGGTCAACCAGCGTTCAACCGGTTCGGATCTGGATCGGCAGAAATTGCAGGAGAAGGTCAGAACCTCGTTGAATCGCCTGCGGCGCTTGGGCATGGTCTATTTCATGGGCAACGACAGCAGCAAATTCCGTATTACCGAAGCGGCGTTCCGTTTCGGTGCTGACGTGCGCAGCGGCGATGACGCGCGTGAAGCTCAGTTGCGTATGATCCGTGATGGTGAAGCGCTGCCGTTAGACAGTGGGCTGTCGCTGAACGATGAGGTCGACGAGGGCGAAAGTGCGCAAGACAATGCGGCAGAGAGTGGAGAGGAAGAATAACAATGATTGAACGCGGTAAATTTCGCTCACTGACGCTGGTCAACTGGAACGGCTTTTTTGCCCGAACGTTTGATTTGGACGAACTGGTCACCACGCTGTCCGGGGGGAACGGCGCGGGAAAATCGACGACGATGGCGGCCTTTATCACCGCACTGATCCCCGATTTGACGCTGCTGCATTTCCGTAACACCACCGAGGCGGGGGCCACCAGCGGCTCACGCGATAAAGGGCTGCACGGTAAACTGCGCGCCGGCGTGTGTTATGCCACGTTGGACGTCGTTAACTCTCGCCATCAGCGCGTGTTGGTCGGGGTGCGTCTGCAACAGGTGGCGGGACGCGACAAAAAGGTCGATATCAAACCCTTCGCCATTCAAGGGTTGCCCACCACGTTGCAACCGACGCAGGTGCTGACCCAGTCATTGGGCGAGCGCCAGGTTCGGGTGTTGACGTTGCAAGAACTGAAAGAGCGTGTGGAAGAGATGGAGGGCGTGCTGTTCAAACAGTTCAACTCCATTACCGATTACCATGCGTTGATGTTTGATTTGGGCGTGGTGCCTCGTCGGTTACGCTCTGCGTCCGATCGCAGTAAATTCTATCGTCTGATTGAAGCGTCCCTGTACGGCGGGATCTCCAGCGCCATTACCCGATCGCTGCGTGATTACCTGCTGCCGGAAAATAGCGGGGTGCGCAAAGCGTTCCAGGATATGGAAGCGGCGCTGCGTGAAAACCGGATGACGCTGGAAGCCATCCGGGTGACGCAATCGGATCGCGATCTGTTTAAACACCTGATATCGGAAGCCACCTCCTACGTGGCCGCTGACTATATGCGCCATGCCAATGAGCGACGGGTGCATCTGGACGGTGCGCTGGCGCTGCGTCATGACCTGTTTGGTAGCCGCAAGCAGTTGGTGCATGAACAGTATCGCCATGTGGAAATGGCGCGCGAACTGGCGGAACAAACGGACGCCGAAAGCGATTTGGAAACCGATCACCAGGCCGCCAGTGACCACCTCAATCTGGTGCAAACGGCGCTGCGTCAGCAGGAAAAGATTGAGCGTTACGATGCCGATCTGGAAGAGCTGCGCTCGCGTCTGGAAGAGCAGGACATCGTAGTAGAAGAAGCGCGCGAGCAGCTTGAAGAGAATGATGCGCGCGCGCAGGCTGCCGAGCAGGAAGTGGATGAGTTGAAAAGCCAGCTTGCTGACTACCAGCAAGCGCTGGACGTGCAGCAGACCCGAGCGATCCAGTATCAACAGGCGCAACAGGCATTAGAGCGTGCTCGCACGCTGTGCCAGTTGCCAGACTTAACGGCAGACAACGCCGATGAGTGGCTGGAAACCTTCCACGCGCGCGAGCAGGAAGCGACCGAGCTGTTGCTGCAACTGGAACAGACCCTGAGCGTCTCCGATGCGGCTTATAACCAATTTGAACAAGCCTATCAGCTCGTCTGCAAGATTGTGGGTAACGTGGCGCGTAGCGACGCGTGGCAAGCGGCGCGCGATGTGCTGCGCGACAGTACCTCTCAGCGTTATCAGGCTGAACGCGTGCATCCCCTGCGTGGTCGTCTGGCCGAACTGGAACAGCGCCTGCGCGAACAGCAGGAAGCGGAACGCCTGCTGCAAGAGTTTGGTAAACGCTATGGTCAACCCTGTGAGCCGGAAGACTTGGACAGCTTGCAGCAGGAACTGGAACTGAAGATTGAAACCCTCTCTGCGCTGGTCGCAGAAGCCGGGGAGCGCCGTTTGGCGCTGCGTCAGGAATTGGAGCAGATCCAGCAACAAATTCAGACATTAACCGCGCGGGCGCCGGTGTGGCTGGCGGCACAGGAAGCCCTGACGCAACTGAGTGAACAGAGCGGTACCACCTTTGCTGATGGTCAGGCCGTGACCGAGCATTTGCAACAACTGCTGGAACGCGAGCGCGAAATCACGGTAGAACGTGATGATGTGGCGGCGCGTAAGCGTCACATTGACGATCAAATCGAACGTTTGAGTCAGCCAGGTGGTGCGGAAGATCCGCGTATGACGGCGCTGGCAGAACGCTTTGGCGGCGTGTTGCTGTCCGAAATCTACGATGACGTGACGCTGGACGATGCGCCGTACTACTCCGCGTTGTACGGACCCTCACGCCACGGCATCGTTGTTGCCGATTTATCGCTGGTGCGTGAACAGCTTGAAGGGCTGGATGACTGCCCGGAAGATCTCTATCTGATAGAAGGGGATCCGCAATCGTTCGATGACAGCGTCTTCGCGGTAGAAGAGCTGGAGAAGGCGGTGGTGGTTAAAATCGCCGATCGCCAGTGGCGCTATTCCCGTTTCCCTGAGGTGCCATTGTTTGGTCGCGCCGCGCGTGAAAATCGCTTGGAGAGTTTGCGCGACGAGCGTGAAGCGCTGGCGGAGCAGTACGCCACGCTGTCGTTTGACGTACAGAAGACCCAACGTTTGCATCAGGCGTTCAGCCGTTTTATCGGCTCTCATCTGGCGATTGCATTCGATGACGATCCTGAGGCAGCGCTGCGCCCCTTGAGTTCTCGTCGCGGCGAACTGGACCGCGCCATCAACAATTTTGATGCAGAAAACCAGCAGCAGCGTCAGCAATACGATCAGGCCAAAGAGTGTGTTTCATTGCTCAACCGCCTGATCCCGCGCGTCAGCCTGCTGTGTGATGATACCTTGCACGATCGGATCGAAGAGATTCGCGACGAGTTGGATGCGGCAGAGGAGTCCGCGCATTTTATTACGCAGCACGGTGCGTCGTTGGTGAAACTGGAGCCGCTGGTGGCGGTACTGCAAAGCGATCCACAGCAGCATGAACAACTGCGGGCACAGTACACCCAGGCGCAAAGCGCACAGCGTCAGGCGAAACAGCAGGCGTTTGCCTTAACGGAAGTGGTGCAACGTCGTCCTCATTTCAGCTACAGCGACTCAGCGGACATGCTGGGGGAAAATGCCGATTTGAATGACAAGTTGCGCCAACGGTTGGATCAGGCTGAAACCGAACGCACCCGCTCGCGTGAACAGTTGCGTCAGCAGCAGGCGCAGTTAACGCAGTACAGTCAGGTGCAGGCGTCGTTGCGCAGTGCGCATGATGCCAAAAACGAAATGCACAAAGAGCTTATTCAGGAATTGCAGGAGATCGGCGTGCGTGCGGATGCGGACGCGGAAGCGCGCGCCCGCACGCGCCGTGATGAATTGCATGCTGCCTTGAGTGCCAACCGCACGCGCCGTAATCAGTTGGAGAAGCAGATTACCTTCTGTGAAGCGGAAATGGACGGCTTGCAGAAGAAATTGCGCAAGGTGGAACGTGATTATCACCAGATGCGCGAACAGGTGGTGACGGCGAAAGCGGGCTGGTGCGCTGTGATGCGTCTGGTGAAAGACAATGGCGTAGAGCGCCGTTTGCACCGACGTGAGCTGGCCTACATGGACGCTGACGAATTGCGTTCTATGTCGGATAAAGCGTTGGGGGCATTGCGACTGGCGGTTGCGGATAACGAACATCTGCGCGACGTGCTGCGCGCATCGGAAGATCCGAAACGGCCTGAACGCAAAGTGCAGTTCTATATTGCGGTCTATCAGCATCTGCGTGAGCGTATTCGTCAGGATATTATTCGCACTGATGACCCGGTTGAAGCCATCGAGCAGATGGAAATTGAACTTAACCGTCTGACGGAAGAGCTGACCGCACGTGAAAAAATGCTGGCGATCAGTTCCAAGAGTGTGGCGAACATCATCCGTAAAACCATTCAGCGTGAGCAAAATCGCATACGCATGCTGAATCAGGGCTTGCAGGCGGTTGCGTTTGGGCAGGTGAAAAGCGTGCGTTTGAACGTCAACGTGCGCGAAACGCACACCACGCTGCTCAATGTGCTCTCGGAACAACAAGAGATGCATCAGGATCTGTTCAGCAGCAACCGGTTGACCTTCTCGGAAGCGCTGGCGAAGCTTTACCAGCGCCTCAATCCTGAAGTGGATATGGGACAACGCACGCCGCAAACCATCGGTGAAGAACTGCTCGATTACCGCAACTACCTTGAGATGGAAGTGGAGGTTAATCGCGGTGCCGATGGTTGGTTGCGTGCAGAGAGCGGCGCGCTTTCCACCGGTGAAGCGATCGGGACCGGGATGTCGATTCTGGTGATGGTGGTGCAGAGCTGGGAAGATGAATCCAAGCGCCTGCGCGGTAAGGACATTATCCCTTGCCGTTTACTGTTCCTCGATGAAGCGGCGCGTCTGGATGCCAAATCCATCGCCACGCTATTCGAACTGTGTGAGCGGTTGGAAATGCAGCTGGTGATTGCTGCGCCGGAAAATATCAGCCCGGAAAAAGGCACCACCTACAAACTGGTGCGTAAAGTGTTCCAGAATCAGGAGCATGTACATGTGGTCGGGCTGCGTGGTTTTGGCAGCGAGAATGAAGCACCGCAGGTGCAGGCATCGTAACGATAATCCTGTGGCGTATAATTCTGTGACGTAAAGTGCAGAGGCCGTGTCAAACGGCCTCTTTTTTTGTCCCTTAATTTCCCTGATGGGGACCGCCAACATGACGGACCAGTGAAATAATCCAGTGGGAAGTGGCGCAAAAAACATTGTCTCTTTATATACTAACGGTAATGATGAGCGAATAATTAAAGTAGCAGGCCATCTCAACGTTTTGCGCTGTTTTATGACAATCAGTTTTCTGCATAACGTGAATTAGGGAGTCATATCCATTGGACCTCGTACTTTCATTGCCGATAAAAATAACGTGGCTGATATCGCGTTTAGTGAATACAGGGGATAAATGGATGTTGTTATGTGAGCAAAAAGCGCAGAGCACGCTGTGCCGCGTTGGCACGTTGTGGGCCTTGAGTCTGTTTTCTTTGTGTGCGTTGTCGGCTACCGGGCAGGCGGCAGTGATTTCCCACGCTGCGCCGAGCGTCTCTTCGCACACCGCTGGCAACGCCTCTCATGAAACCAGCGCGGCGGCGTTACAGGCACTGGCGGCGAAAGGCGTTAAACCGCATTATCTCTCAGATATCACTGCACTCTACGCACTGCATCCGGCACAACGGTTATGGGCGGATGAGCACGCCGTCGTGCAGCTCCAGCAGCAGCTAGCCGAAGTGGCGCTGTCAGGAGTTCAGCCGCAGTTTACGCAATGGGTGACGTGGTTGACGGATGCCAGCATCAAAGGGATGGAACGTGACGTGTTGTTGTCAGATGCCATGCTGGGCTACCTACAGTTTGTTGACGGCGTGGAGCGCAACGGCACTGACTGGCTCTACAGCAGCGTCCCCTACCGTTTGCAATCGCCAGCGCCTGCGCGCGTGGAGCAATGGCGGCAGGCGCTGGTCGCGGGCAACAGCGTTGGGTTTGTCTCATCGCTTGCACCGCGCCATTCACAATATGCCAAGATGCATCAGGCATTGAAACCGCTGTTGCTGGATACGCGCCCCTGGCCGGTGTTGACGATGTCGGATACCTTGCGTCCTGAACAGCAAAGTCAGGATCTGACGGTACTGCGTGAAATACTGCAACGCACCGGTATGCTTGCCACCTCAGAGAACACCACCCTGTTCAATGAACAACCTGCTGTTGTCGACGCGGCGGCATCGTCACCGGATACCTACACGGGCGATCTGGTCGAGGGGGTTAAGCGTTTCCAACAATGGCAAGGCTTGGAAGCCGATGGCGTCATTGGCAAACGAACGCGAGATTGGCTGAACGTTTCGCCGCAAACCCGTGCCGCGCTGCTGGCGCTCAATATTCAGCGTTTGCGTCTGGTGCCGGATAATGTCAGCACTGGCATCATGGTGAACATCCCTGATTATTCGTTGAACTACTATCAAAACGGTACGCAGCGCCTCTCTTCACGCGTGATTGTCGGACAACCGAAACGCAAAACCCCGCTGATGAGCAGTTCATTGTATAACGTGGTGGTCAACCCGCCGTGGAACGTGCCCACCACGCTGATTCGCCAGGATATCGTCCCCAAAGTCATCAAGGATCCCAGCTACTTGCAGCGCAATAATTATACGCTGCTCTCGGGCTGGCACTCCGAGGTGGAGACTATCGATCCGACGATGATCGATTGGTCCGTGGTATCGGCGGATCGTTTCCCGTATCGCATTCGTCAGGCTCCCGGTGCCAACAACTCGCTAGGGCGGTATAAATTCAATATGCCCAATTCCGAGGCGATTTACTTGCACGATACGCCGAACCATGGGCTGTTCCAGCGAGACATTCGCGCGCTCAGCTCGGGCTGCGTGCGCGTAAACAAAGCGTCCGAACTGGCGGGGCTACTGTTGCAGGATGCGGGATGGAACGATGCGCGCATTTCCTCCACGCTGGCGCAGGGAAATACCACCTATGTGCCGGTTAAACAGCGGATTCCGGTCAATCTGTACTATTTGACGGCCTGGGTAGCTGACGATGGCAAACCCCAGTTCCGCACAGATATTTACAATTATGATGATACGGTAAAACGGGGGGCGGGCATCCTAGGCAAAGCAGGGCAACTGCTCCAGTAACCGCTGATATTCTGGGATGTTAGCGCTGTCACACGGTTTATATCGTAGCGGAGGATCAACGGGATCCTCCGCATACCCTGTCGTTAATCGGGTTGACTCGAATACCCTGCACGGTTAAGGTGCCAAACGGCGCATTTTTTTGTCGTCGTTATGTTCACTTTTTAAGCCGGGGCACACTTCATGGAATTCATCGATCATCATCGCCGCAGATGGCTGGCGCTGGGCGGAGCCGCGTTGGGCGCTGCCATGCTGCCGGGGCAGGCGTTTGCTACGCTATCAACCCCACGACCGCGCATTCTTACGCTGGCAAACCTCAATACCGGCGAATATCTCAAAACTGAATTCTTCGATGGTCGCCGTTATAATAAAGATGAACTGTCCCGTCTGAACCACTTCTTCCGCGATTACCGCGCCAATAAAATCAAAACCATCGATCCTGCGCTGTTCGATCAACTTTATCGCTTACAAGTGATGTTGGGCACCAACAAGCCGGTACAGCTGATTTCGGGGTATCGCTCGGTGGATACCAACAATGAAATGCGCAGCCATTCGCGCGGCGTGGCCAAACAGAGCTATCACACCAAAGGTCAGGCGATGGATTTTCACATCGAAGGTGTGCAACTGGCGAATATTCGCAAAGCGGCGCTGAAGTTGAAGGCCGGCGGCGTAGGCTACTATCCGAAAAGTAATTTCGTGCACATTGATACCGGGCCGACGCGGAGCTGGTAACCCTTAACGCTAATAGACCCCACGGTCGGACCGTGTCATGATGACGGTCACGTAAGGGTGCTTTTTCGTGAAGTGGAGTGCTATGAAATACCAGATTGTTCCCGTAACGGCGTTCAGCCAAAACTGTACGTTGTTATGGTGTGAAGAAACCCGCGACGCAGCGATTGTTGACCCCGGCGGCGAAGCGGAAAAAATCAAACGTGCCGTCGCGCAGTGCGATATCAACGTCACTCAAATCCTGTTGACCCATGGACATCTCGATCACGTCGGGGCGGCTTCGCAACTGGCTGAACACTATCAGGTGCCGATTATCGGCCCACATCCCGCAGATGCCTTCTGGCTCGATGGTTTGCCCGCACAGAGCCGTATGTTTGGCCTGACAGAGTGTGCGCCGTTAACACCGACGCGCTGGCTGCAAGAAGGGGATTCGGTGACGGTGGGTAACACCGAGCTGTCCGTGCTGCACTGTCCGGGACATACGCCGGGTCATGTGGTGTTTATCGACAAGGTATCGCGTCTGGCGCAGGTGGGGGATGTGATCTTTAACGGCGGTGTAGGGCGCAGTGATTTCCCGCAGGGTGACCATCAGGCGTTGATTACGTCCATTCGCACCAAATTGTTCCCACTCGGGGATGATATCACCTTTATTCCTGGACACGGCCCAATCTCGACGCTGGGGCAGGAGCGTAAGACCAATCCTTTTGTGCATGATTAATGCACTGGCATCCCCCGACGAGCAGGGGATGCCTGACAACCTATTACAGCACGGCCACAATGGCTTCGCACAGCGGAGCCATGTTTTCCGGCGTCATACCTGCCACGTTAACCCGTCCAGAATTCACCGCATAGACCGCAAACTCATCGCGCAGACGCAATACTTGATCTTTGGTCAGGCCGCTGAAGGAAAACATGCCGTTCTGCTGAATGATAAACGAGAAATCCTGCGTCGCACCTTTTTCCTGTAAGGTATTGACGAACAGATGACGCATGCGTTGAATGCGCTCGCGCATTGCTGTCAGTTCCTGTTCCCACAGGGTACGCAACGCCTCGTTGCCGAGGATGGTCGCCACCACTGCCGCACCGTGTGCCGGTGGGTTGGAGTAGTTGGCGCGGATGATGGATTTCACCTGGCTGAACGCTTTGTCTGCCACATCGGCATTGGCCGCCACCAGCGTGCAGGCACCAACACGTTCGTTATACAAGCCAAAGTTCTTCGAATAAGAGCTGGAGACCAGCAATTCCGGGTGGGAAGCCGCGAAAATACGCAGACCCTCGGCATCTTCTTCCAGCCCGCGCGCAAAGCCCTGATAGGCAAAATCGAACAGCGGCAGCCAACCCTTCGAAGCGGATAAGTCAGCCAGCGCTTGCCACTGCTGCGCCGTAGGATCGATACCGGTCGGGTTATGGCAACAGCCGTGGAATAACACCACGTCGCCCGCCTGAACCGCTTCAAGGCTTTTTACCATGCCATCAAAGTCCAGCGCGTGGTTAGCAGCATCGTAATAGTGATAATCACACACTTCCAGTCCGGCCGCCTGAAACACGTTTTTATGGTTGGGCCAGCTTGGGTTGCTTACCCAAATACGTTTAGCGGAGGTCTGGTTGGCGATAAACTCTGCGGCAATACGCAGGCCACCGGTGCCGCCCGGCGTCTGTGCGCTGCGCGCACGCTTTTCCCTGATGATCCCGCTTTGCTTGCCCCACAACACTTCCCTCGTGCGCAGGGCGAACTCGGGCAGGCCAACGCTCCCCAAATAGTTTTTGGTGGCTTTTTTCTCCAGCAAAAAAA